>JAFVTI010000004.1 GCA_017503325.1 Clostridia bacterium | reverse complement strand
ATATTTCGTCGAAGAATTTGCCTTCGCGACGGTATTTAACCTCGATTTCCTCTGCCAGCGCAATTCCTTCTTTTCTTCTTTCTGCACTCATGTCCTTGAGCAACGAAAGCTCCAACTGGGAGAGAGGTTCTTCCTTCAGAATTTTAATCTGCCTACACGCCTTTTCACTGATTGCAACGTATTGCTTGCCAAGGTCAAGGGCAGAGAGGCAATTGATAAGAGCCACGTCGGTAAGTGTTTTGTTGAAGAAACGGGAAAGCTCGGTATACATACGGTCGTTTGCAATGTATCCGATAATCACATCATAACCGTCAGCCATGCGTGCATATTTTTCGTAAATAGGTGTGCCTTTGGCGCTCTCCATCTCCTTGCGGTAGTAAGCAATAAGCATAGCCCAATCCATGCCGATCTCAACGGTCAACACCTTCAGCCCTGTCATATCAAGCTCAACCGTGTAGAACTTGGGTTTGTCCTCATTGCAAACAAGAGTTAACGGCTGAAGCGTATTCGTCCCCATATAAAAGCCCCTACCGAAGTCACACTCGCCGCGGCTGATAGGTGCGATATCTCCTATAATACCTTTCTTCGATCCGTGATAGAGGACGAGCTTATTATCAGTATCTCCGTATGCTTTTGTGTCTATGATGAGCTGTGCAACATCAATCGCATGCTCTTTGCAAAAATTATATAACTGTGTCTGCGCCATACGGTTGGGCAGAGTTTTACCATTCTCCCAACGGTTGATAGAAAGCGGAGTTGTGCCGAGGGCCGACGCGAACTGCTCCTGATTCATATTGGCTGCAAAGCGGATAGCTTTAATTAAATCTTTCATGATATACCACCTATCATTTGTAATCATATATTATTATATACTATGATAGGTGATTTGTCAAGAACCGAGATGCATTTTTATGATTCTTCAGTTCTTTTACTATCCAAAGGTGTGCCGAAAAGGTATTGTATTTGGCACAGAAATATGCTACAATGTATGCAAACCACTCGGGGAGGCAACCATGCAACTGACACGCATCTCAGAAAAGCTGAAAAGAATCATTCTGTTCAATGCGGAACGCGGTGAGAGCCCCTTTTCTCCACCCGCCGATTCCGGCTACTTTTCCCTCGTTCTGATCAGAAACGGTACGGGAACCCTGAACGTCAACAGTCAAGCAGGAGAGATCATGACTTACAAGATAACGGCAGAGACACCTATGGCGCTCTGCTTGCGGGATGGCGAAACTGTGATCGGCTCTTTGGATAACGGGGACGTATATAACATAGTATTTTCTCCCACCTTTATTAACGTGAATATGCGCCCCGCTATCATGGAGCAGGGGGTATACGAGATCTTAGCCGAAACCTATCATTTATTCCGTCTTGCTCCATTCATGGAAACTCATACAGACCTCAAATGCATCGACATGACATATGAGCAGATGGACAATTACTTTCGCATCTGTGACGCTGCCGTGGCTGCCATAGAGGAGCAAGACCCCGACAAATGCTGGTCCTGCCGCATCCGTGCCAATTTCATGGATATCCTTACGGGCTTGGAGGCGCAATACACCCACAAGATCGAGGCGCAGCGTGACAACTCTCTGACCTTCGCCACCTATCGCAATATCGTCATTCGCATCCACGGCAACCTCATGCATCCCTACCGTATTGAAGAGGTTTGTCGCCACTTTGGCGTCAATAAGAACAAGCTGCAGAAGATATTCCGCAGATACAGCGGCTTGTCCTATTACGATTTTATCAAGGATGCCCGCTTGCAACGCGCTCAAAGCTATCTCGCTTTTACTGATTTGAAGCTCTCCGAGATCGCTTTCCGTCTCGGCTTCAGCACCGAACAGCATTTTTACCGTTTCTTCAAAAGGGAATCGGGCATTGCACCTGCGGATTTCAGAAAAAGCACAGTAAAGGGACGCAAAGAGGCCTTTGCCAAGCTGCAAATGGCGGCTGCGGGAGACCCGGGATGCTATGCAACACAAGCCTAACAGAACACAAAAGAACAGCCAATCCATGGCTGTTCTTTTTTTGCGCCTTGTAAAATCGTGCCGATGGGGTGTTTTTCGGATATTTGTATTATGCTACAATGTAAATGAAAAAATATATTTGGAAAATGTGTCGGATTTCAAGGAAAATTTTGTGTATATAAGTGAAAGGCCTTTGACACTTGCGAAAGGGGGGTGAGCTATGAACGACGAAAAGATCATTGATCTGTTCTGGAAGCGGGACGAAACAGCCATCAAAGAGACAGACAAGAAATATGGGCGTTACTGCTCAACGGTTTCTATGAGTATCCTGCACAACGAGTCCGATGCAGAGGAATGTGTCAGCGATGCCTATTTGTCTCTATGGAACAGCATTCCGCCTCACCGCCCGCAGGTTCTGCGAACCTTTCTTGGCAGAATCGTTCGCAACATATCCATCAATCGGCATAAAAGTATACACCGCCAAGGATACAACTGCTATATGGATGTTTCATTGGAAGAAATCATGGAGGAGTTGGGTGATTGCTTCCCCTCGGATGATGACATGACAAACGAATTGTCAGGGGAAATCAAGGAGCATTTGCAAACTTTTTTGAGAGATCAGGACGCCCTCAACCGAAAGTTGTTCGTGGGACGTTACTGGCATAATTACAGTATTTCAAGGTTGTCTGCAGCCTATGGCTTGACAGAGGGGGCGGTGGAGATTCGTTTGCGCCGAACAAGAACCAAGCTAAAAAAACATTTACACGAAAGGGGTATCAGCGTATGAAAAAAACAAGATATAAGGCTTGCTTGCTAATAAGTGAGTTGGATGACGATATGATCCTGGATGCCGAGCTGTCTGATGTATCTGTCCGTGTGAAAAAATGTCGATCACAGCGTATCATGAAGCGCATCCTTATACTCGCTGCTTGCGTGACCATGCTGGCAGTTGCTGTTGCGTCGGTGTTTCTTTCCGCTATGCTATTCAATACGGGAATACACACAGATCCCTCTAACACCCAAAACCCATCCTCCCTTGATGTGGAATGGGTGGAGGACCCAAATATCATACAAGTACAACGGTTGAGCATAGGGCAGAGCCTTGACACCGGAATTGTGAGCCCAACGACCGGCGCGGCTGTTTCTGTTGAAACCGTGAGATGCTGGGGGCAGAGACTCATTCTCCTGAGCTTTCATTGCAGAGAGGGGGAAACGATTACCGTTACACCCGGTGCGGACGGCGCGCTTTTTGAAGCTGTACAAATCGAAATCAATCAAAACCTGTATTGGTCGGTTTGGAACAAAGCAAATCGGAGATATGTTGTTGCTGATGAGTTCTTAAATGTCAGCACAGAGGAAGCCATTTCCTGTCTTGGCAGATCCGTATCTATTACAGAAGACACCGTTTTGCTTTGGCAGTATCCTGCTGTTTCACGTCCTTGCGTAGAGGATAATTTCGTGGATTTCACGGTTACCGACAGCGAGGGAAATATCACAGGTGGGGGCAGTATCTATATAGGCGGACTTGACCTGACCACGATCAGCGAGAACAAGACATATTACGGGAGCAGTCATTATGGCTTAAATAAAGTGTATTTGAATGCATCATATCGCCCGGTTCTGCTTGGTGCCTATCGGTATGCCGAGAATGAGAAAGTGGATGCATCTGCTCATGAAAAGCGTTTATCTGAGCTGCATCTGCAGGCGCAGAAGGCTCGAGAAAGCCTGTTTGATGATCTGACCGATGATTATTTCCGCTTATCATACCGCGTCTTACTTCACAAATATGCAGCAGATCTGACACCGGGTATTTTTACCGGAATGATGCATCATAATATGGCCTATGATTGCTATACCTACGTCATAACGGATGACGGAAATAAAAAGTTTTTCCTTTATGACGGGACCTGCCAGCGTATCACGAAATGGGAGACCTACACCGCAGACGAATATGGCTATACGGTAACAGGCAAGCTGACATTGGAAGATGGTACTGTCATTATGGTAGATATTAACGATCCGGATTGTATGTATGAGATTATTCCAATTAGCCACTAAATCATTAAGAAAGGATTTCAACACCATGAAAAGAGTCATAATCATTATGCTTATTACAGTTCTCCTTCTTTCCTCTCTCATTTCCTGTTCGCGCAGAAATCAATTTGAGGACGAGTTGGAGAGTCAGAAACAAGCCGAGTCCCAAGCCTACCAGCCTCAAACCGGCAGTGGCATCGCTGAGAATTTTATTGGCATACAGGTCCATGATGACTATACTGTATCCCGCTATGACGTCTCGGGCTACGCTACCTCTGTTATCAAAAAGACCTCGGATAAGGGATTCTTTGAGGGAAAAACCAAGGAAGAGCTATACGCACTGTACCAAGGAAACAGTGTGGATGATGGCAGCGAGAATTTTTTTCCCACAGGTCGTATCATTACGGGGCAAGGCCAGGGAGATACATTTTTCTACAATAAACTCACTGGCAATATCAGCAGCTGGTGTCCTGATCCCCTGTGTGATCATAATGCCGAAAACTGCATCTTCAATACGTACTGGAACATCTTCCTTGTGACCGACTATATAAGCGATGAATACATTTATTTCCGCAGCACCTACAATGATGAGGTGGTGCGCCTCTATCGCTGTGACCACGAAAGGAATAATGTAGAGAAGATCTATAACAACGCACAAGAGGTAAATGACATCTTCTGCGAAAAGGATGGCATTCTTTACTTTACCGAATATCAGTACGTTGGGGCAGGGCAGAGCTCCAGATGCAATCTTCTGGCATTGGATCTGGCAACCATGAAAACTACCGTTATAAACAAAAAGTATGATTTTAACTCGATTTTCATGATGGGGGATACTGTCATATTTTCCGAGCGTGATGATATTAAGAAATATTATAAGACTGATCTGAGCTTTGAGACGGTCGAGCTTCTCTTTGAGTGTGTTTCGATCAATGCCTATACCGATCGTTACATTACCTATCTCTCAAATTATACGGATGTTTATACGAATGGTGCTGCCCCCATCTACAACGTATACGATATAGAAACAGGAAAAGACGTTGAACTTGGCGCGATATATAACCCAACTATTTCGGGAGACTACATTTATTATCGTGAGAGAATGTCTGCCGAGGAGATCGAAAAAAGCCTCCTGAAGGAGTTTTACACTTATACATGGGACAATGAAAAAACGGTTATCACCCGTGGGAGCGGGGACAGAAAAGCCATCTTTACATACAGTGCTTCTACGGGAGAGAGTGTCGATATGGCAATGCGGGGACGCATCATGCGTATGAAGCTGGATGGCACCGAGCGAGAATGTGTGCTGGAGATGACATACGAGGGAATTCCTTGCCGCATCGACAATTTTGTGGTGGACGGTGAATGCATCTGGTTCTCTTACAACACTTACAAGGAGTTCCGCAACGTTTACAATCAGACATGGAGTTCTATCACGGAGTCTTTATTGGAGGGTGCTGATGTGGAGGGCCCGGGAATCTACGCTAAGGGCACTGACCACGCCGTTACCCACTTAGCTATGGCTGACCTGCAAAACGGCACTGTCCGTATCATTGAACCTGCTGACAGAGATATATGGAATTGGTTCGATTGATGTGACAGATCAATCAAAGGGAACGACTTATGTTTTTTCACGAATGTAAAAAGCTGGTCAGCAACCGGCTTGTGCTTGGGATGTTCACAATCTTATTTGTTCTGAACGTCTTACTCTCCTATAATGCCGCTAAGCACGAGGCTACCGTAGAGTTATCAGATGGAGTGCTGGCTGCGCTGGAGACTTATAATGATGATTCCATTGCCTGGCAGATCGAGTTTGAACGATTGGAGACCTATCACAACGAAGTGTTTCTTCCGCAGAAAAAGAAAGAGATGGAAGAATTCTATCGGCAGAATCCCAATGCTAAGGAATACTATTGGGAACTGGATGAGGATGCTGAAAAGTATTGGGATTACTATAATGCCAAGCGATATATGGCTGAACTGGACACTTACACCAAGGATCTCAAACGTGTCGCCAAAGCTGCTGCTGTCGCGAAAGAAGACTACCTCGCCTCGGGTGTGACCGAAAACGACTACGAATACAAGTACCAGTCCGACATCGAGCGCATTTACGAGGTCAACGCTCTCATTCCCATCGACTACGAGTACGCTGTGGGCTGGGACGAATACCACGCCTACACCAGCGGCAACGTTCTTCTGGTCATGCTCATGCTGGTGCTGGCTCCCGGACTCTGCATCGAGGAGTTTTCCTCGGGGATGTACCCCATCCTCCACGCCACCAAGAAGGGCAGATTGCACACCTTCCTTTGCAAGCTGGGCGCGCTGGCTCTGTTCACCACCCTTGCCGTGGTGCTGTTCACCGCTACCACCTTGGCCTTTTATGGTGCCAGCTACGGTTTTTCCTCCCTTGGCAACTTCGTCCAGGTCTTCGAGGACTTCAAGTTCTGCCCCGAGATCATCACCGTGGGCGAGCTGTTGGCCGTGTCGGTGCTGACCAAGATTTTGGTTCTGTTCGCGCTGGGCACCCTCATTATGCTGCTTTCGGTGTTCATCAAAAAGTACGCCCTGACCTTCGTGGCCTCTCTGGGTGCTGTAGCGGTCAACTTCGTGCTGTACTTCTTCATCTCGTTGGAGCAGACGGGTTCTTTTGATATGCTCAACCTGTTCACAGTCATGGACACCAAGACCGCCTACACGCGGTACTACTCCCTTAACGTCTTTGAGGAGTCGGTGCCGTACATACCCCTGTCTATTGGTTTGTTCGCTGCCCTTGCTCTGACCTTTGCCGCCTTGTCCGCCTTCGCCTTCTGCCGCACCCAAGGCGCGGTCAAGATCAAGACAAAGAAGCCTATCAAGCTCCCCGCAAGAGCCATTCCCATGCCTTGCCACACCCTGTTCGGCGCGGAGATGGGTAAGCTCCTGCTGGCAAACAAGTTCATCATCATTGTAGTCATTGTTCTGCTTGCCAAGGGCTTTATCGCCGCCGAGACCTTTACCTATACCGAATCCTTTACGGATAGCGTGTACAAGGAGTACATGACCACCCTATCGGGCGAGCTGACCGAGGAAAAGTTAGCCTACATGGATGCAGAACGCAACCGCATCGACACCGCCAAGAACGGCTACAACCAAGTTTTGGCAGACTACTACCAAGGCAAGATCTCCCAGCAAGAATACCTTGCTTTTATTGACGAGTACAATTACGCCAAGGATCGCGACAGTCATTTTGCCCGCATCGAAAACCGCCGCGACTATATCCTGTCCGCCCAAACCGCCGGAAAGGATGCCTACTTCGTCTACGATACGGGTTGGAATACTCTGTTTAACCAAGGCTTTGATTACCTGCTCTACGGCCTTGTCCTGCTCCTGTTCGCGGGTGTGTTCGCCAATGAGATCCGTGGCGGTATTCACAATATCCTCAAAGCGACGGGCAAGGGCAGATGGCGTCTGTTCCTTGCCAAATACGCAGCGGTGCTGACTCTTACCACCATTCTGTTCGCGGCCTTTACCGCCATCGACCTCACCGCCGCCATGAAGTCCTTTGAGTTACCCGCGTGGGATGCACCCATTCAAAGTATCACCATGTTCGGAAGTCAGCCGAGCATGACCGTGGCACAGTTCGTCGCCCTCTGGATCGCCGTCAAGTGGCTGGCTGTCGTTCTGCTCGTCACTGCCCTCACGGGAATCTCCCTCCTGTCGGGTAAGGTGCTGAACACCATGGCCATCGTTGCCACCGTCACCCTCATGCCTTTCCTGCTTCGCCGCTTCGGTCTCGCCGTGGCGCAGTATTTCGATTTCACTTACCTGTTGGAAGGTACCGGTTTTCTCACCACGGCGGCAAGCTCCGCCCTCTATCTCATGCTGACGGTTGCTGTTCTCGCCGCTGCTATCACGATCCTCACATGGCTTTCCAAGCGGAGTTGGGTAGGAAGTAAAAATCATTAAGAAAAACGAAAAAACAGTCAAGCTTGGCGTACCTGCGATAAAGCAGGTACGCCAGTTCTATTCGCCTGCGGCGAGTGATATTGCCTTGGGCAGTGATATTTGGCTACGCCAAGTGTTATTCGCTACGCGAGTTTCATGGCGAATAGAATATCACTGAAAGGCGTAGCCGAACAATATCACTATTGCGAAGGCAATAATATCACTCCGACGCAGTCGGAATATCACTCATAGCAAAAAAAGAGAGGGTTTGTGAAATGTTCATTTCGCGTTACTCTCTCTTTTGTTTTTTTTCGCTAATATGTCACCCCATGCGGCTGTTTTTTTGTACCCTCCAAAATCGTGCCGATGGGGTATTTTTCGGATGTTTGTATTATGCTACAATGTAAATGAAAAAATATATTTGGAAAATGCATCGGCAAAGCGGAAAATATTTGTAATACAACCGTAAAAAAATAAATTTGAGAAAAATTGAAATATTCCTAAGAATTCACAAAATCTTCTGTCTATATAAGTGAAAGGGCAAGAAAGGAGCGGGTCATGGACATACAACACAATCAAATACCGCAAGACGGTGAGATCATAGATCTGCTCTTTGCACGCTCGGAGCAGGGGCTTGGACAAATTCAAGGCAAATACGGCAAGGCACTTTTGCAGATGGCGCGCAATATTGTCAAAAACGAGCAGGATGCCGAGGAGTGTGTCAACGATACGCTGGTCAAAATCTGGGAGTCGATTCCGCCCAATCGCCCGGGATCGCTGCTGGCATATGCATTGACCATCGTGCGCAATCTATCGCTCAACAAGCTGCAATTTCGAAATGCGGAAAAGCGTGGCGGCTCAGTGGTTTGTATACCGTTTTCCGAGCTTGAGGAGCATCTGGAGGGCATTGCCGTACCGGATGAGAGCAAGTCGCAGGAGTTTCAGAGAATTATCAACGATTTTTTGGATTCTCTTTCGCAAAAGGACGCGGTGCTGTTTGTGCGCCGTTATTGGTATCTGGATTCGATCAAAACGCTGTCCGAAATGAGCGGATACAGCGAAAATAACGTATATCAAAAGCTTTTCGTGATGAGAAGAAAGCTTCGTGAAAGACTGATCAAGGAGGGATATTGCGATGAAGTATAAAAAATCTCGAAACTTAACAGAACAGATTGATGATCGCCATATTCTGATGGCGTCGGACCCCTCGGCGGTGTTTGGTAAGCCGCGCAAGCGTCTGCCGCTTCGCCGCGTGGTTCTGTTGGCAGCCTGCCTTTCTTTGATTTTTGTTATGGCGTTGACAGCTTTGCCCGCGCTGCTTGGCGACTCGCAACAGCCGGGAACAGATACCCCGGGCACGGAAGAGGTGCCGGTGATATCCAATCTGCTTGCCGACCATGCATACGTGCAGGTGCACAGAGTGACGCCCGCAGAGGCTATGCCCACGGGGAAGGTGCAGAGCTACACGGTCGACGGTGAAGACGTATCGGTAGAGTCGCAAAAGGTATTTGTCGGTACAAGGCTGATTTTGTTGCACGTGTATTGTGCCGAGGATGAAACCGTCATCCTTTCACCGAGCGAGCACGGCAGATTGATCGAGGTGGAATACCGCACCACCAAACAGGGTGACGACTATTGGATGGCGTGGAATACGGAGGATGAGTCCTATTACTATCCCGATGAATACTACAGAGTAGGAGAGGGACGCGAGGCTGAAGTGCATGCAAAGGCAGGAACTTCTTTGCTCTGGCAATATGAATACAGCCGGCATTACGAGTCGCGCGAGGATACGTCGTATCCTTGCATCCGGGATAATTTCGTAGACTTTTTGGTGCTTGGGGCTGACGGTGAGATCAAGGGAGGAGGATCGGTGTATATCGGTGGGCTGGACCTTGTGCCGCTGACCGAAAATCCTAAGTATTACGGGTCATTTCTTGGTGAGCTCAACGCTTCCTACCGCCCTTGTGTGCTGGGCTCGTACAGTTATCTGACAAGTGACGGCAGCCCTGTTTCGGAAAGCTTTCACACGCAGACCATATCGGATTTGCATGCGGGTGCAGACGAGGCGCACGAGCGGCTGTTTGCCGATCTGAGCGAGGACAGCTACCGCATCACTATGCGTAACCTGATGTACGATCACGCGTCTGTATTTGCAAGCGGCCATGGCGTGTGCATCTGGCCCAAGTCACCGGGCTACGATCATTACGCCATCGTGCATGATGGAGAATATACACGCGCCTTTCTGATCTACGGCACGTCCTACGGGGAGATTGTGGAGCAGGAGATCTACACAGCCGATCAGTACGGGCGTATGGTCACGGGCGTGTATAGGCTTGCGGACGGAACGCTTGCATACTTTGACGTTGATTCGTACGAGGTGTTCACCATCGTGCCGCCCGAGCAGCAGTAAAATTTAATAAAAATCCCTCTGTCCGTGCCAACAAAAGCACGGTACGGGCAGGGGGGGATATTTCAGCCATTTATAAATCCAAATAATACCAAGAAAGGGGAATAATGGGTATGCTACGAGGAAAAATCAAAAGAGGGATCATGCTTGCATTGGCACTTGTGATGCTGATCTCGGTATTTGCATCCTGCAACAACCGCCGCGAACAATACGAGGAGGAGCTGGAGAGCAAGCAGGAGCAAGAAGCGCAAAACAAGCTGCCGCAAGCAGGGAGCAATATCATCGGTACTATCATCAATGCCGAGGATTGGCAGGTTTATGCGCTGAAGCAGGGCGAGGGCGGCTACTTTGAAGGCAAATCGGAAGAGGAGCTGTACGAAATCTACGAGGGCAACAGCAATGAAAACTTTGGTGCAAACGTGTTGCCTAAGGGCAGAACCCTGATTGCATCGGACGGCTCTACCTGGTTTTTCAACAAGATGACAGGGAATATCAGCGCATGGTGTCCCGACCCCATGTGCGAGGGCGGAGAAAAATGTATGTTTTCCGGTATGTGGAACGACTTAGGCGTGGTCTGTGCATACGCCGGAGAGCAGCACCTGTATTTTATCAGTTACTATAAGGATTTCACCTCCCGACTCTACCGTTGCGATTACCAGCGCAACAACGTAGAAATGCTGTACGTGCTGCCCACTTACACAGATGACGGACAGGTGTATGCCGACAATATTGATATCATTTATGAAAAGGACAACCTGCTTTACTTCATAGGAAAAAATTACGTCGGCGCCGGCACGTTGTCCATTCAGTCTGTCAAAACTTTGGATATGAACACGGGTAAGGTCAACGTGGTCTCGGGCGATATCGACGTCGGACAATGCTTTGTGGAGAACGATGTGGTCTACTATACCCTGAACACCTATGAGGGGTGGTATGACTGGTATAAGACAGACCTGGAGTTTAGCAACATAGAGTCGCTGTTTGAAGACCCCATGCTGATTTCCAATCATACCAAGGACTATTTTATTATCTCGGAGTGGAAGGGCTACGGTGTGCTAACAGAAGATCATTTGTATGTGCTTGAAACCGGGGAGAGCATCCCGCTTGGCGAGCAGGCAACCAGCGTGGTAATTTCGGGTGATTATATCTACTACTACAAGAGATTGACCGACGAGGAGATCGAGAACGATCCCAATAAGGAGTATTTTTTGTGGAAAGACCCTGAAAGACCCAATACCGTTACTTCGCAAAGGACCAATGCGCGTATTTTCAGAAAGCAGATCGGCTCAGACGAGGAGGAGCTGGTATTCCAGATGTATTATCAGGGCGTTCCCGTGATGATCAATGATTTTTACGCGGACGGAGAATGCCTGTGGATGGAGGTCAGGAATCACGAGCAATACCGCAATTATTTTAATCAGGATTTTGGCGGCAGATCCTCGCAGGACAGATTGGAAAACGAAAAAGAGCAACCCAAAATGTCGAGTTATCTGATCATGGTCGATCTGCATAGCGGAACGGTACGCTTTATCGAGCTGGAGGATATGGAAGGGATCAGAGGAATCTGGTAAATGACTTGAGAAGAGGGGTAATGGCAATGATAAAGAGAAAAATCAAAAGAGGGATGATGCTCGCATTGGCGCTTGTCATGCTGCTTGGCGCGCTTGCCGCGTGCAACAACCGCCGACAGGAGTATCAAGAGGAGCTGGAAAGTAAGCAGGAGCAAGAGGAGCAGAATAAGCTGCCACAAGCAGGGAGTAATATTATCGGTACCATCATCAATGCCCAGGATTGGCAAGCTTATGCGCTGAAGCAGGGCGAGGGCGGCTTTTTTGAGGGTAAATCGGAAGAGGAACTGTTCGAGATCTTTGAGGGAAACAGCGATGAAGACTTTGGCGCAAATGTGTTGCCCACGGGCAGAACCCTGTTTGCCTCGGACGGCTCCACGTGGTTTTTCAACAAGATGACCGGTAACATCAGCGCATGGTGTCCCGACCCCATGTGCGAGGGCGGCGAAAAATGTATATTTGATGGCGCGTGGAACAACTTCGCTGAGATCTGCACGTACGTCGGAGAGCAGTACCTGTATTTCATCAGCTACTATAAGGACTTCAAATCGCGACTCTACCGTTGCGATTATCAGCGCAACAACGTAGAAATGCTGTACGTTCTCCCTACATATATGCAGGACGGGCAGGTGCATACCGAGTATATTGAGATCATTTACGAAAAGGACAATCTGCTGTATTTTATCGAAAGCAATTACGTCGGCAGCAACACAAATTCCATTCAATCTGTCAAGACCCTCAATATGGATAACGGGGAAATCAGTGTGGTCTCGGGGGACATCAACATTGGTCAATGCTTTGTGGAGAACGATGAGATCTACTACACCCTAAGCGACTTTGAGAATTATTATACCTGGCAAAAGACCGATTTGAATTTTAGCAAAAAAGAATCGCTGTTTGAAGGTCCTAAGAGAATCTATAGCCACACCAAAGACTACTTTATTATCTTGGATTGGAAGGGCTACGGCGTATTCGATCAGTATTATTTGTACTCCTTGGATACCGGTGAAAGCATCCCGCTTGGTGAGCAGACGCGTAACGTCGTTTTGTCGGGTGACTATATCTACTATACCAAGCTACTGACCGACGAGGAGATCGAGAGCGATCCCAACAAGGAGTATTTTTTGTGGGAAGACCCCGATGACCCCAGAACCATTACCTCGCAAACGACCAACGCGCGCATTTTCAGACGTCAGATCGGCTCTGATGAGGAGGAGCTGGTGTTCCAGATGTTTTATCAGGGTGTACCCATTCTTATCCAAAATTATTACGTGGACGGGGAATGCCTGTGGATGAAGATCCAGAATCACGAGCAGTACCGCAATTATTTCAACCCTACTTTCGGTGACAGACCGTCGCATGGCAGACCGTCACAGGGCAATGTGGAAGAAAGCAAACAACCTAAAATGTGGGATTATCTGATCATGGTCGATCTGCACAGCGGAACGGTGCGCTTTATCGAGCTGGAGGACATGGAAGAGATCAAACAGATCTCGTAATTGACTTGAAAGGATTTGGCTTATGCTGAAATATGAATTCAAAAAGCTTTTTCAAAGCAAGCTGTTCGTGATTTTGTTTGCATTGCTGCTGCTTCTCAATATCGGACTTTGCTACCGCAGTGCCAAGGAGGTCGCGGGGAGCGTGACGCTTGAGCCGGAAATTTTGGAGCAGCTGGACGCTTACAATCGCGATGCGGATGCGTGGAACTCCGAGTACGCACGGCTTGGCAAGGTGAATGAGGAATACGAAAGAGTGAGTCGGGAGGCATTCGAGCAGGCGTACGCGGAGTACAAGAAGCAAAATCCGAATGCGACCTCATTTAGCTATATCTTTCCGGCTGAAGAATACTTTGACAGCGCATTCTTGGCGGACATTGACAAGTATCGAGATTGCTATATGGCGTACAGGGTTTTGCAGGAGCTTGACTCTTATGAAGCCGACGTTGGGCGCGTGGTCAGAGCTGCCCGTATGGCGCAGGAGGATTATCTTGCCTCGGGCGTGAGTGAGCAGGCGTATGAATATCGCTATCAAGGTGATCTGATCAGGATCTACGAGGTCAACGCGCTGATTGAGATCGAGTACGAATATGCCGTTGGCTGGGATAGCTATTTTGCCTATACCGACGGCAACGTGCTCATGGCAATCCTGTTGACGGTAGCGGCAGTCGGGCTTTGCATTGGGGAATACCGCTCGGGCATGCTCCCGATTCTGCACGCAACCAAGGGCGGCAGGATGCGCACGCTGCTGTGCAAGCTTGGCGTGCTGCTTTGCGTGTCCGCAGGGCTTGTGTTGATCTTCCAAGCCGCTGCTCTGATCGTGTTCGGCAGCTTGTGCGGCCTTTCCTCTATGGGGAATTTCGTGCAGGTATTCGAGGCGTATAAATTCTGCCCCGAGATCATTACGGTGGGTGAGTATCTTGCGCTTTCGCTTGGAATCAAAACCCTTACTTTGTTTGCGCTTGGCGCATGCATTATGCTGCTGGGGACTTTGTGCAAGGATTATGCGCTTACCTTTGTCAGCTCCCTTGGTGTGCTTGCGGCGCAGTTTGCCCTGTACTTTTTCGTATCTGTCGAGCAATTCGGGTCGTATCATATGCTCAATATTTTCGGGGCAATGGATACGCACAGTTATTTTACCCGTTACTACTCGCTGAACGTGTTTGGCGCATCGGTGGCATTTATCCCTTTGTTAATTACGGTATATGCCTTGGTGGCTGTCACGTTGGCAATGGCTGCGGGGTGGATGTTCTGCAAAACACCGGGAGCGGGAAGAAAGCGCAAGGGGATCAAGCTGCGCTTGCCTGCAACGGCTGTGCCGCTGATCGGTCGCACACTGATCGGTGCGGAGCTGCACAAGCTGCTGGTCGGTAATAAGCTTGCCATCATCTTGGCTGTTTTGCTGCTCGCCAAGCTGCTGATCTCCTCGGGTACTTACGTGTATCAGTCATCGTTTACCGACAGCGTCTATCACGAATATATGACCACGCTGGCGGGCGAGGTGACCGAAGAGAAGCTGCAATATATCAAAGAGGAGCGCGAGCGCATTGACGAGGCAGGCTCGGACGCCAAGTTTTCGCAAATGATGGAGGCGCACCAAAGCGGAAAAATCACCTCGGAAGAATATGCGCAATATTTCAATGAATACGAGTACGCGCAGGAGCGTACCGAGCATCTGAAGCGCATTGAGGGTCGCAGAGACTATTTGCAAGGGCTTGCAGAGCAGGGAAAAGAGGGGCACTTTGTCTATGACACGGGCTGGAATGCGCTGTTTGATGGCGAGTTTGATTTCTTGCTGTATGCATTGGTGCTGCTCTCGTTCGCGGGCGTATTTGCCGATGAATATCGCGCGGGGGCGTATCAGATCCTGCGTCCGTCCAAGCGTGGCAGGGCAGGCGTGCTTTGCGCCAAATACGCAGCGGCAGCGCTGCTTGCACTGGGCGTGTTTGCCGCCTTTGCGGCAATTGATCTGGGATTTGTACTGCTGCGATTCGAGCTGCCCATGTGGACAGCTCCCATACAGAGCCTTCCGGGCTTTGCCGCGCTGCCCGATATGACTATTGCGCAGGGCTTGATTGCATGGCTGGCGGTCAAGGGCGCAGCATATTTGCTTATGGCTATGATGCTGCTTTGCTTGTCGCTTGTGACAAAGAGCGTGCTGGGTACGAGCATAACGGTTGCTATGGTCACACTTTTGCCGTATTTCATGCGCCGCTTTGGTATGGAAGCAGCGAGCGGAATCGATTATACGTACCTGCTGGATGGCACGACGTTTTTGCAGTCCTTCGCGCAGGATACGCACTATATGACATACCTGACCATACTTGTGGCAGTGATCTGCTTGCTGACTCTTTTGGGATTTGTCAAGTGGATGGGCCGGGGCATGCGCGGGCGTCATTAGTGTGAAGAATAAACATTATTAACATTATTAAGGAGAGAATGTGAACATGAAAAAAGCTCCATATATCCTATGTGCAGTTCTGGCTATTTGCCTGATTACCTCTGTTCTGATAATCTGCTTGCGTAGAGAGGATTATAAAGATCAGTTGCAGGATAAGAATGCCTTTGAAAATCAACTTGGAGAAGATTACGCCACCCCCGTCATAAGCAAGACCGGGGATACGCCTTATTATGCGGATAAGAAGGTTGAGGACCTTGAAGCACTTTACCTGAAAAGCTCGCATAGTGTTATTGAAACTCCGATCATGTTTCCCATAGGTGCCGCCTATCAAAATAGCCTTGGCGCCTCCGGAATGCCTCAGTTTTACTTTTATAATAAGCTGACCGGAAATATCAGCGCTCTGTGTGCAGACCCACTCTGTACGCACCAACTGGAGGAATGTGTTTGGTCTGCTGCTGAAATTCAATATATCGGGTCCGATGAAATTGTATTTATCTCTAATTTTGATAGTGATCTTAAGGTGTACATTTGCGATCTGCAGCGAAACAACATCCAAGAGATCTATGACATCGCCGAGTACTATGAATATGATCCGACAGACGGTGGATATTATGTCTATTCAGATATGCTCATCGTCAACCATGTTTACGACAACCGCGTGTATGTGGAATACAAAGTATACAGTGAGAATGGTGCGGGCATGACCGGAATTTACACCATCGATCTGGATACCCTGGCGTTTGAATTGCTCTATGAAATTCCCAAAACCGTCGGTTTGGTTGCCTGGATCGAGGATTCGGTGTACTATATTGATTCAAGTGATCCGAACAATATGCAGATCTGCCGTGCAGATTTGGATCTGGAAAATAAAGAGATTGTCACTCAAGGAAACGGTATTGCTGCCTACACGGACAGATATCTGGTTGTAACGGAAACCAAGGAGGGTGACCGCTATCCTTCTGCATCCTTTGTATATGATCTGCAGACCAAGCAAGAATATGATCTTCCGGATAATCTGAGTACAAGATGCCAGATCTCGGGTGATTACCTCTACTATACGCGCAATCTGACCGAGCAGGAGATGGAGGGTGATCCTTTGAAGGATTATTATACCTGGAAATGGGAATATAAGAAAAAGCCCATGACTGCGGGAACACAGGGGGGCGGTAAGATTTACAGAGTAAGGATTGGAGAAAATGCGGAGGAATGCGTACTTCAGCTTGCCTACAAAGATGTTCCTGTCAGGATCAATAACTTCACCGTTGACGGTGAAGTTATCTACTTCTCCTACCACCATTATGAGCAATTTAAGAATTATCTGAATCAGGAATTTGCCGATAGCTCCGAGGAGCCTGCTCAGTATGCGATTGCCGATCTGCAAGACGGAACGGTCAGCGTATTGGATTTCTCACAGGTTCAGTAACCAAGTATGATCTTGTATCGCGCTCGTTGAGTTATAAAATACGATAAAAAAGGAAATATATATGCTTACTATCAAAAATCTTTCCAAATCCTACGGCTCCAATCTGGCGCTCAATCAGTTTACCTACAGCTTCGACCACGGCATTTATGCGTTGCTTGGTCCCAACGGCTCGGGCAAGTCCACGCTGATGAATATCGTGACGCAAAATCTGCGCGCGAGCAGCGGCAGCGTGACGCTGGATGGCGTGGACATTGATAAGTTGGGCGCGTCCTACCGTGAAAAGCTGGGATTTATGCCCCAGTATCCCGGTATGTACCCCTCCTTTTCGGCGCTTGACTTCCTTCGCTACATGGCGGTTCTCAAGGGGCTGAATAAGAAAAAAGCCGACGAACAGATCGACGAGCTTCTGCATGCCGTGGAGCTTCATGACGTCCGCACCCACCGCATCGGCTCTTTCTCGGGCGGTATGAAGCAGCGTCTTGCCCTCGCGCAATCTCTGCTCGGTGACCCCGAGATCGTTATCCTCGACGAGCCCACCGCAGGTCTTGACCCCAAGCAGCGCATTGCCATCCGCAACTACATCGCCAGCGTTGCGCTCAACAAGACCGTCATCATCGCCACTCACGTGGTGTCCGACGTGGAGTTTATCGCCCGCGAAGCGATCATGCTCAAAAAGGGCGTGATATCGGATAGCGGCAGTCCTTACGAGCTGACCCAAAAGATTGAGGGGCAGGTTTGGCAGACTGTTGTAGCCGCTGAGGATGTACAATCCATGCAGGAAAAATTCCGCGTGGTCAATATCCAGAACGGCGAGCAGGGAGTCATTTTGCGCATTCTGTCCGACACAAAGCCCACCGAGGATTCCGTGACGGTCGTACCGTCGCTGGAGGATTACTATCTCCACGTGTTTGGGGATATCCTCTGATCGGGGGCTGTATCCAATGACAGAATCATTTCAAGCTATCGTAGAAGAACCTCTATTAATAAAAAGAGCAGTCGCTGTCGCGGCTGTTCTTTTTTGTACCCTCCAAAATCGTGCCGATGGGGTATTTTATTGATATTTTTATTATGCTACAATGACAGGATAAGCACAATATGCTTTTATCTGTTTGGCTATTCAAGCACACCCGTTTTGCTCACTCGGAAAAAACATAAATATTTTCAAAAACTTCCTAAAAAGCCAAAGTGTTTTTTCGTCATAATAAGTAGAGGGATTATTACGAACATCAAGAAAGGAGTACCGTCATGGCACAGCGCATCATCACAGATGACGATATCATAGCCCTATTGTTTGCCCGCCGTGAAGATGGGTTGCACCATGTGGCGAAGCGATATGGCGGTGAATGCCACTGCATCGCGCGCAACGTTCTGAAAAGCGAGCAGGATGCTGAGGAATGTGTCAACGATACTTATGTAA
The DNA here is from genome assembly GCA_017503325.1 of Clostridia bacterium. Lineage (GTDB taxonomy): Bacteria > Bacillota > Clostridia > Oscillospirales > CAG-272 > SVQP01. The sequence continues at coordinate 24,714 of JAFVTI010000004.1, read as the reverse complement.
AGGTGTGGGATTCCATCCCTCCAATCCGCCCTAAGTCTTTGCGTGCCTTTGTCCTGACCGTGACACGGAATCTGGCGATTGACAGGCTTCGAGCCAATCGTTCGGGACGGCGCATTCCATCCGACGTTTGCGTCCCGCTTTCCGAGCTTGAGGAGCATCTGGAGGGAATATCCGTGGCGGACGACACAATGACCGAGGACCTGCGCCGCATTATCAATGAGTTTTTGCGTTCATTATCCAAAAAAGACGCTGCTTTGTTCGTCCGCCGTTATTGGTATCTGGATTCGGTCCGCCGTCTGGCGGAGATCAGCGGCTACAGCGAAAACAACGTCTATCAACGCCTGTTTGTCATGCGGCAAAAACTGCGTGACAGACTTATTAAGGAGGGGTATGAGTATGAAATATAAAAAATCCGTCAAGCTGACCGGCTTGATCGACGATGAATATAAGCTTTTGGGTGCCGATGCCGAAGAGTTATTCCGCCATCGCAAGCAGCGTGCGTGGATCAAAAATGCTTTGATCATTGCCGCTTGTATAACGCTTCTGAGCGTTTGTACGGTAGCTGTGTTGCTTCCTGCATTGAAAACAGAAGAGCCTTTTGCACCTGAAACGGAAACAACCACCAAAGAATCTGCAGCTGCGATCTATTTGACAGAAAAGAGCTACGTAAAGGTGCAATATCTGGCGGCAGAAAGAGAGACAGTCCAAAACGACGCCGATGCCTTTGCTCATCGGGACGATACCGTGCAGCCCGAAGAGGTGAACGCCCGTATTGGAAACCGCTTGATCCTTCTTCATGTGTTCTGCACTGAGGGCGAGACCGTCACCTTAACCCCGACTGCACACTCTCGCCTGATACCGACCGTGCAAACTCTCTCCTCGGACGGTTACGTGCGGTGGAAGGTATGGAACGAGGAGCATGGAGCGTATGACAGCGCCGAGGCATTTTGCTCGGATTGGGAAGGCAAGCCCTTACAGGACATTGGTCAGAGCGTGACCGTCACCGAGGACACAACGCTTTTGTGGCAATATGAAATACAAGAAAACAGTACCGGCTCCGTCCTCCCCTGTGTTGAGGACAATTTTGTGGATTTCATGGTGACCGATGACCAAGGGTGCATCACGGGCGGCGGCAGTATTTATATCGGTGGACTGGATATTGCCGCAATGACCGAGGATCATACCTACTATGTGGACGATTGGGTGGTCTATAATGCCATTTACCGCCCTTATGTTTTAGGTTCTTACCGCTATCATACAGAGGATGGCACTCCCGTTACGCAAGACCACCACGCCAAGACCGTGGGGACGCTCCACGCTACAGCCCGCGGACAACGAGAGGCATTGTTTGAAGATCTGTCTTTCGACAGTACGCTGTTCTCTATGCGGGAGTTTTACCCCGACCATCGCGAGACCTTCAGCGAACGCCACGAGAACGGCTATTCCTGGGGCATGAGCAATTGGATCCACCGTAGCGAGACCATGCCCTACGATCTGATCCTGTTGGAATCCGACTACTCTGACCGCCGCTTTTTGCTCTATGATTTTGGCTACAATGAGATCGCTGAAACCGTCATTGAGATCGACAACGGTTACGGCTATATGGTCAAGGGCTATTACGTGATGGTGGACGGCACCTATATCTACGTGGACGAATCCACCCCAGAGGGGTTTGTGATCGTACCGCCCGCAGAAGGAAAACTTCAATAAAAAAGGAGAATCACCATGTCCAAAAACAAGCATATCCTCATCGTTATAGTCCTTTCCGTTCTGCTGGCGGGAGTCCTGTTTGCCGTTACGCTGTCTAACCGTCGCTCCGATGTTGTCGGTGACGAGACCTATACCGAGCCTTTACGGGAAACTCTTGCCCCCGACTGGCAATATCCCCTCTCGGAGGTGGACTGGCAAGCCCTTTACGAGCAATACAACGAGCTTCGCAGTTACAATACCGGATCGAATGCCGGTATAAATACTCCTTACTATTACTATTACAGTAGAGTGGATAAAACACCCCTGTTCGGAAAATCCACGCAGACTCTGTTTCCCCTGTGCCGGGATGCCTTCTGCAAGCATGAGGATTGCTTCAATGGCTATGATCTGATTGTGGAATCAATGGCTTGCTTGGAAGACCGCATCTATTTGCTAAGCCTGAAATTGCACGATTTATCCTTATACGACGAGTATTACCTCTATTCGACAGACACCAATTTAAATGACCTGACGCTGGAAAGTGAATTGCCCAAGGCTGTAAATTTCATGAATGGGCTTCAAACTGACGGCAAATATCTATACTGGTGCGAGGATATTTACAACGAACAAGGGGAATACCTTTACACAACCGTTGTCCGATATGACCCGCAAAGAGGAGAATGCCACTATCTTTTTGAGAGTATGACAGGCGATTATACCATGGAGACTCTGGATATTCCGGATTACAATATGATCATCCGCGACGGTATGCTCTATACCCGTTTTGGAAAGAACGTGATCCTTCGTATCTCCTTGCAGGACCTTGCCGTTGAGATCATTGCCACGGTAGACACGCCGTCGCTAAACTACTCGGTCAAGTTAGATTACGTAGACGACCGTGATCTGGTCTATTATACCATTAACGCTTCAAACGGCAAAATGGGGGAGCTGCAAAGATTGAATTTGGAAACATTGCAGATTTCCCCTTACTACAATAAGTACCCCGAGGGGCACACATACATGAAAGGCGGCGATTTTGGAGATGAGGTTTTTCTGTGCATCGACCATAGCGGAGATAGTTATAAGGACGACCCTTATCACGACTTCTATACTGATATGTACACCTTAGAAAAAGGTGGCAGAGCGGTACTGGCTGCGGGACGTATTTACCGTTTGACCCCAAACGGCGAGCTTGTCGAGCTGGCTCAACTTACCACTGACGGGATTCCTGACCTGATTGACAATGTCATGAATTACGACGGGCGCTACCTGTACGTAGCCTATCGGACCTATAAGGATTACAAAAACGAATACAACCCCGATAGTGATCGCACCAACTGGAATTCACTTTTGGCGGTCATTGATACCCAAACAGGGCAGATCGTAAAGCCCTGCGAACTCCAAGCAACGCAAGAATAAGGTGACATTATGCTCAAATATGAACTAAAAAAACTCATCGGAAACAAATTCCTCTGCATTACCTTCGCATTCCTGTTCCTTCTCAATGCGTTTCTCTCTTTTTACGAAGCCCGCAATACAGCTCTGAACCGTGACTACTTTTGCCCCGAGGATGAGTGGCACAGCGAGATCTTCTCCATGTATGAGCGGTATGAGTCAGATCCCGATGCCTTTATGAAGGAATATGAGGCTGAGAGGGAATACCGTGATCTGGCGGATGAAATGTCGGACTACTACTTCAATTACGCCAGAGAAAACGGTCTGCTCATAAACGGCATTTTCGACCTCGCCGACTACTGGGACGAATACGACGGGGAGCGATTGAACCGAGAATATTTCACCTACCGTCGCTTTGGAAACACTGCAGCGCGCATTGAGGAGTATCCCGAGAAGATGCAGGCAATTTTTAAGCAAGCCGAGCGGACTCGTGCCGAATACCTCGCCCAAGGCATGTCGGAGAACGATTACGCCTATCGCTTCCAAAGTGATATTATTGACATCTACTGGGCAAACCGGTATATCCCTCTTGAAAACGAGTACGTTCGCGGCTGGGAACCCTATTTTGCTTATAGCCACGGTGGACTTTGCCTGATCCTGTTTTTGTTGGTACTGGTAACGGGCATGATCCTGGACGAGAAAAAGAGCGGCATTTTTCCACTTATTCACGCCACAAGAGGGGGACATTCCTCGCTGATCCTGACCAAATTCGCTGCTCTGTTGACCACCGTTACGGTAGCAGTCATTGCTTTTTCGGGTACCACGCTCCTGCTTTACGGACTGCGTTATCACGGCTTTTCCTCACTTGGAGGCTACGTTCAGCTCATGGAGGACTACCTATACTGCCCTCAGATGCTCAAGGTGGGCGAGCTGCTGGTAGTGAGCGTTCTTATCAAGATCCTCGCCATGACCGCCCTGGGTATGCTGATCCTCATGCTCTCCGCCCTCCTGCGAAGCCATGCCTTAACCTACATGAGCGGTCTTGTACTGGTAGCGGTGAATTTCGTCCTGCACCTTGCCGAATATCTGGATCCCAATAACCCTCTGCGCCTTATGAATGCCTTCGCTGTCATGGACACGGATCTTTTGTTCGGGCAGTACTATGCCATCAATTTCTTTGGCTTCGCCATTCCTGCCATCCCCTTCATCATTGGGGCTTTGCTTACCGTTACTGCGGTCTGCGGCGGTGTCACCACATATCTATTCAACCGCGCTGACGGAAAATCCACCCTTCGTCTGCCGCAAAGGTTGACTCGGCTTTTTTGCAAAAAGCGATTCCGTCTTCCCACGATTCCTTGCCTTATCCGCACCCGTGCGGGATATGAATGTCACAAGCTGTTGGTCGCCGGCAAGTTTATTCTTCTCATTCTGATTGTCTTGCTTGTCAAGGTTGAGATCACTGACCGTACTACGATGCCCAATCTTGATCCTTCGGATGCCCGCTACCGCAGCTACATGACGCTGCTGGAGGGAGAGGCCACCGATGAGAAGCTGATCTACATTCAAGAGGAGCGGGACATCGTGGATGATATCATCTACAGCGAAAAGTCCATGCAGAACAAATACTTCAAGGCAGAGATCAGCTACGAGGAGTTTGTGGAATACCAGGATGCCCTGGAGGACGCTAAGGTGCGGGACAAGGCGCTTTTGCAGGTAGAAGCACGACGCGACCATATCCTTGCTCTGCGCGCCAAGGGACAACAGGCATATTTCGTCTATGACACAGGTTGGAATCACCTGCTGACGTTGGGCTTTGATTATCTGCTCTATGCCGCCGTTCTGCTGATGCTTGCGGGGATTTTTGCCTCGGAATACCGCACGGGCATGGCGCCTATTCTTCGCGCCACCAAGGGAGGGCGGGGAAGGACTTTTGCAGCCAAGCTTGCATTGGCAGTTTTCCTTGCATTTGGTTTGGGAATCGCTTTTGCCGTTATTGACTACAACGCAGTCATCCCCCTTTACCGTTTTCCTGCCTCGGATGCACCTGCTGCCAGCCTTGTGCTGTTCGGTAATCTGCGCGGAAACATAACCATCGAGCAGTTATTCTGGATTTATGAGAGTCTGCGAACGCTGGGGTTTATTGTTTTGGCGGTAGCCACGGTATCTCTGTCGGCATTGTTGGAAAAGACCGTCTCCTGCATGTCCACCATAGCAGCGGTTACGTTGGTTCCGTATGCTCTTACCGCCTTTGGCTTGGATGAGGCAAAGTACGTCGATTTTACCGCACTCCTTAGCGGTCATGCGTATATAAATCTTCTGTCAGTCTCGCCTCTTTACGGTATCCTGTTCACGGCGGCAGTTCTCATTCTCACGGTTGGCCTTTTCTCCCTGTGCTACCGAAAATGGGTGGGAAGTAAAGCGTGATCTGTTAAGAAAGGAACTCTATATGAAACGTATTTATATTCTCTCGATCTTTCTGCTTGCCCTTTTTTTGACCGCCTGCTCCTTTGGCGGTGACAAGAGTGCAGATACCAAACGGGAGCCCTTTGTCAATCCACATTATGAGACCGATGCCGAGGTCTGTCGCGTCCACGATCTTGTGGACGGACTTTGCCGGAGCTGCGGTGCAGATATGCCCGAAAGTCAAGGGCTCGCATTTGAGCGAACCGAGGATGGCGCAGGCTACGCGGTCACAGGGCTTGGTACGTGTACCGATACCCAGATCCGTATCCCCGCCTATTATGACGGTCTTCCCGTGGTGAGCATTATCCACATGGGCGAGAGCGCGGACGTGACCAACGTGGTTATCGGAGAGAACGTCACCTCAACGCAGAGCTATGCTTTGAGCGGATTGACCTCCCTCAAGGGGCTGACCATACCACCCTCTTTGACAACTCTGCCCGTCAACGCTTTTGCGGGGCTTCCCATTCAATCTGTCACACTCCCCGAAGGGCTGACCGAGATTCCTTACGGGATGTTCCAAAATTGCGGCTCTCTGCGCAGCATCCATATCCCCTCTACTGTGACGGTTATTGGGGATTCGGCGTTCAGTAATTGCCGTCTGCTTAGGGAGATCAACTTCCCTGATGGACTTGTCAGCATTGGAGATTCCACCTTCAAGGGTATTGTAAACCTATACGAGATCGTTCTGCCTGCCTCCCTGCAAGCCGTGGGAAACGGTGCCTTTGACAAGTGCGAGAATCTCAAAACCGTCCGTTACAGCGGCGATATCGCCACTTGGTGTACCATTCAATTCGAGATGGACGGCAATCCTTTGGTCAACGGTGCGGATTTCTTTGTGAGAGGTGAAAGGGTAGTAGACCTCATTATCCCCGAGGGAGTCAACAAGCCGGGGGAATACACATTTCAAGGCTGCGCGAGCATTGAGCGAGTGGTCTGCCCCGAATCCATGACCGAGCTGACCGTGGGAATGTTTATGTCCTGCGAAAATATTCGGGAAGCCGTATTCCTCGGGGAACTGACCACCCCCGGTGTCCTGCACTTCGCAGGATGCAAGGCTCTTACTGACGTCTACGTCAGCAATTCCGAGGGAGACGGGGTACTGCTTTTCGGCGGGCAGTTCAGCACAAATGCCACACCTCATTATCGGGGAACGTGGGATTCGGAGAATATGTGGTATTCCATTCAGAATTAAGCACATTATAAGGAGAAAACCATGTCAAAAAAACGCATTATCCCCATCGCTTTGATTGCTGTACTTCTCGTTACAGCCATTATTCTTTCCATCCCTTTTATCACTCGCCGTGCAAGCATCATAGGAGACGAGACCTATACCGAGGATGCCGCCGATACGCTGTCCCCGGATGAGCAATACCCCATATCCGAAGCGGATTGGGAGGCGATCTTTGAGCAAAGCGGGCATATCATCAGCAAACACAGCGACTTTGTCAATACCCCCTATTACACCTTTCTGGCACACACCCACAGCAATAACAAGGTATATAGCAAGATCGTCCAAGACTACGTCAGTCTCTGTCCCGATCCCTTCTGCACCCATGAGCAAGGCAGCGGCTGTCAGTTTGATGGGGATCGCTTTGTGGAGGGAGTTGCCTACTTGAATGGCCGCATCTACGTTCAAACCGCCAACTTTGATTACTCAGATGCCCGTCTTCTGTCCTTTGACAAGCACTTGAGTGATCTGCGGGTAGAGTTGGACCCCATGCCTACTGTATCCTATGAAGGCTGGGTCGGCGGCAATATCATCTCGGGCGGTGATCGCATTGAGATAGATAAAGAGACCATGCTGTACTACACATGGTCAGATATGCAGGCAGACGGAGACTTTCTGTATTTTTCTACCGAAATCCGCGATGAGGATGGCGAGCTTGTGCGCAATACGGTGGTCAGGTACGATCCTGCAACCAAGCAGTACGGTTTTGTCAGCGAGTCTACCCCCATGAACAGCTTTACTGTGCGAAACGGAATCGTTTACGCGACGAAGGATCGCAATCTGCTGATCTCCTGTGACGTAGAAACAGGGGAGGTCAAGACCTTGGTGGAGGTTGAAAAGCATCTGACCGTGTCGATATTATCGGTAGATGACGGTTATGTAAACTACGGCACCATTGATTATTCCACGGTGGATCTGGCATCGGTAGGATACACATATGATCTGCAAACAGGGGAATCCGTACCCACAAGCGAGCTGATACCTAACGGCAAAGATGCGGATATTGTCAACGTCTACCAATACGGCGATATCTCCTTCTGTGTTGTGGATCACAGCAAAGAAGCCTATAAAGACGATCCGGGCTACGACTTTTATACGGCAGAGGCTACCGTGAAAAGCTCATACGGCAATGCCGCCCTGGCAGGCCGTATCTACCGCTTGAACGCTGATGGGAGCGTGACCGAGATCGCTCAACTCACAACCCTGGGGATCCCCGATATGATCTGGTTTCCACAGGGCTTTGACGGACGGATGCTGTACCTCTGCTACCAGACCTATCTGGACTATCCCAACAGTTTGTGTGATAAGCCCTCGTATAGTGGCACGGTATTCCGTAATGCTGTTATTGACACTCTGACGGGGAAGGTCTATAAGCTTCCATCATTCCCGGAACTGAACCTGGATCAGGAGAACTAAGCAAAGCAACAGCCGTCCGCGGACGGCTGTTGCTTTTTCTTTGCCAAAGGTGTTGGCCACAAAAATCGTGCCGATAAGGTATTTCGCGGATTTTTCCTTTGTGTTAGAATAAAGACGGTGGATCTTTGCGACGCTGCCATGTGGGTGATCAAGCTCAACGGTGAGGGGGAGGAGATTCAACAGTACAGATGAGATCAGATGATGAAAGGAAATAAACCATGAGTATTAAAGACATATTGAAGCCTTTTAAGCGGAGATTGCTGGCGGAGGCATGGATCCGCTCTACCGTTTTGGGAGCAATGATAGCCGCTGCTGTCGCGGTGGTATTGGGGGGCGTACACTGGTTCTTGCCGCAAACGGTTACCGGAACAGGGATTCTGATCGCTTTTGCCGTCGTGCTGGTATTGGGGACAGGGTTGTCGTTGGTGCTCTTGTATCGTCCTACGGAGCGAGATACGGCTCGCCGTTTGGACAGTCTGGGGATGGATGAGCGTGTGGAAACCATGCTGGAATACGAGCACAGCGTCTCGCCTGCGGCCCGTCTGCAAAGAGAGGAGACAATGACCCGCTTGCAGGGGATCAACAGCAGAACCCTCAAATTCAGTGTATCCAAAACCCTTTTGATGCTGTGTTCCGTTTTGATCGTCTGCGCGACGGTGCTTTTGTTTATCCCCGATATCCGAGCCTTCAGCCGCCCGCCTCTCGTCAACGAGCTGCATGAGATGGTGGAGGACACTGATCTGTCGGATGAATTCAGAGCAGAGCTTGAGGAGATCCTTCAGGATCTGGAAAAAGAACTGGAGGAAAGCAAGGATCGGGATGACGTGGATCAGGCTCTGGATTCGGCTATGGATCGACTTGACGAAAGCGTGGATAAGGAGGTCAGCCGAGAGGAGTTGGGAGACACTTTGAAGGACTACGATGATCTGAAGGAGTTGGGTGAGGCAATACAAAAGGGAGACCGGAACCAAGTTTCATCTGCCCTGGAGCATCTCAAGGAGGTGATGGAGGGCGATCCGGACAGGCAGCAGTCGGTGGCAGAACAGCTGCAGGATGCGCTGAATGCATCCAAAACCGATGCCTCCAACGATCTGCGTGAGGCGTTGGAAAATATGAAAAACGGGCTGTCGGATGCAGATACCCCTGTGGAGGAGGTCCTGGATCGCGCTGAAGCCGAGATCAACGATGCGCTCAATAAGCAACAGAACGCCCAAGCCTTGGGAGATCAGATGAAGGAGCAGATGGGAGAGCAGATGACTCCGGGTGACGGAAAAGAGAACGAGGGCGAGCAGGAGGGAAACGGGTCAGATAATGGAAACTCCTCTGATCAAGGTCCGGAAGGCGACGGAGGCGAGCAGGAAGGCGGACAGTCGGGGATCGATGGCGTCGGAGACGGCAATCAGGATTCCTTAGGCAATCATGGCAGACCCGGTCAAATGCCCGATGCAGGCAGTGACGGTATAACTGAAGGCGGCGGTGTGGGCGGTGGTCAAACGAACATGAAGGATCACGTCTATGATCCGCAGGCAGGGGATGTGTCCTATGGACAGGTATATGCGGCGTATGTGGCAGATTTTCTTGCCCAAGCCGAGCGGGGCGAGCTCTCTGCTGATGTGGTGGAGGCTATGAATGCCTATTTCGAGTCACTGAAAAATCAATCTAACGGAGGAAACTAAGCATGGAAAATAGAATACAAGGCTTTTCAGACAAATGTCAGCGCATCATCAGCGAGATACAAAAGGACTTAGTGGGTCAGGATGAAGTGGTAAGAGATACTGTCATCGCCATGATCGCGGGGGGCAATGTTCTCTTAGAGGGTGTTCCCGGCGTGGGAAAAACACGTCTGGTTCGCTCCCTGGGGCAGGCATTCAATCTGCCATTCTCCCGCATTCAGTTTACCCCTGATCTCATGCCCGCCGACGTGACGGGCACCAATGTATTGGAAACATATCCCGACGGTCGTTCCGCCATCGTATTCAAGAAGGGACCCGTTTTTTCGAGTATCGTACTGGCAGACGAGATCAACCGTGCCACACCCAAGACTCAAGCGGCTCTTTTGGAGGCTATGCAGGAGCATAAGGTCACCGTATCGGGAGAGAGTTATACGTTAAGTGAGCCTTTTTTCGTTCTCGCTACCCAGAACCCAGTTGAGCAGGACGGCACGTATCCTCTTCCCGAAGCGCAGACTGACCGTTTCATGTTCAAGCTCAATGTAGAATTTCCCACGGCAGATCAGCTCTACGACATCGTGTCCATGACTCAGAAAACCATGGAAGAGACCGCATCTGCCGTAGTCACTGCCGAGGAGCTGTTGGATATGAGGGCTTGCGCCAAGGATATCCCCATCATGGAGCAGGTCATGCGTTATACCATGCGCTTGGTTTGTGCAACGCATCCCGAGCTTTCCGCGAGTCCCGATTTTTCAAAAAAATATCTTCGCTTCGGTGCCAGCCCCCGCGCTGCTCAGGCGCTCATCACAGCAGGTAAGGTGCGCGCCCTGATGAACGGTCGTTATAATGTTGCCTATGAGGATATTGAGGCCTTAGCGTTTCCCGTTCTGCGCCACAGAGTGAAGCCAAGCTATGCAGCCATCGCAGATAAACTGACGGCAGACGATTGTATTCGCGAGCTTATCAAGACCGTTCTCAGGAAGTAAGGGTGCGCTATGAAACGTATCATAGATGAAGATTTCATTGCTATGTTGGAGGGACACGATCTATCCATCCGAAATTTAATGAACGGCTTGTTTGGCGGTAATCGGCGGTCACAGGCATATGGCAGCAGTGCTGAATTTGCGGATTACCGTGCATACGCGGCAGGCGATGAGTTGAAACGGGTGGACTGGAATCTGTATGCCCGTTTCAAAAAGCTATATCTGAAGCTCTTTGTTGACGAGCGCCAGTTGCACCACCGCGTATATTTTGATACCTCTGCCTCCATGGATTGGGGAACACCCTCCAAGGCGTATACCGCCCTTCGTATCGGCGCTGCACTGGGCTTTTTGGCAGTTCAAGCCATGGATCGCGTGACCTTTTATGGAGTGAGCGGAGAGATCTGTCAGGATCTTTCGGGCACGGTCATGGGCAAAGACGCCTTCTATTCTGCCGTTGAATCGTTGGAGACCTTGACCTTCAAGGGAACCTCCGAGCTTGGCAAAGCCATCAATAACACCCATGAAAGCGGTGCTATCGGTGGCATATCGGTGCTGATTTCTGATTTTCTCACGGATTCGGACTGGAAAGAGGCGGTGGATCTCATGATTCAAAAACGACGGGAGGTATATCTTATTCAAGTGCTATCCCGCGATGAGATCACGCCGGAGATTTCGGGTAAATATACCCTGAGAGATCTTGAGAACAGAGAACCGGATTATCGGTCGGATTTCAGCAAGGAAGGGCTGAGGGCATATAGGGACGCTGTTGCATACCACCAGGGCGAGTTGCAAAGCTTTTGCGCTTCTCGCGGCGTTGGCTTTTTCAGCGTTTGTACAGACGAGCCTTTGGAAAAAATGCTCTTTGATAAGGCGGTCGCCGCGGAGGTGATCCAATGATTCTGCAAAATCCGTGGGGACTGCTGCTCCTGTTATCCATCCCCGTGCTCGTTGTGATCTATCTGATCAAGCAGGATTACAGGGAACGGTCGGTGTCCAGCACGTATTTGTGGCATCTCAGCGAAAGATTTCGTAAAAAACACTTGCCTCTTCGGCGTATGACCGCTTTGACGGCCTTTTTGCTCCAACTGAGTATGCTGGCTTTGTTGGCGCTCGCTGCGGCAAGACCTGCCGTGTCTCTGGGGCAGATCGCGGGGCAGATTGTGGTGATTGACGCCTCGGCAAGTATGCAGACAGAGCAGGATGGTGTGAGTCGTTTCGAGTCTGCCGTGGAGCAGGCAAAGGAGCTGGCGCAAAGCGGTCTGTGCTCCTCTATGACGGTGATCGTAGCCTCGGATACCCCGGCATGTCTTGTAACGGGTGGAAGTGCGGGGGAGGCTATCGCTGCCCTGGAGCAAGCCTCTTGCGGCTTTGGCGGATGTAATACTTACGAAGCTATGAGATTAGCTCGGGAAGCATGCGCTCGTATGGGAAGTGCCAAGGTAACCTTTTATACCGATACCCGATATGCTGAGGTGGAGAATGTCGAGATGGTGGATATGAATCGCGGCGAGAAAAACGTGGCGATTACAGCACTGACTCACGGAGTTGGTACCTTCGAAGGCGTTTTGGTCAGCTACGGCGAGGACAGGGAGGTGACTGTTGGGTTAGAAGTGGATGGCGAGATCGTGGATACTGCCGTGGTTTTCTGCACAGACGGTGAGCCTACTCCCGTCCGCTTCGCTACCGGGTATGGTAGCTTTGGCTTGGCGACTCTCTTCCTGGATGGGGAGGACGCCTTAGCGTGTGATGATTATTTTACCATCGTAGGGAACAGTACCGAGACGGTGTCCGTGCTGGTGCTGGGGGAGGAAACCCTGTTTTTTGAGGAGGGGCTCCGCGCTCTCGGTAACTGCGACGTGACCGTAGAGCCCGAGTACGATACGGCGTTGGAGGGCGCTTACGATTTGTATATATTCAGCGGATGCATACCGGAAGAGGATATTTTTCCTGAAAACGGTGTGACGCTCGGCTTTGCTCAGCTTTGGCCGCGCGGGAACTTCCTTGAGGATGTTCAGCCGTTAAGCGTTCGTGGTTCCGGCAGTAATACGGTGATTCACAGCTTTCTGAGACAGGACTTGACGGCGGATCCCTTGCTTGAGGGAATGGATGCCGCCCTGGCAGACGTTAGCGTGCAGATGTACGTGGATACGTACGTGATACCGACCGTAATGCCGGCTTGGATGCCGCTGTGCGGTGTCAGCTCCCGAGAACCCATGGGGCTTGTCCGCGAGCTTGAAAACGGCGCCCGTCATTATCTGTTCATGTTTCCCATTTCCGAGACGAATCTTGCCATGACACCTGCATTCCTGATGCTTCTCCAAAAAGCAAGTACCATGGCTTTGCCGCCCTCTCTTCCCCAAAAGGAGTATACCGTGGGGGAGACGGTGGCGATCACCCTGAAAGAGAAGGCTGAGGAACCCACTGTACATAAGCCGGATGGGAGTCAGACGGCGCTGAGCAGCAAGGAGCCCACGATTGTCCCTACTGAACCCGGACTCTACATGCTCACTTATAAGTTGAACAAGCAGGACCGTGAGGCGGCATTTTTCGTTCGTATTCCGGTAAAGGAGTACGAAACGTACAGCACCGACACCGTGTATTTCAGCAAGCCCTTTGAGGAAAGCGCTGAGGATGCGATGCTGTCCTCCGAAACGCTCCCCCTTGCTGTGGCACTTATCTGTGCGCTTCTAATTTTGGAATGGGGGTATTATTACCGTGGAAAACGTTAAATATCTGTTGGAGCGTCCTCTGTGGATGCTGATGCTCGTCCCTGCGGTTCTTATCCTTGTGGTGATCTTCTTGACAATGAAAAAGGAACGCCGCCGCCAAAAAAAGACCGTGGTATCTCTTGCGCTGCACGGCGTTATTGCTGTTATTTTGACGGTGCTGGCGGCGGGTTTCGGGATCATCAGCGAAACCGACAGGCAGAGCACGGTTATTTTGGTGGATGTGTCTGATAGCACCCTTGCAGTCAGGGAGGATATGACAGCCTTCTGCGAATCTCTCTTAAGTGAGTTTCCGGAACGGAACATAAAGGGAGTCGTACTCTTCGGGCAGGACACGGTTTTTGTGGGCACCAAGAACCTGTGGGGCGGAATGTCCTTGAAAAAGGCGGATGTCTCGGGTACGGATATTACCTCCGCCCTATATCGCGCTGTGGAGTTTATGGATCGCTATGCCCACAAGCGAATCATTCTCCTGTCGGACGGGAAGGAGACCTCCCGTGATGCGCTCTACGCTGCCCGTAGGTTGGCAGAGGAGGGGATTCGCATCGACACCGTATATTTTGATACAAATGAACTGACCGATCAAGAGGCGCAGATCAGCTCTATGTCCTCCATGGGTGGCAGTTATGTGGGAGAGGCTTTGACGATTTCTCTGACCGTAAAGAGTAATACAGACAGCGCGGCGACCGTCGCCCTGTACGAGGGGGAGACCTTGATTGAGGAGAAAGCCGTGACACTGACCTTCGGGGAAAACGTTGTACGCTTTGAACTGACTGCCGATACGGCGGGTGCCCATACCTACCGCGCCGTGCTTATCTGCGAGGCAGATACCGAAGGAAAAAACAATGAGGCTTACGTAGCTATGCGTACTTACGGAAGAACGTCTTTGCTTATCATTGCTAAGGATCCCGCCGAGGCGGAGGAGCTGAAGGGAGTCCTGTCGGCAGATGCCGAGGTAGAGGTGGTCTCCCAGAAGGATGCTCCCACGGATCTTCCCAGCCTTGGCGATTACGACGGGTACTATTTGATGAACGTGGACGCCCGCGAGCTGCCTGCGGAGCTGGAAGTATCCCTGGAAGCTGCGGTAAAGCTCTTGGGGAAGAGTCTATGCTTTGTGGGCGGAGATCAGACCTTTTCCAAGGGAAATATGGCAGGGACGGCTTATGAACGGATGCTTCCTCTGGATTACGGGGCGAGCAATAATCATAGGTTGATCTTTCTCGTCATTGATGTCTCGGGCAGTATGGAGGACAATAACGGTCTGGAGTTGGCTAAGGTCGGAGCAGTTAAGGTGCTGGAGCCCATGGGGGCGGGCGACTACGTGAGTGTGATCGCTTTCGCCGGTAATGCGCAGACTGTGGTTAAGCCCATGCAAATGACGGAAAAGAACAAGGAAAAGGCGGCCCGCGCCATTGGTAAGATCACCGTTGGCGGCGGTACTGCCTACACACCGGCTTTGGACGAGGTGGCACGTCTTCTTTTGTGGGAGATGGATGAATCCCCTGAGAACAAGCACGTACTGTTCCTGTCTGACGGCGAGCCTACCGAACAGCTGAAGACTATCTATCAAAAGGTAGAGGATATGCACGAGCGCTATGGGATTGTCCTGTCCACCGTTGAGATTCGTGCTGGCTCCGACGATAGAAACGAGGGAAGTAGGGACCCTGCATCCAACTCGCCCTTGAAGCGTATGGCTCAAAAAGCAGGCGGCACTTATAACTTGGTTACAAACGTGCTGGATCTGCCCAATATCATGGTAGAGCAGACCGAGACCTTTTCGTCCGGGTACGCCTATGAGTCCTCCTTTATCCCTCTTGTGGCGGTTGAGGATGAGATTACCGAGGGGATAGAAGAGCTTCCTGAGCTAACGGGCTACGTGGGGATGCACCCCAAGGAGAATACTACTGTATACCTGACCTCGGAAACGGGGGATCCCGTATACGCCTCGTGGACATACGGGGAAGGAACGGTCACCTGCTTTACTACGGATCTTTCTGCACGGTGGAGCCGGGCTTTTCTGGCGGAGGAGGCGGGTCAGACCTTTATTCGAAACGCCCAGAAAGCCGCCTATCCCTCGATCCGCTACGATGCGGCACTCATTCCCAACATCACCGTAGATGGCAGTCGCGTGACGATCACGGTGCAACTGCCCGAGGACGGACACGATTGCGAGGTGTATGTCGAGATCACGGAGCCTGAGCAGAAACGGATACAGCTTGACCGCATCTCTGCCTCTTCCTATGAGGGAAGCCTGACTGTGGGAGAGACGGGCGAATACGCGGTTATCGTGACCTGGCGGAAGCGTGCGCAGGTTGTGGATCAAGCTACAGCCGTATTTGCCGTTTCCTATTCCGGGGAATACGACCGCTTCCGTGAAGGAGATAACACCCTGCTGTCGGATATAGCCACCGTGACAGGGGGATATTTGGATGCGTCTGTCGATGAGCTGCGCGCCGTGGATATGGGCGTGCACCGCACTGTCATCACCTTTGAGTTTCCGCTGAGTATCCTCGCCGTCCTGCTCCTGCTGGCGGATATCGTCATCCGACGCTTCACCCTTGCAGATCTCCGGAAATTCCTCGGGAAGCGGAGCAGGGGAGCCAATTCCGATACGCGTTCGCAAAATGTGTAGTCAAAAATCGGGAACGGAAACCGATTATGAAAAAGTCATTATGACTTACATTGACAGCCGCGCTTGCCAAACAGATGCGGGTGGGCTGTAATCATTATAAAGAAAGAAGGAAAATACCATGCTAACCATCAATAATCTTTCCAAATCCTACGGCTCCAACCTTGCGTTGAACCAATTCACCTACTGCTTCGACCACGGCATCTACGCCCTCCTTGGCCCCAACGGTTCGGGCAAGTCTACGCTCATGAATATCGTCACTCAGAACCTCAAATCCGACAACGGTGAAATTCTGCTGGACGGCACACCTATCGGCAAGCTGGGCGCGTCCTACCGCGAAAAGCTGGGATTTATGCCCCAGTATCCCGGTATGTATCCCTCGTTTTCGGCTCTTGACTTCCTTCGCTATATGGCTGTACTGAAAGGACTGAACAAAAAGAAAGCGGATGAGCAGATCGACGAGCTTCTCCATGCGGTTGAACTTCACGACGTAAGAACCCATCGCATCGGCTCCTTCTCGGGCGGTATGAAGCAACGTCTTGCCCTCGCCCAATCTCTGCTCGGCGACCCCGAGATCGTCATTTTAGACGAGCCCACCGCCGGTCTGGACCCCAAGCAGAGAATCGCCATCCGTAACTACATAGCAAGTGTTGCGCTGAACAAAACCGTCATCATCGCCACCCACGTGGTTTCTGACGTGGAATTCATAGCCCGTGAGGCCATCATGCTCAAAAAGGGCGTGATCTCCGACAGTGGCAGCCCCTACGAGCTGACCCAAAAGATCGAGGGGCAGGTCTGGCAGACCGTGGTGTCCGCCGAGGAAGTGCAATCTATGCAGGAAAATTTCCGCGTGGTCAACATCCAGAACGGCGAGCAGGGCGTGATTCTGCGCATTTTGTCCGACACCAAGCCCACCGACGATTCCGTGACAGTTGTGCCGTCCTTGGAGGACTATTACCTGCACGTGTTTGGGGATATTCTGTAAATCATTCGTTAAGAAAGGGGCGATCTTATGATCCGCTATGAAATCAAAAAAATTCTGGGCAACAAGTTTATCCCCGTTTTCTTTGTCATTATGTTCGCCCTGAATATACTGCTTTCTTATTATGCCGCCCCGCTTGCACGGGATGAGCTGAATCTGCATTCCGAGTTGGATGCCGAGACACAAGCCATTGTGGACGAACTGTACGCGCGCTACGAGGCAGATCCCGAGGCGTTTTTGGAGGAGTTTTCGAGCTGTCGGGCATACTATCTGACCTCCGTTGAAAAAAGCTCTCTGGTGGCAGAGAAGAACATGGAAGCCATGATGCGGGGCGAGGAGGGCAACTACACCATACAGGATGTTTGGCCCGAATTTAACGAAGAAATTCAAGCTAAGGTAGAGCTTTATTTCAATACCTATCGGTATTTCTATCGCGTCAGCGGATATGTGATGGAGGAATACCCCGCGCTTTTGAATAGTGTGATCGATAACGCAAAGCTGTTTCAGGAGGAATACCTCGCCTTTGGCATGAGCGCAGACAGCTACGAATACCGCTATCAAAGCGACGTGATTGATGTGTACTCGGTGAACAAGAATCTGCCTATCCGCTTCGAGGATCGCAAGGGCTGGGATATGTATTTCACCTATACCGATGGCAATATCTGTATGCTGTTATTTATCCTCGTTCTCATCCCGGGACTTTTGCTGGACGAAAAAAAGAATGGCACCTTTCCCATTCTCCGCGCCACGAAAAAAGGCCGTTTGGCGTTGATCACCACCAAATATCTGACTTTGTTGCTGGTCTGTACCGCGTCGGTCCTTCTGTTCAGCGGAGCAACGTGGGTCATCTTCGGACTGGAAAGCGGTGGGTATTCCTCACTCTCCAACTTCGTGCAGATCTTTGAGGTGAACGTGTACTGCCCGTACATCGTTACGATGGGTGAATATCTCGGCTTGACCTTGCTCATCAAAACACTGACCCTGTTTGCGGTGGGCTCTTTGCTCATGACAGTTTCTTTGTTGGTCAAAAATCACGCTCTGAGCTACCTTTCAGGGCTGATCTTCGGAGGGGCAAACTTCGCTGTCCACTTCACGGATTTTCTGGACACGGATCACCCTCTCCGCCTGCTCAACATCTTCACTGTCATGGATACTGAGGTTTGTTTTACCCGTTACTATGCCATCAACGTGTTCGGGCGGTGCTTACAATACTTACCTGCCATATTCATCTTTTTCGGCCTACTTTTGGCTTGTACTGCCGTGGCAACGGGAATGCTTTACTGCCGAACCCCCGGTGTTCACAAGGTAAGTCGGAAAAAGTCACGGAAAAAGTGGGCGATATTCACCAAGGCCATTCCTTGTCCTATCCGTCTGATCGGCGGGTATGAGCTTCACAAGCATCTGATGGCGGGAAAATGGCTACTGCTGATCCTTGTCATCCTGCTGGTCAAGGGCTATCCGGTGTATTCCACCGAATCGGTGGCCTACTCCTTCTCGGATGCGGTCTATCAAGACTACATGGATCTGTTGGCGGGAGAGGTCACCGACGAAAAGCTTGCCTACATGGAGGACGAGCGTGCTCATCTGGATAGTATTCTTTCCTCCGAGGAGATCATGAAGGAGAAGTATGCAAGCCGCGAAATCTCCTTCGCTGAATATATGGAATATCAAGACGAGCTGGATACAGCAAAGGCCAAGGACCCCATTTTTGTAACCGTGGAAGCCCAGCGGGATCATCTGCTCGCTCTGCGTGAACGAGGCATCGAAGGGGATTTCGTGTACGTTACGGGCTGGAATCAGATGTTCAGCCGTGGATTCGATGTGATCCTTTACGGATTTACTCTGGTGTTCGCCGCAGTGCTGTTCACTACGGAATACGGTGCAGGTGTTACAGAAATGCTGCGCTCCACCAAGCGCGGGCGAGGGAGGCTGTTTGCCACCAAGTATCTGTTGGCAGTTGCCGTTTGCGGCGCGCTTGCCATCCTGTTTGGCTGGGCCGATCATACTAAGCTGACCGAGCTTTACGTCTTTGCGGGTGGTCTTTCCCCCGTGCAGAGCCTGCCCATGCTGTCGGATATCCAATGGGATATCACCATCCATCAGTATCTGATGATCTTTGAGACCGTTCGTGTTTTGGGCGTGATGCTGCTGGCAATCCTGACCGCATCGGTATCGGTCATGGGAAAAAAGCCTGTTAACACCATGGCCATTGTGGCACTTGTGACAGTCATCCCCTTTGTGTTCCGAAAATTCGGCTTGGATATCGCAAAATACGGAGACTTTACCGCCCTTCTGTCAGGCAACGAATATATGACGATGGCCCACGGCTCTGTTCTCTACGGCATTTTGTTTACGGCTGTCCTTCTTTGCGGTTGTGCGGGTGTCCTTTGGTGGGCATGGCGTAAATGGGTAAAGGCATGACGTGTTCTGCGTTTGGAGGTGTTACCATGAAATACTTGAAAAGAATGATAAACTTATCCATAGCCGCCGTTCTGCTTCTTTCCGCTTTGACGGGGCTTACGGGCTGTAGAACGGGACTCCCCGCGGAGGGCGAGACCGAGCGACCCTTTGTGAGTCCCTATGACGAGGAGAAAAACACGTGTTTGGCTCACCGATTTACGGACGAAGTATGTCAACAATGCGGCGTTGCCTTCACTCCCTCAAAGGGGCTTGCCTATATCCTTTCCGAGATTGGTGATGGGCAGTCCGCTTATTTCGTCAGCGGGGTGGGAGACTGCAAGGACACTCAGCTGATCATCCCCGCCACCTATGAGGGTCTGCCCGTTTTGGGCATTTATCCCCGCGCCTTTATCGAGGTGAAGACTCTGACCTACGTGCATCTGCCCGAGGGGGCGACCACCATCGGAGAGTGGGCCTTTCAGGGCTGCTCCAAGCTCCGCCGTGTGGAGATTCCCTCCACGGTTCAGCACATCGGACGTGAGGCCTTTGAGGATTGCCTGCGTCTGACCGAAGCCGTGATCCCCGAGGGTATTACGTCTCTGAACGAGGGCACATTTCAAAACTGCGTCAATCTGTCTGCCATCACTCTCCCCACAACGCTGATTGAGATCCACAGCTCTGCTTTTAGCGGTTGCCGATCTCTTTCGGAGATCACCATTCCTGCCGGCATACAAACAATTGACAGTTATGCCTTTGCAAATTGCAAAGGTTTGACCGCCGTGTACTATGACGGGAGCCTCAAGGACTGGTGTGAGATCGACTTCGGTCTCTCCTTTGCCAATCCCGTTTCCATGGCAGGGCATCTGTATATAGAGGGGCAGCCCATAAAAGGGGTTCTGACGCTCCCCGATGGGGTAGTCGATATTACCCGAAACGCGTTGGAGGGGCTGGTGGATATCACCGCCGTGGTTTTCCCCGAGAGTGTGGAGAACACGGGATCCTTTCAGGGCTGTGTGAATCTGGAATATCTGCTGTTCAAGGGGTCGCCTACTTATACCGGGGATACGTATTCCTTTGTGAATACCCAACTGGCTCACGTTTATCTCTCTGATACCAAAGACCAGGCGCGCCCCTATATCGCTTATCTTGCCTCCGCTTGCAAAGAAAACAATATCGAGTTCCATTACTCGGATGAATGGGCATATGACGAGGGCGGAGTACCGCAATTAAAGCAAACAAGCAATCCGTAAATTATGAAAGGAAATACTCTATGAAAAAAAGTATTGCTATTGTATTAGCGGTGTTGTCGATACTGACGGTGCTTGCCTCCTGCAATCGCAGAGATCAATACCGTGACTCTGTTGGGGCAGAAACAGGCGAAGAATCTATCTCACAGAGTGCAGATGCGGAAACAACTCGTCCCAATGACACTGAGCAGGGCACCGAGGACGGGACAACACCCGCAAATCCCGACAATTCACCAAGCCCGGAAGGAAAGGGAAATCCTTATACCGGTATGAGCAAGGATGATCTGTTGGCGTTGTATCAGCAGACGCCCGAAAGTATTATGCTTTCAAGCGATATGGTTATCAATACACCATATTATTACCTGTTTTGCAGGGAAAACTACGGCACGGGTGGTAAGGCATACAGCAAGCTGACAGGTAAGGTTATCACGCTCTGCAAGGAGATCGGATGTCAGCACGATGATCATTGCGTATATAGCGGTAATATTGAGGAATGCGTTGTCATCGAAGATCGGATCTACCTTGGCATTCAGAATAACTTTACAAAGCTTTTTCGTCTGTATTCATTCAATCTTTTATTGGATGATGCAAAGCTGATCTATGAATGGGGCAGCAATGAAGCACCGGGAGATTTCTCGGCTATCGGAGAGAAAATTTATATGGTTGGGCAGGCTCTGACCTCGGATGGCACGGTCAAATATCCCTTGTTCGTATTTGATATTGATCAAAAAAGTTATACACCTGTGATGGATGATGATTCCAATGTTCAGACAGGCAATGGCATTTGGGCAGGATATTTCTATTATTCCGCCGCAGATGGTTCCTTGTGGCAGTATGAAATTGCTACTGCAAAACAAAAATGCTTGTTGGAAGCCTCACTTTTGAACTCCGAAAACGGGGATGTGCGTTTCTTTGCCTATGGTTTTACGGGGAACAACCGTCTTTCCGTCATGCGTCAGGGCATATTAGAAACTCCCCTGTTATACTACGATCTGACCTCGGGTGAGATTATCACCGAGGAATCTCTCTTGGGAGAGGACAAAGCGCACCTTGTATGGACGCAAGCGGGACAGTTTATGCAGATCCTGCACAACACCCCTGCCTATGAGAACGATCCCCACTACACCTACTATAGCGACAAGGTGGAAAACTGGCTTGTCAACTACAGCGGCGGCGAGATCTGGTTTCGCCCCGATAGCAATTCCGAACTTTCCTTATTCGTACGAATGCAGACCGACGGTATCCCCGATGCCATTCTCAGTATTGTGGCCACGGATGGCAAAACTCTTGTGGTGTCCTATAAAACCTATAAAGATTTCGAGAACGTCTATAATGATTACAACAAACTGACCGGTGGGGATTCGTGGCACTTTGCGGTAATTGATTTGGAGACCGGAGTAGTATACAAATGGTAAAATCAATCTGCCCGAGAAAGGATACTGTTAAAAGGAACTGTAAAATGAAGAATTATATTATCATATGTTTAGCTGTTATTTTGGCTCTTGCCGCTTTCTCTTCCTGCAACCGTCGGGATCAATACCGCGATCCTGTGGGTACCGATACATCAACCTCGGAAACCGTCACGGAAGCCCAAACAAACAAAACCCCCGGAGCTAATTCATTACAGCTTACAGAGGGGAACCCCTACAGCTCCATGTCTTCCGAAGAACTGCTGACCATGTATCGCGACTCCTCGGATTACGCGAAATATTCCTCTGACATCGTCGCCAATACGCCTTACTATTACATTTTCAATCAGGCAACCTTTAGAAACGGCGGGCAGGCGTACAGCAAGCTGACCGGAAATATCGTGACACTTTGCAAGGATCTGGCATGCGGGCACGATACCGAAGCCTGCTTATACTATGGTCAAATTGATGAGTGTCTGGTGCTGGAGGATCGGATTTATCTGTTGATTGAAATGTTTGGTGGAGACTACCGCCTGTACTCGTTCAATTTGATGCTGGACGATGCAAAGCAGGTGTACGAATGGAATAAATTGGACTTTCCCGATGCCTTCTCGGTTCATCAAGGAAAGATCTACATGATCAGCGGTGTGTTGAAGGACGATGGGCGTGTTTCGTTCACCTTGTTCGTATTTGATCCCAAAACCAACTCCTGCTCCGCCGCAACAGATGGTGATTTCACCTTTCAATCCGGCAGAGTGCTTGGCAGATATCTGTACTATACGGCTTCGGACGGGGCTTTATGGCAGTATGATATTGATACGACGGAACGGAAGTGTCTGCTGAATGCCTCTCTTTTGAACCCTGAGGATGGGGACGTTCGGTTTATCGTAGCAGGGCAGGCAGGTACCTCTCATCTGCTGGTGTTGCGTCAAAGCATAACCCAAAACAGCGTACTGTATTACGATCTGAACACCGACGAGGTCATGACAAGAGAAAGCTTTATACCCGAAGAAACGGGGGAGCTGATAGCATGGGCACAAAGCGGACAATATTTCATTTTGAAGCATAATACGTCCGATTATGAGAATGATCCCCATTACACCTACTATAACGACAAGGTGGAAAACTGGCTGGTCAATTACAGCGGTGGCGAGATTTGGTGGCGTAAGGATGCGAATGGTGAGCTGGCTTTGCTGGCGACCATGACCACCGATGGTATTCCGGACGCCATCCGCAGCATCGTGGCTATGGACGGGAAAACCGTCGTTGTGGAATACAGCACGTACGAGGATTTTGATAACGTATATAACGGGTATCAAAGAATCACCGACATCAATTTCGAATTGCGCTATGCAGTAATAGATTTGGAAACAGGGATCATCTATAAAAACACCTCGATCTACTCGTAAATTTTCTGAAAGGCTTTATAGTCGGCATTGCGCTCAAAAGGGCATTCTTGCGTATTCTATCCGACATACAACCTACCAAGGATTCCGTGACGGTCGTACCGTCGCTGGAGGATTACTATCTTTACGTGTTTGGGGATATTCTTTAATGAAATAAAAAGGAGTGCTACCCGCCGTTGATTATCTTTGATTACTGCATTTCAATTTTTGATTCGTGAAGGCACTTGAATTATCCGCGTTTTTATGGTATAATGATTGCAGTAAAAAATCCACCTCGGGCTGGAGCTTGCGGCTCGTGCGAGGTGGCGTTAGAAGTATAGGATTTATGGTCTGACCACAATCTTGACCATTTACAGGTCTGGACTACGTGGGAATTATGGACTTTGTGGCACGTAAAAGCACGGGTTTCGGACGAAAAAGCACGAAAAAGCACGCAAAATGAGGCAAAAAACCGATGTCGTGCGGTTTGGGACGTCGATGCCGCAGGTTCGAATCCTGTCACTCCGACCAAATGTAAAGGGACGGCAAAAAGCCGTCCTTTTTCATTTGGACCGAGTGGCGGAGATGAGAACCTGCCTCGAGCTTGCTGCATACTAAACTGATTAAAGAAAGTAATATGCATGCTGGACACGATAGGGAGCGGTGCGTGTGGCTTAGCCAAAGCGCAACGCGAGTCTTCGATAGGTTCAGAATCCTGTCACTCCGACCAGAAAATCCCTATGGAGCTCAACGCCCCATAGGGATTTTTCGATTGAATGCTACAAGGTAGCAAAGAAAACGCCTGATGGAATAGATTACGAAATTACCATAGACGGGAAAAACGGATATGCAACTGTTGCTATGACCAAGTATTACGATGGAACAGAAGAACCTACATTGCCGATCAACCTTGGTACACACTCAATTTATTTTTACGCTGAATAACATTATGCCCTCGTTCCGAAATGGAGCGAGGGCATAACTTTTATTTTATCACCAGAGAAGCGTTTTCACAATCAATCTTCAAGGTTGTTTCGGGCTCAATATCACCGCCGATGATCTCACGTGCAAGCAGTGTTTCAATCTTGGATT
>JAFVTI010000031.1 GCA_017503325.1 Clostridia bacterium | reverse complement strand
TACTCATAGATAAATCCTCCAAATATGTTTTTTTAGTTTTGACTGGCAGGTCATACTAATTATATCATATTTGGAGGATTTCATCTCATCGGCAGAGCCTCTATTGAACCACGCGACTATCGCGTGGTTTTCGTCTTACAATCAGGGAGCCACCACGTGGGTGTCTCCCTTCTCTTTTACTGCTTCCAGCTCTCGATATTAACCTCTGCATCGGGCATTGTGGGCGCAAGCAGGCTGTCGTACAGCTCTGCACCAATGTAGGCCCTTGCTTCGTCTACCCACTTCTGCCACTCGTCCGTGCCCCATGCACGCATGGCGTAGCAGATCTTTTTGTATTCACCGGGGTTGATAAGCAGATGCATATCGTCCGCATAGCCCTTTTCGTAGCGCAGCCCAAGATGCAGCTCGCTCTCGTCACCCAGCGGCATGTCGGCATAGCGGTTGATCAAAAACCACGTGATATTCGGGCATTTCCGGAGCTTTTCCATGAGCAGCACAAACGCATACGCGCCCTTGTTTTCGGACTCGGGGTCGTTGTAATCGGTATGGAATCCCTGCTCGTCGCACACAACCGTGCGCACCTTACCACGGTACAAAAACTCGGGCAGCTCGACCAAAGCCTGCAGCATTTCCAGATTTTTCATGGTAATGCGCGGCGTGTTCCAATCGTAGGTTGCCGTGGTATCGTTGTAAAAATCCGGCTTGGTGAGATTTTCGGGGTACGGATGCGCCGCAATGCCCCAGTCAAAGTCACCGTCACGCTTACAGTATTCGGCAAGATACGCCAGCACCGAGCGGCCGTGATACATATGCTGCGCATCATCCTTGAGCGCGGTGGCAAAATAGTGGTCAAGCGAGATATTAACGCGCGAATTTGCGTTGTACTTGCGTGCGATCAGGTGAGCAAGACGCAAGGAAACGGTATATTCCTCCATAAAATCCGCGCAAGAGATCGCGCCCATGTTGTGCCAGACGTCCTGCGCGTTGATCTCGTTGCCGATGTCCATGACGTCGCTGCAGTAAAGCGGACTTGCCTTGTCCATGTAACGCGCGCACATAAAGTCAATAAATGCGCAGTACATCCAAAAGCCCTCCTCTGTGCGCAGGTTGAACGCGCTCATCTGCTCCGAAAATCCCGTCGCCTCGTAGCCGGGGTGGCCGATGATCTTGGTCAGCGCGTCGTCAGAGCCCTTGAGCCTGTAAGAAAAGCGGTTAATGGCACGGATCAGACAAGGGATTCCACGATCAATACAAGGCTGCATGAGCCTGTCGTACAGATCCATACAGGTCTTGTCAAAATAATAGGTCTTGCCGCAAAAGACGTGCAGAATGTCGTTTTCGCCGGGTGTGACGGTCTGGATCCAGGGGCTGTTGATCTCGGTCATCATGCAGCCCGTGCCAAGGTAATCAATATCCTCGGGGATAGAGGTCACCCAAGTGCCCACGGGGCGCGTCACCTCGAAGGGTGCGGGCGCAGATGCCGAGCAATCCTCACTCATATCCGTGACGTAGCGCACACCGTCGATGCACTTACCGTTCACGTCCACCTCAAAGCGGCAAAGCAGCAGGTCAACGTCTCCTGCGTAGCGGTCAAAGATCACGCTGTGCTTTCTCTTTTTATCTGTCACCTGCACGATTTTGCCGTGATGCTTGCGGCGCGCGTCGCCCGTAACAAGCGGCAATCTTGCCTGTGCGTATACGTGTGTTAAGATAGGCAGCTCGGGAATCACGATCTCGATCTGCGTGGGTGTTGCGATAATTTGTGTGACTTTCATGTCAGTCCTCCACTGTTTTTACAAGCTCTTCCATGTCCTTGCGCTTCTTTTGGCGCAGCTTATCGTCCGCCTTGGCATATCCGAGAGAGACCACAAGACGCACCTTTTCGTCTATGCCGCAAATCTTACGCAGTTCCTTGTCGTCCAGCCAGCCGAGAATGCAGGTGGAAAGCCCCTGCGCGGTGGCCTCTGCGGTCAGATACGCGGTCATGATGCCGATATCGATCGAGCGGTAGTCATTATCCTTGACCTTGGCACCCAGCGCGGCGGTTGCGTTATAGGCGGCCTCGGAAATGACCAGCATGACGGGGCAATCGGATGCGAATTTGTTCATGCCCATGCCCTGCACCGCCTTTGCGGCTGCCTTGGCAGCGTCACCGCGGCAGACCGTGATATGATAGGGCTGTGCATTGCATGCCGAGGGCGCAAGACGCGCGGACGCTAAAATGGCATCCAATTTTTCCTGTTCAACCGCTCTTGC
Source organism: Clostridia bacterium (assembly GCA_017503325.1). Taxonomy (GTDB): domain Bacteria; phylum Bacillota; class Clostridia; order Oscillospirales; family CAG-272; genus SVQP01. Next base: position 53,943 of record JAFVTI010000031.1, on the reverse strand, counting down.
CGCGTCATAGCTGCGGCAGGATTGGCGGGTATTTGCAATTTCGGTAAAATTCATATAAATCTCCTTATTTGAGTATCTCTTTCAAAAGCCCCTCGCAGCCGGCAAGGACATCTGAGTAGGTCACGTCAAAGCGGCGGGTGTACCACGGGTCGGCCACGTCGCCGCCCTTGGGGGTATAGTCCATCAGCTTTCGGATCTTTCCCTGCGGGTCACCGCCCAGCATGCGGTGCATATTGCGAATATTGGCACTGTCCATGCCGATAAAGAGGTCGTATTTGTCGTAATCGGCGCGTGTCAGCTGCACGGCACGCTTTCCCTCGCAAGAAATTCCGTGCCCCGCAAGCTCGGCCTTGGCTGGCGGATACACGGGATTGCCCACACCGCCCCAGATCTCCTCGGTGCTGGTGGCACTTGACGCGATGACAAACTGATCGGCCATTCCCCGCTCCGAAACCATCTTTTTGAGCACGAATTCTGCCATGGGGCTGCGGCAGATATTGCCGTGGCAGACAAACATAATGCGCATCATGGAATCACCTCCGGGACGTTTTCTTTATTATAGCATATAGTTTGTGGTTTTTCAATAGAAAACGAGAGAGTTTATGCATGCAAGGGCGCGGGAGGATGATATCCTCCCCTACGTACGTTGGATGCGATTTGCAAAAAGAACGGCAAGCACATACTTGCCGTTCTTTTCTTTTTACATATGTCCTGCGAAATCGCCGCGGGCTTCCATCATCAGGTACTGATCAATGGCAGCCTGGATGATCGCCTTGGCTTCCTCTGCGCTGTGCAGCTCCTTGACTGCGGTCTGCTTATTTTCCAACTGCTTATACACCGTAAAGAAGTGCATGATTTCGTCAAAGACGTGTCTGGGCAGCTCATTGAGCGTTTTCACTTCGTGATACGTCGGATCGTTGCAAGGCAGCGCGATGATCTTGTCATCCAGCTTGCCGCCGTCGATCATGCGCACCACACCAATGGGGTACACGTCAACCAATGTCATGGGATAGATTGGCTCGTCGCAAAGCACCAATACGTCCAAAGGGTCTCCGTCGTCCGCAAAGGTGCGCGGGATAAAGCCGTAGTTTGCGGGATAGTGCGTGGCAGTATACAGGATTCTGTCCAGACGGCAGATACCCGTCTTTTTGTCCATTTCATACTTGCACTTGCTTCCCTTGGGGATCTCGATCACGCCCGTAAACTTTTCGGGGGTGATCTCTGCAGGATCAATATCATGCCAAATGTTCATATATACCCTCCTTACTTAACGTAGTCAAATTCAAAATCGTAAATGCAAACGGTATCACCGTCGCGGCAGCCCTTTTGCTCCAGTGCCTCGAACACGCCACTCTTTTGTAGCACCTTCTGGAAATAGTTGAGAGATTCGTAGTCGCTGAAATTGATGGTGCCCATCAGGTTGTACAGCCACTCGCCCTCCACGTAGTAGGTGCCGTGATCGTAGGTAATGGTGGTATCCTTGCCACCGCCCACGTATGCGTCCTCCTCAGCGTATTCTGCTGCGTACACGGTCATGGGAGGCAGATCTGCCAGCAGCTCGGCCACACGGCGGATCATCTGCGTAAGACCTTCACCGGTTGCGGCGGAGACGTACAAGAGCTCCCAGCCGTTCTCCTTAACAAACGCCTCAAATGCGGGCACGTCCACCTGCTCGGGATCCAGCACGTCGATCTTGTTTGCAACAATGATCTGCGGGCGGGTCGCAAGCTCGGGAGAGTAGCGCTCCAGCTCTGTGTTGATGGTCTTGATATCCTCAATGGGATCTCGGTATTCTACGGACGCAACGTCCACAACGTGCAAAAGCAGTCTGCAGCGGTCCACGTGACGAAGGAATGCGTGTCCAAGACCTGCTCCGTCGGCCGCACCCTCGATCAGTCCGGGAATATCCGCAGCCACAAAGCCGCTCTCACCGCCCGTGCTGACCACGCCCAGATTGGGCGAGAGCGTGGTGAAGTGATAATCCGCAATCTTGGGCTTGGCAGAGCTGATGCGTGCGAGAATAGACGACTTACCCACGCTGGGATAGCCGATCAGGCCTACGTCTGCCAGCATCTTGAGTTCAAGCAGCACTTCTCTTTCCTGGCCGCGTGTTCCGTTCTTGGCAAACAGCGGAACCTGTCTTGTAGGCGTGGCAAAATGCTTGTTGCCCCAGCCGCCCTTGCCGCCGCGGCAGCAGATAAAGTCCGCACCGTCGTTCTCGTGCATGTCGTGGATGATCTTGCCGGTCTCCACGTCCTTGATCAGCGTCCCGGGAGGCACCAGCACCACAGCGTCCGCACCGGTTGCACCGTGACGCTTTGCGCCCGTGCCGTCACCGCCGCGCTCAGCGACAAACTTACGCTGATAGCGGAATGCGAGCAGCGTGTTTGCTCCGGGATCGACGCGGAAGACCACGTTACCGCCCTTACCGCCGTCACCGCCGTCAGGACCGCCTGCGGCTACGTATTTTTCACGGCGGAAGGACACGGCACCGTTGCCGCCATCCCCTGCCTTGAGGTATACTTTTACGTTATCAATAAACATAGTAAAATCCTTTCAATATGATCACTCTCTACGCGCCCTGTCATCCTCGAGCAAGCATCCATTGGTCAAGATTCTTCGCTTCGCTCAAGAATGACAGACCAATGGATAGCCGAACGGGAGTCGAACCGAGTTGGTTTTGACGTGCAGATTTCTCCGATTCCTGCATCTTTCCCCTTGGACATATTGCCTATATGCCCTGCGGGAAAAGCTTTTGGACTCGAATAAATCTGCTGCGTCAAAACTGCTCGCACCCGCCGGCGAATGCATTTTTGATAGATTGTGGTGTGATTTTGCGAAGCAAGATATCAATCTTGCGAGTGGAAGCACGCCGAAAGATGCGAAAATGCATCGTCGTCGGGCAATTCGGTTCGGCTCCCGTTCGGCTACGCTGCGAAGGATCTTGGGCGCGAAATCATCGCAAGCTATCAGACCTTGTCGTCGCCCTTCTGACGGATGATCAGCTTGATGGGCGTGCCGCGGAAGCCAAAGGTATCACGCAGGCAATTTTCCAGATATCTCTGGTAGGAATAGTGGAACAGCTCGATGTTGTTGCAGAAAATGACAAAGGTGGGAGGCGCTACGCTGATCTGTGTCATATAGTAGATCTTGAGTCTTCTGCCCTTGTCGGTGGGAGGCTGGGTGCGCATGGTCGCCTCGGCAAGCACGTCGTTGAGCATACCCGTCGAGATGCGCGTATTGGCCTGGTTGAACACGTACAGAATGTGCTCGTAGATATTGGGAATTCTCTGCCCCGTCTTTGCGGACACAAACAGAATAGGCGCGTAAGGCATGTATGCCAGCGCGGTACGGATCTTGTCGGTATACTGCTTGACCGTATTGTTATCCTTTTCAATGGCATCCCACTTGTTGACCACGATGATGGTCGCCTTGCCTGCCTCGTGCGCAATACCCGCGATCTTTTCATCCTGCTCGGTAATACCGGTGGATGCGTCGATCATCAGAAGGCAGACGTCAGCGCGCTCCACAGCCATGTGCGCACGCAGCACGCTGTATTTTTCGATCTTATCGTCGATCTTTGCCTGGCGGCGGATGCCTGCGGTGTCAATAAAGGTAAACTTGCCCTGCTCGTTTTCCACGCGAGTGTCCACAGCGTCACGCGTCGTGCCCGCAATATCAGAAACGATCATGCGCTCCTGACCGATGAAACGGTTGATGATCGAGGATTTGCCCGCGTTGGGCTTGCCGATGACGGCTACCTTGATCGAATCGTCCTCTTCCTCTGCGTCATCCCACTCACCAAGAGATTCCAGGCAAGCGTCAAGCAGGTCGCCCGAGCCCGTACCGTGGATCGAGGAGACCGCGATGGGATCGCATGCAAAGCCAAGCTCGTAGAATTCGTAAAATTCATAAGGCAGGTCGCCAATACGGTCGCACTTATTGATGCAAGGCACGATGGGCTTTCCGCTGCGCTTGAGCATGACTGCAATATCACGGTCGTTGGCGGTCAGTCCGGTACGCACGTCGCACATGAACACGATAACGTCTGCGTCGTCAATGGCGATCTGCGCCTGATTCTTCATTTGAGACAGGATAATATCCCCCGTCTTTGGCTCGATACCGCCCGTATCGATCACGGCCAGCTTTCTGCCTCTCCACTCGGTCTCGCCGTAAATGCGGTCACGGGTCACGCCGGGAACGTCCTCCACGATCGAGCGACGCTCACCGATCAGTTTATTGAACAGGGTCGATTTTCCCACGTTGGGACGACCCACGATAGCGATTACAGGTTTAGACATCTATATAAACCTCCTTAGATTTACTCACAAAGTTTCACGCCCAGCACCGACTCCACAAAGCCGACGCCGTCGTTGGCCGAGGGGCAAACCGGCACGCCAAGTGCGGCCGAAAGCTGATCCACGGTCATATCGTCAAGCAGGGTGTCCTCCCCTGCGCGCAAGGTGTTCTCGGGTATAAGCAGGCAGTCGCCAAGGTCCTTATCCTGCAGCTGCCCGACAATATCGCGGCCGGTCAGAAGCCCTGCCACGGTAATGCTCTCTCCGAAAAAGTGATTGATCACGCGGTACACGTCCACCTGCAAGCCTTCAAAGGTCTGCTCCAGCTTGGATGCGAGCGCGCAGATGGTATCGTACGCTGCAACGCCCGTGGCAATGCTGACGTGTCTTGGAGACTTGTAGGACTCCTTGTATTCATCTGCAAAGTCAAGCTCGGTGGCAACCTCCGAGCAAAGCGAGGTGATCATGCCAACGCCGTTCTCGATCTGGTCGTAATCGCCGTAGTATTCCTCACCAGGCAAAGGCAAGCCCGCCGAGAGATAAAGCTCGTCCGCACAGCAGAAGATACGCGTGCCGTACTTTTCATAGCATTCATCACCCACGCGATTGACCTGCTCGATAATGCGAGCACATTCCTCGGGAGTATAGGGCGTCAGCTCGTACAGCTTTTCGCGGTAGCGCGTCAGGCCTGCGGGCACGACGGACACCGAGGACATGGCGGGATACAGCGCTTGCAGGTCGCGCAGGGATCTGTCAAGCTCTGCGCCATCGTTGATGCCGCGGCACAGCACGATCTGTCCGCAAAGCGTAATGCCCGCGTCTGCCAGTCTCTTCATATAGGAAAGCACCTCGCCCGCGCGCTTATTGTGCAGCATAAAGCAGCGCAGCTCGGGATTGGTGGTATGCACCGAGATATTGACCGGGCTGATATGCATTTCAATGATGCGGTCGATATCGCGGTCGTACATATTGGTCAGCGTGATATAGTTGCCGTGAAGGAAGGAAAGGCGGGAGTCGTCGTCCTTGAAGTACAGCGTCTCGCGCATGCCGCCCGGCAGCTGGTCGATAAAGCAGAAGATGCATTTATTCTCGCAGCGCTGCTTTTTATCCATGAGCGGGGTTTCGAAATCAAGGCCTATATCGTCGTATTCCTGCTTATGGATGGTCACGGTGACAATCTCGGGGCCGCGGTGCAGCTTCAGCGTGACCGTATGATTTGCCAGATGAAAACGGTAGTCAAGCACGTCACGAATCTCTCGGTCATTGATCGAAAGCAGCACGTCGCCTTGCTTTATGCCGTGTCTGTCCGCACGGCTTCCCTTATCCACGCCCGTGATGGTAACCATTCTCATCCCTCCTTTGGGCATAGTTATAGATTTTAATCATAGTATTATAGCATATAATTGCGCGTTTGTCAAATGTTTTCAAGCAAAAACACTCATGAAAGTTTTTGATCGACCCACCCCAACAGATCACCCCCACAGGATGAAAGTTTTTGCGTCGCTTTTTTCAAAAAGCGACTGGGGTTTGGGGCAACGCCCCGAATAACGCCGTTTTTGGTTCTTTTTGCGGCAATTTTGCCAAAAAGAACGGAGAAACTTTCTCAATGTTTCATGTCCTAATTCATTCCGTTCTTTCTTTGAGCAAGTAGGCACAAAGAAAGAACCAAAGAAATGCCGTTAAAGAGATTTCGCGCCTACGGGCGCGACGCGGGCGCTGCCCTCGACCCGCAAACTTTTGAAAAAGTTTGATCAAAACTTTCGTGAGAATACGGATGTCCGTAGGGTAAAAAAGGACAGAGACGCTCGTCTCTGCCCTTTTCAATCATTTACACGGTATGGATGCCGTTTGCCTTGTCGGCGTTTGCGTCCACGCCGTACTTCCGGTTCTTTCTGTACTCAAAGAACTTGAGTGCGATCTGCTCAAACAGCGCATAGGACAATACGTCCTCGTCCTGCTCCACAAGTCCTGCGGGAATGCGCGCGCGAATTGCCTCCAGCTCGGGAGCAAGGTCGTCCGCGGGTCTGTAATCAATGCGCTTTGCGTCACCCACGATGCTCTTTGCAAATGCGGGGTCGATCTCCATGGGAGTCTTGCCGTACTTGCCAAGCACGATGTCCTTGAATTCCTTGGTGACCGTCTTGTAACGCTGACCCATGATCACGTTATATACTGCCTGCGTACCCACGATCTGAGACGAAGGAGTGACCAGAGGAGGATAACCGACGTCTGCTCTGACGCGCGGTACTTCTTCAAGCACCTCGGTCAACTGATGCGATCTGCCTGCATCCGCCAGCTGCTTCATCAGGTTGGACAGCATACCGCCGGGCACCTGGTAAAGAAGCGCGTTGACGTCAACTGCCAGAGCCTTGGGATTGAGCTGACCCGATGCCAGGTACTTCTCACGCAGAGGTGCGAAGTGCTTGGAGATCTTATTCAGCTCTGCAAGATCAAGGCCGGTATCGTAGGGTGTTCCCTGCACGGCTGCCACGAATGCCTCTGTGGGAGGCTGCGAGGTACCCATTGCCATGGGAGAAATTGCGGTGTCCACCACGTCCACGCCTGCCTCTGCTGCCTTGAGCAAGGTCATGGAAGCAAGTCCTGCGGTATAGTGGGTGTGCAGCTGCACGGGCAGACTGGTGCTTTCCTTGAGCGTTTTGACCAGCTCGTAAGCGTCGTAGGGTCTGAGCAAGCCTGCCATATCCTTAATGCAGATCGAGTCCGCGCCCATCTCCTCCAGCTGCTTTGCATACTTGGCGTAATACTCCATGGTATACACAGGGCCGGTGGTATAGCTGAACGCTGCCTGCACGTGGCCGCCCTCGCGCTTGGTTGCGTCGATCGCGGTCTTCAAGTTACGGGGATCGTTGAGTGCGTCAAAGATTCGAATGATATCAATACCGTTTGCAATGCACTTCTGTACAAAGTATTCGACCACGTCGTCCGAATAGTGACGGTAGCCCAGAATATTCTGTCCACGGAACAGCATCTGCAGCTTGGTGTTCTTGACGTGTGCGCGAATGGTGCGCAGTCTTTCCCAAGGGTCCTCGTTGAGGTAGCGCATGCAGGAATCAAAGGTTGCGCCGCCCCATGCTTCCAGGGAGTGGTAGCCCACTTTATCCATCTGCTCCAGAATGGGAAGCATTTCCTCGGTGGTCATTCTGGTCGCAATGAGTGACTGGTGAGAGTCACGCAATACTGTTTCTGTAATTTTGAGTTGTGCCATAATATCTAATTCCCTTTCTTATCCGAACATGGACAGGAATACGCCTGCCGCGACTGCAGAGCCGATAACGCCCGCAACGTTGGGTCCCATGGCGTGCATGAGAAGGAAGTTGGAGGGATCAGCCTTCTGACCCTCGATCTGAGCGACGCGCGCTGCCATAGGCACGGCAGAAACGCCCGCAGAGCCGATCAGCGGGTTGATCTTGCCGCCCGTGATCCAGTTCATGATCTTTGCGGTGATCAGACCGCCGCAGGTGGAAATGCAGAATGCTACAAGACCGCAGAAGATGATCAGCAGCGTTTCAAAGCGCAAAAAGTTTGCAGCACTTGCCGTAGCACCTACGCTGATGCCCAAAAATACCGTAACAATATTCATCAGCTCGTTCTGCACCGTCTTGGAAAGACGCTCGGTCACGCCGCACACGTTGAGCAGATTACCGAACATCAAGCAACCGATCAGCGTCAGCGCATCGGGTACAACCAATCCGACCACGACCGTAACAACGACCGGGAACAGGATCTTCTCCAGCTGCGAAACCTTACGCAGGTTGGTCATTTTGATCTTGCGCTCCTTTTCGGTGGTCAAAAGACGCATAAAGGGCGGCTGGATCATGGGGATGAGTGCCATGTAGCTGTACGCTGCAATCGCGATTGCGCCAAGCAGCGAGGGAGCAAGCGATTTGGTTACCGTGATCGCCGTCGGGCCGTCCGCACCGCCGATAATACCGATGGATGCGGCTGCCTCCAGGCCGAACATGCCCGAAAGCAATGCGGCTGAAAAGGCAACGAACACGCCAAGCTGTGCACCCGCACCGATAAGTAGGCTCTTGGGATTTGCGATCAAGGGGGTAAAATCGGTCATCGCACCGATGCCGATAAAGATCAGACAAGGGTAAATACCCAGCTTTACGCCAAGATACAGAAGGTCAAGCAATCCGCCATGGTGCAAAATATGCATGTAATCGATCGAATCCGCAATAAAGAAATCGAGATGGAACATGCCCGCACCCGGCAGGTTGGTCAGCAGCATACCGATCGCGATCGGCAAAAGCAGCAGGGGCTCGAACTTCTGACCGATGGCCAGATAGATCAGCACAAAGGAGATCAGCAGCATGACCAGCGTTTGCCAGCAGCCCCAGTCAAACGCCCATGCACTTCCCGCGACCGTAAAGAGTCCGCCGGACTCGACCGCGTCAAAGAACAGCTGCCAGATACCCGTGCCTGTCAGAAATTCCAACAAACTGTCAAGCATAATATCGTTCCTTTCGGGTTTAGTTCATGGTGATCAGTACCTGATCAGCAGTCACGGATGCGCCCTGCGCAACCTCAACCGATGCAATGGTGCCATCCTGGCCTGCAAAGATCTCGTTTTCCATCTTCATAGCCTCAAGCACTGCAACGACCGTGTCCTTGCCTACCTTATCGCCAACCTTGACGTTGACCTTGAGAACGTTACCGGGCATGGGAGACTTGATCTGTACGCTGCCCTGTGCGCCGCTTGCCTTGGGTGCGGGAGCTGCCTTGGGAGCAGGTGCTGCCTTGGGGGCTGCGGGTGCCTGTGCGAGAGCTGCGCCCTCGCTGACCTCTTCTACAACGACGTCATACGCCGTTCCGTTTACTGTTACTGTAAATCTTTTCATGATATTCTACCAAACCCTTTCTCAGTTTTCTTTGTTCCATGCGCCGCCCTTACGCGTAAAGGACACGACGCGAAATCCGCTTTCAAATTGACCCTTGTATTCTTCGCTCTGCAGCATCACGGCAATGGCTGCTGTGATGGCAGCTACGATCTCGCCCTCGTCCTCGTCTGCGATGGGAGCAATCTCTGCGGGCTGCTCTGCGGGAGCTGCCGCTTCGGCAACGGCTGCCGAGAGTGCCTGCTTCTTGGCAGCTCTCTTTTCGGGGATATCGTGCAGCACCACCTTGAAGATGGCGACCACACCCCACAGCAGTGCCAGCACGGCAAAAATCATCAGCATGCCCTGCAGCGTCACCGTAATTGCATACTCGATTCTCTGTGCAGAGAAAAAGCCGCCAAGCTCCTCGTTTGTGGGATTCTTGCTCGCCTGTACCGTGACCTCGAGCTCTGTGGCTTGCTCGGTGGCTGCAATGCCAAGCGTCAGCAAGCTGCCGACAAAGAGCACGCACAGCACAAGCAGCAAGGCTCTTTTCAAAAATGTACGATCCATATTGCCCTCCCCTATTTACAGAGGCAGATTGGCATGTCTACGGAGGGGTGCGCCGTCAGCCTTGGAATCCAGCATGTAAAGTGCTGCGCAAAGTCTTGCGCGCAGCTCCTCTGCGGGTACGATATCGTCAATATCGCCCTTCTCAGCCGCGGCAACCGCACTTGCACGGGTTGCAAGATACTCGGCCTCTACCTCGGCTCTGGACTTATTCGCGGTGATCTCGTCGTTATACAGGAATGCGACTGCTGCAGCGGGCGTCATGGGGCTGATCTTTGCGTCGGTCAGCGCCAGCACGAGGTCTGCGCCCTGTGCGCGGCTGCCCAGCAGCACGAAGGGTGCGCCGAATGCGTTGCCGGTCACAACGGTAACCTTTGCGCAAGCAGCGGATGCATACGCGCCCGACAGCAGGCCGTACGCCTTGACGCCGCAGGATGCGCACTTCGGGTCAATGCCGTCGCTGTCTACCAGCGTGACAACAGGAATATGGAAGCAATCGCAGAAATTGACCAACTTTGCGGCACGGCGTGCGCCCTTTTCGGTCAGCTTACCGCCATTCTGTGCGCGGTCGGTGGCAACGATGCCGCAAACCACACCGCCAATGCTTGCAAGGTAGGTCAGCATGCCGTCCTTGTGTGCACCGCCCAACAGCAGAGCGCTGTCAGCGTCGCAGACGTCAGACACCAATGCTGCGGTATCTGCTACGTTTGCAACAACCGCACGCTCGGGCGTGTCGGTACAGGGGGTGCAAGCCACGTCACGGTTATTGGCAGGCAGCATGCCAATCAGCTTTCTTGCCGATGCAAATGCCTCTGCCTCGTCAGCGCATGCAATATCCGCGATATCTGTGCCCTTTGCATCGGACGAGAGATATACGTTTGCGGTATCTGCCGCGATCTTGAAATCAAACATGCCTGCAGCAACTGCGCCAAGACCCGAGCAATTGCCCACGATCACGCTGATCTGGGGAATGATGCCGGATGCCGCAGAGATCTCTGCCAGCAGCTCGCCGTAAGCAGACAATACACCGGAGCCCTCGGGCACCAGTGCGCCTGCGCTGTCAAATACACCAATGACGGGTGCGCCTGCAGCCTTGGCCATTTTGTAGAGCGCGGAGATCTTTTTCGCGCCCGTTGCGTCAAATGCGCCCTTCATGCGGTCACCGTCCTGCACGAAAGCAAAAGCAAGCTTTCCGTCCACAGAGCCGTAGCCGCAGATCACGCCTTCAAATTCCTCGGCGCAGCCTGCGCGCTTGATATAAGCACCCGTTTCCACAAAGGTGCCCGCATCAAACAAAAGCGCGATCTTTGCATTGCCTTTGGTTTGCGTTCTTTCCATTCGGAAGTCCTCCATGTTGCCAGAATTGCGGCGAAAAACGCCTTGTTTTTTCACAAGAACCAATTCTCCGCCAGTTTAATATTATTGTAGCACATTCCACTACCATTGTCAAGAAATAACTTCAATTAAAATACAGAAAAAGTCACCCCGGATCGAGGTGACTTTGTATATTTTTCTCACTTATAAAGCTCCCTGACCACAGTATCCACCGCCGTCGTGCTCATATTGCACGAGAGCACGTAAGCGGGCACGTTTTTGACCGTGTGATGCAAAAGCTCTGCAAATCTGTCCGCCATTTCGTGGTTTGCGGGCGGCAGGATCTGCTCGCTGATCTTGTGCGTAAAGGTTTCTTTATCAATGGGTGTAATCGCGTTGGTCTTGGCCTGCTCCAAAAACACGACGGCGTCCAGACGCGCCGAGGTATTGGTCTGCCAGCCCTCCTTGCCGCACCAGGGTGTACCGTAGGCGATCAGCTGCCCGTTTCTCAGCGCAAGCAAGGGCTTGTCGCCGTTGATCACGGTCACATCCTTGCCGAATTTATCTTTCCAAAGGCCTACGTGCGTGCTCTTGCCCGTGCCTCTCTTGCCCGAAAAGGCAATGCACTTGCCGCCATAGGTAATGACCGCGGAATGGAACAGGTACGCGTCAAACTCGGCCATTTTGCGGCAGAGCGCTCGGTTGATCAGATAGCTTTCCGCCATGGGCGCGGTCAGATTCCAGGTAGCACCCGAGAGCATTCTGTGCACCTCGTCGCTCGAGATCTGCACGCGAAAGGCGGGGATGCACTCCCCTTTTACGATATAATCACGGCAAACGTCCTCAACAAAGCCGTAACGATTATCTATTTCAATACAAACGTCTGCTACTTTGATGCGAAACATAAAAACCTCCTACCGATCATAAGGATCAAAAAGCAAAGAAAGGGACGAGAGATCTCGCCCCTATTGTCTTCATTCCATATACATGCTGTCCACGTGAGCAAGCACGTATTTGACCATCTGCTTTTGCATATAGGCGCGATTGTCCATAAAGAAATGGCTGATCTTGTCGATATTGTCCGCGTGATGCTCACGCAAAAATACCAGCGTAGCACCCAGCTGCGCATCCCCGTTCTCGGTCAGCGCGTCGCAGATCGAGGAAACGATTGCCGCATCTGCCTTGGCAAACAGCTTCCAGTAATCGGGATGATTGTGCTCGGTCAGGTCGTAGATCATCTTGTAAGCCATGAGCGGGCGGTAGACGTTATTCTTACCGAAGCGCTCGTCGTCGCTGCCCACGAGGTTGACGCTCCATACCTGACGCTCGGAGGAGGCCATGCGCGCCATGAAGTGGGTCATGCGCTTATTGACGATCTCAAAGGTCAACTCAGAGGGTCTGAGGTTCTTGCCCTGAGCTTTATCGTATAGGAAGAAATGGCGCGTCACGGTCGCGCTGATCATGGCCAGATACATGACCAAACCGCCAAGGACTGCAAACAACAGCGCTGCAAACAGCAACAGCACGTTGATAAAGCCGATGTTATTGCTCCAACCTGCAAACGTGACCACTGCAACGACCACCGCGATCAGCAAGCATACAGCGCCCGTGACCAACAGAATGGTCGACAAATTTTTCTTCAGATTTTCCATTATGACTTCCTCTTTTCCGGGGTAATAGTAATATAAAAAAGCAATTCAATCTGCTGTACATAACAATACATCATGATTATATCACAAAATGTGCCCTTTTGCAAGAGATTTTTCAAAAATTTCGCATATTGATTTATTCACCTCTGAGTGTCATCCTGAGCGAGGTGCACTTTCATCCCGAGTGTCATCCCGAGGCCGGGCACAAATTTCTTGCGATTTGATCAAAAATCTGCTAAAATAGTGTCAGAATTCACCGCGAACGTCGTCTTTATGGGTGAAGGACAAAAACGAAAGGAGTCGCTTGAATGCTGGACAGTCAGATCATTGCGCTGTATGATGCAAGGGATGAGCGCGCCATTGCAGAAACAGCAGCAAAATACGGCAGCTTTTGCACGAGTATTGCGCTCAATATTCTGCAAAATCTGCAGGACGCCGAGGAATGCGTCAACGACACGTGGCTACGCACCTGGAACTCCATCCCACCCGCAAGGCCGAACGTGCTCAAGGCCTATCTTGGCAGGATCACGCGCAATTTGGCGCTTGACAAATACAAGGCTGCACGCCGCGAAAAACGCGGATGCGGAGAGATCGAGGTCGCTTTTGACGAGATCAGTGAGATCACGGCCTCGGACTACGCCCTGGAGGACGAGTGGCGAGAGCAGGATTTTGTGGATCTGATCAACGCTTTTCTCTATTCCCTGCCCGAGCGTGACCGCCACGTGTTCGTGCGCCGCTATTTCTTTACGGACAGCGTGCCTGCGATTGCCAAGCGTTTTGGTACTTCACAAAACAACGTTCTGAAAATTCTTTCCAGAACCAGACAAAAACTCAAAAACTATTTGGATAGAGAGTGGACGACGCTATGAAAGAACAGAAATTTTTTGATTTACTTGGCGAGATCGATCCCGAGATCATCGCCGCCGCGGACAGACCCGTGTCGTTTCGCAAAAAGCGCGGCTTTGCGGTCATGCTGGTCGCCGCCATGATGGCCATCCTGATATTAGCCACACCCGTTGTGGGTGCGTTTGCGCTTGCAAAGGATTACCGCACGCAAAACCCCGAATTCAAGGGCAATATGATCGGGGCGCTTGACCGAGCGCTCGGCAAGCCCGATCAGCCGCTCTCCGGTATCGTCGCAGAAGCGTTGGGCGTTGATCCTGCTGCGCTGAATACCATCTTCCCCGACAGCGGGGAGATCAACTGGAACGCCCTGCTTACCGTTCTGCGCGGAGACCAAGAGGAGCAAGTGCCGGAAAACCCGTTCTTCCGTGCCATTGAGATCGACGGGAACAGCATGCGCATCGTGGCCTACACGGGCACAATGGAGACCGTGATCATTCCCGAAACCATCAACGGACTTCCCGTAACCGAGATTGGTGAGCACGTTTTCAGCAAAGACGAGACTTTGCAGCACGTGGTCATTCCCGACACGGTCACGTTGATCGACATGGGTGCGTTTACCGCTTGCCTCAACCTGCAGACGGTTGAAATGTCGGAAAATGTTGAAGTCATTGGAGACGGTGCATTTTTGGGCTGCCATTCATTGACCGAGATCACACTCCCCGAAACGCTGCACACGATCGAAGAATGTGCTTTCATGAGCTGCCGTAGCCTGGAGCACCTGGAGATTCCCTCCTCTGTCAGGGTTCTGGGCGACGGTGCGTTCTGGTCCTCAGGCATGACCGAGCTTGTGATCCCCGAGGGCATAACCGTCATTCCCGAGGCTGCGTTCATGAGTATGAAGAATTTGCAAAAAATCACCCTCCCCTCCACAATTACCGAAATTGAAATTGCTGCGTTTGAAGGCTGCAAGAGCCTTGAGCAGATCACGCTCAACGAGGGGCTTGTCAAAATTGGTCGTCAGGCCTTCTCGGGCACCGCGATTGACAGCATCACCATCCCCTCCACCGTAACCGATATGTACGACATTGGTTTTTCGGAATGCAAGAACCTGAAAATTGTGTTTTTCCGCGGCGATGCCCCCACCATTGAACAGCCACCGACGCCCCCCGACTCGGATGCAGCACCTTATTACCGAGCCCCCGATTATACCGTTTGCTATCTGCCGGGCAAGACCGGCTTTGAAGAGGAAACATGGTACGGACACGCCTGTGTGCAGGCAAATCCGATAACCGACCCGATCCCCGAATAACGTCTTACCGCCCGCGGCCATGCCGCTGGCGGTTTTTCTCCTGCATTGCGCTGCAAACCGTAAACCGCGAATCTATCCTGCCCTCAAGCGCAGCAAAAAAATCGTGCGGATAAAGCGCGAATTTGCAAGATGCTATTGACCTGTCTTGCATATTGTGCTATAATGATCGTAATTCATTTTTCCATGCGGAGGTCTCATATGAATGCAGTGACTCTGTACGATTCCGGCGTGTTTTTGTGCAACGGTGCACCCTGCCCCGGAAGCTGCGATCGCGACAAGGATGTATCCCGCCAAAAGACCATTGCGGCCAAGATCCTTGCTTCTCATAACACAAGCAACGACGCAGGCGCGTTAAAGCTTCGCTTTGATGCCCTGATTTCTCACGATATTACCTACGTTGGCATTATTCAGACGGCGCGCGCCTCGGGACTTGAAAAGTTCCCCGTGCCTTACGCGCTGACCAACTGCCACAATTCCCTTTGCGCGGTGGGCGGTACCATCAACGAGGACGACCACGTTTTCGGCCTCTCGGCTGCCAAAAAATACGGCGGTATTTACGTGCCCGCCAACCAAAGTGTCATTCACTCTTATGCAAGAGAGCAGCTCGCTTTATGCGGAGGCATGATTCTGGGCTCGGATTCTCACACCCGCTACGGTGCACTTGGTACCATGGCTGTGGGTGAGGGCGGTCCCGAGCTTGTCAAGCAGCTGCTGTGCAATACCTACGACATTCCCGCCCCCGAGGTGGTGCTGGTATATCTGACCGGTGCACCCCGTCGCGGCATCGGCCCGCACGACGTAGCCCTTGCCCTTGTGGGCGCGGCATTCCCCGGTGGCTTTGTCAAGAACAGAATTCTGGAATTCGTGGGCCCCGGCGTGGCAAATCTCTCGATGGATTTCCGTAACGGCATCGACGTCATGACCACCGAGACCACTTGTCTTTCTTCCATCTGGGTCACCGACGACTGCACCAAGGCCTTCTACGAAACGCACAACAGAGGCGAATTCTTCAAGGAACTCGCTCCCGAGGACGGTGCGTACTACGACCGCATGATCCAGATCGACCTTGACAAGATCGAATCCATGATCGCGCTGCCCTTCCACCCCTCCAACGTATATACCATTCACGAATTCAACGCGAGTGCAGCCGAGCTGCTTGCGGGCGTTGAAGCAGAAGCCAAGCAGCTGTTCCCGGGTGCGCCCCTGGCTCTGACGAGCAAGGTGGACGAGCGCGGCGTGCACGCCGATCAGGGCGTGATCGCGGGCTGCGCGGGCGGTATGTATGAATCCATTTGCGAGGCGGATGCCATTCTGAAAACGGGCGACGTGGGCGACGGCGCATTCTCGCTTTCGGTCTACCCCACCAGCATTCCCGTTTCTCTGGAGCTGACCAGACAAGGCGTCAGCGCGTCCTTGCTTGCGCAGGGCGCGGTCATCAAGCCCTCGTTCTGCGGCCCCTGCTTCGGTGCGGGTGACGTGCCTGCCAACAACGGTCTTTCCCTGCGCCATACCACGCGTAACTTCCCCAACCGCGAGGGCTCCAAGCCGGGCGAGGGACAGATTTCTTGCGTCGCGCTTATGGATGCGCGTTCGATCGCGGCAACTGCGGCAAACGGCGGCGTGATCACGGCGGCAACCGATATTGACTACGATTTCACCCCCGCAGCTTATACCTTCGACGCTTCTCCCTACGACAAGCGCGTTTACAACGGCTATGGCAACCCGCAGCCCGAGACCGCGCTGGTCATGGGCCCCAATATCACCGACTGGCCGGCGCAATACGCGCTGGCAGACAATCTGCTTGTCGAGCTGGCGGCAGTCATTCGTGACCCCGTCACCACCACCGACGAGCTGATCCCCTCGGGCGAGACCTCGTCCTACAGATCCAATCCCCTGCGTCTTGCCGAGTTTGCGCTCTCCCGCCGCTGTCCCGAGTACGTCGGACGCTCCAAGGCGGTTGCAGCACAGGAAGCACAGCACAGAGCGGGCACGCTTTCCGAAAAGCTTTGCAAAGTTCTTTCTGCCGTGGGCGATGCAGACGCGCTGGCACAAAACACGCAGTTTGGCTCTTGCCTGTTTGCCAACAAGCCGGGTGACGGCTCGGCACGCGAACAGGCGGCATCCTGTCAGAAGGTGCTGGGCGGCTTTGCCAACATCTGCTACGAATTTGCCACCAAGCGTTATCGCTCCAACTGCATCAACTGGGGCATTCTTCCCTTCACGCTGGACAAGGACACCGAATTCCCCTACTCCGAGGGTGATTTCGTATTCGTGCCCAACATCAGAGCAAAGCTTGCGCAAAGCTGCGAGCAATTTGACGCCACGGTCATTTGCGCCGACGGCTCGACGTACCCCTTAACGCTGTACGTCAAGGGTCTGACCGATACCGAAAAGCAGATCATTCTGGACGGCTGCCTGATGAACTATTACGCAAACGGAAACAAGTAAGATGTTTACGGGAGAGTATCAATACGCGATCAACGCCATGGGCGGCGCACATCTGCAGCCCGACGAGCACGCCGCGCTGCTTGCCGAGATTGGTTGGAACGGCTTTTTTACCGGCTGGAACGCGGAAAAGACCCCGCTTTGGCGTAAAGCGGCCGACAAGTACGGTCTTCTCTACACTTCGATCCACGCCCCCTTTACCGGTGTGGCTGCCATGTGGCAGGGCGGCGAGGCGGCAGAAAAAGAGACCAATACGTATCTTGCCTGCCTTGAGGACTGCGCCAAGCATCAGATTCCCGTCATGGTGCTGCACCCCTTTATCGGCTTTGAGGATCATTCCCCAACCGAAGCGGGAATCGAGCACTTTGCCAAGGTAGTGGAGCGCGCCGACGCACTTGGCGTGCGACTGGGCTTTGAAAACGTGGAGGGCGAGGAATATCTCACCGCGATCTTCAAGGCGTTTGCAGGCCACCCCTCACTCGGCTTCTGCTTTGACGCAGGACATGAGCTTTGCTACAACCGCGGCAAGGATATGCTGGCTGTGTACGGCCACGCGCTTTGCCACACGCACCTCAACGACAACGTGGGTGTGACCGGCAAGGACATTTTCTGGACAGACGATCTGCACCTTTTAATGGGTGACGGCATTGCCGACTGGGAGGGTGTGATGCGTCGCATCCGAGCCACCGACTTTGACGGACCTTTGACCTGCGAGCTGACGCTTGCAAACAAGCCGGATAAACACACGCATGACGGCTACGCTGCCATGCCGATCAAAGATTTTTACACCCTTGCCCTCTCTCGCATGCAAGCGATTGGCAAAATGGGATTATGATATGGAGGTAACACCATGCAAAAGATCAAAATGACAACCCCTCTTGTCGAAATGGACGGCGACGAAATGACCCGCGTGCTGTGGGCCATGATCAAGGACGAGCTGATCCACCCCTTTGTGGAGCTGAATACCGAATACTATGATCTGGGACTTGTGGAGCGCGAGCGCACCAAGGACAAGGTCACCTTTGATTCCGCTTACGCGACAAAGAAATACGGCGTGGCGGTCAAGTGCGCCACCATTACCCCCAACCGCCAGCGCGTGGAGGAATACAACCTTTCCGAGATGTGGAAGTCCCCCAACGGCACCATTCGTGCCATTTTGGACGGCACGGTGTTCCGCGCGCCCATTCTGATCGATTCCATCCGCCCTGCAGTGCGCAACTGGGAAGCCCCCATTACCATTGCACGTCACGCATACGGTGACGTTTATAAGGCAACCGAATACCGCGTGCCCACCGAGGGCAAGGCCGAGTTGGTATTTACCGACAAAGACGGCAACCAAACCTTCCGCGAGACGGTTTATGATTTTGAGTGCCCCGGCGTGCTGCAAAGCCAGTACAACAAGGACAGCTCGATCCGCTCCTTCGCGCACTCCTGCTTCCAGTATGCGATTGATACCAAGCAGGATCTGTGGTTCTCTACAAAGGACACCATCTCCAAGCAGTACGATCAGACCTTCAAGCTGATCTTCCAGGAGATCTACGAGGCGGATTACAAGGAAAAGTTTGAGGAGCTGGGCATTGAGTACTTCTACACGCTGATCGACGACGCGGTCGCACGCGTTATCCGCTCCAAGGGCGGCTTTATCTGGGCGTGCAAGAACTACGACGGTGACGTTATGAGCGACATGGTTTCCACCGCGTTCGGCTCGCTTGCCATGATGACCTCTGTACTGGTTGCGCCCGACGGCACCACCGAATACGAGGCTGCACATGGCACGGTCACGCGCCATTACTACCGTTATCTCAAGGGCGAGACTACCTCGACCAACCCCATGGCCACCATTTTCGCGTGGTCGGGAGCACTTCGCAAGAGAGGTCAACTGGACGGCCTTGACGACCTTGTTGACTTTGCCGATAAGCTGGAGGCAGCCTGCCTGCAGACGCTGAACGACGGCATTATGACCAAGGATCTGGTCGGCCTTGTCGTGCCCGGTACACAAGTGACCTCGGTCAATTCCCTGGAGTTCTTGAAGGCGATCAGAGAGAGACTGGAAAAGGCGTTGGCGTAATTTTATGGTAATAATAAATCCCCCGACAGATGCAAATCTGTCGGGGGGATCTTTTATTCTGATTCTTGTGTCACCCGGAGCGACAATCCCAATCTGTCATTCTCGAGCGTAGCCCCTGCCAAGATCCTTCGCTTCGCTCGAGGATGACAGGCAGGGGCGCAGCGAAGAATCTTGATTGGGATTGTCACCCCGCTCAGGATGACACTCGTGGGATAGGCGCACTGCGGGAGCAAGCCCCCGCCCTACGAGAATTGGTTTGCTTACGCGTACTTCCTGATACACTCCGCGACCTGTTTTGCGGCGACCTTGATCCCTTGCTCGGAGAGGTGGATGTGGTCCGGGCAGATATAGGCGGGGATGTCGGCATTGATGGTCGAGAAAAGGTCGTTGATGACAATGCCCTCGGCCTGCAGTCTTTCGGTTACTGCTTTATTATAAGCGGCAAGTCTTGCGGGATCGTGCCCCGGCATCTCGGAGTCGGGCGGCGTGGTTGTCGCAAAAATGACCGTCTTTCCGTAGCCCTTGAGAATACGGGCAATTCTGACCATGGTATCGCAATAATTTTCAAGCGAGGTAAACGGGCCGTCCTCCCAAAGCTGGCATACGTCCCAAAGGCCGTTGTTCCAATGGATGACGTCTGCGCCCTCCATAAAGGGCCTGTAATCAAAGGTCATGCGCAGCGTGTACAGCGCAAAGCGGCAATTCTCCGGGGGCTGCCAGACCTCGTAGTCCTCGCCCAAAAGTGCAGGCACGACAGGGCCGTAGCCGATCTCGCGGATAGAGTCACCCAATAATACGACTTTTTTCATACAAACCTCCATGCCGCCTCTGGCGGCTCAAATAGTGATGGAAACTTCACCGCGGAGCTTTGCTCCAAAAATGGGTTGGGCCCCATTTTTAGGTGAAGTTTAAGCGTGAATGGTTGAGTATAAATGAATATAACGTGAACTTTCACGCTAATCTCCTTATATATCCCATTGATAGGTATATGAGCCGCTGCCTACCGTCTCGATGCGGTCGGGCAAGCGGATTTTTGCAGTTGTGCCGAAAGGCACGGTCACGTAAAGCGCGATATGTCCGAAGCGGCGCACCCAACGCACACTCACCTGCCCCTTGATCGTATCCACGTGGGCTTGTGCGGAGAGTAATTTGCTCGGATAATGCGGTGCGATCTCAAATTCTGCACATCCGGGCGCCGTGGGCTTGATGCCGCAAAGCGTGCTGTACAGCCACTTATCCACAGAAGCGTACATGGGATGGTTATGCGAATTCATACCGTCCTCTTTTTTGAGCTCAAAGCGTTCCCAAACGGTGGTCGCCTCGTTCTGGATCATGTAGCCGTACGAGGGGTATTCCTCACTTATCAGAATCTCCCACGCGTCGTCCACGTAGCCGTATTTTGCCAGCATTTCCAGCATGTAGAGCGTGCAGAGATTGCCCGTGGTGAACTTATAATGCCGCTCACGCAGATCGTTTACCATGACGTCCGCCGCTCTTTGGCAATCAGCCTCGGGAAGGATGCCCAGCCAGAGTGAGAACGCCTGCGAGGCCTGCGAGCCGCCCGCCATCCGGGCGGTTTCGGCATCCCACCATTTATTGAGCATGGCGGTCTTGATCTTGTCCGCCAATTCTTTGTACTCAGCTTGCTTATCTGCGTTGCCCAGCACCTTTGCCATGCGGGCAAGTGCTACGCAGTTATAGTACGAAAATCCCGTGGACATAAAGCGTCCGTCGGTCACGGCACTGTTTGCGTCCTCAAACGAGCGGCAAGCGTACGCAGGGCCCGCCCAGTCGCCATAATATGTATAGTTGACGATATAGTCGTCGCTGCGCGAAAGCAAGGATCTTTCCCATGCTTCAAACCACGGGTAAGCTTGCTTTATCAACTCGATATTGTCGCAGAACAGGTGTGTCTGCTCCCCTGCTACCAGGAAGGACGAGCAAACGGGGTCCGCGGGATACTGTCCGAACAGAAAAGGTGCGCAGCAGGTAAACGCACCGTCCTCGCGCTGCTCTGCGTGAATATCGCCGATCACCTTGGGGAAAATGCGGCCGATATCGAAATTATAGGGCGTGGCGGTAAAGCGCACCGTGGCATCGTTCATCCAGCCCATACGCTCGTCGCGCTGCGGGCAGTCGGTTAAGATCGAATGAATATTCGACCTCTCGGTCTGCACGGCATTCTTGTGCAGCTTGGAAACCAACGCCGAGCCGCAGACAAAGTCGCTGTCCTTGGCAATGTCGGTGTAGAGCGCATATGCCGTAATATCATCTCGCTCAGGGCAAGGATATCCCGTCAGCTCTACGTATCGGAAGCCGTGATAGGTAAATTTGGGCTGCCAGACCTCAAGATCGCGCTCGTCGCCCGACGCAATATAGGTATCGGTCTGTGCCGCGTCACGCAGCGGCAGATTGTAAAGCCCACCGTCCTCGTCCAGCATCTCACCCATGCGCATGGTAATGGTGTGCCCTGCCTGCATACCCTTAGGCAAAACAAGGCCGGGGACACCTGCGATGTTCTGCCCGAAATCAATGATATACGTACCCGGACGCAGCATGAACATGCTTTGCGGCTCATAGATCTCCTGCACCATAATCGGCTCAACCGTCATGGGCACAAGCTTTTCGGTGGGTGAAGGAGTAACCACCGCTTGCACGAAATCCTTACCGCCGCCCGGCAGCATCCACGCGGGATCGTGCAATCTTGCATCGAAGGTTTCCCCGTCAAAAATGCTGACGTCGGTGATAGCGTCGTGTCCGCAAAGCCAGCTGTCGTCGGTCACGATGGTCTGTGTACTGCCGTCCGCAAAGGTCAGCACCAGCTTGGCGATCAGCGCGGTATCTCCGAAAAACTCCACGGGGCGGCCTGCAAATACGGTGTCAAAAATCTTGGTATTGTTGTATCTCCAGCCGTCCGCGACCTCTACGGCCAGGGCATTTTCTCCCTTTTTGATAAAGCCCGCGATCTCGGTGAATACTGCGTATTGTACTTGCTTTTTGTAGTTGGTATGTGCGGGATCAAGAAACACGTCGGCTCGCGTGCCGTTGAGCATCACGTCATGATACCCGATACCGGCTACGTACAGGCAAGCATCCACAGGCTGCTTGGCAAGCTCGAAATCCTTGCGGAAGCAGGTAGGCACGCGCTTTTTGACAGAAGGATGCGTGATCCAGGAAGCACAGGACATATCGGTCAGGCCATTGACAAAGTATTCGCTTGCTTCCCTGCTCTCGTTTCCGAAAACATCACGTACGCGAACACCCACAACCAGCATTTTCCCTTCGGGAAGAGGCTTGCCCGAATATTTCATGCGCTGTTTTTCGGTTTCCACCCAGCCGCTATCCCAAAGCAGCGTATCCTCGGGCATATCGTCAACGATCCCATACGCAACGGGATCATACGCATAGAGTCTGACGCGGCAGGCCAGCTGCCTGTTATCAAACGCATCGGACAAGACCGACCATGAAAAGGTCGGATTATGTGAGGCGGTTGCGTTGGGGCGCGCGACTCCTGCCAGCTTACCGCCGTCCATATAAATTTGGCTGATCTTAATGTTTTCCATATTATCCACGTTTGCTCTGTACGTTTGCTTCGTATGCTTTGAGCTGATCGATCCACTCGGTGCCTACGGGTACACCGCGGGTGTAGCAAAGGTAATCCCAAACCGCATTGCTCGGCAGATTGCGGAATTCATCCAGCAGCGCAAGGCGCGCGGTCAGGTCTCCGTCAACCTCTGCCTTTTGCAAGAGCGGATACGGCTCGATCAGCGCGTCCAAGAGCGCCTTGCCCGCTGCACGCAGACCGATTGCCCAAGCCGCCACGCGGTTGACGGTGGCGTCGAAGTAGTCAAGTCCCATAAAGACCTTACCCGAATCGTACAGATGACCGCGCACGACCTGCTGCATGATGGCACTCAGATCGTCGCCCTGCAGCAGCACGTGATCGCTGTCCCAGCGCACGCCGCGGCTGATGTGCAGAAGCAGCGTATCAATGTAAGGATAGACGGACGAGATCTTGTCCACGATAGATTCGGTGGGATGATAATGCCCCGTATCCATGCAAACACCGATGCCGTGCGTTGCGGCATACGCGATATAGAATTCATGCGAGCCGACCGTAAAGCACTCGGTGCCGATACCGAACAGCTTTCCCTCCAGTACATCGCGCACGTTTGCCTTATCGTAATTCACCGAAAGGATCTCGTCCAGCGAGTCGGCAAGACGCGCACGGTATGCAAAGCGGTCTGCGGGGATGTCCTTGGTGCCGTCGGGTACCCAGATATTGTTGATACAAACCTCGCCCAGTTCTCTGCCGATGTCGTTTGCAATAGCTCTGCCGCTCTTGCCGGCCTTGATCCAATATTCGCGCGTCGCCTTATCGGGGCTTGCCAAGGAGCAACCGTCCAGCATGCGCGGATGCGTAAAGAAGGACACGTTGAAATCAAGGGCGTAGCCACGCTGCTTTGCCCATTCGATCCAACCGCGGAAATCCTCGGTGGTCTGCAAATTTCTCTCGGTCGTGCCGGGCTCACCGTACATGGAATGCAGATTGACGCGCGGCTTTGTGGGCGAGAACGAGAATGCGGTATCGATATCCATGCGCATCTCGTCGCCGTTTCTTGCGCGGCCGGGATAATTGCCCGTGACAAGATTCTCGGAATGCACGCCCTCGTGCTTCTCAAATCCTACCACGTCGTCGCCCTGCCAGTTGTGCAGCGTGATCGGAATGGTCTTAAAAATCTCAATGGCAGCATCGGTGTCCACACCGTATGCGGCGTAAACCTTTTTGGCGTCCTCATAGGCGCGCAGAATTTGCTCGGGATCTCGTTTCATGGATAGTACCTCCTCTGAATGATTTCTGATTTTATTGTACCATTTTCCATTTTGGATGTCAAGAAAAATAGTCATGCATGCTTGCCATAAAAGAAGAAAACCGCTCAAAAGAGCGGTTTTCAACCTTAATTCTGCATTCTGCAGTTATTTCCGATCGGGCGTGGCCGAGTGGCACTTGCCTGCCATGGCACAGGATTCGCAGCCGCAGCCGCAGGAGGATTTTCCCTTTTTCTTATCCCGCACCTTGAGTGCAATGATAAACACCACCACGGCAAGTACAGCCAAGCCGACCAGAATGGTGCCGATATTGGCAATCAACCAATCAAAAACGATCATAGCTTACCTCAAATTTACTTGGATTTCTTTGCCTTTGCGGCGTACTTATTGGGGCGCAGGAGGAAATACAGACCGACGGCAAGTACAACCAAAGCCGCGATCAAGCCCACAATGTGAAGGTCACCCGTAAAGGCGGAGCCGATCTGATAAATAATCAGGGATACGGCGTATGCGAACACGCACTGATAAGTGATTGCAAAAGCAGTCCACTTTGCGCTGTTCATTTCTCTTCTGATCGCACCCATTGCTGCAAAGCAAGGAGCACAGAGCAGATTGAAGATCAGGAAGGAGAAGCCTGCCAGCTGCGTCATGCCGACAAAGTCAAGCACGCCGAATACCGCAACGACCTCTTCCTTTGCAACAAGTCCCATAAAGGTTGCCACAGTTGCCTCGATAGAGCCAAAGCCCAGAGGGATAAAGAGCCACTTGAATGCGTTACCCACGATACCGAGCAGGCTGTTTGCCATATCCATTTCAGGGTCAAACAGGAACTTGCCGTCCACAAATCCGAAGGACGAGCCTGCCCAAATGATAATAGCGGACAAGAGAATCACCGTGCCTGCCTTCTTGACAAACGACCAGGTTCTCTCCCAGACGCTGTGCCAGATATTGGAGACAGTAGGCCAGTGATATGCGGGCAGCTCCATGACAAAGGGAGAGGTTTCGCCCGAAAACAGCTTGGTCTTTTTCAGGATAATACCCGAAACGATGACGGCAGCAATGCCGATAAAGTACGCAAGAGGTGCGATCCACCATGCGCCGCCAAACAGAGATCCTGCGATCATGGCGATGATGGGCAGCTTTGCACCGCAAGGAATAAAGGTGGTTGTGATGACCGTCATACGGCGGTCCTTTTCGTTTTCAATAGTACGGGAGGCCATAATGCCGGGAACGCCGCAGCCCGTACCGATCAGCATGGGGATAAACGACTTGCCCGAAAGGCCGAAGCGACGGAAGATGCGGTCCAGCACGAATGCGATACGCGCCATATAGCCGCAAGCCTCAAGGAATGCAAGCAGAATGAACAGCACGACCATCTGAGGCACAAAGCCAAGCACCGCGCCGACACCGCCCACGATGCCGTCAAGCACCAGCGCCTGCAGCCAATCGGCACAGCCGATGGCGTCAAGTCCCGACTCCACCAGCACGGGAATGCCGGGCACCATAACACGGTAATCTCCGATCGCGGGAGCGTTTTCAAGGATCGCATCTGCATCAGATGTAATGTCGTAGCCTGCTTCCAGCAGCGCATCGTTATAAGAGCCGTAAGCCTCCTCAAACGCGCCGAGGTCGCCGTCCTGTACTGCGCCAAGGATCTCATCCGCGCCCACAACGCC
Source organism: Clostridia bacterium (assembly GCA_017503325.1). GTDB lineage: Bacteria > Bacillota > Clostridia > Oscillospirales > CAG-272 > SVQP01. Next base: position 28,097 of record JAFVTI010000031.1, on the reverse strand, counting down.
GGCGTCATGCGCCTGCTCGAGCACGGGGATCATGGCTACATTGTCAAGCAGATTTTCCTCTGCGTAAGCATCAACAGCGTTGTTATATTTCTGCGCGCCGATCACGGGCACTGCCCATTCGTCGCCAAACAGGCCGTCGTTGGTAAAGTCGGTCACCCACGTACCAACCGTGGATACCGAGATATAGTACACAAGGAACATGATGACCACAAAGATGGGCAGCGCCAGCACGCGGTTGGTGACCACCTTGTCGATCTTGTCGGATACGGTCATGCGGCTTGTGTTCTTTTTCTTGTAGCAACCCGAAAGCAGGGTTGCAATGTAATTATATCGCTCGTTGGCGATGATGCTCTCGGATTCATCGTCGAGCTCTTGTTCGGCCATCACGATATCGTGTTCGATATGTGCCACCTTTTCCGCGGGCATGGCAAGCTGCTCAAGCACCATGCGGTCGCGCTCAAAGATCTTGATGGCGTACCATCTCTGCTGCTCCTCGGGCATTCCGTGTACAGCCGCCTCCTCGATATGTGCGATCGCGTGCTCAACAGCACCCGAGAAATTATGCGAGGGAGCGGGAGCCTTTGTGCCCGCAGCGGCAATTGCCACCTCTGCAGCCTCGTCAATGCCTGTTCCCTTCAGTGCTGAGATCTCAACAACAGGACAGCCAAGCTTTTTGGAAAGTGCGTCAATATCCAGCTGGTCGCCGTTCTTGCGCACCACGTCGATCATGTTGATGGTAACCACGACAGGAATCCCAAGCTCAACAAGCTGGGTGGTCAGATACAGGTTACGCTCAAGATTTGAGCCGTCCACGATGTTCAGAATGACGTCGGGACGCTCACCGACTAAGTAGTTTCTTGCAACCACCTCTTCGGGAGTATAGGGAGAAAGAGAATAAATACCGGGCAGGTCGGTCAGTATCACGTCTTCATGCTTCTTGATCTTGCCTTCCTTCTTTTCCACGGTGACACCGGGCCAGTTACCTACAAACTGATTGGAGCCCGTGAGTGCATTAAACAGAGTCGTCTTACCCGAGTTCGGGTTACCTGCAAGAGCGATTCTGATCTTGCTTTGTTCCATGTTCAAATACCTTCCGTTTCCTGGTTAGTCCATGCTAACCCGCATTGTAAAAAAATACGTAAGTCAATTCTCTACTTCAATCAGCTCGGCATCGGCCTTGCGCAGGGACAGCTCGTATCCGCGCACGTTAAGCTCCAGCGGGTCTCCCAGCGGTGCTACCTTACGCACGTAGATCTCTACGCCCTTTGTAATGCCCATATCCATGATGCGGCGCTTGAGTGCGCCCTCGCCGTGCAGCTTGACCACCTTTGCCGTGTGTCCAACCTTCACGTCTCTTAACGTTTTCATTTCGTTTCCCCTTTCTCCGGAATACGGAAATTGCTTTGATATCAAAGCAATTTCGCGAGTTAGCCTGTGCTAACTGTAAATATTATAGCCCCTTTTGCACAATTTGTCAATATACTCCAAATAATTTTTTCAACTTTATGAAAAAAACGCATGAAGCACAAAGAAATCGCCCGCTTTTTGTGCATTATGCGCATGGCGAAAAAGACTTGATTTTTGGTTTGGTTTGTGGTATAATATATGGAAAGAAATCAAAAGGAGGAATAGCCGTGAGCAAGATTCTGGAATCGGGCGAAATGTACCTTGAAAATATTCTTGTGCTGCGAGATAAATTAGAGCACGTGCGCGCCATCGACATTGTCAATTACACGGGCTATTCCAAGCCCAGCATCAGCCGCGCCATGGGCCTTTTGAGGGAAGACGGCATGATTGAGGTAGACGCACAGGGCTATATCACGCTGACCCCCGAGGGCGAGGCGCGTGCACAAAACGTATATCTGCGTCACAAAGCGCTGACTGCATTTTTCTGCTCTATCGGCATTGACGAGGAGACCGCCTCGGCCGACGCCTGCAAAATCGAGCACGTCATCAGCGAGCAAAGCATGGTCAAGATCAGAGAGTATTTGGAAAAGACAGATAAATAAAGCAACGGCTGCAGCCGTTGCTTTATTTTATTTTATTTTATTCAAATTCGATTTGGATATCCCCCGTATCGGTCGTGATCTCGCAGATGCCGCCCGTCGTGGTTGGGGGGAGCTCTACGCGCCCGGTGCTTGTTTTATACCTGAATATCTTATCGGAAAGCAGCGTTCCCGTCACGTCACCGGTCGAGGTTTCAACCTTGATGCTTGCGGCATCCGCGCCCTCAAAGGTCACGTCGCCTGTATCTCTCATGATATCAATCTTACCCGACGTAATCACATTGGTCAGCTTCAATTCCCCGGTAGTACCCGTGGAGGTCAAGTCCGTACAGATCAGATTTGTCAAAAAAGTATCGCCCGTGCGGACGTTCGCGCTGAAGTTCCCTGCACATACAACGTCGCTTACCGCAATATCGCCCGAGGTGGTTCTGAGCGCAAGTGCGCCGACCGACGCGTTCTCCACCTTGATATCTCCCGTGGTTGCCTCGATCCTGCAAGTTCCCGTCACGTCTGCATGGCTGACAACGTCGCCGGTATCCAGCTCAATGTCCATGCTTTCAAATGAAAAGTTCCCGGGGATCTCAATATCTCCCGTGTCCTCCTTGATGGTCAGCGCGCCGTACGCATCTTCGGGCAGATAGACTGTCACGAAGGAGTCATAGACTCCGATACCGATCTCGAAAAGTCCCTTGAAGTCCACCCGAATATGCAGCGTTCCGTCCTCAACGGCTACCGAATAGATGTGATTACTTGTATCACGGGTTGCCACGCGGCACTTTCCGTCACTTGACTTGGCAAAGCGAATATCCACCGTATCGGTGTCAATCGATATATTGGTGAACGGTTCGTCAACGTCATAGGTATTGTTGACGACCTCATAGGTGTTCAGAATGGAAAAATCCCAGCCGACTGCAGTCATCGCACCCGCAAAAAGACCTGCACCGAACAGCACCAACGCGCCTGCGACGATCAGACTGATCATGATACTCTTTTTCATTACACATCTCTCCTTCCCGTAAACAGCTTGGCAATGCCGACAAAGGTCATTTTGGTCAGCCAAGCCGCGCCCTTAGTCGTATAAACACAAGCGAAAAACGCAAATACGGCAAGTCCTATGCATGCAAGCCCCGCGCCAAACAGTGCTGTGCCCACGACCCATTTGCCCGCAATCATGCAGCCAAGTCCCAGCAGCGTCACACCGATACCGCAGCCCGCAAGCGTGCCGAACAATGCCCCCCACAGCGTGCCGACCACGCTCCAAAGCACTGCAATCAGCGCGATCACAATGGAAAACGCAGCGATCAGCAGCGGTATCCAAAGCGGTGCGCCCAGAATCAGCATCACGATCTGCCAGGTCTCCATGCCCTTTTTGCTCCTCTTTTTGGGAGCTTCCTTTTGCTGCGCAGGCTGCTCAATCTTGGCAAGCATCTGCTCGGGAGTTCTTTGCGGGATCTCGTCAAGGATGCTTGCAATGATTTCATTCACGTCACCGATCTGTGCAACGGCCTCCTGCTCCGAAAGCCCTTCCTCCATGCGGTCGTCTATCATTTCGCTGTAAAAATTCAGTCGCTCCCGCGCGTCCGACTCAGTCAGCGCACCAAGGCCGTTTTGCAGCTGCTCCAAAAACTCCTGTTTAGTCATACCCGCTATCCTCCTTACTTACAAATTGATACATGACCATGACCTCGCGCCATTCGCTCTTGAATTCCTCAATGCGCTCCCTGCCCTTGTTGGTAATCTGATAATATTTTCGCAGTCTGCCGCCGTGCTCCGCTGAGCGGACGGTCAGCATTTGCGCGTTTTCCAGTCTTTTGAGAATGGTATAAAGCGTGGATTCCGAAAGCGTGATATACGGTGACATATCCTTGATGATCTTATAGCCGTAGGACTCTCCATCTTTGATGGCTGCTAAGACACAAACGTCCAGCATGCCGCGTTTGAGTTGAATATCCATGCAATACCCCCTTTCATGTAATACATCATATCACGAAGTATTGTGTTTGTCAAGAGTGTGGAATCATTTTTTCTGTTTTTTGTAGGGGAGGATATCATCCTCCCGCACGCGATGATGGCGGATCAGCGTTCGGGTAGCGCGATCAATCATTGATCACGGGCGGGAGGATGATATCCTCCCCTACAAGCAAAATGTTTGTTCAATCGTAAAAATGGCGAAAAAAACGCCACCGCGTGCGGTGGCGTTCTTTCTTTGAATATCCCTAAAATTTAACCAAACGGTCTGAATTTATCCTCCTCGCACAGCTCCAGCGCGTCGATCACACCCTCAAAGCGTGCGCGTGCGGCGTCAAGGCCTGCGGGATGGTGCGCATCCGAGCCGAGATAGAACTTGCATCCCTGCTCTTTTGCAATGCGATAGGGTCGCATGGTGTCCGCGCTCTGCGGATCGGTCAGGGACACGTTAAGCTCCACGCCCATGCCCGACCTTGCCACGCGGGCAAACAACTCGGCAAAGTCTGCGTCCGAGATCGCGTTGAGAATATCGTCGCGGCTGCCCTCGCAATTCTTTGCCATCAGGCTGCAGGTAAAGTGCGCAAGACCCATCTTCTCAAACGGCAGATCCATATCCAGGAGCGCGTGATTGCGCTGCATATACAGCTCTGCCCTGCGCGCAACCGAGGTGTCCTCGGGCGCAATGGTAAAGCCGGACATGTGCAAATGGCTGGTGGGCACGATGATAAACTCAAACGCATCCATCGTCTTATCCGAGATACCGAGCGTCAAAAACCTGTCCATATCAATCTCACAGCCGAAATGAAACGCACATTTTTCGGATTCTGGCAGCGGCAGGATCCCTTGCACGTGTGCGAAATTCTGAGCCGCATACCAACCGCTCGCACCGGGTACGTTCTCGTCCCAGTAATGATCGGTCACACAGATATGCGAAAGTCCCTCGCGCTCACCGTAAGCAAGCAATGCATCGGCCGTCTGCTGCGGATCGTTTGAGCACAGCGAGAGCTGCGAATGCAGGTGCAGGTCGTGGTCTATTGCAAATCTGCCCATGGCTTAAGACAGAAAACGCTTGAGGTTTTCGTATCCTCTTGCAATGGCGGCAAAGCAATCCTCTGCGCCCTCGTACTCAATGGAATAATAGCCGTTATAGCCTGTGTTCTTGATGATCTCGATACACTTGCCTACGTTGCAATCCCCCTCGCCGACCGCAGCACCCGCAAAATAGTTGCAAGCGCGCGTTCTGCCATAGCCGGGCTTGGGCTCGCAGGATTTATACATATCCTTGGCGTGCACGTGTACGGCATAGGGCGCGACGCGGGAGACCGCGGTCACGTTGTCCTCGTCCGCGCAGACAAAGTTGCCCACGTCCACGAGAAGTCCGTAGTTATCGTGTGCCACCGCGTTGAACAGCTGCTCAACACGATAGGAATCCTGCGCAATATAGCCGTGGTTTTCGGTACAGGTGATAATGCCGCACTCGGCACCGTACTCGGTGATCTTGCGTGCGTTATCCGCAATGGTGGGCAGCATGAGTCCAAAGCTGCGGCCGTTGCCCTGCTTGGTGGTGGCATAGCAAACGTCGTGGCGCATGACCGAGCAGCCAAGCGCGACGGCAACGTCCACCTGCGCCTTCATGCGATCCACCTCTGCCTGATTGGCAGCAGCGGTGTCGTGGTACAAATTTGCTCCGATGGTATATGCGTTGATGGTCATACCAAGCGCATCGGCTCTCTCCTTGAGCTGCTTTGCAAACGCAAGCCTGTCTGCCTGGGTCTCGCCCGGCATATCGAGAAACTCAATGGCATCAAAGCCCATTTCGTGCGCCTTGTCAATGGTCTGCTCCAGCGTCAGACGGCCGTCACGAATGGCCTGGTAGTAGGAATATGAGCTGACGGAAATCTTCATATGCTCACCTTATTTGCCCATGATGCCGGTCAGGTGGTCGATCGCGGTCTGAATGTCGCCTCTGGGGTTGTCACCGCACTCGCGCTCAATGGTCAAGAAGCCCGTATATCCAATGTCGTCCAGTGCCTGCAGGTAGGTCTCAAAGTGTACGCCACCCGTGCCGAGCGGTACTTCTGCAAAATACTGAATGCCCTGGAACTCCTGAGGAACGGGATGCACGACACCGTAAATGTACTCGGGATTGCCGCGATGCAGCATAATGCCGTCCTTGGCGTGGGTATGTACGATATAATCCTTGAGGTTGTGCACTGCCTCGACGGGATCGTCAGCAGATACCATGACCAGGTTAGCGGGGTCAAGGTTGACGGCTACGCCGCGAGAGCCCAGAGAATCCAGGAACTTCTTGAGCACTGCGCTGGTCTCGGGACCTGTCTCGATGGCGAAATGAGAGCCCATGCTATCAGCAAACGCTGCAAGCTCGGAGCAAGCGGCCTGCATAATGGCATATCTGGGGTGGTTCGGATCCTCGGGCACGACACCGATGTGCGTGGTCACGATATCGGTCTCCAGCTCCTTTGCAAGCTCTAAGATGCGCTTGGACTTTTCAATGCACTCGGGGTTCTTTTCGGGGTTGCCAAAGCCCATGCCAAGGTCACCGCAGATGGCGGAGAAGCAAAGGCCGTAGGACTTGACCATATCAAGCAGCTCGCGTCTTTGCTGCTTGCTCATATTCTCGGGCGCATGCTCACCGTAGGTGCAGTACATCTGCAGACCCTGCACGCCCATCTCGGCTGCGGTCTTGATAGCGGTAGCGGTATCTGTTCTGAAGGACTCGACGATGACGCCGATCGGAAATTTTCTCATGGTAAATACCTCCATAATTTTCTATAAGTTTATTATAACTTTTCCCTGCCCGAATGTCAAGAGTTATGCTGTTTTAAGTCATAAGGATTTTGAGAAAAATGCCCCAAGGCAAGCGTATGCTCACCTTGGGGCTTGGATTTGAGTTGTAACAGAAAAGCGTCACCGGCTACAGTTTCAGGACGATATCCGGAAGCTGATCATGTAAAAATTCTAAGGCCTTTTCATTGTACGTAAAATAGATGATATTTTTCTCTTTCAGCACTTCTTCAAAGCTTTTGCATTCTATTTTACTATCAGAAACAAGAAGGTAGGCATATCCGTTTGGGCGGGTCAATACTTGCACGTCGCGAACATCTTCCCATTTGATAAATCTGGCTTTACTTTTTCTGAAAACCGTTTTTCTGATGCCTGTTTCATCTAAGTGTATTTTAGACATTGCTCTGGGATAAAGCAAAATTGGCAAGCCAATTGATCCACCATATAGGAGGATCACCGCTAACCACCACGCAAAATCTGAAGCATCATAAGAAATCACAAAGGCGTAAATCATGCATAGAGATGGTATCCATAATAAGCAAATAGTCATGATATACAACGGCAAAGCGGTGTAGAACTCTAATTCTTTTTTCATTTTGATATCTCCTGTTGCACGCGCGAAATTTCTTGAACTCTTGAAATGATGTAACAGAGAACCGTCCCCTGTTACATTGTTTTATTCAATACTTGCAGATATCATGCAACCCGCCGCAGGGGCTGACAATCCGAAATACCACGTGGATTCATCACGGGCAAAGGATATGGCAGGAGCTTGATTTTGGAATGATGCAACCAAGACAGCCTGCTGTTCCGATAATCTGAATATTCGATTTTCATATATCCCCGTGTCAAGCTTGCAATATCCCAAAGCATAGACAACGTCATCATATACAAGAATGTCTGTGATCCGTTGTGTATTGCCAACATCTATAGCGGTAAAAGTGTTCAAATCGTTCGTCGCATACAATAGTCCCGTGGTCAAATATACGGTATTGTTATGAGAGACTTTTGCCCAAATCGGGACATGAATTTCATCCCGAACCCAAACAAGCTTATACGTCCACAGATTATCATAAACAAATGCACCGTTTTCATAACGGTAAACAGAACGCTCCGCATCCAATGTCAAGAAGGCATATAGCGTATCATTACAAATAAAGAAATCGTACACTCGGATTTCTGTAAATGCTCGAGTATCAAGAGCGTGATCATTCTTATAAAAGATCACCTGTGTAAACGAATCACTCCCGACTTCCGATACTTCAACCGGATATTTACCGGCAGAAACACCGTTTCCCACAAACAGCTTTCCGTCGTATTCAACTATATCAAAAGTATGAATCGCATTCGGAATGACTCTGTACAAGGAAAAAGCATCTTGTTGCAGAATATAGTAATTGCCTTTGGACCAATCTCCCAAAGGATCTGTCCCCGGAACACATAATTGATCGCCAATCTCAATAAAGCGATGAATTTGCTCATCATAAACCTTACCACAGCTTTCCCATGTGCCGTTCTCTGTGTGATATCTTTGAAATACCTTTGGAGAAAGGTTGGCATCATAATCTCCTGCCCCAACATACAGATAATCTTGATATAAGCACAAATCCCAAGGAACTCTTGCCTTTGGAGAGAGTTTTTCATACGGAACACCAATCTCATTCACCTCTAATGACTGCACGTATAAAGGCTGCTCATTTTCGGACTCGGTAGTTTCCGTGATCGGGGGTGTATTGCTTTCCGGATGTGTCTGACATGCGAAGCATGCAAGCAAGCAAAGGCACGTTCCGGTAAGGATAATTATTCTTGTTCGATTACGCATAAGGTATATTTTATTTCGGTTCGGCTGATAACCGTTCCCGACGCATCGGTAATCACAGACAATACAAGCATATTATTTTGGTCATAAGTATTTACTCTTTGTTGCATAAGGTTTCCTTCTTCGTCAAATACCTTGACTTGTGTCAGCAATTCCCGGTCATAGATGTTTTCCGATTTGGTGACAACGCCGTTGGCGACCGATTGGATAACGTTTCCGTATGCATCATATTGGGTTTGAGAGATTTCCCGATCCCCGGATTTTATGGTTTGCTCCACGAGATTTCCTTGGGAATCCATCATATATGTCGTTGTTTGTGTTGGCATGCCTGCACCGGTTTCTGTGACGGAATAACTGCCATTGGAATCTATATATTCGTACTCTTTCTTTTGTGTAATTTCTCCGGCTTCACTGGTCCGTGTGTAAACGGAAACGCGACCGTTTTCATCGTATTGGTATGTGTAGGAAGTTTTTGTTGTACCAAAAGAGGATTTGATAACAACACTTCCGGACAGTATTCTTCCATCTTCATCGTTTTCCCATTGCTCGGCATATTCAATGCTCCCCGTCCGCGTATCGCTATTCAAATATCCAAACGCATCATACGTATATGTATAAACTGACGGATCTTGACCGTCAGCATAGACTGTTTGCTTAATCATTCGTCCCATGCTATCGTACTCCATTTGATAGCGCGTCGTTCCGTAGGGCGTGGTTTCGATCACCTCGCTTTGCAAAAATACTTCATTTTTTACAGGTTGAGAGGTTTCGATGTTTGTCGACTGATCCGACGAATGGGGATCGTCCTGCATGCCGTTTTGGCAACCCGCGAAGGTCGAGCCTAAAACAAGTATAGCAATTAAGAGAGTAGTCAATTTTTTCATATCAAAATACACCTTTCCTGAGATCTTAATGGTATCATATCATTTTTTCTATGTTTTGTCAACATTGTTTATGTATTACGCAAATACGTAATGATGACAGTTCCATGTTGCATGGTATTCCTTTCCGTGACTTTTTTGCTTGACACTCCTTCCCTTTTATGCTATACTGATTTCATCAACGAAGAGAGGGGCTTTGTATGGAAGTTCTGTATTTTTTGGAAGGCATCCGCAATCCCGTATTTGATTTTATTGTGCAGGCCATCACGTTTGTGGGCGAGGAGACCTTTTTCCTGGCGCTTGGCCTGTTTTTGATCTGGTGCTGCAACAAGCGCGACGGCTATCTTGTGCTGCTAGTCAGCTTTTCGGGCATTGTGATCAATCAGTTTCTCAAAATGGTGTTCCGCGTGCCCCGTCCGTGGGTCAAGGACCCGAATTTCACCATTGTCGAATCCGCGCGCGAGGGCGCGGGCGGCTATTCCTTCCCGAGCGGCCACACGCAAAACAGCGTGGGCATGCTGGGCGCTTTGGGCACGTCGTCCAAGCAGCTGTGGGTCAAGATCCTGTGCATTGCGGGCGTGATCTTGGTTCCCTTCTCTCGCATGTATCTTGGCGTACATACCCCGCAGGACGTGCTGGTCTCCATGGCCATCGCCCTTGTGCTGATCGTGGGCTTTGACCTCTTGCTCAGACTCAACGACAAATACCCTTACGTGATCTACATCGTGATCGGCGTCATGCTTGCCATGGTCGCAGCGTTTCTAATCTTCCTTTACGCCTATCCCTTCCCCGAGGACGTATTTTTCGAGGAAAACGTGGGCAACTACAATTCCGCGCTCAAAAACGCATACACTATGCTGGGTTGCGTGCTTGGCGTGCTTGTGTTCCGCCTAGTGGACGACAAGGTCACGCACTACGACACACGCGCCGTCTGGTGGGCGCAGCTGCTCAAGCTGGTCATCGGTCTTGGCATCGTCATGCTGGTCAAGGAGGGCACAAAGCCGATCCTTGACGCCATCTTCGGCGGGCACATGGCAGCGCGCGCCGTGCGCTATTTCCTGGTGGTGCTGGCCGCAACCGGCTGGACCTTTACCTTCAAGTTCTGGCAAAGACTTGGGGAGAAAAAGCCCGGGAAAACAGCCCGGAAGTAACCGCAAATACAGCTGATAACAAGCAAAAAGAGAGAATGGATCGGTACACTTATCCGAAACGCTCTCTCTTTTTTCTGTTGATTCGATTCTATAAAAGCTCCAAATACCGCGCACTGTATCTTCAACGGACGCCCAAGGGCGGCCGTTATTGTTAGTTGAGTATTCTTGACATCGGGGATGATATTTGTTATAATATCTCTACTTTAGTGAAATTCAGGAGTATCACACATGTATTTTGGAATGCCAACACTAATAGAAACACATAACTTGAAAGAGTGTGCTATGCTTTGCAAAGAACTCAATCTTAACTTCATTGAAATCAGCATGAGTTTACCGCAATACACCCTTCATTCAATTGATATAGCACAAGCGAATAAGATTGCCAATCAATATGGAATCTTCTATACCATCCACCTTGACGAAAACGTAAATTTCAGTGATTTCAATACCTACATAGCAGATGCAAGCAAGCGATATATTTCGGATACAATCACGCTATGTAAGCAGCTGCACATTTCAACCATTAACATGCACTTCCATCGCGGTGAGCACTTCACCCTACCTGACAGAAAAGTAGATCTGTATGCGGTATATAACGATCACTACTTAAAAAGCATTTATAGCTTCCGTGACATGTGTGAAAGAGCCATAGGTTCAGACAACATAAAAATCTGTATTGAGAATTGTAACGGATATCCGGATTTCCAGAAGCAAGGATTGGATATTCTTTTGGATTCCCCTGTATTTGGATTGACCTTTGACGTTGGACACAATCACGGATGCAACGGCATGGATGAACCGTATATTCTCCAAAATGAAAAGCATCTGCACCATATGCATTTGCATGATGCCATAGGCAAGAAAAACCATCTTTCGCTCGGTAGTGGTGAGTTGGATGTGCACAAATATTTAGCATTGGCGCAAAGACATAATTGTACCGTGGTTTTGGAAACCAAAACGATAGACGGATTGATGAAATCTGTTGCTTGGTTAACCGATTAAGCAGGACGCGCGCTGCAAAGCCGTCCCCGCAGGGGAAGGGGTTCCTCGCAGCGTAGCGTAGCGAGGGGAAGGGGCCGTGCGAAGAGACCGGGATAAGAAAAAAGGAGATGCAATTATGCATCTCCTATTATACTTTTTTACGGTTTGATCTATGTAGTGAACCTCTATAAGATCAACAAATGTGATACTGTCCCAACATCATCACACGGCCCCTTTTCCCGCGACCGCTCATTCCGCCGTGCTCCACTCGCTGCGGGTCCTCTTCCCCTTCGGGGACGCCTTTGCATTGCGCATCCGCTTCGATTGCTCATTTCTCGAAATAGAGCTCGTGAATTTTGATAAAACAGATGCAAATTACTTCGCTCTCGTAACCTTGAGCGTCATCTTACATCTCTCTGCCTGTGCGCCGCGGATCTCGATCAGATAGTCCAGGCAGATCTCGCCGTCGCTCTCTAAGCGATTGTCCACCTGCAAAGAGAACACACCCACCTGGAAAGGCATGTAGGGCGTTTCATAGGTACAGAGATGGCGCACGCCGCGCTCAAACACCATGACCGTGCTGACAGCCCCCGAGCGGATCATGGAAACCGTTCCGGGCTCGTCCTTGGCATACGAAATAACGGTGCGCGAGCCCTCCATACCGCTCAGCTCGCCCTCGTCGTACACGATCTCAACTCTGCCGCCACGCACGCGCGCAAGGCCCTGGGTGATCATCTCCAGCGTCTCTCTTTCCTCCTCGCCCTCCAATTCCTCGGGCACCATGATGCTGATATCCTCGGTCAGCTCGGCAATCTCCTTTTCATACACCGCGTCGAACAGATTGGCCTTGACGGCACTGCGCTCGGACACGATGCTCACGCTTACGTACTCTTTCATATTCTACCTCAAAAAATGTCGTTGTTATTATTATAGTATATTCCGCTCTCTCTGTCAAGCACAATTCCTGCGGTCTCAAATTGTGTAGTTTTCACAAATCTGTCAAAGCATTCGCTTTCATCCTTGACTTTTTGCCATTCGGAAGGTATAATGAAATGAGTGATTATATCTATCATTATCATTACTATTTGGAGGTTGACATGAAAAAGTTTTTGGCACTTTTGTTGGCTGTGCTGATGCTTTCTGCCCTGCTTGTCGGTTGTGCCGATGATCAGACCGAGGAGCAAGTGGAAGATACCACGGCTGCAGAGGAAGAGACCAACGTTCTGGATCTTTTGAACGTTCCGGACAAAAAGTATAACGGCCAGGAGTTTATGTTCCTGACCAGAGACGCTGCCGAATGGACCACGGTTGATATTTTCGCGGAGGAGCTGACTTCCGACCCCATCAACGATGCAGTTTACCGCAGAAACGACGCCATTCAGACCAAGTACGATCTGGTCATTCTGGAGACCCAGGTAGCAGATCCCGTGGCAGCCGTTGAAAAGGACGTGAAGGGCGGTGCTTCCGAATTTGATGCCATCATTCAGAAGCTTGGCCAGTGTGCGACCATTTCCACCAAGGGTTATCTGCAGAATCTGCGAGACGTTCCCTACATGGACTTTGATCAGTCCTGGTGGGATCACAAGGCTCTTGAGGGGCTGTCGATCGGCAACAAGGTCTATTTTGCAACCGGTGACCTTCTGACCAGCGATAACGACGGTACCTTCATCGTTATGTTCAACAAGACCATCGCCGAGGACAACGGCCTTGAGGATATCTATGAGCTTGTCAACAACAAGCAGTGGACCTTCCAGAAGATGTACGACATGTCCAAGATCGCCGTTAAGGACCTCAACGGTAACGGCAAGATGGAGCATGACGCTGACGTGCTGGGTACGGCGATCACCACCAACTCCGGCTACTGCATGATGTATGCAGCGGGCATTGTAATCACCGCAAAGAATTCTAATGACGTTCCCGAATACGTACTGGACACCGAGCGTGCCGTAGAAGCCATCCCGCTCTCTTACCAGATCATCGGTGACAAGAACATGGCTCTTGACCTGAACACCGTTGCTGATCTGAACGTTGTGGAAAACGGTAAAATCTGCTTTGGTAACGGACATGCGCTGTTCTTCCAGGAATGCATGCAGTGCGTGATCCGTCTGCGCAGCTACGACGTGGAATTCGGCGTAGTTCCCTTCCCGATGTTCAACGAGGCACAGGGCGAGTACTACTCCCACATGAACGAGGTTGGCGGCATGGTATCCATTCCCACCAGCATCGTTGGTGAAGATCTTGAGAATATCGGTGCTTTGGTTGAGACCATGGCAGCTTACTCTGTCGATACCCTGACCCCTGCTTACTACGACATTTCCCTGATCTCCAAGTCCACCAGAGACGAGGAATCCAGACCTATGATCGAGCTGATCCTGGAAAACCGTATCTACGACCTTGGTTACGTATTTGATGCTTCCTGGGGCGGCTACGTCAACCAGATCGCAGCCAAATTCATCAGCGGCAAGACCAACGTTGCTTCCACCAAGCCCAACAGCTTCAAGAAGCAGATGAGCAAAACGCTGGCAAAGTTTGACGTGGATACCGACTGATAAAATCAATAAAAACATGGGAGTTGCCTTTCGGGCAACTCCCTTTTTTCAGTTCATCATATCGTGATTGGCGGCATCCGCAAACATACGCCCGACCGCATCGGCAAGAGCGGGATGCGCGAGCAGCTGCTCGTCTGCAACCACCTCGTCGGCTGCCGAAAATGCGCGGGTAAGCAGATCTCCGTCCGAGCACCCGGAGGCAAGGCGGAATTCCACGCCGCCGCTCTGTCGGATCGCCCCGCCCGAGCTCTTGGCAAAGAAATCACCCGGGCCCCTTTGCGCAAGGTCCTGCTCGGCTATGGTAAAGCCGTCGTACGTGCTCTTCATGGTCTGCAATCTGCGCTGTGCCACCTCGCCGATCTCGCGATCGGTCATAGCACCCGCCACCAGCACGCAATACGACTTGCGCTTGCCGCGTCCGACGCGTCCGCGCAGCTGGTGCAGCTGTGAAAGCCCGAATCGCTCGGCGTTTTCCACGATCATCAGACACGCATTGGGCACGTTGACGCCCACCTCGATCACCGTTGTGGAAACCAGGATATCGATCTCGCCCGAGGCAAAGCGGTTCATGACCTCGTCCTTTTCCTTCGGCTTCATCTTACCGTGCACAAACGCCACGGAATACCCTTCAAGCCGCTCTGCAAGCTGCTGGGCATACTGCACCGCCGCCTGCAAGGGCGGCTTGCTTTCTTTTGCCATACCGATCTCCTCCAGCAGCAGATCCTCCTCGTCCTCCTGCTCCTCGACTGCGGGGCAAACCACGTAGACCTGTCCACCCTCGTCCACGTTTTTGCGAATAAAGGCGTCAAGGCGTGCGCGATAGGATTGATTGACCGCAAAGGTATCCACCCTTTGCCTGCCGGGCGGCATGGTATCGATACGCGAAACTGCCAGATCGCCGTACATCACCAGCGCAAGCGAGCGCGGGATGGGTGTTGCACTCATGCAAAGCAGATGCGCGTGCGCATTTTTATCCGAAAGCTTGGCACGCTGTGCCACGCCGAATCGATGCTGCTCATCGGTGATCACAAGTCCGGGGGCTGCAAATTCCACGCCCTCGGAAAGCAGCGCCTGCGTGCCGATCACCACCTGCACGCGCGCGCTCTCATCCTCTGCAGCCATTGCCGCGTGCACCTTTTTCTTTTGTGCTGCGGTCATGGCACCGATCAGAAGGCTGCAACGAATGCCAAGAGATTCAAAATACGGCGCAAGATCGGCGTAATGCTGTCTTGCAAGGATCTCGGTGGGCACCATAATGGCGGCCTGTCTGCCGCTTTGCACGGCGATCACGGCAGCGGCTGCTGCGCAAACCGTTTTGCCGCAGCCAACGTCACCCACCACCATGCGCGTCATGGCGTAGGGCTTGGCCATATCGGCCTTGATCTGCTCCACCGTACGGCGCTGCGCCTCGGTCAGCTCGTAAGGCAGCAGCGACAAAAACGCGGAAAGGTCGTTTTGGGTGCAAGCGGGCGCGGGGATTTGCTCTGTTGTATGCTTGGCGCTGCGCAAGCCCACGCCAAACAGGAAAAGCTCCTCAAACATCAGCCTGTGCTTGGCGATCTCCACGCTTGCAAGATCTGTGGGCTTATGCATAGCCCGCAAGGCAAACGACAAGGTGCAAAGCCCCTCGCGCACGCGGATCTGCTCGGGGATTGGATCCTCCAGCCCCTGCGCGGCAAGCGCGAGTGCCATTTCCATGTGCTGGCCGATCTGCTTGGAGGAAAGCCCCTCGGTCAAGGGATAGACCGGGTGCAAGGGCGGCAGCACCTGCCCCTCTGTGACCGGTTCTGCCACGGGAGAGGTCATGCGGTAGCGGTTTTTATCCCGCTCCACCTTGCCGTAAAATCGGAACAGCCCACCCACCGGGAACATGCTTTGCACGTAGTCCTGGTTGATATACACGACCTCGCAATCCGAGCTGTCGTCATACGCACGGAATTTGACTAAGGTCATGCCTCTGCGGATCATGGCGCGGCGCGGCTGTGTGCCTACGGTCATGATCACCGACATCTTGTTCTGCCCGTCGCTCTCGCAAAGACGCTTGACGTTGCCGCGGTTCTCATAGGCGCGCGGAAAATGATAAAGCAGATCCCCCACCGTAAAAATGCCCAGCCTTGCGTACGCCGCCTCCTTGGCGGGCCCTACGCCGCGCAGCGCTTTGATGGGAATATCTCTGACGTCCTGCATGGGTGCTGCTCCTTTCTCTGATATTTTCTTTATTATAGCAAAAAATTCGGTTTCCGTCAACAGAAAAGTTGCGGGCAACCCACGTTGCCCGCAACAAATTCAAATATCGTCGCAGATCTTATATCCGCGCCCCTTCACCAGGTGCAAAAGCTTTCTGCCGCCTATGGTGTGTGCCTTTTGATTGATGGTGCTGACGCGCACCGAGACGTTCGCCGCATCTGCGCTCTTGCCGGGATAGCAATGCGCAGCCAGCTCGTCGGCATCCGCTGCACCTCCCTGCCGCTCTGCGATGTAATCGAGAATGCGGAATTCGGTGGGTGTCAGATGCATGGGATATCCGAGATAGATATAGTCCTTACCGCTCGGTGCTCTGAACAAAAGCCTTAGCATCAGTCCTTCTTCTTTCCGAGCACGCAAGCGCACAGGCCGACAAGCGCGATCAGCATCATGCCGCTGGCAACCGCCTTGCAGCCGCCCTCGACATCTACCTCGACTTCGGTTTCGGAACCGGTCGTGGGAGCTTCTTCGGGCTCTGTATCGGTGGTCACAACGCCAAAGTAGTTCTCTTCCCCTGCGGCCTTCTCGGCCATGGTGATGACCTTAGCGGGCTTTATGTCGGTAGAGACACCGGGGATGTAGTTCTGATATACGTAATTGAGTCTGCCCAAGGGGGCTGCGTCACCGTCGATATAGAAATCAGCCATTTCGTCAAGCATCGTGTCGCTGTCCGCCCACTTGAACTGCATGCTGATCTGATTGTAGAATTTCACACCCAGCATTTCCATGGGAACCGCGATCATCATCTGATTGCCCTTGACGCGGTAAGAAACCGTACCGCACTCGTCAAACGCGTATGCGCCGTCCGTGCCCGTGTACTTGGCAACCGTGGTGGTAAAGTCCTCGCCCGCCTTGTAGTTGACAATGAAATCATAGCCGTACCAGCCGGTCTCTGCATTGCCGTCCACGTCAAGGAACAGCTGCATCCAGGAGGTATCGGATACGGGCTTGGTGATATCGTCCGCGGTCTGCACGTAGAAGTAAAGGTAGGTGGTATCCTGGGTGACCTTGGAAGAAACAATGTCGTTTCTACCCGTGGTGTTGGTCATGATCTGGTTTCCGAACGCTTTGCCGTTACGGTCCACGGTGTCGCCCTTTACGTCGTAATAGGTGATCGCCACGTTATCCCACTGCGCAAAATCACCCGTGACGTTGATGGGATTGCGCGCATCCTGCACGATGGCGGGAGCAGCTCCCTTGAGTGCCTGGATGTTGTAGATCATCTGCATGTAGTAGTTATCGAAGTAATAATCGGTAATGGTCATTTCCACGTCGCGGGAGAACTCCAGCGAGGAGGTATCCACAAAGCGGATGGTACCGTTATCGGTAGGCTGACGCTGCGCGACCCATTCGTTCCAGCCCGTGATCAGCACGTACTTGACGTCCCTGGACAGTGCCCTGTCAAACTGGTACTGGAAGTTGATGCCCAGCTTGTAGGAATCGGGCGTCAGCAGGTCGTAGGTGCCGTTATAGGAGCGGCCGCGGTTGGAGCGGTCACCGTAGAATGCGGAGTCGCTGAACTGCACCGTACCCGCATGCTGTGCCATGGAAATGCTGATGGCTTCACCATCCCCCTCGCTGTTCTTGAAAACTCTCTGCGGCCAGGTGAAATCCATCCAGGGCCACGCGTTCTTCTTGGTGCCCTCGTTAGGCCACTGAGGCAGACGAATGGTGAAGAAATCATCAATGTTATCGCTGTACTCTGCAATGATCAGAGGCTTTCCGTCCACGTACAGCCAGGTATCGGGATACTGGTTCTTGGCATAGATCTTGTTATACAGCGTTCTGACCACATTTGCGCTGCTTGAGTGCGTGTAGAACACGATCTCGGGTGCGTCGTATCCCTGCTCGTTGAGCTCGTGGCAAACCTGCATAAGCTTGATGGCGTTGTCGTAGTACTCATAACCGTTGGTCACGTCGATATAAAGGAAGTCTACGCCTGCATTGGAGAGCAGCTCCATGTGCTTACGCATGACCCATTGGTCGCTGGAATAATAGTAGCCGTACAGGGGCTCTGCAAAATAGTGCATCTGACCGACGGGGCCCCATGCATTACAGGTCTTGGTGTTGAAGGCGTCCTCGCCATATTTCTCTACGATGTGCGTCATATCCCACACACCGGTATCCTGGTGCTCGCCCATCCAAAGGAAATAGAAGATGCCCACGTAGTGCTCACCATTCTGACCGTACACGCCGACCGTTTCCGGATCGGATACGTACTGCTTATGGTTTGTAGTGGTATACTGACTGTACTGAGTATACAGGCTTCTGCCAAGATCATCCGTACCCGCATAGCCGCCAAAAACATAGTTGACTTTATTGGGGACGGTATAGCTGACCGTCTCACCGTTGAGCAGATAGGAGATAGTGACTTCCTTGCCGTCTGCAGAAACAGCGTAGGTCAGACTGCCCTGCTCGTTGTCCACAGAAAAGGTGGGAAGCTCTTCGGGGGTGGGATCAGCCCATTCCACCTGCTTGTTTGCCTCTTCCTCTTCCTGTCTCTTGGACTCTTCCTCTGCCTTGAGCTGCTGCTCGTAAGCAAGATACTTCTTGTATTCCTCCATGTTGAAGTTGCTCGCATCCTCCTCGCTTGCAAAGAACGCGATATAGGCAATGTCAATGGTAGTCTCGCCGTTGACAAACGGACCGTTTGCCAAGGGGTCAAGACGCACGATCTTCAAGGATGCATTTGCATCTGCCCAGGAATCCAAGTAAACGATCTGCTTTTCCCATTCACCGCTTGCGTTCCATTGCCAGCTTTTGTGAGAGCCGCCCTGCCCCATTTCCACACCGTCACTTCTCTGCACGAAAAGCTCGCCCTGTGCGGGGCAATCGGTGCGATAATAAAACAGCACGTACTTAGCATCGGCACACTTGACGCCGGGCTCGCTGAGCCAGACGTAAGGGTCGCTGCCCGTGATGACAAAGGAATAATAACCGTCCTTTTCCTCGTGCACGGTGTCGTGACCGTTTCTGAAATCATCCGCAGTTTCGGACAGGCTGAAATCATACAGCAGACCGGGCACGGAGGTTTCAAACGTCGTAGAATCCGACGCGGTAGCCGATGAACCCGCAAAGACCGTGACCACGGTGCCTGCAATGCAGGCAAGACAAAGAATCAGGGATGTAATCAAAAGTACTGTCTTTTTCATGTCTTTTTCCTTTCTATCAGCAAGGATATACATTTTAATTATAGCAAAACAAACGCGGGAATGCAAGAGCATTCCCGCGTTTTTGGATAGTTGACCAATTTCATGCTTACTTTTTTGGTACATATAACGCGCGCATGGCGTTGAGCACGGCAAGGATCATAACACCCACGTCGGCAAAGATGGCCACGATGGGCGGCAGCGTACCGATAAACGGCAGCAAGCTCAACACAAGCACAATGACCTTGACGCCAATGGCGAACACGATATTCTGACGCACGATAGAAAGCGTTCTGCGGCTTATGCGGATGGCGGTTGCCACCTTGGAGGGCTTGTCGTCCATGAGCACCACGTCGGCCGCCTCAATGGCTGCATCCGAGCCAAGCGCACCCATTGCAATACCGATATCTCCTCTTGCCAGCACGGGTGCGTCGTTGATGCCGTCGCCCACGTACACGACCTGACCCTTGGGAGACTTCTGTGCAATCAGCTCCTCAAGCTTTTTCACCTTGCCCTCGGGCAAAAGCTCGCTGTGCACCTCGTCCACACCAAGTCTCTCGCCGATCGCGCGCCCCGTGGCAGATGCGTCACCCGTCAGCATGACCGTCTTTTTGACGCCCAGCTTGCGCAGCTGCGCAATGCCTTTCTCGGCATCCGGCTTGATCTCGTCGGACACGATGATGTGCCCTTCGTATTCTCCGTCTACCGCCACGTGCACCACCGTGCCCACAGCATCACATTCGTGCCACTGCGCACCAATGCTGCGCATGAATTTGCGGTTGCCTACGCAGACCTGCTTGCCGTCGATCATAGCCTTGATGCCATGCCCTGCGATCTCGCGCACCTCACCCACGCGGCTGTTGTCCACTTCCTTGGCATACGCCTGCTTGAGCGAGCGGGAGATGGGGTGATCCGAGTAGCTTTCTGCCGTGGCGGCCAGATCAAGCAAAGCCTGCTCGTCGATCTTTTCGGGATGAATGGCCGTGACCTTGAAGTTGCCCTTGGTCAGCGTGCCGGTCTTGTCAAATACCACCGTTTCCGCCTTGGCAAGTGCCTCCAGGTAATTGGAGCCCTTGATCAGAATACCATGTCTGGACGCGCCGCCGATGCCGCCAAAGAAGGACATGGGCACCGAAATGACTAGCGCACAGGGACAGGAAATGATCAGGAAATTGATGGCGCGCAAAATCCACTCGCTCCACGGTGCACTTTCAAAGCCGCCGATCAAACCCATGATCACAGGCGGCAGGATGGCAAGCGCGGCAGCCGAGCACACCACAATGGGGGTATACCAGCGGGCAAAGCGCGTAATATACGCCTCGCTCTTGGATTTTTTGTCGCCCGAGGTCTCAACAAGCTCCAAGATCTTGGAAACCGTGGACTCTCCGAATTCCTTTTCGACGCGTACACGAAGCACGCCATTCATATTGATGCAGCCGCTGATCACACCGTCGCCAACCGAGACGTCGCGCGGGTTGGATTCCCCCGTCAGGGCAACCGTGTTCAGGCTGCTTGCACCTTCGATAACCGTGCCGTCCAGCGGCACCTTTTCGCCCGGCTTGACCACAATGATATCGTCCACCGCGACCTCATCGGGAAATACCTCCTCAACCTTACCGTCGCGCTCGACGTTTGCGGTGTCGGGACAGATCTCCATGAGCGAAGCGATCGCGTTTCTGCTCTTGCCCACCGCGATGCTCTGGAACAGCTCGCCCGTCTGATAAAGCAGCATGACCATGACAGCTTCCAGGTATTCGGGCTCCTGATCGGGGAAAAGACCGATCGAAAGCACGCCCACCGTGGCGACTGCCATGAGGAAATTCTCGTCAAACAGCTGACCGTGAAAAATACCGCGCACGGCCTTCCACAAAATATCGTAACCGATGATAAAATACGGCACGAGATAGCAAAGCGCAGCCGCCCAATCGGGCAGATGCACGTGTCCGTGATTTTCTCCGAAATGACTGTGTCCGCCGATCAGAATATGACAAAGCAGCAGTAAAGCAGCCGCCACAATGATGCGGACCAGTACCCTTTTCTGACTTTTTTTGAGCTTCATTACTTGATGATCACCTTGCAATCCGAGTCGACCTTCTTGACTACCTTGATAATCTGGGGAATGATCTCTTCAAACTTGTCCTCGTCGGCCTCCACGGTCAGTCTCTGCGCCATAAAGCTGACGCTGGCATAGGTCACGCCCTCGATCTTCTTGATGCCCTCTTCCATCTTGGCAGCGCAATGCGCACAATCCAGATCTTCCATTTTGAATACTTTTTTCATATAATCCTCCTGAAAAAGCCTACTTTTCTGTTTAGCATTATACCCCAATTTGAAATTTTTGTCAAGAGAAAGTGCGATATTGCGAGATAAACGCGTACACAAAGAGCATCGTGTAGGGGAAGATATCATCTTCCCGCCCGTAAACAGTTAACAAACGGAGCCTCCCGAACGCTAGCCGAACGGGAGTCGAACCAAATTGGTTTTGACGTGCAGATTTGTCCGATCCCTTCATCTTTTCCCTTGGACATATTGCCTATATGCCCTGCGGGAAAAGCTTTTGGGCTCAAAAAAATCTGCTGCGTCAAAACTGCTCGCACCCGCCGGCGAATGCATTTTTGATAGATTTTGGTGAGATTTTGCGAAGTAGCATAACCGAAGAAAGCCAAATCCATACGGTTTTGAGTGACAAATATCCGCATTTGCTGCAGATAAAACTCTCGCAATATGATATATTGCTTCGCATTTTCTCTTTGCATCTGCATAATATTTGCTCACTCAAAACTGCGAAGCACCCTCCGGCGTTGCAATTTTTGATGGATTTTGTCGAAGCGAGTCGAAGCAAGATACGCATCTTGCAAGGCGAGTTTCGGCACAAGACACAAAAATTGCTCGTCGCAGGGCGTATGATTTGACTTTCTTCGGTTATGACCATCTTGCGAGTAAAAGCACGCCGAAAGATGCGAAAATACATCGTCGTCGGGCAATTCGGTTCGATTCCCGTTCGGCTAACCTCCCCACCGCGGGCGGGAAGGTAATACCTTCCCCTACATTTCAGGATAACACTGGGGGGGCGATTCGTGCTCTCTTGACACCCATTGAGAACCATGCTAAAATAAATATAAAATATTTTCAAATTTTTTCAAAAAACACCGAACTTTTCGGCAAAAATTGCGACTATATAGGTAGAAGAATCAAACGAAAGCAACGGAGGTGATACAGATGAAAGAGAAAAATTATGTCAAATCATACAGAGAGCTGTGCAAATCGTCGATTCTGCTCTCCTTGCTCATGGTCGTCTTGCATCTGATGGCGGCTTGGGGATTGAATTACGCATGGGGCAGCGGTGCCGTGGGAAAAATGATTGCCTGCGAGATCTTTTTGCATCTCTCCTATATCACGCTCATTCGATTCTATCTGGAAAACTACAAGCATTTAGTCAAATCCCGAATCATTGAGAAATCCAAAAAACTGCTTTGGAGCGGTATGATCCCTTTTTTGATCAGCGAAGTGATCAACATAGCCGTGCTCATTATGATATTGGTATAAGGAGGCCTACACATGAAAAAACAACGCCTGAATATGCGCATCATTTGCTCCGTGCTGCTGTGCCTTTTGCTCTTCCCTATGCTATCGGGCTGCAGCCGTATTTTGCATGGAGAAAAAATCACCATATATCCTTGCTATTTCAACCGTGATGTAGAAGGCATGGATGCCAAAGTCATGGGCGATATCCTGACGCAGGCAGGGTACACATACCAAGGAGCTACACCCTCAGACGATTACACCGCTTACGCCTATCGCGCTCCGGATTTTTCGGACGAGAACAAAAGGATCATATTTGTTTTTGAATACACAAGTGCCGAAGCAGCCAAGCAAGCATATATCCAAGACGGAAGCTTTGACTTTATTATGGCAAGTAATCTGTTCATTGACAGAGAGAACTACGTAACGCGCCTTCGCATTTCAAATTGCGTCATCACCGCAATGGAAAATGCGCACGTAGAGCTGCTTTCCCTCTTGGATCTCGGAACTGTACAACCGCTTGAAGCAACCGAACGTCCATCCTCAGAGATGTACCGAGATTGCGAAACGGTGAATATCGAAAAAATCAAAGTCGCCATGGAAGAGGACGGATACCAATTCTATGCCGCCGGATTTTTGCAACCCAACGACGAGGAAGACGGCTACACCCAAGCCTACCTCATCGTATCCCCCGAGCAGGATCGTATGTATGCCTTTACGGGACAAGGTGAAAAGCCCAAGGGAACCCCCAGTGCCTACTCTGACGTAGTTTTTTTTCACAGACTGCAGGACGAACTGTTTAACGGTGTTGTAGGTGTACACGTCGTAGGATTTGAGGACGGCAGCAACATCATTTGCTACGGAGAGTCGTTCGAGGAGATCAGAGGATATTTTGAAGAATAAATTACAGCCAAACAGAAAGGCGGGCGATCACATATTTCGGCTTTGCCGAATTTCTCGCCCCTACAACATAGTCCGTTGTGATTTCAATATATGAAAGTCATAACACAATCAGTCGTAGGGGCGATCAGTGATCGCCCGCCTTTCTCGAAAATTCTCTTTACAACCCCGGCAAAATATGGTATACTGAAGTATCAGACACGCGGAGGTGGAATATGCCCTACACAGTACCCGAAAAGCTTTGCGCACTTGACGTTTCCTCAACAAAAATGCGCGGTGTCATAGACGAAAAGCTGCGCCTTGTATGCGAGCAGACGCTCAAAAAGATCGACATGCATGCGCTGGCGAACTATTTCCGCTATCGCACCGACGCTTTTGCAACGGGCGAATTCTGGGGCAAGCTGATGCGTGCTTGTTGCATGACCTACGAATACACGCGCGACGAGCAGCTGCTTGACATCATCAAGACCGCTGTGGACGACCTGCTTTCCCTGCAGGACGCGGACGGAGATCTGAGCACCACCAAAAAACAGACGCAGCCCAAAGGGGCGTGCGGCAGCGATTTGTGGGAGCGCAAGTACGCCTTGATGGGTCTGCTTGCATACTACCGCGTATTTGGCGACCGGCGTGCACTTGACGCTTGCCGCCGCATGGTGATCTACACAAACAGTCAAGTGGGTGCTGTGCCCAAGACGCCCATCACTGAGACAGGCTGGGCATTCTGCGGCATTGAATCCTCGTCCATTCTCGATCCGCTCATGCAGCTTTACGCCATCTGTGGCGAAGCATCTGCCATGGAGCTTGCGCAGCACATTGTGGATACCGGCTGTTGTGCGCGCGAGCATCTGTTTGACGCCATCCGCGCAGGCAAAGATCCGTGGGAGATCGGAAATAACGGAGAGCCCAAAGAATCGATTGCCAAGGCTTACGAGATGATGTCCTGCTTTGAAGGGCTGCTTGGCTACTACGCCTGCACGGGCGACAAGTCTGCTTTTGATACCGCAGTGCTCTTCTGGAATAAGGTGTATGATCAGGAAATCACGCTGCTTGGCTCGGGCGGTGCGGACGCACCGCGCAATCTCGGCCCGGGCACGGGTGAGCAATGGAATCTGACAAGACTCAATCAGACCAATCCCGATATTGACTTGATGATGGAGACCTGCGTGACCGTTTACTGGATGCGCCTTTGCTACCGTCTGCTGACCTTGACGGGCGAGGTCAAGTACGCAGACGCCCTGGAGGTCAGCCTGTATAACGCCATCATCGGCGCGCTGCGCCCGGACGGGCAGTTCTTTGAGTACTTCCCCAAGTTCAACGGCAGCCGCAATCCGCGCGTCAATTTTTCTTTTAATATAGAGGGCTTTGACCTTTCCTGCTGTACCGCAAACGGCCCGACCGGCCTATGTATGGCCCCCTATCTGTACGCCATGAGGACCGACGACGGCTGCGTGCTCAATCTTTATGAAAACGGCAGCTTTTGCGTGCCGCACGCGGGCGGATCCGTCACCTTTGAGGTGACCTCACGCTATCCCCTGCTGGGCTCTGCGACCATCAAAGTGACCGCATGTGACCTTGACACGCCTATGACGCTTTCTCTGCGCGTGCCTGCCTTTGCAAACGATTTTTACGCGATCTGCAACGGCAACCTGATTCCCGGCACGCCCGGCACGTATCTGCCGCTTGCGCGCGTATGGCACGAGGGCGACGAGATCACGGTGGCCTTTGACATTCCGCTTGTCTGCCACCCTGCACCGCACGGAGACAACCGCGCGGGTGACAAGTTCTGCGCCTTTACCTACGGCTCGATCCTGCTTGCCCGCGACAACCGCTACGATCCTGAGCCGCTTGCAGCTATCAAGAACACGACCATAACCGATTGGCGCGTCAGCCCCTCGGACTGCGGCGGATTTTTGCGCGCCGAGGTGCAGACAGAGAGCGAAACTCTGACCTTGATCGACTACGCATCGGCAGGCAACGACTGGAGCGAGCATTCCGCCTTTGCATCCTGGATTCCCACCAAACAATAAAGGAGTTTTTATGAAAAGTCTCTCTCGCTTTTTTACTGCTATACTCGCCTCTTCTCTGCTTTGCTCCTGCTTCATGCTGCCCTCCGCAGCAGAGCAAGAGACCGAGCAGGTCAATGCATACACGCAAGCCTTGATCGATAAGGGCTTCCCCGCGTCCTATGCCCAGGCGTTGACCAAGCTGCATTATCTGCACCCCACTTGGGAATTTGAGCCGCTGCTCATTTCCGAGATGAAGGAGCAATACACCTGGGAATACGTGCTCGCGCAAGAGACCGACAACCCCAAGAGAAATCTCGTGGGCAAGGACAGCAAGCTTTCGGCATACAGACACGCCACCAATACCGAGCTTTACGATTCGGGCTGGTACCAGGCCTCCTACGAAGCGGTTTCCTACTTCATGGATCCCGAGAATTTCCTCAATGAGAAGGATATCTTTATGTTCCAAAATCTGATGTACTCCGACGCCATCGGCTCAGAGGTGGTGGAGAGTGCACTTGCGGGCACGTTTATGGCAGATGCCGTGCTTTACGACGACGTCACCTACGCATCATACCTCATTGAGGTTGGCAAAGCCCTCAACGTCGATCCTTTGCACTTGGCCGCAAGACTGCGCCAGGAGCAGGGTGTTGGCGGAAACAGCCCATTGATCAAGGGGGCGTGCGGCGACAAGCTTTGGTATTATTACGATAATCAGATACAGACCGAGGACGGCAAGCAGATCTTAGCCCCCGCTTCGGGACATACGCAGGACTCTCTGACTGCCTACAACAATCTTTACAATTATTTCAACATCGGTGCAGCCGGCACGGGCTACTTTACCATCTACTTGGGTGCGATGAAGGAAGCACAGAAAGGCACTCCCGAAATGGCCGAGCAATGGGGCGGCAGCGGTGCATGGGATACGCCCGCCAAGGCAATCTGGGGCGGTGCTTACAAGCTGACAAGTAAGTATGTCGGCGACTACCAGAACACCGTATATCTGCAGAAATTCAACGTTGACCCGCGCTCCTCGCGCAATTTCTGGGGTCAGTACATGCAAAACGTGGGCGCAGCCCTCAGCGAGGCGCGCACGGTATTCAATTCGCTTTACGCCATGGATTGCCTGGAGCTGCCGCATCATTTTCTGATTCCCGTATACCAAGGCAAGCCCGAGCACAATCCCGATCCCGCAGAGGGCGCATGTGACACCTATGCGCCTGCCGACTCCATGATTGATTTTGAAACGTCTCTGTTCTCCCCCGTGTCCACAGATGCACTTGCAAACGGAATTCTGTACGTAAAGCCCTTGCAGATGGTCGAGGGCGAGCCGATCAGGATCAAGGCGCACGCACATGCATCGCGCGCGTTTGACGCGTTTTTCGCGTCTGTCAACGGTGCACCTGCCGTGCAGCTTGATGCAGAACACGATACAGCTGCCAATCCTTCTCTGATTGGCAAGGATGCCCCGGGCAGGTATCCCAATACCCTGTCCTTTGATTGCTCAACGCTTTCTCCCGGTGACTACGTCATCAGCATATACGGCCGCGTGGCAAGTCCCGATAAGGCCTGCCCGCACTATCTGCTGGCCGTGATCAGAATGCACGTGGTAGCCGCACCCGAGACCACCGAGAAAGCCACCACCGAGGCTGCAACAAATCCGCCCGAGCAAACAACAAGCGAGCCGGAAACGTCTGCTCCCGCCCAAACGCAATCAACACCGCAAGTGCCGCAGCAAGCCCCCGAGCAAAGCGGTTGTAAGTCTGCTGCCGGCGCACTCTTCCCCGTGCTGTTGCTGCTTGGCACATGGGCATTCAGAAAGAAAAAATAAAAGAAAAGAACAGCCCCATGTGGCTGAGAAATAAGCGAAAAAAACAAAGCTGTCTTAACCAAAAGACAGCTTTTGTTTATGCACATGCTTTCAATATTTAGTTGCCGCAGGCGCTGGCGAACGCAGTTCGCCCCTACGGAAATTCATATAGAGGGTTTACGATAACGAAACCCAAAACAAAAACACTCGTAGGGGCGAACTGCGTTCGCCAGCGCCTGCCACAACTATTTAAAACAAACAATTAAGGACTGCATCCGTGTGATACAGTCCTTGTTTTGCGCGGATTTC
>JAFVTI010000030.1 GCA_017503325.1 Clostridia bacterium | reverse complement strand
TTAGATATCCCTCCAACCTTTGAGTTGGTAAGGTCACTTGCAGACTACAAGTTTGATAGGTCAGAGATGTAAGTACAGTAATGTATTCAGTCGACTGATACTAATAGACCGAGGGCTTGAACCTCCTATGGTTCAAGTTTATAAGTATTACTTGAGTTTCATTTTCTACTCATCCTTATTCGTCTTGTCAATGATAGAGTTTTGAAGATTCCGGTACGGCGAGAGCCGTCCTTTTTTAATGCTTTTTTCTTATCCGGCACGGTTTAACCGTGCTTTTTTTATTTTTAATTTTCTTGACTTCTGAGGTTCCTCGTGATAAAATATCCTTAGAAACTTACTCTTGTGAGGTATCAATGAAACATATTTGCCCCGATAATTTGCTTGATTTTGCATTTGTCAATTTTGATACGCTTGAATATCCCGTGCGCGGTATTTTCTTTTATTTGCATGGTTATACCGATGCGACTATGTTCACGCAGAGCAATGAAATGGCTGCTTTGTTTGGAAAGCACGGCATTGCTTGGGTATTTCCTTATTACAGCGTGTGGGCTTGGATGAGCCGTAGCTCGCAGATCTTTAACGAGCAGGTGCTTGACGCGGTATATGAACGCCTGGGCGTGGACGACACGGTACCTTTGATGATAGGTGGCGGCAGCATGGGCGGTCTGACTGCGCTGAATTATCTGGTGTACGGCAAGAGGGAGGTCGTTGGCTGCGCCCTCAACTGTCCTGTAACCGATATGAATCAGGTTTATGAGGACTATTTTGATTTCCGCCGTGCCATTCTCTCTGCACACATCGAAGAGCAAGAGGACCTGGATGCCGTGATGGCGCGTTATTCTCCCGTGCGGTTTACCGATCGACTTCCAAAAATTCCGTATTTGTTTGTTTATGGGCAAAACGACACCTATTTCACGGACGTACAAAGACCACCTTTCTTGCGAGAATGCGATCATAACGGTCTTTCTTATGAGCTTTTGATCCAACCGCAGATGGGGCACTGCGACATGAGTAATTCCCCCGACGCATATCAGCGTTTTTGCGATTTCTTGATTTCTTTACCCGATAAGCAATAAATAACCACCGAGAGTGTCCGTATGGCCGCTCTCGGCGGTTTTGCTATGGACGAATTTGAAAATTTATGATATAATTTAATAAATCAATGCACCCAAATTCAAAAATGCCACACTATAAGGATGAAAGGAGGCGAGGGAATGCAAGAGGCGAACGAAATGCGTGATCGGCTTATGGGCGAATTTGCCGAGCAATATATGGAAAAGCTGTTTTACTTCTGCTTAAAAAAGACGGGAAGTCAAATAGAAGCCGAGGATCTGACGCAGGATATCGCGCTGCAGGTCATCACGGCCTTGCATAAAGGCACGATCCCAAATAGCTTTTCGGCATGGGTATGGCAGATCGCGCGCAACCGTTATTCGGTATGGGCAAAGGAAAAGCATGATCGAAACGAGTCGGTAACCGGTTCCGATATCGACGATTATGAGATAGTGGACGAGAGCGAAAATATCCTTGATGAAATGATGCATGCGGAGCAGATGGCTCTGCTTCGGCGCGAGCTGGCGTTCATTAAGAGTGATTATCGCAACATCGTCGTTGCCTATTACATCGAAAACAAAAGCGTTCGTGAAATTGCAGAATCGCTCGCGCTTTCCACAAATACGGTCAAGTCTCGGCTTCTCCGTGCAAGACAAATTTTGAAAGAAGGTATGGATATGGCAAGAGAATTTGGGAAACGAAGTTATGATCCTCAAAAAATCAGTTATAACAATATTTGCACACGTCCAGGTGAACTCGGACAGCCTTGGACACTCATGGACTCCAAGTTAAACCAAAATATTTTTCTTTCGTGTTATGATAACCCGATGACCGCGGAAGAACTCGCTATTGAGATCGGGGTTGCTTTGCCGTACATGGAAGATACCGTAAAATATTTGGCAGAACAAACGCTGCTTCACAAAAATGCTGATAAATATGAAACTGCTTTTCCGATCATTGGCAAAGAAGCGATTCATAAGATTCATATTTATTACGAAGAAGTTATTCCAAAATTGATCGCATTGATTACTGAGAATATTGATCGTTTGATGGATCAATACAAGGAAGCGGGCCTTTCCTATTACGGTCCGTATCAAAACTATGAGGAAGCCAAATGGATGCTTCTGCCAAGTTTTTATAAAAGTTTGTATGAGCTTTGCGAAAGTTCTCCCAAAATCAAGCTTGGTAATTCTAAAAGGCAGGACGGTGGAGTTTGGGACGTTCTCGCATTCGAAGCTTGTGATTTTACTCCCGATAGCGTAGGGTTTCATTGTCAAACTAATGGTTTTGTGCATTACCGTTTCTCGTATAAAGGGATACATTTCAGAACCCCTCCGAACCTATCAGAAGAGGAGACTTATGAATTATTATTGCTGGTGAAAAATAAAGCACCTAAACAAATTGCTGTTGCTGAAAGATTGGTTGCATACGGATATGCAGAAGAATTGTACGGAAAATATTTTCCCAGGGTATCTGTGATCAGTGAGCGTACCTGTCGTTCGTTTGTGAAATTTTGCAATAAGAAAAAACATAGCACAGATTTTATTGAGCACAGCCAAAGAAGAGGAGAAATTCATTCCGAAATTATGAAACTGTTGGATGATATGAACCAAACGGTTTGGACTATTTTGTACGAAGATCTCCCTGAAAGCATACGCAATCAAACTGCAATGGTGGACGCTATATTGGAATCTATTTGTACCGCATCTCATACACTCGGTTATCTTGTGAAGCACTCACTTGCGAGTGGATGGCTGAAATATGACGAAACAACATCTGCTTCTGTAGGCGCATATTTCTATATGCGGTAAGAATAGTTTGAAAAATAATATCGCCAAGAGTGACCGTTTGGTCGCTCTCGGCGGTATTTTTGTATTTGGAATGGACCGTCTGGGACGCCTGTCCCAGCAAAAGTGAATTCATATAGCTCGGTCGTCAGTGGGAACAGACATCTACCGACGAACGGTTTGCATGTCCGATTTGCTTGGGGGGAACGATGCATTTTCGGTAAGACCAAAATGTGATCGCCTCCCTAACTCTTTGTAAAATGATAGACAAAACAAAAATTTTTTGCTATAATGAAAAAAACTTTGCATCAAGTCCCAACCGAAAGGGTATTTTTACGACTATACAGGTGAACGTTCAAAAGCATTCCGGAAGGCAGGAAACCATGGAAAACAGTGAAATCTTACAATATTACGATGATCTGATGCGGCTTGCGTCATCCAAGTGCCATGTGCGCGCGGATGCGGAGGATCTTGTCGGGGACGTCATGCTTGCGGCCTTTGCCCATATCCACGGTGGCGGGGTGATCGAGCATCCCAAGACCTGGCTGACAAACACGCTTTATCACAAATACAACGATCAGCTGCGCAAAAAGTATCGCACGCCCGTGACCGTGTGCTTAGATGAGGCGTTGCAGCTTGGTGAGCAGGAAACCGATGCGTTTTTATGCTCCGAGGAGGCGGCGAATTTGCGCAAGGAGCTCAATCACTTAGCATTTGTGACGCGTGAGGTGCTGATCCGCCATTATTTCGGCAATCAGAGCGTGTCGCAGATCGCGGCAGCGTTGGATGTGCCCGAGGGCACGGTCAAATATCGCCTGTCCGCAGGGCGTGATCAGATCAAGAAAGGACTTGAAAGTATGGAAACGAGAGAGAATTATTTGCCGGGAAAGATGTGGATCTCTTTTGGCGGCGTAAACGGCCTGAATAATGAGCCCATGTCGCTTGTGGAAGGGGATTTGATTGCGCAAAATCTATTGATGATCGCGTATAAAAAGCCCTTGACAATCAGAGAGCTTTCCAAAGCAATCGGCATTCCCGCAGCGTATATTGAGCCGATCATTCACAAACTTGTGGACGGTGAGCTGATGGCATGGACGGATGGCGGAAGGGTATATACGGACTTCATTATCACAAAACCGCAAAACAGCCTTGCAAATTTCAAAGCGCAGCTTGATTTTGCGCACAAGCACTTTGAAACGATCTGGGGCATTATGGAAAGCATGTCCGCTCAAATCTCAAAAATGCCTTTTGTGCAAGCAATGGGCAAAGAAGAGCAGATCAAGCTTGACAGATATGCCGTTTTGAAGGCATTGCAGGATTTTCAGTATTTCGGAACAGGGAAAGTTGCAGCCCCAGATTTCCCCAACCGCAAGGACGGTGGCAGATGGTGCGCACATGCAACTGCAATTGATGCGGGATATGATTTGACAGAGTTTAATGAGTCAACCAATTACATGATCCACGGAGGACACCGTGATTCGGAGGCTTTGGAGGTTGGCAGAGCAAAATGGGTTCGCTTTTGTGAATTCGACACACCGCTATGGGATGCAACTCGCCGCTTTTACGGGGCATACGAGCTGTATTTTAAGCATATCACGAATTTGCTTTGGAACATTTACGATGGCACCCCTCTGGAAAACACCGAAATTCCCAATGAGTTCATTGCATATATGCCAAAGCTTAAGGAGTTTGGCTTGATCGGAGAGAAAGAGGGTAGGCCGTGCCTGAAAATTCCCGTAATGAAGAGCACAGAGTACGATGAAGTTCATGCGGCAATCACATGGGCGACAGAGGAGCTCAAAAAGACGGTGGGAGAAGATCTTGCTGCCTTTGTTTATACGATGAAAACGCCCTTGCCCAAGCATCTGACATCGGTTCCCGAGCTTTTCAGATACAGCGATGCAACCAATTATTTGGTTATGGCTATCGTACGCGAGGCGTACGAAAAGGGCTTGCATTTGCAGGGTGTGGATTATTGCTGCCCGCCTGTGGTGCTGGTGTTTGAGGAATAAATAGCGTGAAATTACACGTTATATTTCCGTTTGCTTAACCATTCACGCTTAACCGCCGAGAGTGACTGTTTGGTCGCTCTCGGCGGTTTTTGATAGGTTCTTTTGCAGGCACTGGCGATCACTGATCGCCCCTACAAGTGTGAATGATAGAGATTTAATATATACACGGTTGTTTCGTAGGGGCGATCAGTGATCGCCAGCATAACTCGTTGAAATTTAATGGACGAAATGAAAAAAATGTGATATAATGATAAAAAACCCCCAACCTTTTTTCAAATCCGTGTCTGTATGGGTGAAAGCTTTCAACGAGGAGAAAACAAGTGAGACGACAAGATGCCGAAAATATCATCACAGAATACTTAAAGCCCATCTTCGGCTTTGCGCTCAAGCGTTGCAAGAGCACGCAGGACGCGGAGGATCTTTCGCAGGAGATCGTGCTCAAGGCCTACCGTGCGCTGCTTGCCAAGGACGACATTGGCGACGCGGGTAAATTTATCTGGACGATTGCCCACAATGCGCTGTGCAATTATTATCGCGACAGCGCGGCGAGTGTGATCGGTGTTCCGATCGATGAATTTGCCGAAATTCTGGCCGATCCCGACGCGGAGTACGACCCGGAAGGGAACGCACAGGCAATCAAACGCTTGCAGCACGAGATCGCGTATCTGTCGCGCTTGCAGCGGCGCATTGTGATCATGTATTACTTTGAAAACCGCAAGCAGGCTGATATTGCAAGCGAGCTGGGAATTCCTGTCGGCACGGTCAAATGGCACTTGTTTGAAGCCAAAAAAGAACTGAAAAGAGGTATGGATACCATGAGAAAAACAAGCGATTTGAAATTCAATCCGATCAAATTCAGCGGATATGGGATCAACGGCTCGGTCGGCAGCAGAAATCCCGACGAATTTTTTCGATCAAGCCTGCCGCAGAATATATGTTACTGTGTCAGAAACGTCGCCAAGACAGTCAATGAGATCGCAGATGATTTGGGTGTATCACCCGTTTACGTGGAAACAGAGGTGGACGTTTTAGAGGAATACGGCTTTTTGGTCAAGCAAAAGGACAAGTATCTGATCAATTTCATCATCAATGAACCGACGGCAGAGCTGCTGACCATGCAGAACGACATGTACAAAAAGGCGGCAGAGCTGTTTGCAAATGACCTGTTTGACGAGCTGATGGGCTGTGGAATTCTGGACGACGAGCGCATTTTCTGCAACCACACGCAGCCGGATGCAAGCGGCGATGGGTACACGAGAGACAAGAACTTCCTTTTGTGGTCGCTGATTCCGTATATTGCCGCGTGGTCGGGTGAGTCTTTGATGGATAAGAAATTTACCTTTGAGGAGGTTGCCACCATCCGCCCCGACGGTGGGCAAAATATCTTTCATGCATCGGTTGTGGACGACGAGGTGATGCTGCCCGAGGACAACGTGTATATGAAGAATTGGTGCGGGCCTATGTGGAATGAATACGACGGCCACGTTTTGTGGCAGATCGACAGCGAGTGGTCGGACAGAGGCGATTATAAAGGATATTTCGTGTATGCGGACGACGCCAAGCGTGTGCTTTCGCTTTACGACCACGAAAAGGAAAATCTGCTTTCCAAGGATGACTATGCATGGCTTTCCGAGCGCGGGTACATCAAGACCTGGGGAGACTACGACGGCTGCTTCAAGACCGCGTGGAAGCTTGTTGTGCTGACCGATAAGGACGTGCAAAGCGAGCTGCTTGCCATCGGTGAGCGCATTAAGATCAAGTATAAGGAGCAATTTGAAGCACTCAAAGCACCTTATGCAAGGGCTGCCTTGGAATGCGTTCCCGCGCATCTGAGAAAGATCAGAGAGTACGAGCTGCAGTACGTGTTCCATTCGGACGGCTGGTTCTTGCTGCATTGCATCGTGACGCTGCTGGGGAACGGTAAGCTGAAGCTGCCCACCGAGGAGCAGAGAAAGGCTCTGACGACCATGATCATTCCGGGGTGACGCGGGTGCCGGTGGTGGGACTTGATTCTCGGCACGACGACGCAAAAGCCGCGAATTGATGCGGACTTTTGCTACGTGCCTCGGTCAGGCGCGGTTCTGACAGCCATTTAGGCTGTCATTCATTACCGCGCCCCCTTCAAGTCCCACGTTCAATACCGACACCACAAAAAAGGGTCAAGCCAACAGGCTTGACCCTCTTTTGTGGTGCCGGTGGTGGGACTTGAACCCACACGATGTTGCCATCGCCAGATTTTGAGTCTGGTACGTCTGCCGATTCCGTCACACCGGCGTCATCGACTTATATATTATAGCAAAATGCACCTCGTCTGTCAAGGACTTTTTCAAAAATATTTATTATTTTCATGTCGTATTTGGGAATTGCAAAAAGCATGAATATATGCTATAATAAATCCAGATAATTTCCAAGGAGGCCACCATGTTATTATTCTACGTTCGCCACGGCGATCCCATCTATAACCCCGACAGTCTGACCCCGCTCGGCCACGAGCAGGCAAAGGCCCTGTCCAAGCGTTTTGTGACCTACGGTCTTGACCGCATCTATTCCTCACCTTCTGTTCGCGCACAGCAGACCGCGCAGCCAACCTGTGAGCTGCTCAAAAAGGAAAAAACCATTTGCCCTTGGGCGGACGAGGGGCTTGCATGGCAGGATTTTTCTATTGATGCCTCCACGGGGATTCATACCTGGTGCTTTTACGATCCCGTCGTCTTGGAGCTTTTCCGCTCTCCCGAGGTGCGTGAGCTGGGCGAGAAATGGTACGAGCATCCCGATCTTGTCAAATATGACTTTGGCCGAGGCGTTGCGCGCGTTGACGCTGCGGTGGACGAGTTCTTTTTGAGCCTTGGATACCGCCACGACCGCAAAAATTGCCGCTACGAGGTCGTTGAGCCCAACCGAGAGAGAATTGCACTGTTTGCGCATCAGGGCTTTGGAATATGCTTTTTTGCGTCCATGCTGGATATTCCGTATCCCGTGATCTCCACGCACTTCGATTTTGGCCACAGCTCCATGAGCGTGATCAATTTCGAGCAGAACGGGAAGTACGTGTATCCCAAGGTGCTGCAGGTATCCAACGATGCGCACCTGTACCGCGAGGGGATTCTGAGCGGTTATCATAACGTAATCAAATTCTGATTAAGCCGCCATAGCGGCATGGAGGATTTTATGGCATATATTCAACTGCAATTTCATTCCGACGCGCTGATGATGCAGGTCACGGTCAACGTCATCCTGCCCGAGCGTGCGAGTACCATGATCGGTATGGAGGCCAACGGCACGGACACCTTCAAGACGTTGTATCTGCTGCACGGCTTATCCGACGACCATTCGATCTGGATGCGCAGGACCTCGATTGAGCGTTACGCCTCCGAGTATAATATTGCTGTAGTCATGCCCTCGGTCGGACGCAGCTGGTACACCGATACGGTCAGAGGAGAGAAGTACTTTACCTTTGTTTCCGAGGAGCTGCCCTGTAAGTGCCGCGGATTTTTCAAGGGCATGTCCGAGAAGCCCGAGGATAATATCGTTGCGGGCCTTTCGATGGGCGGCTACGGCGCGCTCAAGGTTGCGCTGACATATCCCGACCGCTTTGGCATGTGCGCCTCTCTTTCGGGTGCTCTGGACATTGCAAAGCTCAAGGATCCCGGGCTTTTGCCCGAGTGGCGCTGCATATTTGATATGAACATGCAGAGTGCAGACGAGCTTGCGGGTACAGAGCACGATCTGATGCACCTGGCGTCGCAGCTGCACGATCAGGGAATTGCTTTCCCCAAGACCTTTATCTGGTGCGGCGCGGACGACTTCCTTTTGCAGCACAACCAAAAATTCGCCGCGCATCTGACCTCGCTGGGTGTAGATTTCAAGTACGAGATCAGCGAGGGCAACCACGGCTGGAAGTGGTGGGATATGCATATTCAGCGTGCGCTTGAATATCTGATTGGATAAAAAGGAAAAGGAGCTGAGTCACATGACTCAGCTCCGTATTTTTTACTGATCTCCGTAGGAAATGATGGTCTTGCTGACACCGTCCACTTCAATATTGAGGGATTGCTTGGAGTTGCAGATCTCGCCGCCGCGGATGCAGTCGATAAAGCTGATATTGTCTATCGTGCCGCCCTTGGTAGAGCGGTTCTGAATCTTGAGCACACCGTCACAATAGATGTTGATATCCTTGAAGGTCACGCCGTCGATGTGTGCGGAGGAATCCTCGGAAAGCTTGACACTGATGGGGTATCTGGCCGAGCTGTAGATCTCGATGCCCTCAAAGGTCACGTTGGTCAGGTTTGCCTGGTCGTTGAGGAATATGATCAGAGCACCCAAATCGTCCATCCAGCTTGCGGATGCAAATCCAACCGAGCCGCCGATAAAGTGAATATCGGTCATATCGCGTGCGCTTTCAAAAATAATGCCCATGCCGCGCGCCTTGTCGGGCCATGCGTTGTTGTTCTCGAATACGATATTTTCGATCTTGATCGGGCAGTAAGCGTACATAGACTTGACCTCGAAAAGGTCGTCGCCCGAGCGTGCAAAGCAGTTCTTGACCGTCGCATTTGCTGAGTCAACAATGGCAATACCGTCCGAATTCTGTCTGTAGCCAAACAGCATGACCTGATCCACCAGGATGTTCTTGCTTTGCGTGAAATACAGCGTCCACTCGGCTGCGTTGTTGAGCGTGATACCTTCTATGGTAA
Source organism: Clostridia bacterium (assembly GCA_017503325.1). Classification (GTDB taxonomy): domain Bacteria; phylum Bacillota; class Clostridia; order Oscillospirales; family CAG-272; genus SVQP01. The sequence goes on along the minus strand of JAFVTI010000030.1, from coordinate 72,597 downwards.
TGTTCTCACATTGATCAAACTGAATATGAGAGCGCGCGTGCCAATCCACGCAAGTCAAGTCGATATAACCACGGCCGCTGATGCGTACGTTTTGCACGTACTGACCCTGGAACAGGGCTCTCCAGCGCGTCATACCTGCCCAGTCGGATTCCATCAGGGGTTTTTCTACCGAAGCATCGGGCATGGTGCCGATGACGTGTGCGCCGGGCTCAAAATACACCTCGGTATTGGATTTGAAGTTGATTGCATAAGGCATCTCGTGTACGCCCGCTTCAAAGTAAAGCACCTGCTTCTCGGCGGTAAATGCGATGGGCTGGTCGTGCTTGCCGGGAGCGACCTTAATGACCTCGTAGCCCTCGGGGGCGACGTATTCTTCCTTGGCGCGAGCGAAAATGGTCAGCGCGTGGGTGATATCGTCGTCGGGTACAAGGGTATAGTTGCCAAGAGCGGGAATTTCGGTGGTGATCTCTCTGCCGTTGATCTCGGCCGTTACGCCGTAAGAGAGGGGCATGACCTTGACCTGCTCGGCGTCAACCTTAGAGCTGATTTGAACGGAAAGAGGGAAGCTTTCGTCGGTGGTATCCAGCATGGCAAAGGAATGTGCACCGCGAGAGGTACGTACGCTGTAGCAGGGAACGTCCTGACCGTTGATCTTAACGGTGAAGTAGGGGGAGACGATCACGCCCACGTCCTTTGCTTCGTTGTTATGGCTACCGTCATCGTAGTCGACTTCCTTGACGAATTTGGTCAGTGTGTAGGTAGGCTCAATCCCATCGTAAGAAATGGGATAAATGGTAGCGGTGTTGATGATCATTTCAGTCTCTCCTTCAGTAGTTTGCTCATCCTCGGGCTGTGTTGTTGCCTGAGATTCGGTGGGGGCATCAGTCTGCTCTGTGTCGGTTGGTGTTTCGGTCGTGTTGCACGCACAAAGCAGCGTACAGAGACAGAGCAGCAATAAAAGCGGTTTGCATGCGGTGTGGCGCATTATCGCGTCCTCCTTTGTTGAAATACTACGGACATTATACCATACAACAGGCGAAAAAGCAATAATAATTCCGTGAGATGCACCAATAAAAAGCACATTTTTCTCAATCTCCCGACCCTGCGTCAAAAAAGAGCAGCGAGCCTGCGTCGCAAAGCTCCCCCGGGCAAAGCGAGATGGGTATCTTGCCATGCAGGCGACAGTATGCAGCAATCCTTGCACCGTCGGGGTGCAGAGAAAGGTCGCCGCAGAAGAACACGTGCTCCCCGTCGCAGCCCGAAGCACCGCCGATAAAGCCGTAGGGGTATCCCGGCAAGCGCACGTGCCCGGGAGCGACGTGCAGTACGTCTGTGCCAACGGCTGATAGTGCCCGTGCGATGGAAGGATCCTCTGTGATCACGGCGTTCTCGGAAACAATACAAAGATTGCACTTGGCGTACCCCTGCCTCACGGGCAGCACGGTTGCGCCTTTTTCTTTTGCATATGCAAGCAGGGCTTGGGACGTGGCGTCAGGCCTGCAGACAAGATGATTTCCCACAAGCGCGGCATCCAGCAGTACGTCACGGGGATATTTTTGCCCCAACTGCTCAGAAATGGTCTCAAGCGGCAGCGCGGGGGCAAGGGCAGGGGCGTAGTCTGCATGCGTCAGGATTCGGTCATCGGTTAAAAACAGTAAAAGATCGGGATGCGAGGCTATGGGCGCATCCAGAAGCGGATGCGGCGGGCAGGGAATGGGCGTATGCCCAAACTCGCAGAGCGTTTGCAATGCCTTGGGATCAAGGCGGCAATCGGTAAAGACAAGCATGGAAACATCCTTTCAGAAAAAATCGAAGGGATGCCGCTGTGGGCATCCCTTCGATTTGATTTTCAATCAATCATGCGCGGGTAACCTTGTGAGAACGAAGGCAACGAGAGCATACGGCAACGGTCTTAGGAGTACCGTCTACGATTGCCTTTACCTTGCGAATGTTGGGCTTCCAGGTTCTGTTGGTCTTGCGGTGAGAGTGGGAAACAGTTGCACCGTAAACAACGCCCTTTCCGCAGATACTGCATTTTGCCATGTTTGACACCTCCTTCTGCACAATTTGGTAGTGCATCTATTAAAGAAAAAATTTAATACATCTTTTTTGCCGTAAAGATACAGCACAGCACGAGATATTATATCACAACGCAATGTAAATTGCAAGGGTTTTGTAAAAAAAAACTAAAAAATTTTTAACCTTGTGAAATCTTCTAAATCACGGCCGTATTTTGAGAGATTTTTATGGATTTTAGCGACAATCTGCATCCTCGCGCTTGACAGACGGTGCAAAAAGTGCGATCAGATCCCCCTGTAAGCGCTCCTTTGTCAGTACAAGGAAGGCTGCGGGGTACGTGCGATCGAGGGCTTGGGAAAAGTCCTCGTTTTTGATCATGCATCCGCCGCCCTCGGTCAGCTGCTCCAGCAGCTCCGCGGGTGTTTTTTCGCCGATTGCAAAAACGGCTTGCAGCTTGCCCGCTCTTGCATGTCCGTGCAGGTAAGCGGTCAATTTTCTCAGATCCTCCATCACGGGCAAGCCCTGCTTGTCATACTGCGGGTACAGCAGATAAACGCGGCTCTGCTCCCGGGGCAGGGGGGCTGTCTCGGCAGGCATATCTGCAGCAACGGTCAGCTCCATATGCTCCGCATCAAACGCAACGTGTGTCTCGATGCGCACCGAGAACTCCATGGCAAAGCGATAAAGTCCGAGCAGCGCGGCAAGTGCGTCTCCGTATGAGCAGGAAAGAGGCTTTTGTGCACTTGTACGCAGATTTGCGCGTAGGCGGATCTCTTGGGGGGCAAGCCCGGCAGCGATTGCCTTACAATAAGCCTTGGCAGCACTTGTCATAGCGAGCGTGAAAGGTGTGTCGGTCTGCAGCTGCAATGCGTAGGAGCGGATAAAGCAAAGCGATTTGAGATAATTGAAATCCAAGGATACCAAGGACTCAGCTCCGAATTTGAGCGTCAATGCTCCCGCGTGATCCACCACGCCGAAATAGCAGCACGCAATGCCCATTTCCTCTGCCTTTTGCTGCAGCGTGGGCAGGATGCTCTGCGGCAGCGCGATCATCAGGCCGCCTGCGGGCAGGGCAAGCAATTCAACGTTTTGCAGCGCCTCGGGCAATCTTGCCACGTTGATCACCGCACCGCTGCAAAGCGTCAGTACGTTTTGCAGAATGCCTGCATAAGACAGATCGGCCTTGCAATGCAAAAAGCGGGAAATCTGCTCGTCCGAGAGCAGAGAAGCGATGCTTGCATCAAAAGCCTCGTCCGCATCTGCGGCGCAGAGCAGCACCAGCGCGTCGGCATATTCTGCCTGTGCGATAGTAGGCGTTTGTTCTTTGCTGCCTCCAAGTGCCTGCAGATAGCGGACGGGCAGCTTGGCAATATCCTCCAGCGTGATCGGCTTATCCGAGGGATGTCCGATGGCACGCAGTTTTTGTATGACATCGCGATAGGTCTCGGCGATCTCCCCGCTGTCGGTCAGCATCTCTCTTGCGGCAATTTTTCCGGACTCGATACATTCGGGGCAGGCAAGCGCGTCCAGCATGCGCAGCACGGGCGCGGTGACGTCCTTGCCGTCCTTGCTATTATAATTTCTTGCACAATAGGTAAGCTCGGCCGTGCTCATGCGCAGCCCGAGATTTTGTGCAAGCATATTCAGCGATTCCTTCGGCAGACTGCCAAAGTTCGCAATCAGGGAAAGTTCCTGTTGGGTTTCCTGCATAATTTCCTCCATGAAAATGGCGTTAGTCAACCAGCTCCGCTTCGCATCCGGTGTCGCAAAGGCCGCTCAGGCGCACCGTGCGCGTCGTTGCGCAAAGCGGATGGTCGGTCTTGACCGTGACCTCAATGAATTCGGGGGTGTGACCGACCGAATAGCCGTCATAGTCGGTCTCAAACAGCACCTGCTTGACGGGGTCGGTGGCAATGATCTGCTCAAGCAGCTGCGTGCGGATCTCGGCCTGTACCTTTTGCAGGCGATGCACGCGCTCGCGACGCTCCTGCATGGGGACTTGATTCGGCATACGAATCGCGGGCGTATTTTTTCGTCCCGAATAGGGGAACGCATGAATCTGCAAAAAGCGTGCCTTGCGAATAAAGTCCAGCGTCTCTTCGAAATCCTGCTCGGTCTCACCGGGGAAGCCGACAATGACGTCGGTGGTGAACTGCACGCCCGGGATGCGCTCGCGCAAAAGTGTCAGCGCAGCCATGGCCTGATCGGCATTGTATTTACGCTTCATGGCAGCCAGCGTGCGGGAGCAGCCGCTCTGCAGGGAAAGATGAAAGTGCGGCGCAAGTGAGCCAAGAGATGCGATCTTGTCCACAAAGCGGGGACGGATCAGCGAGGGGTCAAGCGAGCCAAGACGCACGCGACCGATGCCGGGCAGCGCATCCACCGCCAAAAGCAGGTCGCCAAGGTCGCCACGGTCAAGATCCTTGCCCCAGGAGGCAGTCTCAATACCTGTCAGCACGATTTCGGCACATCCGTTGTCGGTCAGCACCCGTACTTGCTCCAGCACCAGGTCAAGCGGCTTTGAACGCACCGGGCCGCGCGCGCCGGGAATGGCACAGTAGGTGCAATGAGAATCGCAGCCGTCCTCGATCTTGACGTAGGTGCGGGTGCGGTCAAACGATGTAATGCGCATGGGCTCAAAGCTGCACGCCTTGGCAATCTCGGGCACCTCAATATATGCGGTGGTATTCTTTTTCCCTTGCGCTGCAAGGCTGTCCAGAATGTCTGCGGCGCGCATTTTCTCGGTGTTGCCGAGCACTGCGTCCACGCCCTCCAGCGCAGCCCCCTCCGGATCTGCCTGGGCAAAGCAGCCCGTGACGATGACGTATGCCGCGGGATTTTTTGCAAGCATGCGACGGATCAGCTGTCTGCCCTTGCGGTCGGACTCGGCTGTGACTGTGCAGGTATTGACGATATAAGCATCGCAGCGCGTGTCGTGGGGGAGTATGGTGTAGCCACGGGACAAGAGTGCCTCCTCAATGGCGCGGGATTCGTATTGGTTGACCTTACAGCCAAGCGTGGCGACGCCGACCGTAAACTGTTGATTGGGCATATGGTACACTTCCTAAACATAATCTATCATTTTACATTCTACCACACCCGGACCGAATTGTAAAGAACAATCGTAAAATTTACACAGAGTACTTGAAAAAGCAAAAAAAAGGTAGTATAATAAACACAATGATAAAAAATCCAAAGGAGAATTATTATGAGCCAGTTTCATTTGATCGATCACCCTCTTATCACACATAAGCTTACTATCATGCGTAACAAAAAAACGGGCTCGAAGGATTTCCGTGAGCTGCTCAACGAGATCTCCATGCTCATGGGATATGAGCTGACCCGTGACCTGCCCCTGCAGGACGTGACCATTGAGACCCCCATTACCAAGATGACCGCCAAGATGGTTTCGGGCAGAAAGCTCGCCATCGTTCCCATTCTGCGTGCAGGTCTTGGCATGGTGGATGGCATTCAGTCGCTTGTACCTGTTGCAAAGGTAGGCCATATCGGTCTTTATCGCGATCCCGAGACTCATCAGCCCGTTGAGTATTACTGCAAGCTGCCTACCGACATTCAGGACAGAATGGTCATTCTGGTCGACCCCATGCTGGCAACCGGCGGCTCTGCCATTGACGCGCTGACGCTGCTCAAGAACAAGGGCTGCAAGAACATTCGCTTTATGTGCCTGGTGGCTGCTCCCGAGGGCGTTGCAAAGGTGCTCAAGGCGCATCCCGATGTGGATATCTACGGTGCAGCGTTGGATGATCACCTAAACGAGCACGCTTATATCGTTCCCGGTCTGGGCGATGCGGGCGACAGAATTTTCGGCACTCTGTAATTTTCAAAATCTGCGGGGGAGAGGACAGCTTCTCCCCCCATCTTTCATCATGGAGGTACTATGCGTACCATAGTTGTCAAGAAAAACGACGCAGGTCAGCGTCTGGACAAGTTTTTGACCAAGGCGGTCAAGGGCTTGCCTACGTCGTTGATGTATAAATACATCCGCACCAAAAAGATCAAGGTCAACAGAGCAAGGACCGAGCAAAAATACATGCTTTGCGAGGGCGATGAGATCCAGCTGTTTATCCGCGAGGAGTTTTTCGAATCTCCCGAAAAGGATACGGGCGCGCTGTCCCGCATCGTTCCCAAGCTTTGTATTGTGTACGAGGATGAAAATATCCTGCTGCTGAACAAGCGTCCGGGCGTGCTGGTGCACGAGGATGCGGACGCCAAGGATAACACGCTGGTCATGCATCTGCAGGCGTATCTTGCGCAAAAAGGGGAGTATGACCCCGAGGACGAGCAATCCTTCGCGCCCGCCATGTGCAACCGCATCGACCGCAATACGGGCGGTATCGTGATCGCGGCCAAAAACGCAGCAGCCTTGCGCGAGATGAACGAGCATATCCGCGAGGATCGCATCGGCAAGTACTATCTGTGTGCCGTGCACGGCGTGCCTGCGCAAAAAAAGCAGACGCTGCGCGGATATCTGCGCAAAAATGCGGCGGATAATATGGTCGAGGTGCGCGATAAGGCGTTTCCGGGGGCTAAGGAGATTATCACCGAGTACCGCGTGATCGGGCAGAAGAACGGGGATGCTCTCTTGGAGGTGCACTTGGTTACGGGCAGAACGCATCAGATCCGTGCGCATCTTGCGCATATCGGTCATCCCTTGATCGGTGACGGCAAATACGGCATCAACAAAAAGGACAGGGAAAAGGGCTATAAATACCAAGCCCTGTACGCCTACCGTCTGCGCTTTGATTTTGGCGGCAAGGGCGAGGTCCTTTCGTATCTGGACGGCAAGGAATTCCGCCTGCCCGAGGACGAGATCTGGTTCATAAAGGATTTTTCTCATTGATTTTTATTGATTTTTTGAAAGGAGAGAGCTTATGCAGGAAACGGTCAAAAAGCTGCGGTATCCGCTGCTGATCATGAGCGGCTTAGTGGCGTCGCTTGGCGTGGTCTACCCGCAATATTTCGGCTTGCTTGCATGGGTTTCTCTGATTCCGGCAGGCCTTGTGCTGCTGACCCTTGGCGGTCGCGCCAGGAGCGGCAGTATGTATCTGTACGGGCTTGTATTCTATTTTGCTTACTACGTCATGGGCTATCATTGGTTTATTTCCATGTATCCCATGGATTTCGCGGGCTTTGAGCCGGGCGTGGCAGCGGGCGTCATCGCGCTTGCCGTGCTTGGCATTTCCGCGCTGCAGGCGTCGCTGAGCGCGCTGATGTTTTTGATCTTCGGGCTGTTTTGTCGCACAATTGTACTGCAGAAATATCCCGTGCTAAAGCCCATTCTCTTTGCCTGCCTTTGGGTGATCAATGAGTGGTCGCAAACCATCGGCTGGACGGGCTTGCCCTGGTCGCGGCTGTATCTTTCACAATCCTATCTGCTGCCCATGGCGCAAAGTGCCTCGCTGCTTGGCGGTTTGTTCGTGTCTTTTTTGATCGTGGCTGTCAATCTTGCCTTTGCAGGCATGATCGTCTGCCGCGGTGCAAGGCTGTCGTACGGCTTGCTTGGCGGCTGCCTGCTTGGCGGCAACCTGTTGTTTGGCCTTGCTGCCATGAGCGCAATCAAGGGAAGCGTGCTGCCTTGGCAGATCGCCTTTTTCGCACTTGCACTTGCAACCGTGATTACGGCACTTGTTTACGGGCTTGTGCGCCGCCTTGGCGCAGATCGCCGCTTGCTCAAGGCATTTTTGTGCATTGGCCTGACGCTTTGCATCCTGTCCTCGCTCTCTTCTGTGCTTGCCTCGTATCCGAATACGGGCACGCCCGTCAAGGCCGCCGCGCTGCAGGGAAATCTATCGTCCAAGGATAAATGGGCCAAGGACGCAGGCTGGAGATCGTTTCGCGTATACGCCGCTCTGACCGAGCAAGCAGCAGCTGCAGGCGCAGATCTGATCGTGTGGCCCGAGACCTCGCTTGCCTATACGCTGTTTGCCGCACTTGAGAATTCCGAGATCAGAGCACCTCTGAGTGCCGTTTACGATATGGCAGAGCGGACCGGCACGACCGTGCTGATCGGTACGTTTACCTCCTCGCTGCATTTTGATCCCGGGGCAGAGGAGGCCAGCACCAATTCGGTGATCACCATTTATCCCGACAGAAGCTATGACGAGAGCATTTACGTCAAGAGAATGCTGGTGCCGTTTGGCGAGTACGTACCCTGGCGGGATCTGATCCTCTCGGTTGTTCCTGCACTCGGCGAGATCAATATGCTCAGCTCGGATCTGGTGCGCGGTCAAGAGGCCACGGTAGTAGAGCTCAAAACGCACGGCATGCGGGTCGGCCCCATCATCTGCTTTGACTCTATCTATGAGGAAACGGTCAGACAGACTGTAGCCGCCGGTGCTGAGATCATTTCGCTTTCGACCAACGACTCCTGGTTTACCGATTCCGCCGCCGTGTATATGCATAATAATCAAGCCAAATTCCGCGCCATTGAAAACGGCAGATACTTGGTGCGCTCAGCCAATACCGGCGTGTCGTCCATCGTGGCCCCCGACGGCAGGGAGCTGGGGCGTCAGGAGGCGCTGACTACCGGGCTTGTCATCGCAGAGATCTATGCCAGAAGCAATACCACCCCCTATACCTCTGTGGGATATTTGCTGGTGTGGATGAGCTTTTTGGCACAGATTGCACTGATTGCTGCACAGATTGCATGCGCAGCGTTCAGACGGTACAAATGTCACAAAAAGTCTTGCGGCACTTAATAATTCTTAATAAAATTATTTGCGGAAAAAGTAATAAATCTATTGACAAAAGTGACGTAAACTGCTATAATGTTCACGTGGGGAACACCCCAAAAACACATTCAAAAGGAGACTATCAACAATGAAAACCATGACCAGAGTAGTTGCAGTTGCTATCGTTGCTGTAATTATGTGCATGATGCTCGCTTCCTGCGGCAACACCATCAGCGGCACCTATTCCGCTACCTATGAGTCTGACGGCTTCCTCGGCTTCGGTAAGGGTTCTTACACCACCACCTACGAGTTCAAGGGTAAGAACGTTACCATGACTGTTGATGCAACTGTTGGCGGCAAGACCACCACTACCACCACCAACGGCACCTACACCATCGAAGACGACCAGATTATCTTCACTTGGGACAAGAACGTTGAGACCAACGAAAACGGTGACAGCGTTGTTTCCACCAACAAGTACGAGTTCAGCAAGGGCGACGATTTCATCTACATCGGCGACCAGAAGTACGACAAGAAGTAATTTTAATATTACTACATAAAAAAGCTGTTGCTTCGGCAACAGCTTTTTTATTGACCATCGGTCAATAAAAATGCAGAATGCAGAATGTAGAATGCAGAATTGCGAAAAAAATCCGCCTATTGGGGCGGATTTATGTTTATCGTATTCAAAGGCGGTCGTAGGGCGGGGGCTTGCTCCCGCATACAATCAACGAAAAAACCGCTCGTTTTTCAACGAACGGTTTTTTCTTTACTTTGCAATCTGCAATCAGTCGCAAACGTAGGGCAGAAGAGCAGCCTGGCGAGCACGCTTGATAGCGGTGTTGAGCTCACGCTGGTGAACAGCGCAGGTGCCGGACATTCTTCTGGGCAGGATCTTGCCGCGCTCGCTGATGAACTTGCGGAGCTTAGCGGAATCCTTGTAATCGATATAAGCAACCTTATCGGCGCAGAAAATGCAAACCTTCTTTCTTCTGCGAACCACGGGGCGCGCAGGACGAGAAACGTTTTCAGTCATCTTATGAATCCTCCTATATGAATTTGGGAACGATCGCCTCAGAAGGGCAGATCGTCGTCTGTTTTGATCTCCTCAAACTTGGGCGCAGAGCCTGCGGGAGAGGAGTAAGCGGGTGCACCGTAAGCATCGGGTGCGTAGCCGCCGGACTGTGCGGGGCTTTCGCTGCGGCTGTCCACAAACTGGACCTCTTCAGCGACAATGTCGGTCATGTAGCGCTTCTGACCCTGCTGGTCGGTCCAGGATCTGTTCTGGATAGAGCCGATGACGCAGATAGAAGAGCCCTTCTTGAAGAAACGGTTGACAAACTCAGCAGTGGAGCGCCAAGCAGTAACGGTAAAGAAATCGACCTCAGGCTGCTGACCGGACGCGGAGTCACGGGAAGCGAATCTGCGATTGACTGCCATACGGAACGTTACGACAGCAATGCCGCTCTGTGTCTGCTTCAGTTCAGGATCAGCGGTAAGTCTACCGCCGAGGATGACTTTGTTCAGATTAAAATTTGCCATACTGTCTGACCTCTTTTGTCTGATTACTCAGCGTCAGCTGCCACTTCGGCAACCTCGGTAACTACTGCAACTTCTTCAACAGCTTCTTCAACGACAGCTGCCTTAGCGGTGGGCTCGAAGTCCAGCTTGATGGTCAGAGAACGCATTACGTTCTCGTCGATCTGGAACAGACGGTCGAGCTCTGCCAGGAAGTTACCTGCAGCCTTGAAGGTCACGACTACGTAGTAGCCTTCGGACATGTCATTGATGGGATATGCCAGGCGGCGCTTGCCCCACTGTGCAACCTCAATGATAGTGCCGTTCTCAGCAATCAAAGAAGTGAACTTGTTCACGGTAGCATTGGTTGCTTCCTCACCGTTGCTTACGTCAACGATGAACAGACTTTCATAAGAATTGAGTACCTTTTCCATGTGTTTTTACCTCCCTATGGACTTTATTACGACCGCGCACCTCTTCGATTTATTTATGCGCGGTAGAGAGACGGACCGCTTTGCAGCCCGTACCGAAAATACATTATACCACAAAAGGGAAGGCTTGTCAATCCTTTTTTACATTTTATTTTTTACAAAAAAACACAAAAATCTTGCCAAATCCATGGGGAATATGATATAATATACAAAGGATAGTATATTTCAGTGAAGGAGGTCATATATGGCACAGAAGAAGAGAAGAAAAAAGAGCAAGAGGATGTCCAAGGCGTTGCGCGTGTGCCTGATCATGCTGGCAGTCCTGGCGGTGCTGTTTACCACCGTGGTGGTGCTTGCCATGTCGGGTGTGATTCCCGCCAACAACGTAGAGGATTTTCTGGAAGGCTTTGTCGGTGAGGGCGTGGAAAAGGCGTTGGATAAAATCCTGCCTAACGACCTTGTGGACGAGGTGTTTGTAGATAAATATAACGATTTTGTGGATTTTGTGGTCGATCTTTTGCCAAAGCCCGAAAGAGTTGCGTTGGACGGAGAGATCAGGGTGTATTTCTTTGACGTAGGACAGTCTGACAGCATTCTGATCATGGCACCCGAGGGCAACGTGCTGGTGGATGCGGGAGACAACGACTGCCAGGACGCGCTGGAAGGGTATCTGGACGATCTTGGCGTGACCACGCTGCATTGCGTGATCGCGACCCATCCGCACGAGGACCATATCGGCAGCATGGATATGATATTTGAGGAATTTGAGGTGCTCAACCTGATCATGCCCAACGCAGAGGTGGATACCGATACCTTTACCGCAACCGGAGACTATACCCGTATGATGGAGGGCGCCGAGGAGCAGGGGACTGCGGTCAGCTACGCTTCAAGCGGCAGCACCTTCAGCCTTGGAGAGCTGGAATTTTTGTTCCTGGCTCCCAACTCCAAGGATTATAATGATCTCAACGACTGGAGCCTTGTGACCAAGGTGACCTACGGCTCTACCTCCATGATTCTGACGGGAGACGCCGAGAGCGCTTCCGAAAAGGAGATCGTTGCAAAGTACGGCTCGAGTGCATTGGATTGCGACATTCTCAAATCGGGGCACCATGGCTCGTCCTCCTCGTCCTGTGACGAATTTCTGGATGCCATTGACGCCGAGATCGCGGTCATTTCCTGCGGTACGGGCAATAAGTACGGACATCCCAACCAGCCCGTACTGGACAGATACGAGGAGCGAGAGATGCAGGTGTACCGCACCGACCTTGAGGGCACCATTGTGTTTGTCAGCAACGGCGCGGAGTTTACAAGAGTTCCGTGATGAATATTCAAAAAGGAGCGATGGTTTCGCTCCTTTTTGAATAAGCAAAAAGATTTTTGAAAACGTGAGAGTTTTTTCAAAAAAACTATACTTTTAGTAATGGAGAATATATTCTATCAACCAAAGGAGAAATTTCCATGAAAATGACAGACACCACGGATAGCCGACCGCTGCTGGAGGACCACCGTATCATTGATCTGTATTGGCAAAGGGAAGAAAGAGCCATTACCGAGACAGACCGTAAGTACGGACGGTATCTCTACACCATTGCGTATAACATCCTGCATAACGACCCTGACAGCGAGGAATGTCTCAACGATACTTATTTTGGCACTTGGAATGCCATTCCCCCTGCCAAGCCCACGTTTTTTCAGGTCTTTTTGTCCAAGATCATGCGCAATACAGCCGTCGTTCGATACAAAAAGAATCACGCAAAAAGTCGTGTGCCCAGTGAGATGACCGTTTCATTGGACGAGCTGGACGGATGCATTCCGTATGAGCCGTCGGTGGCGGATGATTACGAGGTGTACCGTTTGAGCCGCTTGCTCAGCGATTATTTGCGCAAGATGCCCGAAAAGCGCGCATTTATTTTTGTTTGCCGATATTATTGCGCAGATCGTATTATGGACATTGCCTCCATGCTGCACGTCAGCGAGAGCACGGTATACCGCGAGCTGGACGAGATCAAAAAGGGCCTTCGCGAGATTCTGATCAAGGAGGGCTTTATCAATGCGTAAGGATAAAAAGGATTTTACGCTGGACGTCGTGTCCGGTATTGATGAGGAGATCGTGGATCATCATCTTGCAAAAAGATACAAGCTGTGGCAAAGAAGAGGAAGGCGCAGACCTGTTGCGCTGATCTCGCTGGTGGCAGCACTCGTATGCGTCAGCTTGATTGCGGGTGTGTTTATGACGATGCTGCCCGATATTCTGCCGGGGGAAGAGCAGCCTACGGGAATGGCAGAAACGACCGATCTGCCCGGCGACGTGATCAAGCAAGTGCCTGTGTATCTGGGCATGACGGTGACCAACGATCTGCAGCCTGCAGCGGATGTAAAAGCAAATGCTCCCGTGCCGCAGATGGACGAGCTTAGTGCCTCGAGCACGCTGCCTCCTTACACCTTTTCCTTCTTGAGCGAAGAGGAGGTGCCCGGAAGCGAGCCCGAGACCGATCCCGAGACCGATCCCGAAACGGGTGCAGAGCCGGCAACAGATACGGAGACCGGATCCGAAACCGAGCAGGAAACCGAGATGATCATCTTCGGTCAGACCTACTATGCACTCAAGAACGAGGATATCTATATACACGTGCACCTGGAAAACCCGGACGGCTTTGAGATCATTTCCTTTACGCTCAACGGCGTCAAGTATTCGTCATATATGTTCGAGCGCGGCTCGGATATGGAGAACCTGATCCTGAAATATAACGTAGGCGACGTGGACGGCCTGCAGGAATACACCATCGATGCGATCAAGTATATCGACGGCGAGAGCATTAAGGACGTGCGCATGGAGGGTGACCGTACCGTTAAGGTCTTTGTGGAGGATGGAAATCAAGCCCTGCGGCTGGAAACCGATGTGGAATATACCAAAATGACCGTTACCCCCGTGTGGGATGAAGCGTTTGAGGGCGAGAGAGCGATTATGACGCTTGCACTCTACGAAGGGGAAGTGCTGCTGCAGGAGCTTGTTCCCACCGCGACCGAAATCCGTGATCTGCCCGCGGGCAAGAGATTGGTGCTGGTTGCGACTTACGTGGAGGACGGCATTACCAAAACCGTACGACACATCTTTGATACGCCCGCGTATTCCGAGGGGTTGTATATTGTGAACGGCGTGATTATGGGCGTCGGAAACTGCACCGATCCCGTGCTCTACGTCAATAACCCGATCGGAGACAGAGCCTTTTTCGATAACAACACGATTCACGAGATCTATATGGGTCCGGGCGTTACCTATATAGGGGATTATGCATTTGCATCGAAGGGAACCGAGAACAGAACATTGAAAAAGGTTGTGTGCTCCGAAAACACGAATGTGATCGGTCAGTACGCATTTCAGGGATGCAAGAGCCTTGTGGAGCTTGAATTGTCTCCGAATTTGAAGAAGATCCCGAATTTTGCATTTCATATTTGCACGCACCTGGAGACTGTTATAATTCCCGAGGGCGTGACAGAGATCGGCACGCAAGCGTTCGAGAACAACTATTTTCTTGCGAATCTTTACATTCCGCGATCCGTCATTGCGATTGGGACAAACGCGTTTGGATTGTTTTTTGCTGCTGATAGCAGCAGCCTTCGGGAGGTAGATTACGGTGGAACCATGCAGGAGTGGCAAAGCATCAGGGGTGTTAGTGGTGCCTTTCTGCCGGGCGTGATCATTCATTGCACGGACGGAGATCTCACTACTCAATGAATATAGAACGGCATAAACAAAAGCAGCCTCCGCCAAAGGGCGGGGGCTGCAGCGGTTTTGCGCGAAAAGAGAATATTTTCAATTATGCTCTTGACAAGAGCAAGGAAAACAAGTATAATATATAGGTCGTTTGACGGGCTATTAGCTCAGTTGGTCAGAGCTACCGGCTCATAACCGGTTGGTCCGGGGTTCAAGTCCCTGATAGCCCACCAAAACAAAGAGAGGGGTGCAGTAGCACCCCTCTCTTTGTTTTGATGTACTTTCCCGACTCAGAACCCTGCACGCGCGGCTCTGCCGCTCGTGCAAGGTTTGCGCCGGGAAAGTGAATAGATATAACGACTATTGGCGCAAATAAGCAAGCGCGATGCGCTTGCGATGTTCTAAGCCCCTGCCAGAGCCTTGGAACTTACTCCTCCCCTACATTTATTGAACATAGGACCCCCACGCAATTTGCCGTTGCTTTTTTTCTCTCACTATTTACTTTTTTCAAAAATTGTGCTATACTATTAAATTGACATACTATGACGCGCGAAGGGAGGGGAAGTATGGACGGATATGTGTTTATGCTCTGTGTGTTTCTTGTATTTGCATTGGCTTTTACGGGCTTATTTTCGTTTCTGCTTTTTAACAGTATATCCCTTTACCCGGAATTTGACGTATCATACGATGATCTGTCTTATGCAGAGCTTTCCTTTTGCAGATATGAAAGGATTCGGGGTTACAAAAGTGATGCCAGATACATCGTGTATTTTGAAGAATACGAAAGGCCATTTGAGATCAGCACGATAGCGGACATAAGGTTGGACAAGGAGGCACTTGACAGCCTGAAGAGATTTGATAAGATCAAAGTGTATTACGGTCCGAGCAGCCGTCACGATTGTGACTTTGAAATTATGGAAATGAGTCACGGGAAAACAACGCTGCTGAGCCTGTCCGACTATGTAAAAACCAATCAGAATAATCAGATCGCGGGAATGATTGTTCACCCGATTCTGATATTGTGCGGTTTGATCATCGTATTATGGTTGATCTTTTCCATAAAAGTTGCCAAAACAGATCCTCACACGGCAGACGTCGGAAGGGTCAGAATGGAATACGTTGCGGACGGAAACGTGATCCGGGTATGCTCTCGTATCGGGATGTACTCGCTTGTGATCAACGACAAAGTGGTTGATCGGTATATCGGTCTTGGCGGATATAAGTATTTATTGAGCAAAAGAATCAGAACCGAGAATGGAAAAAGAATTCTCATTGAAGCGCAAATGGGCTACGTGAATATGAGGCTTTACTACAATGGAAAGCTTGTGGCTAAGAAGTTCATGGGGTTCGGTTGATAAAAATGCGGAGCGGCTATGCTCCGTATTTTTTTATCTTGTATCTTTACATTTTTTTAATTTCGTGATATACTATTAAATTGACATACTATGACGTGCGAAGGGAGGAGAAGCATGGACAAGTTCAAATTAGTCAGCCCGTTTGAGCCCATGGGTGACCAGCCGCAGGCCATCGCGCAGCTGGTGGAGGGTCTTGAAAACGGCGCACGCTATCAGACGCTTTTGGGTGTGACCGGCTCGGGTAAAACCTTTACCATGGCCAATATCATTGAAAAATGTAACCGTCCCGTGCTGATCCTGGAGCCCAACAAAACGCTTGCAGCGCAGGTGTGCACCGAAATGCGCGAATTCTTCCCCGAGAATGCGGTGGAATTCTTCGTGTCGTACTACGATTATTACCAGCCCGAGGCCTATATCCCGGGCAAGGATATGTATATTGAAAAGGACGCGCTTGTCAATGACGAGATCGACCGCTTGCGCCACAGCGCGACGTCCTCGCTCTTCGAGCGCCGCGACGTCATCATCGTGGCGTCGGTCTCCTGCATCTATACCCTCGGTGACCCCGTGGAGTATCAGACGCTGCAGATCTCGCTGCGCCCCGGCATGCTGATGGACCGCGACGAGCTGATCCGTCGCCTGGTGGCCATCAGCTATTCGAGAAATGATCTCAATCCCGTGCGTAACAGCTTCCGCGTGCGCGGGGATACCTTGGAGATCATGACCGCAAACGTGTCGGATAAGCTTTTACGCATTGAATTTTTCGATGATGAGATCGACCGCATCTCGGTCATCAATCCGGTCACGGGTGAGCTTGTGCGCTTGCTTTCCTACGCCGTCATTTTCCCCGCAACGCACTATGCCGTATCCGATGAAAAGCGCGACGCCGCGCTGGAAGAGATTCGCCGTGAAATGGTGGACAGGGCAGCGTGGTTTGAATCAGAAGGGAAGCTGATCGAGGCACAGCGCATTACCGAGCGCACTAAGTACGACCTGGAAATGCTGCGCGAGGTGGGCTTTTGCTCTGGCGTGGAAAACTACTCCCGCGTGCTTGCGGGCAGAGAGCCCGGCTCGACTCCTTATACGCTGCTGGACTATTTCCCGGATGATTATATCTTGTTTATCGACGAGTCGCACGTAGCCGTACCGCAGGTGCGCGGCATGAGCGGCGGCGATACCGCAAGAAAGAAGAACTTGGTGGATTTCGGCTTCCGTCTGCCGTCCGCATACGACAACCGCCCCCTGTATTTCGAGGAATTTGAGGATAAGATCAACCAAGCCGTCTTTGTCAGCGCCACGCCCGGCCCCTTTGAAAAGGAGCATACCGAGCAGGTGGCAGAGCAGCTGATCAGACCCACGGGCTTACTTGACCCCGAGGTCGAGGTGCGCCCGATCGAGGGCCAGGTGGACGATCTGCTTGGCGAGATCCGCGAGCGAGTTGCCAAGAGCGAACGCGTGCTGGTGACCACGCTGACCAAAAAAATGGCAGAGGACCTGACCGATTATTTAGAGCAGAATGGTGTGCGCGTGCGCTATATCCATTTCAACGTGGAAACCATGGAGCGTATGGAGATTATCCGCGACCTTCGTATGGGTGTCTTTGACGTGCTGGTGGGCATTAACCTGTTGCGCGAGGGTCTTGACTTGCCCGAGGTATCGCTGGTTGCGATCCTTGACGCGGACAAGGAAGGCTTCCTGCGCGGTGAGACCTCGCTGATCCAGACCATCGGTCGTGCTGCGCGTAATGCGTCGGGCAAGGTCATTATGTACGGAGACACAATCACCGGCTCGATGCAAAGAGCCATTGCCGAGACCGCGCGCCGCCGCGCAAAGCAGGATGCATACAACCGCGCCAACGGCATCGTACCGCGCACGGTGGTCAAGGATATCCGCGACGTCATTGATATGGCCTCTCCCACTGGCGGCAAGCAGGGCTCGAGAGCCGAGCAGGCTGCCAAGGGTAAAATGCCTGCAAAGCAAAAGGATAAGCTGATCGCCGAGCTGACGACAGAGATGCGTCAGGCGGCTGCCAAGCTGGAATTTGAAAAGGCAGCGTACCTGCGTGATCAGATCAAGAGGATCCAAGGAGGAGATAAGCATGAAACAAACTAAAAAAAGACGCGTTCCGCTGATCAACTACAAATATCTGCTCTGGACGCTGCTGATCCTTGTCGGTGAGCTGGTGCTTTTGTGCGGCGCTTATGCGCTTGGGTTATTTGACAATTTTATAGGCTATATTCTGCTGCCGTTTTTGGGCCTGTTTACGCTGTATACCGCGTACGAGGCGGCCGTGTTGGCTTTTGAGGCAGTCAGCGTCAGCGCGAACGGTATCGTGGTTGCGGGCAAGGACGAGCAGGGCACGGTCATTCACTTCGAGCTGCAGGATCTGATGGGCATTTTCCCTTGTGATAAAAAGGGGAACCGCATCACAGAGGATCAGAGCAAATACAAGGAAATCGGTCTTGCTTTTTACATGAAGAACGGTAAGAAGAGAATCAGATCCACCTCCTATATCACGCAAAAGCAAATCGAACGCCTGCGCAGCGACCTGGGTGTCGGCGCATGTGAGCACATCAAGGAATAAAAGAGAGTAAAACCAATGAAGCTTCAAAAAATCGTGATTCGCGGGGCACGCGTCAATAATCTCAAAAATATTGACGTGGAGATTCCGCGTGATCAGCTTGTCATACTGACAGGCCTTTCGGGTTCGGGAAAATCCTCCCTGGCCTTTGATACCGTGTATGCCGAGGGACACCGCCGCTTTGTCGAGTCGCTGTCCTCGTATGCGCGTATGTTTCTGGGGCAGATGGACAAGCCTGACGTGGACACCATCGACGGCCTGAGCCCCGCCATTTCGATCGACCAGAAGACCACCTCCAAAAACCCGCGTTCCACCGTGGGTACCGTGACAGAGATCTACGACTATCTGCGTCTGCTGTACGCACGTGTGGGCGTGCCGCATTGCCCGATCTGCGGCAAGGAGATCAGACGGCAGAGCACCGACACCATTATAGATAAGATCTGCGAGCTGCCCGAGGGCGAGCGCTTTTTGGTGCTGGCACCCGTAGTACGTGCGCAGAAGGGTATGCATGAAAAGGTGCTGGCCGATGCCAAAAGGAGCGGATACGCCCGCGTGCGCATCGACGGCAGCCTTTACGACCTTGGCGAGGACATTTCGCTGGACAAGAACAAAAAGCACGATATCGAGGTCGTGGTGGACAGACTTGCGCTCAAGGAGGGCGTACGCTCCCGCCTTGGCGATTCGGTGGAAACTGCGCTGAATCTGGCAGAGGGGCACCTGTTGATCGTGACCGTGCCGCGCGGTGAAGGGAAGCCGATCGAGCTTTCTTTCTCGCAAAGCTATGCCTGCGAGGAGCACGGCATTTCGATCGGGGAGCTGGAGCCCCGCATGTTTTCCTTCAACAATCCCACGGGCGCATGTCCCGTATGCGCGGGTCTTGGCGAGATGCAGACTGTATCCGCCGCCAAGGTTATCCCCGATAAGCGTCTTTCGCTGCGCGGGGGCGCGATCGCGGTCAACGGCTTCAAGACCCTGGAGGAGGACAGCTGGAACGGCCCCTTGTTTGCCGAGGTAGGCAAGGTTGCGGGCTTTGATCTGGACATGCCCATTCGTGAATACGGCAAGGACGCGCTGGACGCGCTGCTGCATGGCACGGGTGATCGCGTTTACCGCATCACGCGCCATTTCGGCGGACAGACGCACGAGCAGACCACCACCTTCCACGGCATCCTGGAAATGGTCGAGAGCCGCATGAAGAACGGCGGCATGTTCGGTAAGGAATATTATACGCAGTTCGTGCAGGAGGCGGATTGCCCCGTGTGCGGCGGCAAGCGTCTTTCTCCCGTGGTGCTGGGCGTCACGGTGGGCGGGCTCAATATCCACGATTTCTGCGCCATGTCGGTAGAAAACGCACTGGATTTTATCAATGCGCTGCAATTTACGGGCGGTGACGCGGTCATTTCGAGGGAAATTCTCAAGGAGATCCGCGCAAGACTCGGTTTTCTTGTCAGCGTAGGGCTTGGGTATCTGACGCTTGGACGCAAGGCGGGTACGCTTTCGGGCGGTGAGGCACAGCGCATCAGACTTGCCACGCAGATCGGCTCTGCCTTGACCGGCGTGCTGTATATTCTGGACGAACCCAGCATTGGCCTGCACTCGCGTGACAATTCCAAGCTGATCGCCACGCTCAAAACGCTGCGCGACCTTGGTAACACGGTCATCGTGGTTGAGCACGACGAGGAGACCATGCACGAATCCGACTATATCATTGACGTTGGCCCGGGCGCAGGCGTGCACGGCGGTCAGATCGTGGCCTGCGGCACGCCGGAAGAGGTCGCAAGGAACGAAAACTCACTGACCGGCGGCTATTTGTCGGGCAGACTTTCCATTCCCGTGCCCGCACAGCGCAGACCCGGCAACGGCAATTTCCTGCGTGTATACGGGGCAGAGGAGCATAATCTCAAAAAGCTGGACGTGGAGATCCCCTTAGGCTGCTTTGTTTGCGTGACGGGTGTGAGCGGCTCGGGCAAATCCTCGCTGGTCAACGGCATCATTCATCCCGTGCTGGCAGACAGACTCAATAACGCCATCACCTATCCCGGCAAGCACGAGCGCGTGGAGGGCGACGAGCATCTGGACAAGATCATTTGCATTGACCAAAGCCCCATCGGCAGAACGCCGCGCTCCAACCCCGCCACCTATACGGGGCTGTTCGGCGACATCCGCGATCTGTTCGCGCAGACCAAGGACGCCAAGGCCAAGGGCTACGGACCGGGCAGATTCTCCTTTAACGTCAAGGGCGGCCGCTGTGAGGCCTGTGAGGGCGAC
This sequence comes from Clostridia bacterium, assembly GCA_017503325.1. Classification (GTDB taxonomy): domain Bacteria; phylum Bacillota; class Clostridia; order Oscillospirales; family CAG-272; genus SVQP01. The sequence continues at coordinate 52,021 of JAFVTI010000030.1, read as the reverse complement.
GGCGTGCGTTGCATTGAAATGCATTTTTTGCCCGACGTGTACGTGACGTGCGACGTTTGTAAGGGCAAGAGATACAACCGCGATACCCTGGACGTCAAATATAAGGGCAAGAGCATTTACGACGTGCTGGATATGACGGTCGAGGAGGGCGTGACCTTCTTTGACGGCCTGCCCAAGATCGTGCGCAAGCTCAAAACGCTGCAGGACGTGGGACTTGGATATATCAAGATCGGACAGTCGTCTACTACGCTCTCGGGCGGTGAAGCGCAGAGAGTCAAGCTGGCGACAGAGCTTTCAAGACGCGATACGGGCAAGACCATTTACGTGCTGGACGAGCCCACTACGGGCTTGCATACTGCCGACGTAGCGCAGCTGCTGGGCGTTTTGCAGCGACTGGTGGACGGCGGCAATACCGTGCTGGTCATTGAGCATAATATGGACGTTATTAAGTGTGCGGACTATATCATTGACTTAGGACCTGAGGGCGGTGACGGCGGCGGCACGCTGGTAGCCGCAGGCACACCCGAGCAGATCGTCGCGTGCGAGAAGTCGTACACCGGAAATTACCTGAAGAAGGTTTTGAATAAATGAACCATGAATAAATGAGAGAGAAAGCCCTTGCACAGCAAGGGTTTTCTTGTAATCTTTCGCTTATTTATCGTGTTGCCTCGCCCGAGTGTCATCTTGAGCGAAGTGCGAAATGTACGTAGGGCGGGGGCTTGCTCCCGCAGTGTCACCCCCGAGTGTCATCCTGAGCGAAGTGCGAAATGTACGTAGGGCGGGGGCTTGCTCCCGCAGTGTCACCCCCGAGTGTCATCCTGAGCGAAGTGCGAAATGTACGTAGGGCGGGGGCTTGCTCCCGCAGTGTCACCCCCGAGTGTCACTCCATTCACAAAAAATATTTTCCCAAAATGTGTTGTCAAAACCGTTTTGTTTCGTTCTTAAGGGTGAAGCACATGTGCCAAATTGCTTAAAAAGGAGGAAGGAGCATGATCCTTGATGAAAATGCGTGGGAGCGCATGCCCGATGATGAAGAGATCGTTGCGCTGCTTGGCCGTCGCGATGAATTTGCATTGCGGGCAGCCCAAAGTAAATACGGTGCGCTGATGCATTCGATCGCCCTGCGCATCACGGGCTCGGAGCAGGATGCCGAGGAATGCGTCAACGATGCGATCCTTGAACTTTGGAACGCTGTTCCGCCTGCGTCGCCCAAGCAGCTGTCGGCCTTTCTTGGCGGTATCGTACGCCGCCGTGCCATCGACCGCGTGCGCTACAACCAAGCCGAGAGAAGGGCGGGGAGCGAATACCTGAGCTCACTTGAGGAGCTGGAGGAATGCTTGCCCGATCGGCAGACCGATGCCGAGAGCGACTCGGAGGAGATCAACCGTTGCATGCGCCTTTTCCTTGAAGGGCAAAAGCCTTGTGACCGAGATATGTTTTTGATGCGATATTTCCGTTTTATGACCAATGAGGAGATCGCGATGCAGTTTGGGATACGCGAATCAAGCGTTGTCATGCGCCTGGTCCGCATGCGAAAGCGACTGCGGAAATATCTGTATGAAAACAACATCCGATTGTAAGGCAACACAGAATAGGAGGTTTTTTTATGAACAAAAAAACAGATAAGCTCATAGACGCGCTGGATACGCTGAACGAGGAGCAGATCGCCTCTTGCATGAAGCCGCGCAGGAAAAAGGCTTTCTTGGCATCGGGCAAGGCACGTGTTGCTTTGGTGCTTGCGGCAGCATTGCTGATCACCACGCTGGCGTCCGCCCTGATCGTTGCCCCCATGATGCTTGGCGAGGATACTCCGGGCGAAATTCCGGGCGAGACGACCGATTCGGAGAGTACGGGCACGCAGGGTGCGGACACCACCGATATTCCGCCCATTGAGGACGTGATGAAATACCCCGGCGTTGCGCAGCTGCTCAGTCTGGGCAATATTTCGTATTCCGGTTTTACGGTGAGTGATGATGGTTTGATCAGTATGCCCGGTCAGAACAGCGGTATTTCGTTCGACGAAACCGATGAATATTTTACCGCACCAATGCCCATCATCACGCTGAACTGCGGTGCGGAAAATACTGTCAAGCTCAGCTGCGATTACGGTGCGTTGGGACAGGTAAAACAGGCGCGCGAGTACGGTGAGATGATGTATCAGTACGTGGATGATAACGGCGGTAAATGGGATCTCTTTTATTTGTCGCACTTTGCCGACAGCGAGCTGACACTCAAGGGTGACGAGAGCCTTTCGTGGTTTTACACGCAGCATGTGGGTTACAGTGATGCAGGCTGCAACAGGGATACGTTTATTGACTATACCGTCTACAATCCCGAGGGTGAGATCATAGCTGCGGGCAGCATTTACATGGCTGCATTCCGCTATCTGTTTGCCCACGACCTGAATCTGATGACAAACAAGACGTTCGACCAAGCACTGTCCAATTTCGAGATATTTGAAAAGGAAGCAGCGCAGTACACCATCCGCAAGCCCATCAATCTGTATGCAGAGTCGTTTGTGGATGAAAGCGGTGAAATCGACACCGAAAAGCGTGATGCATTTTTCGCTTATCATGACACAATCAAGTCCATCCGTAGCACTGCTTCACGGGATGAGTGGATCAATACCTCTCGTTATGTGAGTGAAGACGCAGGATACGATATCTCCGATCTGGCAAGAGAGGGAGAAGAGAATTGGGTCAACCCTTACGCATACAATTCATACAGCGATATAAATGCGGAAATGCCCACCGAGGATGTGTTGGCAACTTTTGATGAGACGCAGATGGCTGCTTATGAGAATTTCCTTGACAGAAAAGAGGCTGCACGCGCGCAGTCCGAGGCATCATTTACCTCGCACGATCTTCTGTTGAAAGGCTTTGCCCAGCTGTGTAATGACCATCTTGGGTTTCATCCTTGGAGCAAGAAATACAGTGGTGTCAGCTGCGGTACTATGGCAATCAAATCCGAGTATATGGTATTTGAAGTACGCGGCTATCATTCCAATAATGATACCGCGGACTGGTGGTTGGTCATCAATGACAGGTATTATGAGGTTCTTGAGAGCAGCAATGAAATGCACGAGGGAGAGGATTACAACTTTATCGAGCATTATATTCTTGAGGACGGCATAGAGGTTTATTTCTACTTCAGCAATACCTTGGAAAATAAAATTGAGGTTATCATCCCTTAATTGCCCCCCCGATCGGCACACCGATCGTTTGAAATTCCTTTGAAAAAAATAGTTGCATTGCAATTTTCCTCTCGGTAGGTGTGCTTGCCGAGGGGATTTTTGTTGTTTCAGTACGGACGACCAATGCTCGTCCGTTCCGTTGCTTTGGGCACGCGATACGTCCATCGGTAGGGGGCGACGTCCTCGACGCCCCGTCCTACATAAACAAGTCTTATCGCAATCGAATAGGTTCTTTGCGCCTGCCCGGGGCGTCGAGGACGTCGCCCCCTACGGACGGATTGCGTAACCTGCAATGACGGGCAGTCGCGTTTGGCACTTGCGCGCATTTTTCAAAAAAAGCCCCGCAACCCTGTTGACACACCGTGCTTATAATGTTATAATAATAAATACTATATTATTATGGGGGCGTGCGGCTGTGCGTGCCCGAAAGGACTTTGAAATGAACCGTTCGGTTAGCAGATATATCTCGATTTCGTTGCTTTTTTGCTTGCTTCTCTCTCTTTGTGTGATGCTTGTCGGCTGTGGCGAGCGCATGACCATCGAGGCAGGTGAGCAGATCACTCCTGCCGATCTGACGGGAGATGAAACTGCTACGTTCGGTGCGGATTTCGACCCGGATTGCGTCAATCACGCAGGGAAATACACCTTTTCGGTGATCAGCGGCGGAAAGACGGTCAAGGTCAAGCTGACCGTCAAGGATACCACGGTGCCCACCATGCAGGTGCAAAGAGTGTACTGGGCTGTGGGCACCTCGATCCCCGATCCCGTGTATTTCGTACAGTCCACCACCGAGGTTGACAATTATACCGGCGAATACGTGGGAGATCTGCCCGATTTCAATTCCTATAAGGATTACACCGTTCAGGTGCAATATACCGATGCCAGCGGCAACAAATCTCCCGTTTACGACGTGGTGCTGACCCCCTGCAAGGACGAGGTGCCGCCCACCATCGAAGCGCAGGATATTGAATGCAATATCGGCGAGGGCATTGTGTGGCGCAATCACATTAAGGTTACCGACAACTGCGCGGGCGAGATTACGCTCTCGGTGGATTCCTCCGGGGTCAACGTCAACCGCGAGGGCTCTTACAAGGTTTATTATACCGCGACCGATCTCTCGGGCAACGTATCAAAGGCAGAAGCGACCGTGCTGGTGGTCTCCATGACCGTGACCGATGAGATGCTGTATGCCGAGATCGATAAGGTCATTGCAAGAATTATTACGCCCGATATGGACAAGGTCGCGCAATGCCGTGCGATTTACGAGTACGTGCAGGGCAACATTGCTTACGTCAACACCTCGACCAAGGGCGACTGGAAATATGCCGCCTATATGGCGCTGTTCTCCTCGGGCACGGGGGATTGCTACAGCTATTTTGCCGCATCCAAGGCGTTTTTTGAGCGACTGGGCATTCAGAATATGGACATTCAGCGTCTGCCCGGCTATACCGACAACACCCATTTCTGGAGCTTGGTCAATATCGGCACGGCCGATTCTCCCGTGTGGTATCATTACGACTCCACGCGCCTGACCGCTGCCTACAACGTCAGCGGGTGCCTCTTGACCGACGCACAGGTCGCAGCCTACGACGCATGGCGCGCAGGGGATTACTTCCGCATCTACGATAAGACCAAGTACCCCGCAACAAGCACCAAGATCGTAACCTATATCCCCGAGCTTTATCCCTATATCAAATAAAGGACCTTGATTATGCAAACCAATATACTGGAATACCTGGAGCAAACTGTGCCGCGCCTGCCCGATAAGGTAGCCTTTTCGGACGGCACGGACCATATGACCTTTGCCGAGCTTTCGGAAAGCGCACGCAGCATTGGCTCGTATCTGCTGGAGCACGGGCACGGACGCGGATGCGTTGCGGTGCTCATGGACAAGCATCCCACGCAGCTGGCGACCTTTTTCGGCGTGCTGTATGCAGGCGGTTTTTACGTCGCCCCCGATGCCGCAATGCCGCCCAAGAGATTGCAAATGATCTTGGATACCGTGCAGCCGCGCATGGTGATCTGCGACAAAAAGAACATGGCGCTGGCCTCTTCTCTGGGGCTTGACGTCGCGCTTTACGACGATATTTGCTGCTATCCGATCAACGATGCGCTGATTGCTTGCGCAAGAGAGGTGCACGTGGATACCGATCCTGCCTACGTGGTGTTCACCTCGGGCTCGACCGGCGTGCCCAAGGGCGTGGCGGCCTGCCATCGCTCGGTGATCGATTACACCGAAACGCTGTGCGAGGCCATCGGATTTGACGAGCACACCGTGTTTGGCAATCAGACCCCGCTTTATTTCGACGCGCCCTTAAAGGAGATCATGCCCACCATCAAGTACGGTGCGACGGCGTACCTGATCCCCAAGCAGCTGTTTATGTTTCCGGTCAAGCTGTGCGATTATCTCAACGAGCACAAGATCAACACAGTCTGCTGGGTGGTGAGTGCGCTGACCATGATCTCGTCCTTGGGTGTGCTTGAAAAGAATCCGCCCAAGTATCTGGAGACCGTCTGCTTTGGCAGCGAGGTGTTCCCGAAAAAGCAGTATGACCTTTGGCGTGCGGCCTTGCCGGATGCGCGCTTCTTTAACCTCTACGGTCCGACCGAAGCGACCGGCATGTCCTGCTATTGGCCCGCGACGCGCGAGCTTGCCGAGGACGAGCCCATTCCCGTGGGCAGACCCTTCCGCAACACCCGCATTCTGCTGATCAACGAGCAGGGCAAGAGAGCGGAGCAGGGCGAGGTTGGCGAGATCTACATCTCGGGCACCTGCGTCACGCTCGGATATTACAACAACCCCGAAAAAACGGCCGAGGCGTTTTTGCAGAACCCCTTGCAGTCGGCATATCCCGAGACCGTGTACCGCACGGGAGACCTTGGCAGATACAACGATTACGGCGAGCTTGTGTTCGTCTCTCGCAAGGATTCCCAGATCAAGCATATGGGGCATCGCATCGAGCTTGGCGAGATCGAGGCCGCTGCCGCTACGGTGGACGGTGTGGGACGCGTTTGCTGCGTCTACCTTGCCGAGCAAAAGAAGATCGTGATGTATTTTGTCGGCGAGATCGAGACCGCTGCACTGACCAAGGAGCTGCGCCTCTTGCTGCCGCGCTACATGCTGCCGAACGTCACGCACAAGCTGGATACCATGCCGCTGACCGTCAACGGCAAGCTGGACCGCCGCCTGCTTTTGGAGCAGGCAACCCAAAACGATAAATAATATTCAGGAGAAATAACATGGAACAACTCATCGAACTGTTAGAGGAGCTTCACCCCGAGATTGATTATGAGACCGAAGAGGGTCTTGTGGACAACGGAATCCTGGATTCCTTGGATATCGTGACGCTGATCACGGATATCAACGACGCCTTTGACGTATCCATTCCCGCAGAGGAGATTTTGCCCGAGAACTTCAACTCGGCACGTGCACTCTGGGAGCTGATCGAACGCCTGGACACGGTGTAAGGCATGAATTTTGCTTCGATAGAATTCCTTTGCTTTCTCTTAGTCCTGGTCGCGGCGTACTACCTTGCACCCAAGCGGGCGCAATGGGTGGTGCTGCTGGCGGGCAGCGTGGTGTTCTACGCCTTTGCGGGCGTGACGAGCTGCCTGTTTTTGTTGGCGGTCATCGTCATCTCGTACGTCTCGGTGCGCCTGATCGGCAAGCGACAGAGCGCGTGTGCCGCGTGGCTTTCAGAGCATAAGGAGCTGCCCAAGGAGGAGCGAAAGGCCTATAAAAACAAGAGCAAAAAGGGAAACCTTGTTATCGTATGCGTAGGCATTGGCGTGCTGATTGCTGCGCTGGTGTACGCCAAGTTCGTGTCCGGCTATTTTGGGATCAGGGTGAGCGGCGCAGGTATTTCGTTCGGCGCGTATGCTCTGGAGATCATGGGCATTTCCTACTATACCTTTATCGCCGTCGGATACATGCTGGACGTTTACCGCGAAAAAGCGCCCGTGCAAAAGAATTTTGCCAAGCACGCGCTGTTCGTGGGCTTTTTCCCGCAGCTTGTCATGGGCCCGATCAGCAAATACAGCGACGTGGGCGAGCAGTACTTCGTGCCGCACGCATTGGAAGGCAAAAACCTTTATACGGGTGCCGTGCGCGTTGCCTGGGGCTTTTTCAAAAAGCTTGTGGTGGCGGACGCCATCGCGCCTGCCGTGGGTGCCATCGTGGCGCAGCAGAGGAGCGGCGTGTACTTTTTGCTGCTTTGCCTGTTTTATTCCATCCGTATTTACGGTGACTTTACGGGCGGCATCGACATCGTGCTTGGCTCTGCCGAAATGCTGGGCATCAGGTTGCCCGAAAACTTTAACCGTCCGTTTTCGTCCAAATCCACCGCGGAATACTGGCGCCGCTGGCATATCACCATGGGCGCGTGGTTTACGAATTACATTTTCTACCCCCTGTCCGTGACCAAGAGCATGCAAAAGCTCTCCAAGTGGAGCCGCGCGCATCTGGGCACGGCCATCGGCAAGCGTTTACCCGTGTATATCACCACAATCGTCACCTGGCTTGCCACAGGTCTTTGGCACGGCATTGCATGGAATTTCGTAGTCTGGGCAATGCTCAATTGTCTGGTGCTGCTGGTCTCGCAGGAGCTGGAGCCCCTGTATACCAAGTTCCGTACCAAATTCCCGCGACTTCACGCAAGTGCGCCGTATCAGACCTTTATGGCGGTGCGCACCTTCTGTCTGATGGCACTCATCCGCGTCTTTGACTGCTATATGAACGTGCCGCTGACCTTCCAAAAGTTCTTTTCGGTGTTCACCACGCCCAACTGGGGCAGCCTGTTTGACGGCAGCGTGACCTCGCTTGGCGTCAGCGCGGCTTCGTTCTGTGTGATCGGTGTGGGCATCCTTTTCATGTTCGGCGTCAGCCGGCTGGGCAAGGACAGACCCCTGCGCGAAAAGCTGTGGGAGCGTCCCTGGCTTGGCAGTTTTGCCCTGGCAGCACTTGTATTCCTTGTGCTGGTGTTCGGCACGTACGGACTTGGCTACGATGCGTCCGCCTTTATCTATGGCGGCACGTTCAATTAAAGGAGGGCAGTGATGAAAAAGAGAATTTTTGCTGTCGTCCTTGCACTCGTTTTGTTGCTTGTCGCGCTTATGCTCGCGCAGGCTTTGCTGATTCCGTCGCGCTACGATAACCGCGAGGGACATCTGCTTTGCGGCTATGAGCAGGCAACGGATGCACACGACGTGATTTTCGTGGGTGACTGCGAGATCTACGAGGGCATTGTGCCCGCCGTGCTTTACGAGCAGTACGGCATTACCTCATATGTCCGCGGCTCATCGCAGCAGACCGTGTGGCAATCCTACTATATCCTTGAGGATACGCTTAAAAAAGAGCCTGACGTCAAGGTCGTTGTATTCAACGTGTTGGCGCTCAAATACGGCGAGACGCCCAGGGAAGAGATCAGCCGCATGACCTTGGAGGACATGCCGTGGTCGCTGTCCAAGCTGAACGCCATCCGTGCGTCTATGACAAAGGATGAGTCTCTGGCCTCTTACTTTATGCCCATCCTGCGCTATCACGACCGCTGGAGCAGCTTGACGGCAGAGGACGTCAAGAGAACCTTTGCAAAGCACGAGGACATCACGCACCAGGGATATCTGATGCAGACAAACATCGTGCCGGTCGATCCGACCGACAACCGCAAGCCCGACGCGCTGATCGATTCCGCATTACCTGCGCGCAGTATGGAATATCTCGAAAAAATGTGTGCGCTTTGCGAGCAGTACGGGGCTGAGCTTGTGCTGGTCAAGGCACCCACCAATTCTGTCAAGTATTACTGGTACGATGAATGGGATGCACAGATCGTCAGCTATGCAAAAGAAAAGAATCTTACCTATTATAATTTCGTAGGCATGGACGAGGGGCTGGGGCTTGACTGGTCGCGCGATACCTACGATGCGGGCTTGCACCTCAACGTGTACGGTGCAGAGAAGTGGACCCGCTATATCGGCGATCTGCTCGTGACCAACCATGGCGTACAGGACAGACGCGGCGACGCGGCGCTTGACGCACTCTGGCAAGAGAGAATTGACCGATATACCCAAGAAAAACAACAAGGAGAACAAACAAAATGAGAAAATTGAGTTTGATTTTCGCAGCAGCTCTGCTGCTGACCTGCTTTGTTGCTTGCGATGCGGGCAAGGGCGGGGAATATATCTTTTCTTATAACGGTACGGCCATCCACGTAGGCGACGACGGCAACGCGGTCGCGTCCGCGCTTGGCGCATATTCCGATTATATTGAAGAGGACAGCTGCGGCGGCGAGGGACCCGATAAGACCTTCGTGTACCCCGGTTTCCGCTACGATACGGTCATGACGGGCGGCATGGACCGCATTGTCAAGATTGTGCTGACCGACGACAGCGTGGCAACTCCGCAGGGCATCAAGATCGGCTCGGCCAAGAGCGCGGTCGTGTCCGCGTACGGCGACGGCTATACCGAAACGGCCGACGGCGGCCTGGTCTACACGGACGGAAATACCAAGCTGATGTTCGGCATCCGCGACGGCGTGGTGACCGCAATTCATTATATCCAAGCATGAATAAAAAGCGGAGAGGGCAGTCTCTCCGCTTTTTAATGCAAAATGCAAAATTGCGGTAGGAAATCTGTTCAAATGAGCGTATTTGCTTTTGTTTTTCATGTTCATGCTACCTTCCTCACCTCTCTCTTCACTTCATTCTGCATTTTGCATTCTGCATTCGAAGATCGCAAAGTATTTCGCGATCTTCGTGACTTTGACGGAAACTTTGGACAACAAATTTTTGAAAAATCCGTGCAAAATGTCAAATTGCTTGTCAAAATTGTCAAAATAGGGCTTGACAATTTGGTGATTGTGTATTATAATAGTGAATAATCAAGGAATTTGACGCGCATATTGATGCGTCAAATTGTGCAATTTTTTCGTCGGAGGTTTCTATGCCCCGTTTTTTTGTGTCCGAGGAGCAGTTTGAAAACGACACCGTCGCCCTTGTCGGAGAGGATGCGCACCATATCGCGCGTTCCTTGCGCATGGCAGCGGGAGAGTGCATTACCGTTTGCGACCGGGAAGCCATAGAATATGAATGTGAGCTGATCTCGTTTGAGCAGGATAAGCGCGTGGTGGCCAAGGTGCTCCGCGGCGCACCCTCGCAAGCCGAGCCGCCCTACAGGGCCGTGCTGTTCCAGGCACTTCCCAAGGGGGAGAAGTTCGATTCCATCATTCAAAAGGCGGTGGAGTGCGGTGTGCACGAGATCGTGCCGTTCCAGAGCAGCCGCTGTATTGCCAAGGCAAAGGCGGACGGCGAGGCGGACAAAACCAAGCGTCGCTGCCGTATTGCGGCCGAAGCCGCCAAGCAGAGCGGACGCGGCAGAATCCCCGAGGTAAAGCCCACCATATCTTATAAAGAAATGCTCAAAGCGGCAAGTGAATGTGACCTGTGCCTTTATTGCTATGAAGGAAAGGGAACCGAAACGCTTGCAAGCATCCTGCAGGCGGCAACCGACCTGCCCGCATGCCCGACCATCGGCATTGTCGTGGGCAGCGAGGGCGGATTTTCCCCCGAGGAGGCGGCCGAGGCAGCGGACGCGGGACTTTGCATGACAGGGCTCGGCAAGAGAATTCTGCGTACCGAGACCGCAGCCCCCTTTGTGCTTGGCTGTCTTGTGTATCAATTTGAAATGTGACGTTTGTAAAGGATAGCAAAACGATACCAAAAAAATCGCATATTTTTCACAAAAATATGCAAAACGCTATTGAAAAATCACAAAAAAGGGTGTATAATATAGGTAAGTATTCACAACACCCCGGAATTTAGAAAAAGAGGAGAAAATTTTATGTCTAACAGACTGTTCCAAAGTGTAATTCACCAGATGAAGGATGCGATCGATCGCGTGATCGGCGTCATTGACGAAAACGGCGTCATTATTGCGTGCTCCGAGCTTGTCAAGATCGGCGAGATCAAGCAGGGCGTTCGTGACGAGCTTGCTTACACCTCTGACGTGGTGACCTCTTCCGGGTATACCTACCGTCCTGTCAGCGGCGGTGTGAAGGCTGAGTACGTCGTATTCGTCGAGGGCGAGGACAAAATGGCTGAGAAGATGTCCAAGCTGCTTGCAATCTCTCTTGGCAACATCAAGAATTTGTATGATGAAAAGTACGACAAGGGCTCGTTTATCAAGAACATCATTCTGGATAACATCCTGCCCAGTGATATTTACATCAAGTCCAAGGAGCTGCACTTCAACACAGAGGAGAGCAGAATCGTATTCCTGATCAAATTCTACGGCAAGACCGATATGATGCCCTTTGAGATGCTGCAGAACATGTTCCCGGATAAGTCCAAGGATTACGTCATTTCCGTTGGTGAGCACGACATCGTGCTTGTCAAGGACGTCAAGCCCGGCACCGAGGCAAAGGACGTTGAAAAGATTGCGACCAACATCGCAGACACCCTGTCCGCAGAGTTCTATACCAAGGTGGCCATCGGTATTTCCACCACGGTAGAGAACATTAAAGACCTGGCAAGAGCTTACAAGGAAGCACAGGTGGCCCTTGAGGTCGGTAAGGTATTTGAGACCGAGAAGAACATCATCAGCTACGAGAACCTGGGTATCGGCCGTCTGATCTATCAGCTGCCCACCACCCTTTGCGAGATGTTTTTGCAGGAGGTATTCAAGAAGGGAAGCTTAGAGGCACTTGACAGAGAAACCCTGATGACCATTCAGTGCTTCTTTGAGAACAACCTCAACGTTTCCGAGACCTCCAGAAAGCTGTTCGTACACAGAAACACGCTGGTTTACAGACTGGAAAAGATCAGAAAGCTGACCGGCCTTGATCTGCGTGAGTTTGAGCATGCGATCACCTTCAAGGTAGCTCTCATGGTCAGAAAGTACCTCAACTCCAAGCCCACCAAGTATTGATCCACAAATACATAGACTTCATGAAATTAAGCGAAACGCCGGGCTCGGTGTTTCGCTTAATTGACGGATTGGCCCTGTTTATAGATTTTTTGAGAACAAAGCAATAACGGAGAACAACGAATTTATGAAGAAATTGGTTTATACCGTGCAGGGGCTGCAAAATGCAGAGCAGGAGCAGCAGCTGCGCGAGATATTGCCCGAGGTCGTGCGTGCGTACGGAAGTGACGGTGAGGTCACAGCCGATGCGCTCAGCGCCTCTGTTTCGTTCGGCGTACCCAAGAATGCACCGTGTGCCGAGCTGGAGCAAAGCATCAACGCTGCCATTGCCCCCTTGGGCATGGAGCTGATCACGCCCCCCGGCGTGAGATATTACACCTTTGCGGGCACTCCCAAAAAGGCGAAGAATGGCATTTCCACAAGCGCGTTCGTCGCGTCCATGATCTGCGCAGTTGCCATTACGCTGGTCGTGACCATGCTTTTGACGGCACTTGTCACGGGAGCTTATTGGAATTCCAGGTATCTGGGCGGCATGCTTGCTATCGACGGTGAGACCGTGCTGGATGAGAAAACGCTGCAGGTAGTCGAAACCCTGATCAAAAACTACTCGTTTGATCAGGTGGACGACGAGAAAATGATGGAGGCCGTGGTCAAGGCTTACGTCGCAGCCACGGGCGACCTTTACGCCGAGTATTACACGCAGGAAGAGTTCGAAGCAATGACCAGCGAGAACCAGGGAAAAATGCAGGGAATCGGCGTCAGCGTGGTCAATTCCACGCTGGAATATAACGGCATGACCTACAGCGTCATCGAGCTGATCATGGTGTATCCCAATTCTCCCGCAGAGCGCGCAGGTCTGCGCCCGGGCGACATGGTCATCACAGTCAAGCACGAGGGCGTGGAGTATTCCATTTCCGAGATCGGCTATACAGCAGCGCTCAATTATCTGCGCGGCGAGTCCGGCACAAAGGCCGAGTTTACCATCATGCGCAAGAATGGGACCGAATACGAGCCCGCATCCTATTCCGTGACCCGAGAGGCGTTTGAGACCATGTCGGTTACAAGCCGTGTCAGCGAGACCGACCCCGAGGTCGGCATTGTCATGATCTTACAGTTTGACCTGACCACCCCCGAGCAGTTTGAGGCGGCTGTGGACGGTCTGCTTGCAAAGGGCTGCGATAAGTTTGTGTTCGACGTGCGCAACAATCCGGGCGGAGACCTGGAATCCATCAAGGCGGTGCTCAGCTTTTTCCTTGCCAAGGACGATCTGATCGTCAGCACCAAGGATAAGAACGGCAACGAGGAATTTGACCGCGTCAAGGAGGTCAAGCACAGCGACAAGGCATATGCAGGTTGTGACGTCACGAAGGATGACATCGGTAAGTACGACGACCTGACCTTTACCGTGATCACCAACGCCAATACCGCAAGCGCAGCTGAGCTGTTTACCGCAACCGTGCGCGATTATGAGCTTGGTACCATCGTGGGCACGACGACTTACGGCAAGGGATGCATGCAATCGATCTTCTCGCTGGAGTATTATGGTGTGCCCGGCGGACTCAAGCTGACCACCAGAATGTACTATCCCGCAAGCGGCGAGAGCTACCACGACATCGGCATTGCCCCCGACGTCACGGTCGAGTTGAATGCCGAAGCGCAGGGATATAATCTGTACGTGCTGCCCGAGGAGCTGGACAATCAGCTGCAGACGGCAATTTCACAAATGCAATAAATAATTAGTTGATATAAGGAGAAACACCATGGCAACCAAGGAAAAAACTTTATACACACAGGAAGGCTACGACGAGCTGGAAAAGGAGCTCAAGTACCTCAGAGTGACCCGCAGAGAAGAGATCAAGGAAGCAATCGCAGTCGCACGCGGCTTTGGCGACCTTTCCGAGAACTCCGAGTACGATGAGGCAAGAAACGAGCAGGCTAAGGTCGAGGCTCGTATCAAGGAGCTGGAGATGCTGCTTGAGAACGCAGAGATCATTGACGAGGCAAGCATGGACGCAGGCGTGGTCAGCCTTGGCTCTACTGTCAAGGTTTACGACGTGGAATGGGATGAGGAGCTGACCTATGAGATCGTGGGCTCTAACGAGGCTGACGCACTCAATCACCGCATCTCCGACCAGTCTCCCATCGGCAGCGCGATGATGGGCAAGCACGCAGGGGACTCGGTTGAGGTTCAGGCACCCAACGGCACGCTGCACTTCAAGGTCCTGCACGTAGAAAGAACCAAGTAAAAATCAGACGAGAACGGATTTGACGCATCATTCAAATCCGTTTTCTGAGTAAAGGAGAAATGGCATGAATCAAAACCAAAAGCTTGACAGTACCGAGATCGTAACAGAAAATCGCGTTTTCAAAAAGATAGAGAATTTCTGGTATCACAATAAGTGGACGGTCATTGTCGTGACGTTTTTCTTGTGCGTGGCTCTGGTCTGCACCGTGCAGATCTTCTCCAAGGAGAAATACGACGTCACCGTGCTCAGCGGCACGACGGTGCGCATGAATGCCGAGCAAAGAGAGGCCTTTTTGTCGTCGCTTGAGAGCGTTTTGCCCAAGGATTATGACAAGGACGGAGAAAGCGCTGTAGGTATGGTGGATTATCAGATCTTTTCCGAGGAGGAAAGACTTGTCGAGGTGGAAACCGAGATCGACGGCGTGCAGACCACGCTGATCGATGAGCAGGCTGCAGCGCATTGGAACAATGATCAGAGATCGAGCTTTCTGTCCACCGTGCAAACAGGGGAGTACTCCTTGTGCTTTGCAAGTCCGCACGTATACGAGCTGTTGACCAAGGATAAGAACGTAGTCAGCAAGTCGGTGCGCCTGGGAGATACCGATTTCTATCGCTACAACGAGGCCGTGCAGGTGCTGCCCGCCGATACCGTACTCTGCCTTTTGATCCAGTTCCCGATGGGCACGAGTGGCAAGGACGATATCTACGCACGCTCGGTAGCACTCTACGAGGCGATCTTGGCCTACGACGTACAGGAATAACATAAAAAAGCAGCCCGACGGGCGTGCAAAATTAGCGGAGAAACCCGCACAAAACAAGGACTGTATCTCGTGGATGCAGTCCTTATTGGTTTGTTTATAAGTAGTTGCAGCAGACGCTGGCGATCAATGATCGCCCCTACAGGGAGTTATGTGAAGGGTTTGCGATATAAAACCTAAAGCAAGAACACTTGTAGGGGCGATCAGTGATCGCCAGCGCCTGCAGCAACTAAATATTGAAAGCATATGCATAAACAAAAGCTGTCTTTTGGTTAAGACAGCTTTGTTTTTTTCACTTATTTCTCAGTCCCATCGGGCTGCTTTTTTTCTTGAACGAAAAATTTTTCGCAGAATAATTGCCAAGGTAAAATTTTGTTCATAATACTTTAACGAAATGATCTAATACAGGTGCTATAATGATGTCAAATTCTGTCGAAGGAGGGTGCTTATGAAAAAACTGATCAAGCTGGTCACGGGAAGATTTGTGTGGATCAGCCTGGCGATCGTGCTGCAGCTGATATGGACGTTTACCATTCTGTATTTCCTCAGCTCGCATTACGCCCCCGTTTCGGCGGCTCTGACGCTGATCTCTCTGTTGATCCTGATCCCCATCATAGAGCGTCCCGCCACCCCCGAGGTCAAAATGGCATGGGCCATCCCGATTCTGATCTTTCCCGTGTTCGGCGGTATTCTGTATCTGATGTCGGGTGCATCGCGCCCCAGAAGAAAGATGCGCCGCGCGCTTGCCGAGCATAAGGAAAAGGAAAATGCATACAGGCCGAACGGAGAGGACGCCATTGCGGACATCCGCCGGACGTGTGCAGCGGACGCAGGGCAGTTCGTCTATTTGCAGAGTCAGGGATATCCCTGCTACCATGGGAAGAAATCGCACTTTTATACCAGCGGCGAGCAAGCCTTCCCCGATATGCTCGCTGCCCTGGAATCCGCCGAAAGGTTCATTTTCATAGAGTATTTCATCATCAACAAGGGCGAGATGTGGTTGCCCATGCTGGAGATTCTGGAGCGCAAGGCCGCCAAGGGCGTCAAGGTCAAGGTCATTTACGACGATGTCGGCAGTATGCGCGGCCTGCCTCACGCTTACGACCGCGTGCTTGCCAAAAAGGGAATCGAATGTATCCGCTTCAACCCATACAGACCCGTCTACTCCATGATCATGAACAACCGCGACCACCGCAAATTTCTGATCGTGGACGGCAAGGTCGGCTTTACGGGCGGCATCAATATTGCGGACGAATATATCAATAAGGAGCAAAGATTCGGTTACTGGAAGGATAATGCCGTGCGCATTGAGGGGGATGCCGTGCGCGGTATGACGCTGTCATTCTTGCAGATGTGGAATGCCTGCAAAACCAAAAAAGGGGAGAGCACGGCAAATCCCGCCGATTTTCTTGCGCCCATGAGTGGCAAGAGCTGCGGGCAGGGATACGTGGTGCCTTACGCCGACGCACCCGTGGACGCGGAATATCTGGCCGAGAACGTATATCTCAATATCTTCAATCATGCAACCGAATACCTGTATATTGCCACGCCCTATCTGATCATTGATTCACAGATGCAAACTGCGCTTGTGCTGGCAGCCAAGCGTGGCGTGGACGTGCGCATCATTTTGCCCGAGATTCCGGACAAGAAGGTGGTCAACCAGGTCACCAAATCGCATTATGCCGTGCTTTTGGAGAATGGGATCAAGATCTACCAGTACACGCCCGGCTTCATTCACGAAAAGTGCGTGCTGTGCGACGATAAGATCGCCACAGTGGGGACGGTCAATTTGGACTACCGCAGCCTGTATCTGCACTATGAAAACGGATGTGTCTTTTACGGAGGGGATATCATCGGTGAGATCCGTGCCTCCATGGAGGAAAACTTTGCGGTCAGCCAACGCATCGTGACCGTCAATAAAAAGCAGGGATGGCTGATCTCGCGCCTGTATTATGCCGTGATCCGCTTGCTTGCACCGGTGATGTAAGTGCAGAATTATAGCAAAAAAGCCGCTCGTTTGAACGGCTTTTCTGCATGGTTGTTTGTTGTAATTCCATTTATGTTAAAATATACTCTCAATTACCCGATTGGCACAGGCAGGGGAATACCGCCAGCGGTCAATATGCGTCACCCGATCCGTGTCAACAAAATATTTGATGCCCGAGTGCGCTGTCTCACCGCGGTATGAGTCGATCAGCACCAGCTTGATCTTCATGCGCTCGGGCTGAATGCTTTTGATGTAAACGCCCGTGTAGCGGCCGATGCAAGCCTGCATTTTGGCAGTCTGTGCGCCGTCCGCGTCGGTGCGCAGCTCGGCAAGACCGGCGAGATTGGGGGCAAGCTCCACGAAAATGCCGTATTTTTCCACGCTGCGGATAATGCCGGCAGCAGTCTGCCCGACAGAGAACAGTGCAGCGTTCTGCTCCCACGTGCCAAGCAGCTCGCGTAAGGAAAGCGTGATACGCCCCGTCTCGGGATCAATGGCGCGCACCACGCAAGAAAGCATCATACCCGGGGTCAGACGGTCGGATGGGTGGGCGATGCGCGAGACCGAAATGCCGTCCAGGGGTAAGAGCGCGCAGATGCCGCAGCCCACGTCGGCAAATGCGCCAAAGCGCTCCAGATGGGTCACGCGCACGGGGATGATATCGCCCGGGATCAGCCCGCCGAGCGAATACAAAGCGCACCTGCGCTGTGCATTTTTTCGCGAGAGCAGCGCATAGGGCTCGCCCGTGCGGGAATAGGAGATCTGCTCCACGGTAAAGCAGACCGGCTTTCCGACGCGCGAGATGACGGCAATATCCTTGACCTGCTCACCGTCACGGCAAAGCACCGCCTCGGAGCGGGGAATGATGCCGCGCATGCAGCCAAGATCCACGTGTAAGCTCATGTCACGGTCGCAGAGAATGGCGGTTGCCTCTAAAATCATGCCGCTTTCCGCGGCCTTTTCTATGGATGCGGGGCTTGCCAGTGCCTCGCGGTTTTCTTTTGTTGCAATGCGGCAGCCCTCGGGTAAATACGTATTTTGCATGCTTGTGCTTCCTTTCCTTTGAAATGGTTATTTCACTATATGCAAAAAGGGAATGCGACATGCGGGGAGCCTTACGGAAAATTGTGATCGGCGAAAAAGAGAAATGGCCAAAAAACGCTAAAAAAACGAGAAAACGAGAGCATTGTATATGCTAAATTAAAATTTTCAAACTTTTTTTCGAAAAGGTATTGACAAGTGGAAAAGTGCGTGATATAATATGCCGGTAATGAAAACTATCACTATGTTTTGAAAGGAAAATTAACATGTCCACATTCATGCAGAAGAAAGAAGCTGTAGTTCGTAAGTGGTATGTTCTCGATGCAGCAGGCAAGCCCATGGGCAAGACCGCTGTTGCAGCTGCAGACCTGCTCCGCGGCAAGAACGACCCTACCTACACCCCCCACGTTGACTGCGGTAACTTCGTTGTTATCATTAATGCAGATAAGGCAGTTCTGACCGGCAAGAAGCTGGAGCAGAAGTACCACTACCATCACTCCGGCTACGTTGGCGGTATGAAGGCTATTCAGTACAAGGAACTGATGGCTAAGCGCCCCGAGATGGCTATGGAGCTGGCAGTAAAGGGTATGCTCCCCCACAACACACTCGGCCGCACCGCATTCACCAGACTGAAGGTTTATGCTGGTGAAGCTCACAAGCACCAGGCTCAGAAGCCCGAAGCTTACGAGTTTTAATCGAGAGAAAGGAAGGAGATAACCAATGTATACCAGTGCAAAGCCCTATTTCTACGGAACCGGCAGAAGAAAGAAGTCCATCGCTCGCGTAAGACTGTATCCCGGTACCGGTGTTATCACCATCAATGGTCGTGACATTGACGATTACTTCGGTCTTGAGACCCTGAAGCTGATCGTAAACCAGCCCTTCGGCACCACCGAGACCATGGGCAAGTTCGATATCGTTGCTACCGTTAACGGCGGCGGCATTTCCGGCCAGGCAGGCGCAATCCGTCACGGTGTTGCTCGCGCACTCCTGAACGTTGACGCGAACTACAGACCCGCTCTCAAGGCAGCAGGTTTCCTGACCAGAGACCCTCGTATGAAGGAAAGAAAGAAGTACGGTCTGAAGGCTGCACGTCGTGCACCTCAGTTCTCCAAGAGATAATTATCCGTTTGGGATTATTTCGATACAAAAACAGCACTCATTTCGGTGGGTGCTGTTTTCGTTTTCGTAGGGGAGACCTGCGGTCTCCCGCGGGCGAACGCAGTTCGCCCCTACGGCAAGGGCGGTTCAATTTGTAAAAACTCTGCTGCCCTATTTACTTTTCACCGTTTTTATGGTATAATACACTAATAGATAAACTTGAATTTGACGAGCAATTTGGTATATAAAAATGTTTAACTCTATTAAAATAATTCACGATTGCAAGAAAATATTACAAGAGCACGGCATTGAATACTGCGAAAACTTTAGCATTTTTAAGAGATGTGGTTTAATACATTGCCAAGTACAAGATTGGAGAGGACCGATAGAACTCGATGGCTTTCCTGTTTTTACCGAAAAAGCTGCGGTAGGGTTGCTTGTGGAATCATGTGCGTTTTCGCATTATTGCAATTTGGAAAAAGACAACAGAGAAAACCTTACCAAAGAATATCAATTGGGATATGGAGAATATGAACCAAGAAAATTCATTTTTGAAAGCATTTTGAATGTTTTGAAAGAATATGACGAAGACATATATCAAGTTGGTATTAAAAAATACACAAAGTATATAAACACAAACAGAACCACAAACGACCCATGGTTTTTTAATGTCGATACAAAAGAGTTTGAAATTTATATTTCACCTGAGTCGTTTGCAGTTATAATATATAAAACTACACATTACGTTGATGTATATAATCAAGATCCTTGTGGCAGTAGGCATTATGATAACATCTATACATTGTTATCATCTGATGTGGTAGACAATGTTTTAACTTTTATGTTTACAAACAATGGTACTGATCGTTTCTGTTTAAGTGTTTATAATCCGGACTTTTCCAAAGAGAGTAAAAAATATATTCTTATAGGTAAAGCCGATAAAGTTGTCTGGACGTATAATTGTGCTACAGATAAGTATATAGAAAAACGTACAAGAACATTTGTGTTTGACGGTCAATCACTCAACATCTCGGAAGATATATCTAAACTATAAATTCCAATTTGTCGAGCAGAACAGCGTTGAATGTTGGTGTGATCTTGGTGCAAACTTGGTGCAACACTTTATGCGATGATACTCACGATATTCACGATATCGCACGAAAACACACGATAAATCTACGATATCACACGATATTTCACGTTATTCACGATATCAAACAGTGTTCTTAAAACTCCAAGAGATAATTACTCACTAGGGATTATTTCGATATAAAAACAGCACTCATTTCGGTGGGTGCTGTTTTTTCTTTTCGTAGGGGAGACCTGTGGTCTCCAGCGGGCGAACGCAGTTCGCCCCTACGGAGAAGGGCGGTTCAATTTGTAAAGAATTGAGCCGTCCTATTTACTTTTTGCCGTTTTTATGGTATAATCTAACTAATCGATAAACTTGAATTTGACGGGGAGATTTAAATGATAGATATTACTACTTGGATGCAAAAATTTTTGCACTCACTAAATGAGACATTCGCCAACCGTGTATGGTTTGTTGGATTGCAAGGAAGCTACAGCCGCGGCGAAGCTTGTGATACGAGTGATATTGATATTGTTGTTATACTTGACGAGTTAACCACCTCGGATATTCAAAAATATAATGCAATGTTAAATACTCTACCTCACAGAGAGCTGATATGCGGTTTTGCTTCGGGAAAGGACGAGCTTCTTAATTGGGAGCCTTCCGATCTTTTTCAGTTTTATTATGATACAACCCCGATAAAAGGAAGCCTTGATGAATTATTGCCGTTGCTTGACAAGGTAGCTGTTGAAAGAGCAATCAAAATTGGGGCTTGCAATATCTATCACGGATGTGTTCATAATATGTTACACGAAAAAAACGAGGATATTTTGCGAGAGTTATATAAATCTGCTTCTTTTGTTGTGCAGGCAATAGCTTTCAAACAAACGGGAAACTATATCAGCCACCAAAAAAAATTGCCCCAAGTTGTATCTTCCGATGAACAGGTTATCGTTGAAACATTTATGAATTTGAAAAATGGCGAAATGGCAGATTTCAATTTGATGTCCGAAGCATTATTTGCTTGGGCAAAGAAATGGATTAACGAAACGAATTAAACAAATTCCAATTTGTCGAGCTGAATAGGCGTTAAGCGTTGGTGTGATTTTGGTGCAAATTTGGTGCAACACTTTATGCGATGATACTCACGATATTCACGATATCCTGCGTAAACGCGACGAAAACACACGATAAAGCTACGATATCAAACGATATTACACGATATTCACGATATCAAACGGTATTGCTAAAACTCCAAGAGATAATTACCAGTTTGGGATTATTTCGATACAAAAACAGCACTCATTTCGGTGGGTGCTGTTTTCGTTTTCGTAGGGGAGACCTGTGGTCTCCAGCGGGCGAACGCAGTTCGCCCCTACGACAAGGGCGGTTCAATTTGTAAAAAATTGAGCCGTCCTATTTATTATTGCCGTTTTTTGGGTACAATACAACTAATCGATAAACTTGAATTTGACGGTCAAATTTCACTCTACCGAAAGTTGATTTTTTCCAACCCAACCGTTGGTATGTGTACCTTGCTTCCAATATCGGGTATACTGTGTGCGAAAGGAGAGTGTTTATGAAACAGTTTATCAAATCATATTGGAAAACCCTGTTATTTTTCGCACTCGCAGGGATCATTGGCGGGTTCTTTACAGGCATTTACGTATTGGACAGTTATTCGCCCGAGATGCAGCAGCAACTTCTCGATGAGCTGGCTGCCGAAGGACTCGGAGGGCTTCCTGCCGATATCATGATGGGCATTATTACCGCCATACAGGGTGCAGGATACGGCATTTTCTTGGGAGCGGCAGGCATCTGGCTCGGCAAGAAGACCGGGCTTTGGAGGGATGAAAAAAAGATCACCAAAAAGCCGTTGATCGCGTCTTTGGTTGTTGCTTTGGTCGGTGGCTCGGTATTGATTTTATCCGACCTGCTTTTCTTTGGGCTCTATTCGCAAGTCATTATGGATTCGTACAGTGTAAAGCCAACGATCCCGTACTTGATAGCATCCGTTATTTACGGTGGGGTGATCGAAGAAGTCATGCTGCGTCTTTTCTGGTTGACTTTGGTTGCATTCATTCTGTGGAAGGTGCTTGACAGAAAGCATGAACGCCCATCCACGTGGGTGCTGATCGTTGCAAACGTGATCGCCTCACTTCTGTTCGCAGCGGGGCATCTGCCTGCCACAGCAGAGCTGATCGGCCTTTCTCCCATGATCGTATTCCGATGCTTTTTGCTCAATGGCGGCGTGGGCTTGATGTTCGGTTGGTTGTATAGAAAATACGGCTTACGTTATGCAATGATCGCGCACGGCGGATGCCATATTGTTTCAAAGCTGATCTGGATTCTGTTAATATAAGTTCCACGTAGGGGAGGCGTTTTCGCCTCCCTTTTTCAAAAGGCGATTCCTTTTGGAAAGAACCTCGTCGTCCTCTTTACTTTTTTCAAATCCTATGCTATAATAAAACCACAGACGCTTGTTTTTTGGAGGTGCTTGCAATGCAGGTAAACGAATATCAGGAATTGGCTATGACAACGCTCAACCCCGAATTGAGTAAAAAAGACGTGCTGATCAACAGCGTCATGGGCTTGTGCGGGGAATCCGGTGAAGCGATCGACATTGTCAAGAAATGGATGGCGCAGGGGCACGAGCTTGATAAGGAGCATTTGGCCAAAGAACTTGGTGACATTGCCTGGTATTTGGCCGAAGCAGCCACGGCATTGGATATGCCCTTGGAGGATATTTTGCAAGCGAATATTGACAAACTCAAAAAACGCTATCCGGAAGGCTTTGAGAGCAAACGCTCAACGGTACGTTTGCAAGGTGATCTTTGATTTTTGATTTGTAAGCTAATTTGTAAAACGGAGGTGCAGACATGAAAAAAACGCTTTTGTGGATCTTGATTTTCGCGCTGATTTGTTCTTTTGCAGGCTGCGCCAACGAGCTGCGCGAGCAAGCGCAAACGGATGAGGGAACGACCGAGCCGCAGCAGGGGACCGAGCTTCCGACTCAAAGCGAACTCCAAACAGAACCCGGTGGCGACAGCGTCGCGCATGCTTGGCATACGGAGTGTCAATTCTGCGGCAATCTTGAAGGAGAAGCGCGCTGGTTTATCGCAAGGGTGATCGACGCGTATAGCGTCGAGCCTGTCGGAACAGACTGCTATGAGGACTTTGAGGCAGCGGGGAAAAGGATCGTTCTGGAATATTCGGAAGAGAACCTGATCGAGAGCGCCGGCCTTGTCGCAGGAAATATCGTTCGCGTACAGCACAAAGGATACATTCTGCCGGGCTATCCAAGTCCGATCATTCCGACATCCATCGAAATTGCCGACGATGCCGTCAAGGTGCAGGATGGCTTGCATCTGGGCACGTATTATCTGCCGTATAAATCCGATCTTTCGGCGATCACCTTTTATGAAAACGGCTTGTGCGGCGTGTACCGCTCGCCTGATAGTAAAGAGTCATATTCCGCAAAGTATTGGATAAAGGGCGGCAAGGTATATCTGGATATTGCAACAGCCGCCAAGGTGCACGTCTTTACCATTCTTGAAAACGCTCTTGTGCTGGATCCCGAGCTGACCACGGCCAATTTGTGGGATACCATGCTGCATCACAGAGGCCCTGTCGTATATGCGCTCCCGGATGCGTCGGAGCAGGACGTGCTGGCTGTTGTCACCATGGCGGACAAGGGACTTGAGCGCATCCCGGAGATTGAAAAAATATACGGAAAATACACCTATGAGCATCCGACCAATCGGATGGATCATCAAGTATATGCTTACAAGATCGACAAGGCTACGACGGCTGCGTGGAGTGAAAGGATCATAGGAACAGATCTGACCTTTACCTACGCGGACGGCAGGGAAATGCTTGTATATACGCAAGGGATGCCCTTGACGCTCAACGAGGCGTATGACAAGGGGTATCTGACGCTTGCGCAGCTGCAGGAGCTGAACGAGGAGCATCGGGATTGCAGCGTCGCACACAGCTATGACGCTGGCGTTGTGAGCGCTGAAGGTGACAGCGAGATCATTCTCTATACCTGCAAGGATTGCAAAGCAACCAAAGCCGTGCCGCTGCCCGACGATTTTTCCTTTACCCTGACATATAAATTTGATCTCTCTTACGATTCGGCAACGGGGCATTTGAAAAACGGCTACAACTATGACCTGGACGTCAAGTGCGAAACCACGCTGATGCTGGATCATGCCGAGCTGATGGATATTTACAGGATCCTGTATAACGGGAATCTGTTTGATATCAAAGAGGATTTCTTTGCAACCGACAAAATTGTAGAGCCCTCTTACGATATAAAGATCTCTTATACCGTAAACGGAGAAACCACGGCATTTACCATTCACGGCGCATCGTATACGACCTATAGCGAATGGCAGATTTGGTCCGAATTCGGCTACGCGTACGAAAAGGTGGTCAACGACTATATCATCAGCAGCGAGGAATACGGGGCAATGCCGCCCAATCAGAATATGTATATGTAACCAATCAGCATACACAAGGAGGCTTTGATATGAAAACACAATGGAAGGATCAGCCCTTGCTTTACAAGATCGTTTCGATCACGTCGATTCTGGTCAGCATCTCTGTGATCGTTTTTGCGATGCTGGGCATATTTGACGTATTGCCTGATGCGGGCGATATCTATATTCCGCTCTTGGGTGTGGCGTCGCTTTGTCAGACCTATTTGCAATGGAACAGAGCCAGAACGGCTGCATACTTCAATCTTGGCGCGGCGATCATCATTTTCGTGTGCGCGGCCTGCGTGTTTTTTATCAAATAATCCGTTAATGATAGTATGACCTTGGAGGTGGATTTTGCAAAGTATGATCAGAAATATTCAGGAGCGTGACAGGGAAGAAGTGCTCTGTATGATGCGCACGTTTTACGCGTCCGACGCGGTGTGGAGCAACGGCTCGGACGAGATTTTCGCAGCCGACGTGGATGCGTGTCTGTCCGACTCGCCTTATCTCGAGGGCTACGTGTTCGAGGACGACGGGGTCTTGCAGGGATACGCCATGGTGGCCAAGAGCTTTTCGACCGAATTCGGCAAGCCCTGCATGTGGCTGGAGGATATCTACGTTGCGCCCGAATTCCGCGACCGCGGTATCGGCAGCGCTTTTATGTCGTTTATTCAAAACAAGTATCCGGATGCGATCTTCCGCTTGGAGGTCGAGCCGGAAAACGAGAGAGCCGTGCACGTATATGAAAAATGCGGCTTTGTCGTGATTCCTTATATGGAAATGAAAAAATAAGTCACTCCACCGTCGGTTGGATCCCCCACATTCAACCGTCGGTGTGTTGATTTTTCCCCCGCAAGCAGATAAACTAAGACCGAAAAGGAGGAGACAACACATGGATCAAATCAAGATCGGCAAGTTCATTGCCGAATGCAGAAAAAACAAGAACATGACGCAGGCGCAGCTGGCTGAGAAGGTCGGCGTGACCGATCGCGCTGTGTCCAAATGGGAAAACGGCCGATCCATGCCGGATTCCTCGATCATGTTGGAGCTTTGCGGTGAGCTTGGGATCACCGTCAACGATTTACTTTGTGGGGAGAGAATTGTTATGGAAAACAATCAACAGAAAAACGAAGAGCTTTTGCTGGATATGGCAAAGGAATTGGAACAGAAAAACAAAACTATTTGGAATGCAATGTGGACGATCATGACGGTGAGTATCATTGGATTGATCGGCGGTCTTGCGATCATCGCGTTTTTTGTGCCTGAGGGTCCTTGGATGCTCGTTGCAATACTTGCGCTCTGCGTGATCTTCCTGATACCGTGCTTCTACGCATTAAAGCTCGAGGTCAGTGTAGGTGCTTATAAGTGCAAAAATTGCGGTTACGAGATCGTGCCTACCTATATGCAGGCACTTAATGCGATGCACAGAGGAACGACTCGATACTTGAAGTGCCCCAAATGCAACAAACGCACCTGGTGCAAAAAAGTCTTAAAGAAATAAAATCCAAAAGCGGCATCCGCGTAAGGCGGGTGCTGCTTTTGGATTTTGCAAATGTTCACAAAAAGTTTACAATATCCATCCGCATATTTTTGCCGCACTACGACATGCACAAAAGAGGCCATACGTAAGCACAAAAAGGGAGAGTTT
This sequence comes from Clostridia bacterium, assembly GCA_017503325.1. Classification (GTDB taxonomy): domain Bacteria; phylum Bacillota; class Clostridia; order Oscillospirales; family CAG-272; genus SVQP01. The sequence goes on along the minus strand of JAFVTI010000030.1, from coordinate 25,575 downwards.
CCACCAAAAATTGATGAATTTTTCACAAACCTATAGACTTTTATAAAATTATATGATATAATAAGACGGTTATATTATAAAGTAATCACAGGAGGATTTACTAACCATGAAAAAGAAATTGACTACGGTTGAATTTCGTGGCACTCCGGAGCAGGAAGCTCAGTTGCTTGAAGTGATCAAGAAGTATGAGGGCATTCCCGGTGCAACCATGCCCATCATGCAGGAGGCTCAGGCAATTTACGGCTATCTGCCTTACGAGGTGCAGAAGATCATCGCAGAGAAGACCGGCACGCCCATTGAGAAGATCTACGGCATTGCTACCTTCTATGCACAGTTCAAGCTCAATCCCGACGGTGAGATCGCTGTTGCGGTTTGCCTGGGTACCGCTTGCTACGTAAAGGGCTCGGGTGACATTATCAACAAGTTCTCCGATCTGCTCGGTGTTCCCGTTGGCAGCACCTCTCCCGACGGCAAGTACTCCCTGGAGGCTACCAGATGCATCGGCGCTTGCGGTCTTGCTCCCGTTCTGACCGTCAACGGTGAGGTTTACGGCAGACTGACCGTTGCTGACGTTCCCGAAATTCTCAAGAAGTACGTAGACTAATTCACCAAATCTGCGGAAGCATCCGCAAAAAATCGGAGATTACAAATATGAAGATCAGCGAAATCGGTAAACTTCTGGACGCACAGCTGCTTTGCGGAGAGGAGCATCTCGAAAGCGAGGTCATCTCTGCCTGCTGCAGCGACATGATGAGCGACGTGCTCGCTTACGTCAAGGACCAAGGTGTACTTATCACGGGACTTATCAATTCGCAGGTGATACGCACTGCGAACATGATGGACATGATCTGCATTGTTTTCGTCAGAGGCAAGAAACCGACAGAGGAGATGGTGGAGCTTGCAGAGGAGTGCGGTATTGCCGTCATGTGCAGCGATAAGCGCGCATTTGAGGCAAGCGGCATCCTGTATGCGGCAGGACTGTCTCACAGTGCCGGGGGTCAATGATGTCTGACGTTGTAAAGTTTCATTTTGACGTGGACGGCTCGGACTTTTCGTCTGCCGGTGCTGCGTCGGTTTCGGTCAAGAAAAAGCTGCGCCAGCTTGGATATTCGCCCGAGGTGATCAGACGCGTGTCGATCGCCATGTACGAGGGGGAGATCAATATGGTCATTCACGCAAACGGCGGCACTGCCGACGTGGAAGCGTCCGATGACAAGATCGTGATCGTCCTTGCGGACAAGGGCCCGGGTATTCCTGACGTGGAGCTTGCCATGCAGGCAGGCTATTCCACGGCGAAGGATCATATCCGCAATCTCGGCTTCGGTGCAGGCATGGGACTGCCGAACATGATCAAATATACGGACGATCTGCGTATCGATACCGTAGTGGGAGAGGGAACCACCATTACCATGACGGTTCTGCTCTGATGAAAAATTCATCAAATGATGCGAGGTGTGTATGATACGAGAGTACGAGCACTCGGTATCACTTGATATCGAAAAATGCAAGGGCTGTACCGCGTGTCTGAAGCGTTGCCCGACCGAGGCCATCCGAATCCGGAACGGCCATGCGGTCATCAATTCGGTGCGATGCATCGATTGCGGCGAATGCATACGCGTCTGTCCTTACAAGGCCAAAAAGGCCATTCACGATTCCTTGTCTGTTCTAAAGGATTACAAGTATACGGTTGCGCTTCCCGCGCCGTCGCTTTACGGACAGTTTGACAATCTCGATAACATCGGCTATATCATCCGCGGTCTTTTGGACCTTGGATTTGACGACGTGTTTGAGGTTGCGTGCGCCGCAGAGCTGGTCAGTGCCTATACGCGTAAGTACATCAACAGAGAGGACGTCAAAAAGCCCGTGATCAGCTCGGCATGTCCGACGATCATGCGCTTGATCAGTACCAATTATCCTTATTTGTGTGAGAATATCATGCCTATCCTGCCGCCCATCGACATTGCTGCCATGCTTGCAAGAGAGAAGGCAATGGCAGAGCATCCCGAGCTTCGGGATGAGGATATCGGCATTATCTTTATCTCACCCTGTCCCGCTAAGGTCAGTTACGTCAAGAACAACTTTGCGGGAGACCGCAATTACGTGTCCGCGACCGTTTCGGTCAGGGATATCTATTTTGCGCTGCTTGACAAGATGAACAAGTATAAGGAGGAGCCCTACGAGGTCACCGAGGCAGGTATCATTGGTATCGGCTGGGCGTCCACGGGCGGCGAATCCACCGCGATCTTAAACGACCGCTACTTAGCGGCTGACGGGATCGAGAACTGTATCCGCGTGCTTGACCGCATTGACAGCGCGGATATCACCACGCTTGATTTTGTTGAGCTCAACGCTTGCAGCGGCGGCTGCGTGGGTGGTGCGATGACGGTGGCAAACCCCTATATTGCACAGGCCAGATTGCAGTCTCTCAAGCGTTATCTGCCCGTTTCCCCCAACAGACCCGCAAGCGATTGGATCCCCGATAAGTATTTCCATGAAAAAGAGATCGAGTACAATCCCTACGGCTTGCTTTCCGAGGACAGACGCACGGCCATGCGCATGATGAGTGACATTGAGTGCATCGCGGGGGCGTTGCCCGGCCTTGATTGCGGCTCGTGCGGAGCGCCCAACTGCATGGCGTTTGCCGAGGATATCGTCAAATGCGAGGCAGGTGCGGACGAATGCACGGTTATGCTCAAGCGTCTGATGAAGGAGCGCGGCATTGAAACCGAGCGCACGGAGATCCTCCGTCGCTTTGATGAAATTATTCAAAATAATCACCGTGATAAGGAGGTGTAAGCTATGAAGGTAGATGCTCTTTGTAAGCTTTTGGATGCGCGCGTGCTTTGCGGCACGACCGATCGGGAGTTTGAGGGCGTATATACGGGTGATCTGCTCAGCCGCGCCATGAGTCGCGTGCAAACGGATAACGCCTGGGTCACCATCATGGCAAACATCAACGTCGTCGCGGTTGCCAATCTGACCGAGCCTGCCGTCATCGTACTGGCAGAGGACGTCGTTATGCAGCAGGATGCGCTGGATGCGGCCGTGGAAAATGACCTTTGCGTCATTACCTCGCCTCTGTCCGCGTACGAGATCTGCTGTGCCATCCGAGAGATGGCAGGGGAGTGATCCCATGAGCCTTTATCGGTGTGATCTGCACCTGCATTCCTGCCTGTCTCCCTGCGGAGACGACGATATGACCCCGGGCAACATCGTGGGCATGTCGCTGCTCAACGGATTGCAGATCGTGGCGCTGACCGATCATAATTCCACCAAGAATTGCCCCGCCTTTTTCAAGATCGCCAAGGCAAACGGCCTCATTCCCGTTGCGGGTATGGAGCTGACCACCGCGGAGGACATCCACGCGGTCTGCTTGTTTCGCGATCTGGAGAGCGCGATGGAATTCGGGGAATTTGTGGACAAGCGTCGCTTCAAAATCAAAAACGAGCCCGAAATATTCGGCAGACAATGCATTACGGACGAGAACGACGAGGTGGTGGACGAGGAGGAGTACTTGCTGCTCAACGCGTCTTACCTGTCGCTCGAAGAAGCGTATGCAGAGGTGAAAAAGCGCGGCGGCGTGTGCTATCCCGCACATATCGACCGTTCCTCAAACGGCATTATCTCAATGCTGGGTGATTTTCCGCCCGATCCGCATTTTTCGGCGTTTGAGCTCAACGATATCGCATCGCTTTCTGATTGCCTTGAGCGGTTTCCCATCCTGAGTGAAAGGGGACTGACCTACGTAGCGTCATCCGATGCACATTATCTGACAGATATCGCCGAGGAGGGATTTGCCGTCGAGATCGACGACGAGCCGTATTCCTCGCAGCGCGTCAGAGACTGTCTGATCGATTATTTGCTTGGCAAGAGAGAAGGAGACTGATATGGACGAGCTTTCGCTTTACGTACTGGATATCACCATGAATTCGGTCAGAGCAGGCGCGACGCTGATCTCCGTTGAACTGATCGAGCAGGGCGCTTGGCTGGATTTTACCGTGCGTGATAACGGCTGCGGTATGACAGAGGAGCAACTGGAAAAGCTTGCAAATCCGTTCTTTACCACAAGAAAGACCCGTAAGGTCGGACTTGGCATCCCGTTTTTGAAAATGCTTGCCGAAATGACCGGCGGATCGGTGGAAATTTCATCGGTGCACGAGTCGCAAGGGGAGCATCACGGAACCGTGACGCACGCAAGGTTCGGCAAAGATCATATCGACTTTATCCCGCTGGGCAATATGGTGGATACCGTCAAAACGCTGATCCAGGGCTCGCCCGAGATCGACTTTGAGTATCTTCATAAAACCGAGAGCGGCGAGGTCTCACTTTCTACTCGCGCGCTGCGCGAGGTGCTGGGCGAGGATATCTCGCTTGGCGAGCCCGAGATCCTTGAATGGATCGGCTCGTACCTCTACGAGCAGTACGAGGGGCTCAACTGAAGTTGGTTTATAAAAAAATTTATAATTATTTCTGAAAGGATCATCACAAATGAAGTCACTTGAAGAGCTGAAGGCCATAAAGGCCAAAATGCAGGACAAGGTTGTTCTGCGCAAATCCAGCGGTGACATCCGTATCGTAGTCGGCATGGCTACCTGCGGTATCGCAGCAGGTGCACGTCCCGTTCTGAATGCTTTCGTACAGGGTATCAACGAAGCAGGCTTGGGCGAGAGTGTTATCGTTACTCAGACCGGTTGTATCGGCATTTGCCAGTACGAGCCCGTTGTTGAGGTTTACACCAAGGATGCTGAGAAGGTTACCTACGTAAAGATGACCGCCGAGAAGGCAGCAGAGGTTATCGAAAAGCACATCAAGGGTGGCAAGCCCGTTGCTGAGTACACCATCAACGCAAACAAGAAGTAATCAAGGAGGATTAAAGAGTTATGATTCGTTCTCATGTACTGATTTGCGGCGGTACCGGCTGTAGCTCTTCGGGCAGCGTTAAGCTGAGCGAAAAGCTGGCAGAGGAACTCAAGGCCAAGGGTCTGGATCAGGAAATCAAGATCGTTCTGACCGGTTGCTTCGGTCTTTGCGCTCTCGGCCCGATCATGATCGTTTATCCCGAAGGCACCTTCTATTCCAGAGTCACGCTCGACGACATCCCCGAGATCGTTTCCGAGCACCTGGAGAAGGGTAGAATCGTTGAGCGTCTGGTTTACAACGAGACCGACGCTGCAGCAAACGGCGAAGAGGAGCTGGAGGCAGCTTCCCTGAGCGAGACCACCTTCTACAAGAAGCAGAAGAGAGTTGCGCTGCGTAACTGCGGTGTGATCAACCCTGAAAATATTGACGAGTACATCGCTATGGACGGTTACTTCGCACTGGAGAAGGCTCTGCGCGAAATGACCCCCGACGAGGTTATCCAGACCGTTCTGGATTCCGGTCTGCGCGGCCGTGGCGGCGGCGGATTCCCCACCGGTCTTAAGTGGAAGTTCGCATCGGGCAACCGTGGCCAGGTCAAGAAGTACGTTGCATGTAACGCGGACGAGGGCGACCCCGGCGCATTCATGGACCGTTCCATCCTGGAGGGTGACCCCCATGCAGTTATCGAGGCTATGGCAATCGCTGCTTACGCAATCGGCGCTGACGAGGGCTACGTTTACGTTCGTGCTGAGTACCCCATCGCAGTCCACCGTCTGCAGATCGCGATCGACCAGGCAAGAGAATACGGTCTGCTTGGCGAGAACATCTTCGGCACCGGCTTTAACTTCGATATGAAGATCCGTCTTGGCGCAGGCGCATTCGTTTGCGGCGAGGAAACCGCTCTGATGACCTCTATTGAGGGTAACCGCGGTGAGCCCAGACCCCGTCCTCCTTTCCCGGCAGTCAAGGGTCTGTTTGACCAGCCTACCGTACTGAACAACGTAGAGACCTACGCAAACATTCCTCAGATCATTCTCAACGGCGTAGAATGGTTCACCAGCATGGGCACCGAGAAGTCCAAGGGCACCAAGGTATTCGCTCTGGGCGGTAAGATCACCAACACCGGTCTTGTTGAAGTTCCCATGGGTACCACCCTGCGTGAGGTTATCGAAGAGATCGGCGGCGGCATCCCGAACGGCAAGAAGTTCAAGGCTGCTCAGACCGGTGGTCCCTCCGGCGGTTGTATCCCCGCATCCCTGATCGACACCCCCATTGACTACGACAACCTGACCGCGATCGGTTGCATGATGGGTTCGGGCGGTCTGATCGTCATGGACGAGGACAACTGCATGGTTGACATTGCAAAGTTCTTCCTGGAATTCACGGTTGACGAATCCTGTGGTAAGTGCACTCCCTGCCGCGTAGGTACCCGCAGACTGCTTGAGATCCTGGATAAGATCATTTCCGGTAACGGCGAGATGGAAGACCTGGATCGCATGGAAGAGCTGTGCGAGTACATCAAGTCCGCATCTCTGTGCGGCCTTGGCCAGACTGCTCCTAACCCCGTTATCGCAACCCTGAAGTTCTTCCGCGATGAATATATCGCACATATCGTAGACAAGAAGTGCCCTGCAGGCGTCTGCAAGAGCCTGATGTCTTACGTCATCGATAAGGAAAAGTGCATTGGCTGCGGCAAGTGCCTCAAGAACTGCCCCGCAGACGCAATCACCAAGACCGACTACGTAGCTCCCGGCCACAAGCTGCCTTCGCTGAGCATCGACGCTTCCAAGTGCGTCAAGTGCGGCGCTTGCGTATCCGGCTGTAAGTTCGGCGCAATCTATAAGGACTAAGAAAGGAGAATTGTGGATATGGAAACCAAAATGCTTAATATCAAGATCAACGGTCAGCCCTATACCGTACCCTACGGTACCACTGTTCTCGAAGCTGCCAAGCTGGCAGGCATCGATATTCCCACGCTCTGCTACCTCAAGGACATCAACGAGATCGGTGCATGCCGTCTTTGCCTTGTTGAGGTTAAGGGTGCGCGCGGCCTTGTAACCGCTTGCGTATACCCCATCGAGCGCGAGGGCACTGAAATTGTGACCAACTCTCCCGCTATCATCAAGGCAAGAAAGATGAATCTTCAGCTGCTTCTGTCCAACCATAACAAGAAGTGCCTGTCCTGCGTTCGCTCCACCAACTGCGAGCTGCAGAAGCTTTGCCAGGAATATGGCGTAGAAGAGGACTACTATGCAGGCGTTAAGACCGAGAGCCGCATTGACGACTCCTCCTGCGCAATCATCCGCGATAACAGCAAGTGCATTCTGTGCCGCCGTTGCTCCGCAATGTGCGAAAAGGTACAGGGCATTGGCGTCATCGGCGCAAACGACCGTGGCTTTGATACCCACATCGGCTGCACCTTTGATACTCCTCTTGCTACCACCTCCTGCGTCAACTGCGGCCAGTGCATCAATGCATGCCCCGTAGGCGCGCTGTATGAAAAGGATTCTACCGACGAGGTATTCGAGGCTCTGGCTGACACCTCCAAGCACGTTGTTGTTCAGACTGCTCCCGCAGTTCGTGCAGCAATCGCTGAGGAATTCGGTAATCCCATCGGTACCAACGGTGAGGGCAAGATGGTTGCAGCGCTGCGCCGTCTGGGCTTTGCAAACGTATTTGATACCGACTTTGCAGCAGACCTGACCATCATGGAAGAAGCTACCGAGTTCCTCGGCAGATTCAAGAACGGCGGCGTACTGCCCATGATCACCTCCTGCTCGCCCGGCTGGGTCAAGTACTGCGAGCACTACTATCCCGAGTTCACCGACAACCTCTCCTCCTGCAAGTCTCCTCACCAGATGCTGGGTGCGATCACCAAGACCTACTATGCAGAGAAGATGGGCTGGGATCCCAAGGATATCGTCATGGTATCCATCATGCCTTGTACTGCTAAGAAGTTCGAGATCGGCAGAGCTGACGAGAACGCAGCAGGCGTACCGGACGTTGACATCTCCCTGACCACCAGAGAGCTTGCTCGTATGATCCGCCGCGCAGGCATCAACTTCAACGAGCTTCCCGAGGAGCAGTTTGATGCACCTCTGGGCATCTCCACCGGTGCAGGCGTTATCTTCGGCGCAACCGGCGGCGTTATGGAAGCAGCACTGAGAACTGCTGTATTTGCTCTGACCGGCAAGAACCCCGAGAAGCTGGACTTCCACGAGGTTCGCGGTACTGCAGGTTGGAAGGAAGCAAGCTACACCATCGGTGACATCACCCTGAACGTAGCTGTTGCATCCGGTACCAAGAACGCAGCTGCTCTGCTTGACGCTGTCAAGAGCGGTGAGAAGAAGTACGACTTCATCGAGATCATGGGTTGTCCCGGCGGCTGTGTAAACGGCGGCGGTCAGCCTCACGTTGAAGCAAAGGTGCTCAACTGGACCGACGTTCGCGCTCTGCGTGCAAGCGTACTGTACAACCTGGACGCTTCCATGCCTCTGCGTCTGTCTCACGAGAACCCCGCTATCAAGGAGCTGTATGACACCTTCTTGGGCGAGCCCAACAGCCACAAGGCTCACGAGCTGCTTCACACCACCTACGTGAAGAGAGGACTTTAATCCATATAAAAACAACCCGCGACGCAGTCGCGGGTGTGCTTTGTTTTTACAGCCGTCCCCACACGGTTGACACGGATGAAAGTTTTTGCGTCGCTTTTTTCAAAAAGCGACCGGGGTACGGGGCAGAGCCCCGAAAAACGCCGTTTCAATTCGCGCAGCGAATTACTGGTTCATTTTTTTGCGGCTACTTGCTCAAAAAAAGAACGGAGATAATTCTCTCAATGTTTCACTCACTTCAAATTCGAGTCAGGCTCAAAAAATTCGTTATTGTTTTCTCTGTATTCATATGCTATAATAAAATCACCGATCCGGAACGGAATAAATGTGTAAAGGAAAGACCATTATGAAATCTATCGGAGATAGAATTAAAGAATACAGGCTAAAAAACCACATGACACAAGAACAGCTTGCAGCGTGCCTGAACGTCACGTATCAAACCGTCTCTAAATGGGAGACCGGTGTGTCGAGCCCGGACTTATCTTTGATCGTCCCTATCACGAAAATATTTCACATTTCTGCCGACGAATTACTGGGTATCAATGACGTTGAATCCGATAAGAGATATGATGAACTCAATAAGGCTTACGATCACACCTTTAAGACAGAAGATTTCGCAGAACGCCAAAGAATATGTGAGACTGCAGTATCAGAATATCCCGGAGATATGAAGTGGTTGATCAATCTCGCTTGGGTAGTCTCTAACCGTTCCTTTGAATATGAGGATAATGATAAATATGTGGCAGAGCAGGAGAAAGCAATCAAGCTGTTCGATGCTGTTATAAAAAACTGCAAGGACGATCTTATCAGAGGCGAAGCCATTCAAGGTATCACACAGCTCCTTGGTTGGAGAGGTCGAAAGGACGAGGCAAGGAAATATGCGGAAATGATTCCCGAGCGAGCAATGATTTCACGCGACGCGGTTTTAGAAAACATTTTGGAAGGTGATGAATTGATTCTGTTCAAGCAAAAGAGAATTATGCACCACATGGAGGGTGTGCTTTGGGATCTGTCTTTAATGCCCACCGTGTACACCGACATTATGCGCGATATCGTTCATTTGATGTTTCCCGATGGAAATTACATTGAGTTTAATCACACCCTCTACTATGCCGTGCGTAAACAAATCAACCATATACTGAAGCAAGAACCAAATACTTCGGTATCAAAGATATGTGGATTGCTGGCTGAAATGAAGTCCTATGCAAAAGCGTATGACGAGATTGTTTTCAAAAAGCCGGGAATTTACAAATATTCGGCACCTTGGTTCGATCACATTGAAGAAGATACGCGAGAGTGGCTTGGGAATGAAGGTGAGCCGATGACGCAGGATTTTTATAGATATCTTGAAGAGGCGCAGTTTGATTATCTTCGCAATCACGAAAAATTTCTTGATTTGAAATAAACCAAATAAGTTGAGCAGGAGCCTGTTGCATGCATTCAGGTTCCTGCTTTTTTCAAGACGTGAAAGAGCGTCCGAGTGATGCATCTCACCCACCGCAACCGCGTCAGTCAATCGCTCCAAGTATTCGCGATTTACTTCCGCTGCGGTCCCCCCTCTCCCGCGGAGAGGGCTTTTTGTGAGCATCCGTCTTACTCGATTTACCAAAACAAGGCAGCCATGATCAGCCCTCTCCGCGGGAGAGGGGGGACCGCAGCGGAGATAATTCGAGGCGACTGAGCCGAGAATAATCGACGCGGTTGCGGTGGGTGAGATTCATCTTGCGGACGCTCTTTCACCAAAACTGCATATGAAAAAGCCACCATATTGGTGGCAATTTTCATTCATTGACTGTCTTATATATGAATCGAAAAGAGGGAATTATCAAAACACCACCGCCAGCACCAGCAGGTGCAGGGGATAGAACGCGTAAAAGCCGTATTTGACCACAGCTGCCCACACTTTACTCTTGGGCTTGGGGCCTATCTCTCCGTTATAGAACGCCATGGGAACAAACGCGGCTGCTGCAAAGATTCCGCGTTGATAGACCGGCTCGTCCCACGCGCCCGTGGTCAGCTGATATCGGAACGCAAACAGCATGGCGATCGGGCACCACGCCCATTTTGCGTCTGTCGTGACGTACAAAAGCAGCATGAGTGCAATGCCCATCCAGCCGTAATCCACGCCCATACAATCGGCCACATATACCACCGCAAGGCTTGCTATGCACAGCAAAAGGGAATAGTACCACCAACCCTTACCGCGTTTTTGCGCCATGCGCTTGGCAAGATCCAACATCCACATGGCACAAAGACCTGCCGCGAGCGTAAACAGAATATTCAAGTGATCCCATTTCCACCACGTATCGTGAAAGCAGAAGGTATAGATCGGCTGCGTAACCACCGCAAACGCCGCAAGCCGCACAAGGTACTTCCATCTTGAGCGCGTATGCACAAAGCCTTGCACCAGCAAAAAGGCGTACAAAGGGAAGGATACCCGCCCGATCATGCGCCAGATTTCCCACCCCGGGAATTCTCCGACCGCCGCCGTATGGTCGATCAGCATAGTCACCATGGCAATGATCTTGATCCAAAAGACACTCACGTGCAACACCTCCGTTTCGTCTGTATTCATTATATCATAAATCTAAAAAAACTGCCCGTTTTTTGCAAAAAAATATTGCAATACGGCTCTGCCTGTAGTATAATAAAATAGTAAATAGAAATTACCTTTGTGGAGGTTTATATGAACATCGGTGAGAAGATCAAGAATCTTCGGATGTCCAAAATGATCACCCAGCAGGAGCTTGCGGGGGATTTTATCACGCGCAATATGCTCTCGCGCATCGAGCACGGTGCGGCGTTGCCGTCCTTGCCCACCGTGGTGTATCTTGCCAACCGCTTAGGCGTGCCTGCAGGCTTTTTGCTTGCAGAGGAAGAGAACGAATTTCTGTATCAGAAGATTCGCCACATGCCCAATATCCGCAGAGCCTATAAAATGGGAGACTTTCGCATCTGCCGCCACATGTGCGAGTCGGTGTTGTCCGAATCGGACGATGAAATTGCGCTGCTTATGGCGGAGTGCGCCCTGGAGATCGCCAAGGAGGAATTTCTGGCGGGGAATTTGCACAATGCGTGCCATTGGTTTGATACAGCTCTGCGCGACGCTGATCAAACGACCTATTATACGGGGCACATCACCGCCCCCGCTATCGTATATTTCCGCTACATGCGCAGCATTTCGGTCTCGCTGACCTCATATGAGGCCGAGAACCTTTTACCGGGAGAGCGCGATTTTTCCGCGTGGCAGGAGACCTTTTGCCGCTACGCGCTGATCATGGAGCAGCTGGAAAACCTTGCTCCTTTGCATCATTTTGACGGTGATTCACCGCTGGAGCGACATCTGACCATGCATATTGAGGCCACCGAGCGAAAGGCGGCAGGGGATTTTGCGGGCGCGTACGCGATTCTGCAAAGCATTCTTGCGGACGAGGATGCACCCATCCCGGTGCTGCTTTACCGCGTGCTGCACGATATGGAAACCTGCTGCAAGGCCTTGGATGACTACAAGGGCGCATACGACCATGCGTTGCACAAGCTTTCGGTGCAGGAAAAGCTGCTTGCGGAGAGCACGGTATGAGAAAAGCTTATATCGTTTTGCTGCTTTTGCTATTTGTCTTGGCCGCTTGTCGTGAGCAGGGCGGCATAGAGGTGGTCAGCGGTGAGGTGCTGAGTCCCGAGGAGCAGCAATCGCTGTATGAGGCGCGTACAAAACAGGATGAGGCCCCCGACGTCAGCGTCAAGGGCAAGGTGTACTGGACTAAGAGTGGCACGAAATATCACAAGGATCCGAACTGCAGTTATCTGAAAAATGCAAAGGAGTTGCAATCGGGCACGGCTGCCGAGGCAGCCAATCACGGCGCAAGCGGACCTTGCTCGCGCTGCGGAGGTAATAAGCAATGAATCATCAAATCAGGATCAGACCCGCGGCCGAGGCGGATATCGCGGCCATCATGCGGGTATTTGACCAGGCGCGTGCAGCCATTGCAGCACTTGGCATCGACCAATGGCAGGACGGATATCCGACCGATGCACATATTGCGGACGACATACAAAAGGCTTACGGCTACGTGCTGTGCGTGGGTGGCGAGGTGCAAGGGTACTTTGCCATGATCGCGGACGGCGAGCCCACGTATGACAAGATTTACGACGGTGCATGGCTGACCGACGGCACGTATATGACTGTGCACCGTGTGGCCATGTCGGACGCCATGCGCGGCCGGGGAGGCGCTGCCGAGGCAATGAAGTATGCAGTCAGTCGCGCCTTGCGCGCGAGTCTTGGATCGGTGAGGATCGATACGCATCACGGCAACGTGCGTATGCGTAAATTCCTTGAAAAGCAAGGATTTTTGCCGTGTGGCACCATCTATCTTGCAAGCGGTGCTGTGCGTCTTGCCTACGAAAAGGATCTGCGCCCCATCCTGCAAAAAGCCCCCGTGATCTTGTACGAGGACAGGAATATTCTGATCTGCGAAAAGCCTGTCGGCCAGCCCAGCCAGCCCGACCCCGCACACGCGGACGGCTCGGATCTGCTTTCCTGCATTGCTGCTTGGAGAGAGGCCTGCGGGTACTCGCCCGAGATCTATTTGGTGCACAGATTGGATACCGCTACGGGCGGCGCGATCCTGCACGCCAAGGACAAACAAAGCGCGGCAAGGCTTGGCGGCATGGTGGTCGGCCAGCAGATCAGTAAGCAATATTTGGCCGTCGTGCAGGGCACGCTTTCAGAGCCTTGCGGCAGCATGGTGGACTATTTGTACCACGACAAGGCCAAGAACAAAGCCTTTGTTGTGTCCTCGCCCCGTAAGGGCGTGAAAGAGGCGCGACTTACCTACAAGGTTCTTGCGCAAAGGGAAGAGATCAGTCTGGTCGAGGTCACGCTGCAGACCGGGCGCACGCATCAGATCCGCGCACAATTCTCGCACGCGGGGCATCCGCTGCTTGGCGACGGCAAATACGGCAGTCGCGAGAAGGGCTGCACCACCGCTTTGTGGGCAACGCGTCTTTGCGTGACGCACCCGCAAACGGGCAAAGAGATCGAGGTGCAGAGCACCCCGACGGGGGGCTACCCTTGGAATCTGTTTGATTAAATCGGAGGTAAAATATGGCATTTCCAAAGGATTTTTTATGGGGCTGCGCAACCAGCGCAGGGCAGATCGAGGGCGGTGTGACCGCAGACGGCCGTACGCCCAGCATCTGGGATACTATGGCAACAAAGCCCGGCAAGATCTTTGGCGGCCACACGCCCGAAACTGCATGTGACAGCTATCATCAATTTGACCGCGACCTGAAAAACTTGTGCGATCTCGGCGTCAACGCCTACCGCATGTCAATCTCCTGGTCGCGCGTCATGCCAAACGGCACGGGGCAAGTCAATCAAGCCGGCATAGACTATTACAGACGTGCCTTTGAGCAGCTGCTGGCGCACGGCATCACTCCCAGCGTCACGCTGTACCATTGGGATCTGCCGCAGGTTCTTGAGGACAAGGGCGGCTGGGTCAATCGCGACTCGATCGAATGGTTTGGCGAGTATGCTGACAAGATGTTTGCCGCGTACGGTGACATTGTGCCCATGTGGGCTACCATCAACGAGCCGATTGCCACCTACGTGGGCTACGCGCTGGGCGGCTTTGCACCGGGGCATACCAATGAATCCTGGGGCAATCAGGCGCGCCACAATATCCTTGTCGCGCACGGTAAGGGCGTGCAGGCATTTCGCGCGCGCAATCTCAGAGATTCCAAGATCGGTGCAGTCATTGACATTTGGAAGCGTCATGCGCTGACCGACTCGCCCGAGGATATTGCACTGATGATCGACCAGGACGAGCGCAACTGGAAGTTTTATTGCGATCCGCTGTATGCAGGGCATTACAGCGATTATATCTTGGAGCATCTGGCGCACGAGGGTACGCTGATGCAGATCGCGCCCGAGGATTATGCAATTATGAGACAAAAAACAGATTATTTCGGGTTGAATGTATATAATCGCGTTCCCGTGACACATAATCAAAAGGTACAGGCCGACTTCTCGCAGGGCGGCAACTTCCTCAATAACCGCACCGAATATTATCCCAAGGCTGTATACGACGCCATCGTTATGCTGAAGGACATGTATAAGCTGGATATTCCGTTTTACGTCACCGAAAACGGGACGTATTTCGAGGGCGACGAGCCCGTGGGTGCAGACGGTATGATTTGGGACGACGATCGCATCCGCTACGTGCAGGGCTTTTTGGAGTACGTAGAAAAGGCGATCGACGAGGGCTATGACGTGCGCGGATACTTCCTCTGGAGTCTGATGGACAACTTTGAGTGGAGCGCAGGCTACAATTTCAAATTCGGCATTATGTCCTGCGACCGGGAGGGAAACACCGCCTGGAAGAAGAGCGCACATTTCTATCGCGATTTTATTGCAAAAAATCGATAATTTTTTGAAAATCCGAAACTTTTCGTGATTTTTGTCGTCTATATAAGTAAGAGCAATTTTTAACTTCGGAGGTGATCACATTGAAGCATGGAATGATGAAGATCTGGGCAGCGATTTGTACCGTTTGGGCAAGCACGGCGAGTACTCTGACAGCCTTTGCAGCCGAGCAGGGAACAGATGCAGCCGAGGCGGCCGATCTGATGTCCACTATGGACGTACTGCAAAAGGTCAGTGTGGTAATTATCATCATTGCTGCTGTGTTGATCATGGGCTTCTACGTGGTTAAAATGATTCTCAAAAAAATGCACGTTCCGCCGGAGCAAAAGCAGAACGAGCCTGAGCAAGAGGAATAAGAGAAGGACGGAGTCCCGCAAGACTCCGTCCTTTTATTGTTCCTTGATCAGTTGCAGATCTCGTAAGCCATGTGGTAAAGCTTTTCGATCTTTGCCTGGCGGTAAGCGCAGCGAGCACGCATGGAAGCGATCTCGTCGGCACTGAAGCGATCTAAGTCGCCGTCCTTGAGCTTGCCCTTGTACATGCGGTCAAGCACCAGCGCGTAGTTGATGTCCTCGTTGGTGATCTTGTTTTCCAGCACGCACATGACGCGATTGGACTTGCCCTGAAGCAGCAGATTGACCGCCTCAACGCCCATCTGTGTCGCAGTCATTCTGTCGCGCAGCGTAGGTCCGCCGCCGCGAATGATGTGACCAACGCGAGCAAACTTGGTTTCAACACCGGTGATTTCCTGTACCTTCTCGGCAAAGTACTCACTGTACTTGCGGCCGTTTACCTGCGGCATACCCTCGGAGAACACCACGATAATGCCTCTCTTACCCTTATCACGCACGCTTGCGATCTTTTTGATGGCAGCCTCCTCGTCAAAGCCAACCTCGGGAATTGCGATCGAAACCGCACCCGTGCAAATGCCGGCGTAAAGCGCGACCAGACCGCAGTCTCTGCCCATGACCTCCACGACGTTGCATCTTGCGTGAGATTCACAGGTATCACGCAGAAAGTCGATCATGCCAAGCAGCGTGTTGACAGCGGTATCGTAGCCGATGGTCAGATCGGTTGCGGTAATGTCGTTGTCAATGGTTGCGGGAATGCCGATCGCGGGAATGCCGTGGTTGGTAATATCAGTTGCGCCGCGGAAGGTGCCGTCACCGCCGATGGCCACGATCGCGTCAATATGCTGCTCACGACAGGTCTTCAGCGCCTTTTCCATGCCCTCGGGAGTTGCGAACTCGGGGCAACGGGAGGAGTACAGCATGGTACCGCCGTGGGTGATGATATTGGAAACGCTGTGGGATTCCAGGGGAATCAGATCACCGTTTAAGAGACCTGCATAACCGCCGTTGATACCAACGACCTCAATGCCCTCAGCCAATGCCTTTCTTGTAACGGCTCTGACAGCCGCATTCATGCCGGGAGCATCGCCGCCCGACGTCAAAACACCGATTTTCTTGAACTTTGCCATGTATTTGCCTTTCTGTCCCTTCATGGGGTCACAAAATATCTCAATTCAGTATTCTACCATATTTCGCTAAAAAAATCAAGAGGAATTGCAAAAAATGTATGATCAAGGCTGTTGCGATTTTGCTTCACGCACGGCAAGCGTCAAGGCCAGCAGCGCAGCGCGGGAGCGGATCTCGTGCCGCGGCAGGTAGTCGGGCATACAGTAGCGTACGGCAAAGGAGCGACCTTGCGAGCTGACACCGATATAGACCGTGCCCACAGGGGTCTGCTCACTGCCACCGCCCGGACCTGCAATGCCTGTCAGCGAAACGGCGATATCCGCACCGGTGCGCGCTCTTGCACCCTTTGCCATAGCCTTTGCCACGGGCGCGGAAACCTCAGTATATTGCGCGATCATCTCAGCGGGAACGCCTAAGAGATCGGTCTTCATTTGATTAGTATACGTCACAAAGCCGCCCACGTATACAGAGGAAATACCCGGCTGTGAGGTCAAGAGGCCGCCCACAAGTCCGCCCGTGCAGGATTCTGCCGTAGCAAGGCGACAGCCGTTTGCGGAAAAGACCTCGTAAAGATCGGCAACGGGATTGGGTGTAACAAGAAGTCTGTTTGCCTTTTGCATAAATTTCTCCTTAAAAACGGCAGTTCACGGAGAACTGCCGTTCAGATTTTTTACTTGTTGTCCTTGATATGAACGTCCATTTGCGGATAGGGGATGCTGATTCCGTTCTGTGCAAACGATGCCTTGACCTTGTCTCCAATGTCAAACTTTACAGTCCAGTAGTCGCTGTTTTTACACCAGGCGCGGGCTGTGATTTTGACTGCGCTGTCGGTCATTTCGGTCATACGGACGAAATGGGCGGGATCGTTGAGTACAAGCTCGTGAGCGGTGATGACGTCGTTGATGATCTTGATTGCCTTGTCGCAATCCGATTCGTAGGCAATGCTGAAATCAATGTCCACACGGCGGTTCTCCTCACGGGAGTAGTTAATGACGGTGGAATTGGTCAGACCGCCGTTGGGAAGCATGATGTGCTTGTTGTCACCTGTGCGAATCGTCGTGTAGAAGAAGCCGACGTCAATCACAGTGCCGCTGACACCCTGCGTTTCAATGAAGTCATCGATACGGAAGGGGCGGAACAAAAGCAGCATAAAGCCACCTGCAAGGTTAGAAAGCGAGCCCTGCAATGCCAAGGCGATGGCAGCACCTGCACTGGCGATGACAGTAATGACAGACGCCATGGGTACGCCGATGATTGCAACGATCGAAACGATCAGCAAGATGTTGAGCACGATCTTGATCAGATGGTGTAAAAAGACACGAACGGTGCGGTCCATTTTGTCAAATTTCTTGCCGTTGGGGAAGAATTTGAGCAAAAGCTTGATCAGCAGATTGCCGATCACCAAAATAAGAAGGCAAGCCAGGATCTTGCCGGCGATGCTGATACAAAGAGGAATGAGATGTTCGGGGCTGAGCCAAGCCAGAATGGCGTCGAGGTAGCCTGCGGCACCTGCTTCGGCAACCGCATCGGTTACTGCTTCAGTGACTTGCTCTGTGGTTCCTTCTGCAGAGAGAAGGATGGGGCGGGGGGATAACAATGGATACACTTCCTTTCAAATTTGGATTATCGGTATTATATCACAAAATAGTATCTTTGTAAACTATTTTGTGCAAAATTGTTTACTTGACATGAAAGTTTTTTTTATGTATAATAGTAGAAACGTGCAAAAGGAGGACTGCATATGGATCGCTGTGTTTCATGCCCGAGAGCGTGCGGCGCGGACCGCGACGCGCACAGGGGATATTGCGGACAGACAAATGCATTGCGCATCGCGCGGGCTGCGCTGCATATGTGGGAAGAGCCCTGCATCAGCGGCGAGCGAGGCTCGGGCACCGTGTTCTTTTCGGGCTGCAATCTTGGCTGTGTGTTCTGTCAGAACTATCGTGTCAGCCACCGCGGGCAGGGGATCGAGATTGGCGCGGACGAGCTGATCGGAAAAATGCTTGATTTGCAACAGCAGGGTGCGCACAATATCAACCTGGTCACCCCCACGCATTATGCCGAGCAGCTTGTGCCGATTCTTGCAAGAATCAAGCCTATGCTGCATATCCCGATTGCGTATAATACGGGCGGCTACGAAAAGACCGAAACACTGGAGCTGCTTGCGCCTTACGTGGATATCTGGATGCCCGATTTCAAATTTGGCTCGGCGCAGATTGCCAAGGATTACGCGGGAGCGGCCGATTACCCCGAGGTTGCAGCGCGTGCGATTGCCAAGATGTATGAAATGGCAGGCAAGGTGCAGTTTGACGCGGACGGCATGATGCAGCGTGGTGTGCTGGTGCGACACTTGGTGCTGCCCGGCTGCCGCAAGGACTCCATGGCGGTGCTTGACAGGCTTGCCGGGATCGTACCCGTGCCCGACGTGCGCCTGAGCCTGATGAGCCAATATACCCCTGAATTTGCCACCGACGCGCCCTTTGCCAACCTGCATCGCCGCGTGACCTCGTTTGAATACGAGTCGGTTATGGCGCATGCCGAAAAGCTGGGCTTTATTGGTTATATGCAGCAAAGGGAGTCCGCCACGGCCAAGTATACGCCCGAGTTTGAAGGGGAAGACGTAAAAATATAGGTGTGATTCACGGGGGCGCTGCCTCCTTCGTAGGGGCGTTCTGTGAACGCCCGCGGGCGCACACAGTGCGCCCCTACGGAAAATGGATATGAACATAGAAAGATACGAAAGAGTTAGGTTATGGAAGAACTGATTTTACAAAGGCCAACCGCAGAATATGCACAGCAGATCATGGAGTGCAAAAAGGAATATCTGGCTGCAGACAGCTCGATGGATGGTTGCGGTCCGCTGCGTCGTACCGACGATCCGATGGAGTATATCCAAAAATGCGACCTAGAGGAAAGCCCCGAAACCTGTCCCGCAGAGCTTGTACCCGCAACGCAATTTATGCTTGTCAGAAAAGCGGACAACAAGGTACTGGGCTTTTTGCAGGTCAGACACGAGTTTAACGACTATCTCTCCAAGTTTGGCGGTCATATCGGCTATTCCGTAAGACCTTGCGAGCGTCGCAAGGGATACGCCAAGCAGATGCTCCAAATGGCGTTGCCGTACTGCCGCGAGATCGGGCTGGATCAAGTGTTGATCACTTGCATGGACGGCAACTTGGGTAGCGAAAAAACCATTCTCGCCAACGGCGGCGTTTATGAATCCACGATCCATGAACCGAATGAAAACATGGATCTGAAAAGATTTTGGATAACCCTATAAGGAAAAAACGCAATTATGATACTTAAAACAGAAAGATTAACCATCCGCCACATTGTAGCGGATGATTGGAAAAGCATAAAAGAAATTTGGGTGGACTTTAACACTTCCGCCCTTTCACAGTACGACAAACCCCACATCACCGATAATGCAGACGTTCAGCCGAGAATTGCAAAGGTTGACGGACAGAAATACGATGGGTTGACCTTCAAATTAACGAAATAACTTGGTATCAACACTTACAAGTGTTTTGAATACAAATATGAAACAGAAAGGGTGGTTTTTATGAAAATGAGTCGTGTATGGAGGGTTCACGCTTCCTAACCCTCCGAATAAAATTTTGGAGGAAACAAAATGGAAAACCAAATCACCATCCGTGAAGCGATCACGGAAAACGACGTTGCGCTCTTTTGGGAGCAGCTTCACACCTATTACAAGCGGGATATGTTTCCCGACCCAAACGCAGAGGAAAGAGATTACTTCCTCGGTGATGAATACCGATCCACGATGCAACAAATCCACGACAGAACGCAAGATCGGTGCTACTATCTGTTCTTTCAGCGGAACGGACAAGACATCGGCTTTGCCTTGCCGGTGATCTACACTTCCGAGGATGGCAAATGCTTCATTATGGAATACTGCGTGTATCCGGAATATCGTGGAAACGGTACAGGCAAAGAATGTGCCAAAGTTCTGTTGAATTGGGCAGAGGAAAATTGCGCACTCTATGCGGAATTGAATTATGGCGGTAATGATCGCCGCCTGCGCTTTTGGAAAAGTGTAGGTTTCATTGAGAACGGTGTTGACGAATGGAGCGAGCCGTTGATGATTTTGCCACCAAACGATGAAACGCCTTTCACCGTAGAGGTATTGGACAATCCAACCGATTGGCAGCTATTGAAATTGGAAAACGGCTTCAAAAAAGACATCGGTGAAGAATCACTCACAGAGGACAAGCAGAAACAGCTTCAGCAAGCTATCAAAGACGGCAAGATTACTTTCTTTGTTGCAAAGCGTGGATACCGTGCTGTCGGTATGTGTAGCGTTGCAAAATGCTATTCTACCTTCTCTTGCTCGGACACGGGCGTATATGAGGATTTTTACATCGAACCGGCTTTCCGTGGCAAAGGTATTGCTCGTAAATTAGCGCAGGCTGCACAGGCTTGGTGCAAGGATAATGGCATATCGAGCTTAACGGTATGCTGTGCCCCGTGTGATGAAAAGATGTATCAAGCTCTTGGCTTTGACATCGGCTTGGGTACAACTTACGCACATATTGAATAACTAACAAAAGGGCGGCGATTCGGTTCGCCGAGTCGCCGCCTACCTCAAAATTAGGAAAAGAACTATGATACTTAAAACAGAAAGATTAACCATCCGTCACGTTGTAGCTGACGATTGGAAAAGCATAAAAGAAATTTGGGTGGACTTTAACACTTCCGCCCTTTCACAGTACGATAAACCCCACATCACCGATGATGCGGATGTTCAGCCGAGAATTGCAAAATGGGCGGGTGCGAACAGCGGCACCGAGCATATGTTTTTTGCTATCTGCCTTGGTGATACCGTGATCGGTTACAGTGCCTTTAACATCCGAGAAAACGGACACGAGATCGGCTATTGCTTCCACTCCGCATACCACGGCAAGGGCTACGCAAAGGAAAGCCATTTGGCACTCATTGATTATATGCGTGAACTTGGCATCAAAAGGCTGACCGCAGGCACGGCACTCAATAATACTCCATCCGTTGCACTTCTCAAATCCTTGGGCTTCGAGCAGATCGAAACCGAAAAGGTGTCGTTCTACAAGGATGCTGAGGGCAACGATATTGTGTTTGACGGCGGTGTGTTTGAATTGATGCTGTGAGCGAGAAATAAATGTCAGTCAGATAAATATGACGGAGGATTTTATGAAAATAAATGATATTGAGATCCCAAGGCTTTTATTAAGAGGCTTTACGAAAGAAGATGCTTTGTGGGCATATAGTATATGGAACAATCCGGAAATGGGGCAATATTTACCGGACGAAGCAAAAGAGGACATAGATGATGAATATTTGCATATGTTGGAAGGATTGGGCGAAGACGACGAATGTTGTTATTTGATTCCGGTTTTCAAGGATTCCTTAGAACGAGTAGGAACTTGCAGTTTCATGATAAGTGAAGACAAAAAAGTATATGATATTGCTTATTGTGTGCATAAAAACTTTTGGGGTCAGGGATATGCAACCGAAATCGCTCAAGGAATGATAGATTATGCTCGTGCCCAAGGAGCCGAGAAGGTAACCATTTTTGTAGGGCAGGAAAACGCTGCATCTAATCGTGTTGCGCAGAAATGTGGCGGTAATATTGTTGGCGAAAATACTTACAAAAAACGAGGAACAGATACTATTATGAAAGATTACAAGTATGAAATTGTATTGTAACCGCACGACCTTGGAAATTGGGCACCGGCTTTGGGTTTGATATTATTGGCTTTGATCTGTATGCCTACGCTAATACTGATCCGGAACGCCACGAGATTAGAATTGAGATGGGAAAAAAGTTATGAAAGTAAGACTTACAATTACGGAAAGCAACTGCCGCAGCGGATATTGCAAGGCAGGAGATGAATTTATTGTGGAAGATCTCTGTCCGCCGCTGTGTCACGAGTTGTGGAATGTCATTTATCCTTATGTGTTTGCATTACAAAATGGCGCTGCCTTGGATTATGGATGCAAAAAAGATTTTCAGTTTGATGCAAAATGTCCTGATGGGGGCAGAGTTTGCATCCATGGTGAGGTAGTGAAATAATGGATGAGAAATTACTGGGTAAATGCGGCTTTTACTGCGATGCTTGTCCGACATACTTAAAAGGCGGTTGCCGTGGTTGCGAGGAAGAACATACTCCGGGAGATTGCTTCACCCGTGATTGCGTGAAAGAAAAGAAGCTGAAATTCTGCGGAGAGTGCAAGGACTTTCCGTGTGATACGATTATGACCAAGCCGCACTCCACCGTACTTGATAAGGATTGGCTTGCGTGGAAGAAGTACAGCGAAAGTAACAGGTAAAAATGGAAATCGTAAAAATAACCGAAAATAATATCCGTGATGCAGGCAAAATTCACTCCGAAAGTTGGAAAGAATCACACAAAAGCTTTTGCTCCGAGGAGTTTGTTGCCCGTCACACAGAAGAAACACAGACTGAATATATTCGGTCTGAAATAACCAAAGGCAAAGACTTCTATATGTTGATCGATCACATACCGGTTGGAATTGTGTCTGTGTGCGGTAGCTTAATCGAAAACCTCTATGTTCTCCCAACAGAACAGCGTAAAGGTTACGGGGCAATGCTTTTGCAGTATGGACTAAAACAATGCAACGGTATTCCGAGTCTTTGGATTTTGAGCAATAACGATAGAGCTAACGCATTTTATAAGAAGCATGGCTTTGTTGAAAGCGGCAAAAAGAAGCAACTCCGAAATGATCTTTTTGAAGTAGAGCTAGTTTTTTGTAACGAGAGGAACACATAGTGAAAATACAATATGAAAACCTAACGATCCGCCAAGCCGAAGTTACCGATGCGAGGCAACTTACTGCTTGGTGGAATAATGGTGCAGTAATGGCACACGCAGGCTTTTCCAACGGTTTGGGAACGACCGAGGAAGAAGTTATAAAAGGACTCGGCAATGGTCGTATGGTCATTGAGGAAAGCGACCGTCTCATTGGTGAGTGCAATTACCGTAACGTAGCGGACGGCGTTGCAGAAATCGGCATTAAGATCTGTGAAACCGATTGTCAGAACCGTGGTGTCGGAAGAAAGGTTTTGAGTATGCTGATCGGTTGGCTGTTCAAAAATGGCTATTCCAAAATCGTCCTCGATACCAACTTAGCAAACACAAGAGCGCAGCACGTTTACGAATCACTTGGTTTCCGCAAGGTGAGAACCAATATTGATTCTTGGAAAGATCAGCTCGGTCGGCTTCAATCATCGGTTGATTATGAGTTGGTTGAAAATGATTTTGTCAGCTACATAAACGACGTGCTAAAGATTGAAGAAGCTCTCCGCCTGCGCCGTTTTGACGGAAATTATGATTTTGCCATTGAATGGTATCAAGACCCCGAAACGGTTCTTCTTGTTGATGGTAAAGCTGAACCTTATTCCTACGAAACCTTGACGAATATGTATAACTACCTCAATGGCAAAGGCGAGCTGTATTTCATCGAAGTCAATGAAAATGGCAAATGGAAGCCTATCGGTGACGTTACCTTTTGGCAAGAGGATATGCCCATCGTAATCGGTGAGCGTGAATACCGTGGAAAAGGTATCGGCAAAAAGGTTGTATCTGCCCTCGTCGAGCGTGGTAGAACGATGGGATACGATAAACTGTACGTTGGAGAAATCTACGATTTCAACATCGGCTCACAAAAGTGCTTTGAGAGCGTAGGCTTTCGAAGCTATGAAAAAACCGAGAAAGGCTCTCGGTACATTTTAGAATTATAATCTTTGGAAGGTTTTACAATGGCATACAGAGTAGCAATATGCGATGATAGTCAGCGCGATGCAGAATACGTGCTTTCATTGCTGACAAATTGGGCAAAGAAAAATCAAATAGCAATACAAACGGAGTGCTTTCCGTCAGCGGAAAGCTTCCTCTTTCACTATGCCGAGGATAAGACCTACGATATTCTTCTGCTTGACATAGAAATGGGAAAGATGGACGGTGTTACAATGGCGCGAGAGATACGCCGAGATAATCAGACCGTTCAGATCGTGTTCATCACGGGATACTCCGATTACATATCCGAGGGTTACGAGGTGGCGGCTCTCCACTACCTTATGAAGCCCGTGAACGAGCAGAAGTTATACGCCGTTCTTGACCGAGCCTGCGAAAAGCTCATTCAGAACGAGCGTTGCCTCAATCTTACCTTGTCGGGTGAGATGGTGCGTATTCCTCTGCACGAGGTCAAATACCTCGACGTTCATCAAAACTACGTGACGGTTCACGCAAAAGGAGAATACACGGTAAAGCGCACACTCGGAGAATTTGAAAAGCTCCTTGATGACCGTTTTACAAGAGTAGGACGAGCTATGATCGTCAATCTCACCTATATCAGTCGCGTGACGAAAACCGACGTCTATCTCTCGGACGGTACGGTGCTTCCTCTGCCGAGAGGGGCTTACGAGCCGTTGAACCGAGCAATTATATCTCATACATAAGGAGGGATGCGTGAATATGTTATTCTCCTCGCCCTTGAAGTCTACGGATTCACGCCCAAATTTGCTCCGCAAATTCCTAAACATATCGGAGGTCTGAAATGTCCATATTCTCAAAACACATAGATAAGCGCATAGCTGCCTATCAAAGAGAACTGATAGAAACACACTATCAGGAAGTCGAAACAATGTATAAGCAAATCCGAGGTTGGCGACACGATTACCGAAATCATATACAGTTGATGAAGGTGCTTGCAGCAAACGGAGATATGGAAGCTATCAAGAATTATCTTGATAAGCTCGACACCGATCTCTCCACGGTTGATACCGTCGTAAAGACCGGCAATGCTATGGCAGATGCGATACTGAACAGTAAGATCTCACTTGCGAAATCCAAAGGCATAGCGGTAAAGGTAGATGCACATATTCCTGTCAAGCTGAAAATGAGCGAGCTTGACCTATGCGTTATCATCGGAAACCTTTTCGATAACGCCATTGATGCAAGTATGGCGTTGCCCGAAGAACAAAGACTTATCCGTGTATATATGGATATGAAGAACACACAGCTTTATATCTCGTTTACCAATTTCACGGCGACGAAGAAGCTCGCAAAGGTCGGAAACCGTTTTCACACTACCAAGGGTGATGGTCACGGCTTCGGCTTGGTGCGTATAGACAATATCATTGAGCGTCTTGACGGATACCTCTCACGAAACAGCGAGGACGGCG
>JAFVTI010000029.1 GCA_017503325.1 Clostridia bacterium | reverse complement strand
TTTTGCCATTGAATGGTATCAAGACCCCGAAACGGTTCTTCTTGTTGATGGTAAAGCTGAACCTTATTCCTACGAAACCTTGACGAATATGTATAACTACCTCAATGGCAAAGGCGAGCTGTATTTCATCGAAGTCAATGAGAATGGCAAATGGAAGCCTATTGGTGACGTTACCTTTTGGCAAGAGGATATGCCCATCGTAATCGGTGAGCGTGAATACCGTGGCAAAGGTATCGGCAAAAAGGTTGTATCTGCACTCGTTGAGCGTGGCAGAGCGATGGGATATGATAAGCTGTACGTTGGCGAAATCTACGATTTCAATATCGGCTCACAAAAGTGCTTTGAAAGCGTAGGCTTTCGGAGCTACGAAAAGACCGAGAAAGGCTCTCGGTACGTTTTAGAATTATAATCCTTGGAAGTTTTTACAATGGCATACAGAGTAGCAATATGCGATGATAGTCAGCGCGATGCAGAATACGTGCTTTCATTGCTGACAAATTGGGCAAAGAAAAATCAAATAGCAATACAAACGGAGTGCTTTCCGTCAGCGGAAAGCTTCCTCTTTCACTATGCCGAGGATAAGACCTACGATATTCTTCTGCTTGACATAGAAATGGGAAAGATGGACGGTGTTACAATGGCGCGAGAGATACGCCGAGATAATCAGACCGTTCAGATCGTGTTCATCACGGGATACTCCGATTACATATCCGAGGGTTACGAGGTGGCGGCTCTCCACTACCTTATGAAGCCCGTGAACGAGCAGAAGTTATACGCCGTTCTTGACCGAGCCTGCGAAAAGCTCATTCAGAACGAGCGTTGCCTCAATCTTACCTTGTCGGGTGAGATGGTGCGTATTCCTCTGCACGAGGTCAAATACCTCGACGTTCATCAAAACTACGTGACGGTTCACGCAAAAGGAGAATACACGGTAAAGCGCACACTCGGAGAATTTGAAAAGCTCCTTGATGACCGTTTTACAAGAGTAGGACGAGCTATGATCGTCAATCTCACCTATATCAGTCGCGTGACGAAAACCGACGTCTATCTCTCGGACGGTACGGTGCTTCCTCTGCCGAGAGGGGCTTACGAGCCGTTGAACCGAGCAATTATATCTCATACATAAGGAGGGATGCGTGAATATGTTATTCTCCTCGCCCTTGAAGTCTACGGATTCACGCCCAAATTTGCTCCGCAAATTCCTAAACATATCGGAGGTCTGAAATGTCCATATTCTCAAAACACATAGATAAGCGCATAGCTGCCTATCAAAGAGAACTGATAGAAACACACTATCAGGAAGTCGAAACAATGTATAAGCAAATCCGAGGTTGGCGACACGATTACCGAAATCATATACAGTTGATGAAGGTGCTTGCAGCAAACGGAGATATGGAAGCTATCAAGAATTATCTTGATAAGCTCGACACCGATCTCTCCACGGTTGATACCGTCGTAAAGACCGGCAATGCTATGGCAGATGCGATACTGAACAGTAAGATCTCACTTGCGAAATCCAAAGGCATAGCGGTAAAGGTAGATGCACATATTCCTGTCAAGCTGAAAATGAGCGAGCTTGACCTATGCGTTATCATCGGAAACCTTTTCGATAACGCCATTGATGCAAGTATGGCGTTGCCCGAAGAACAAAGACTTATCCGTGTATATATGGATATGAAGAACACACAGCTTTATATCTCGTTTACCAATTTCACGGCGACGAAGAAGCTCGCAAAGGTCGGAAACCGTTTTCACACTACCAAGGGTGATGGTCACGGCTTCGGCTTGGTGCGTATAGACAATATCATTGAGCGTCTTGACGGATACCTCTCACGAAACAGCGAGGACGGCGCATTTACCACGGAAATCCTCATTCCGCAGGTCTGATTTGCAGCACGAAGTGCAGTTCGTCACCCCAAAATGACGATTCGTCCCCGTTTTTACACGGGGGCGACTTTTTGTGATATGATATGCTCAGAAAGGATGGTGGTTTTTATGGTGAAAGAAAAAACTCAAAAAATCAAAAAAGAAAAAGCTCCCAAACCTAAGTACAATATGGCGCAGAACTCTGCGTATATGATAAAACTCGCTTGGACTTCGGGAGAGAAAAAGGTTATTGTGCTTTCCTTACTATCCGCACTCTTGGCGGTGGCACTTAACCTAATCAATCTATACGTTTCTCCCACGATACTCTCCGTGGTGGAAAGAAAAGCATCGGTTACGGAACTGATTGTAA
Organism: Clostridia bacterium; assembly: GCA_017503325.1. Classification (GTDB taxonomy): domain Bacteria; phylum Bacillota; class Clostridia; order Oscillospirales; family CAG-272; genus SVQP01. The sequence continues at coordinate 254,825 of JAFVTI010000029.1, read as the reverse complement.
CGATAGTGATATTCGTCGCAGCTTTGATGCTCGTTTCGGCAGCATCCTCGTATGTGAACACGAACACCCTGTACGGAAGAATCAGCACTCGTTGCGAAATCATTACGCTTCTTAATAAGAAAGCGGCAACGACCTCTTATCCGAACCTGTACGATGAAAAATTCAAAGAGCTGAGAACAAAGTCGCAGGATACGATCAATTCCAACAGAGCAGCAACCGAGGCAATCTGGACTACGCTCACGGATTTGACTACCAACATCATCGGTTTTGTTTTCTATATCATTCTGATGTCATCCATCCAACCGCTTCTGTTGGTTGCGATACTTGTTACGACAGTTATCTCTTACTTTGTAAGTAATCACTTGAACAAATGGGGATACCGTCACCGTGAGGAAGAAGTTGAGCATGTAACACATCTGTTCTATCTTGACCGTCGTTCAAGTGGTTTGGACGTTGCCAAAGATATTCGCATTTTTGGTTTGCGTTCTTGGATCAACGAACTCTACGAAAAGGGTATGGTAGCTTACACGGCATTTCAAAGCAAAGCGCAGGGCGTTTATCTTTGGGCGAGAATCGTTGACCTTGTACTTACGTTCCTTCGCAATGCAATTGCATACGCCTACCTTATCGGTCTTGTAATTGGCAACGAACTCAGCGTGTCGCAGTTCCTTCTGTTCTTCAGCGCAGTAGGTGGATTTACAGCTTGGGTATCGGGTATTCTCGGCGGCTTTAATACGCTTCACACGCAATCTCTTGACATTTCTACGGTTCGTGAATGTCTTGAATATCCCGAACTGTTCAAATTTGAGGACGGCGAGCCTATTGAAGCAGAAGCAGACAGACTCTATGAAATTAGACTTGAAAACGTATCCTATCGCTATCCCGGAGCAGACAAGGATACGCTCACACACATCAATCTCACTCTCCGTCCCGGTGAAAAGTTAGCGGTGGTTGGTCTGAATGGTGCCGGTAAAACAACACTTATCAAGCTGATCTGCGGCTTCCTTGACCCTACTGAGGGACGCATTCTCCTTGACGGCAAGGACATCAGAGATTATAACCGCAGAGACTACTACAAGATGTTCTCGGCGGTTTTCCAAGAGTTCTCGCTTCTTGCCGGTACGATTGCAACCAACGTGGCACAGGACAGCGTTGGCATTGATATGGAACGTGTCAAGGACTGTGTGGATAAGGCGGGTCTCCGCAAAAAAATCGAATCCTTAAAGGACGGATATGAAACCTATCTGAACCGAGAGGTTTTTGAAGATGCTATGCTCCTTTCGGGCGGTGAAACACAGCGTCTTATGCTTGCCCGTGCGCTCTACAAAAACGCTCCGTTCATTGTACTTGACGAGCCTACAGCGGCACTTGATCCTATCGCAGAGTCGGAAATGTATCAGAAATACAATGAAATGACAAGAGGTAAATCCTCTATCTACATTTCCCACCGTCTTGCATCCACTCGCTTCTGTGACCGCATTATTATGATTGCAGACGGCGGCATCGGTGAAGAAGGAACGCATGAGGAACTTTTGAAGGCTGGCGGCAAATACGCAGAGCTTTATGAAGTTCAGAGTAAATACTACAAGGAAGGAGAGGACGAAAATGAAGAAAACTGAAAGCAAAGTAACTTTGAAAAGAGCTTTTCGTGCAAATAATCGAGCGTTCAAACTAATTTATAGTCACTATCCGCAGATGGTTCTTTCTTATTTGCTAAACGTAGTTTGGGATGCTCTTACACCCTATGTTGGCATTTTCCTCTCCGCACTTGTGATCGACGAGCTTGTGGGAAACAGAGATGTGCAACGACTCCAAATGCTTGTTATCATCACCCTTGTTTCTGCTGCGGTGATCGCTTTGGGTACTGCACTTCTCACCAAATGGAAGAACACACAAAGCACAGGCGATTGGATAAAGATCGAGCATATCGTTTCCGAAAAAATACTTGATACCGATTATGCTAATCTTGACGATACGCATACATCCGAAATGCTGTCATCCATCCGACAGAGCTTTAACGGCGGCGGTTGGGGATTTGCAAGAGTGCTTGAGTGTTGCGGCGAACTCTGTTCTTCTGTTTTTACTCTGCTTGGCGGTCTGGCTCTTACGGTTTCGCTGTTCGTTATCAAAGTTCCCTCCGATGCAGGTACATTGACAATACTCAATAACCCCTTTGTAGTCCTCGGTGTTATCGTTATTATGCTGGCGGTTACTTTTATTGCTCCAATGCTCAGCAATAAGGCAGGCAGTTATTACGCAAAACACGCCGATGACCACAATCTTGGGAATCGTTTGTTCAGCTTTTTCGGTTGGCTTGGATATTACAGCAATCTTGCAACCGATGTGAGAATGTATCGACAGGATAAGATTTGCGACAGATACAATCGTAACAAAGAGGATACCTTCGGTTCTAACGGTTTGTTTGCTCACTACGCTTGGGGACCGATGGGCTTGTACGGTGCAGCTTCTGCAGCGGTTTCCGTGATCTTTACAGGTATTGTTTACGCCTTCGTATGCCTCAAAGCATTGGCAGGTGCATTTGGTCTTGGTTCGGTAACACAGTACGTTGCCGCAGTCACTAAAGTGTCGGGTGGTATGTCAAGTCTTGTTTCGGGTATTGGTCTTATGTGTAACAATACGCCGTTCATTGAACTGACCTTTGAATACCTTGATATTCCTGATAATATGTACCAAGGAAGTCTTACCGTTGAAAAACGCCGTGACCGTGATTATGAAATCGAGTTTAGAAACGTGTCCTTCAAGTATCCCGGAAGTGAAAACTATGCGCTTCGTGGCGTGAATATGAAATTCAAGGTTGGCAAACGCCTTGCGGTTGTCGGTATGAACGGTTCGGGTAAAACCACCTTCATCAAACTGCTTTGCAGACTTTACGATCCCACCGAAGGAGAAATCTTGCTCAACGGAATTGATATTCGCAAATACAGCTACCGTGAATACATGGACATCTTCTCGGTCGTTTTCCAAGATTTCCAACTGCTTCATTTGAAGCTGGGAGAGAATGTTGCCGGCAAGGTTGATTACGATAAGGAACTTGTTATAGATTGCCTTGAAAAAGCAGGCTTCTCTGACAGATTCATCAAAATGAAAGACGGCACGGAAACATATCTTTACAAGGAGTATGACAAAAACGGCGTTGATGTTTCGGGCGGTGAAGCACAGAAGATTGCTATTGCCCGTGCGCTCTACAAGGACGCTCCGTTCATTATCCTTGACGAGCCTACAGCAGCTCTCGACCCGATTGCCGAAGCGGAGATCTACGGAAAGTTTGACGAAATTGCAGGAGACAAGACCGCAATCTATATCTCCCACCGTCTGTCCTCTTGTAAGTTCTGCGACGAGATCGCCGTGTTCCACGAGGGCGCAGTCATTCAGCAAGGAACTCACGCTTCGCTCGTTGCCGATACAAACGGCAAATACTACGAGCTGTGGAACGCCCAGGCGCAGTATTATACAGAAACGGCTAGATGCTCTGAATAAGAAAAAATCCACAACGGCGATTTGGCAGATTGTCAAATTGCCGTTGTTTCTGCTTACGTTCTAAACTGTAAGTTCAAAAATTTCTGAACTAATTATACCTGTGATACCTTCTTTATTCACAAATTCGTGGTATAATATAGATGCAAAGAAAAACGGAGGTAGTCAGATATATCTTCAAATTGTGCGAAAGCGGAAAAGGACCTTTGCAGATTGCAAAGCAATTACGGGAAGAAAAGGTGTTAATTCCTAATGCGTACTATGCTCAAAAGAAAGGAAAGCTTTATGAGGGTGATCCATTCAAGTGGGCGCAATCTACTGTGGTTCGTATTCTTGAAAACGAGGCGTATATCGGTCACACCGTTAATTTCGAAACGACTTCTAATAATTACAAGAGCAAGAAGCGTATTGACAATCCGCGTGACAAGCAAATGGTGTTCTTGAATACTCATCCCGCCATAGTTTCGGATAACTGCTTTGAAAATGTGCAGAAGATACGTGCAAACCGCCGCAGACCTACCGCAACGGGAAAGCTGAGTGTTCTTTCCGGAAAGGTGTACTGTGCCGATTGCGGCGCTAAGCATCACTATTGCACGACCAATGGGTTTGAGGAAAGACAAGATTTCTTTACCTGTGCCAACTACCGCAGTAACCTTGGAACGTGTTCCGCACACTATATCCGTAACGTAACGCTCTACAATATGGTTTTCAAGCATATTAAGAAAATGCTTGTCTATGTGCAATAGTTCGAAGAAACCTTCGTGCGCGACCAAATGGACCGACTCGACAGAGCGATGGAAATATCTATTTCTAAAGCTCAGGTCGATGTTGTGACGTTGCGGCGCAGGGACGAAGATCTGAACACCTTATTCAAGAGATTGTACGAGGATATGGTAGCGGGACGTATTACGGCAGAACGCTTTGATTTGCTCGCGACTGAGTATGAGTTGGAGCAAAAAGCACTCAAAGTACAGATTGCCGAGCTTGAGGATCTAATTGAAAATGGCGAAACGAAAACAAAGGACTTCAAGCAGCTTCTTGTTAACGTTCGCAAGTATACAGATCCCCAAGAGCTTACGTCTGAACTGCTAAATGATTTGGTTGACAAAATAATAGTCCACGCTCCCGACAAGAGCAGTGGACACAGAAAACAAAAGATTGAAATTTACTACAATGCTGTCGGTATCATTGATTTGCCTACCGTCAAAGAGGATGATTGCATCGCGCTGCATGGCAGATGCAAAGGCAAAAAGATAGCCGTATGAATAGCAAAAGGCAGTGTGACCTTTTCGGTCACACCGCCTCTTACATAAATACTTCGTTACAGCGCCTCGCCATTCAGTGGGAGGCTCCTTTTTATGTTGCAAATCAATATGCAATCGTAGTCATCAGCGCGTATTCGGGCTGGGAGACGTCCAGTCTCGATGCCTGCGCGACGATGGGCTGGTCGCTCTCTACAAGCACTGCGTAGGGCTTGTTGCGGGGGATGGGCTGACCGTTGTCGGCAACCATTTTGTCCAGTCTGATGTGGTTGGTGCGGTTGTTTTCGCAAACGGCGTGCAGACCCGTCAAGGGCTCCTGATCCTCAAAATAAATGGTCAGGTCGATGTGTGCGGTCTTGCCTGAAATATTGAGCACGCAAACAGCCTCATGGCTGACGAATTCGCCCTTTGTAGTGTCGCTCATATAGCCGTCGGGGATCATCCAAACGTTCTTTCCGTACATGTGATATTCTCCTTATGTGACAAAGATTGATAGGTTCAGTATATCACACGCGCCCCGCCTTGTCAAGCATTATTTGCCCGAGTCGGAGCAGGTGACCGAGGCCGCGTTGAGGCTGTAATTCATCGAGCCTACCGAAATGCGCGACCACGCCTCCTGCGTGCCGCCGTAGCGGATGGATTTGAGCGATTTGCAGCCGTAGAACGCCATATCCTCGATCTTGGTCACGCTCGCGGGGATGCTGGCCGACGAGGAGCCGGAGGCGGCAGGGTAGTGCACAAGCGTCTTGCCGTCTGATGTGTAAAGCACGCCGCCGATGTCCTTGTAGGATGCATTCTGCGTGCTGACTGTGATGTAAACAAGCCCCGTGCAGCCGCCGAATGCCAGATGGCCGATGCTGGTCACGCTTGCGGGGATCTGCACGACCGAGATCGATGCGCAATTGTAAAAGGCCTGCGAGGCAATGGCGGTCACGCGGTCGCCCGCGGGGCTGGTGGAGGGAATGACCACGCAAATATCCGAGCATGCGCCAAGACTTGTCAGCGTGCAGGTGCCGTTGCCGTTTGAGGTAAAGGTCAGCCCCGTGCTGTCGGTCGAGCTGCCGTTGTTGCCGCTATTACCGGAATTTCCCGTGTTACCGGTGTTACCGGTGTTACCCGTGTTGCCGGGATTTTGATCGTCGGGCACGTTGACCACGGGCTGCGTTTGCTGCTCGTAGCCGCCTTGGTTGTTGCCCGGATCGTTTTGGTTGTTCTGATTGTTTTGATTGTTCTGGTTTCCTCCCTGATTGTTCGGGTCGTTGTATTGGTTGCCCGGATTCTGATCAAAGTTGCCCTGGAGCATGTTGGTGGTCTGCTCGCTGCCGTCCTCGGGCAGCTCATCCTCTTTTTTGTCCTTGCAGGCGGTGGCAGAGAGCAGCATCAGCCCGATCAATCCAAACGCCAGCGTTTTTGTCCATGTATGTTTCATGAACACACCTCCTTTTTTGATTTGTGACTTGATTATACCAACCGTTATGCATGATGTCAAAGCAATTCGCACGACGCACTTCGCCCGCCTTTGGGTTGCTTTGACCGCATTTGTGCCGCTTTTCCCGCATGCGAGTGCATTCGCGCAAAAAAATCGTGCGACGGCAATCGTGCCGCATCGACAAACTTGACAAACGCGCGTAAATGTGGTATGATTCTAAGTATCAAACACAAGGACGGACGGCACATGAAGATCGGAGAAGCACAACTTGCACACGGCCTGTTTTTAGCACCCATGGCGGGCGCGACGGACAGGGCTTTTCGCCGTGCCTGCAGGCAGAACGGTGCGGAATTCACGGTCAGCGAAATGGTGTCGGCCAAGGCGCTTTGCTATGAGCAAAAAAGCCCCAAGTTTGCAAGCCGCTCCAAGAGTGCGCCGCTTGCCTGTGTGCTTGGAGAGGAATATCCCATGGCGGTGCAGCTGTTCGGGCACGAGCCAGAGCTGATGGCCGAGGCCGCGCGTATGATCGAGGCCTGTGATTATCTCGGCTGCCAAAGCGAGATGCCGCCCGTGGCCATTGATATCAACATGGGCTGCCCGGTCAACAAGGTGGTGGCCAACGGCGAGGGAAGTGCCTTGATGAAGGATATTTCCTTGGCGGGCAAGATCATTGAGGCGGTCGTGGGGGCGGTCAAGCTGCCCGTGACGGTCAAAATGCGTGCGGGCTGGGATAAGGACAGCATCAACGCGCCCGAGCTTGCGCGTGTGGCAGAGGCTGCGGGAGCAAGCGCGATCTTTGTGCATTGCCGTACGCGTCAGCAGATGTATATGCCCGGGGCTGACCCCGCGTACGTGCGCTTAGTCAAAGAGAGAGTGAGCATTCCGGTCATCGGTAACGGCGACATTGCCACGCCAGAGGACGGCGTGCGCATGCTGCGGGAGACAGGCTGCGACGGCATTATGATCGGCCGCGGTGCGCTGGGAAATCCTTGGATCTTTAACCAGACTGCCGCGCTGCTTGAGGGCAGGGAATACACCGTGCCAACCATTGAGCAGCGTTTTGATACCGCCATGAAGCAGATTTGTGAAATGGTGGAGCAAAAGGGTATGCGCGTGGGCATGGCCGAGGCCAAAAAGCATGCGGCGTGGTACGTGCGCGACGTGCGCTACGCGGCCTTGACGCGCGACCGCATCATGCAGGCAGAGAGCCCCGAGCAGATCCGCGCGGTCTACGACGAGCTGATGGCTATGCAGAAACAAGAGCAGTAAAACAAACAGAATACAAAAGAAAGCGAGGTGAACGCAAATGTCCGAAAAGCAGAACGGCCAATTTCTGATGGCGGCCAAGGCAGGGGACGAGCATGCGTTCGCCTCGCTTGTTCGCGTTTATCAGGACAGGGTGTATTCTTTGGCCTACTATATGACCAAAAACCACCACGACGCCGAGGACGTGGCGCAGGAGGTCTTTCTCAAGATCTGGCGCGCCTTGCCAAGCTACAGGGGGGAGAACGAGCCGGATGCATGGATCATGAAGATCGCCAAGAACGCCTGCTACGATTTTCTCAAATCGCGGCGGCAGGTCGAGCCCTTGGAGCGTGAGATCGACGGCGAGGTGGTGGAGCGGCCATTGGCCGATCCCGACCCGGACAGCAATCCGCCCGAGGCGGCCGTGCTCTCGGAGCAGCGTGACGAGGTGGCCAAGGCACTGTTGCGGTTGCCGCCCGAGCAGCGCGAGATATTGACGTTGCGGTACGTGGACGGGCTTTCGTACGAGCAGCTGGCGCGCGTGATGTCACTTGGTATGGGTACGGTCAAATCAAAGCTGTGGCGCGCAAAAAAAGCCTTGAAAAATATTTTGCAAAACGGGAACATTTCAGAATAAAAATCGTATTACACTGTGAAGGAGGTGAGAATCGTGCACGATTGCCGCGATTTTGAGCAATTGCTGGCCGCTTATGCGGACGGAGAACTGAATAAGGCCGAGGCCGAGCGCGTAGAGCAGCACGTGGCAAATTGCCCGCACTGTGCGGCATTGTTGGACGATTATCTCGCCCTGAATCGGGCACTTGCATCCTGTGCCGTCAAAGCCCCCGATGGCTTTGAGGACCGCGTTATGGATGCTGTGGCCAAGCAAAAGGCAGCTGCGCCCAAGGTCGCGGGGCGCGGCGTACGCCTTGGCAGAATTGCGCCCTTTGTGGGTGTGGCTGCCGCAGCGGTCATCTGTATTGGCGTGGTCAGCACCTCGCTGGTCAGATTTGTCATCAAAAATCTGGATGAATTTGAAGCAGTTGCACCGGAGGACTACGTGACCGACCTTGCCACCGAAACCGATGCAAACCACATCACAGGCGGAGAGCTTGAAACGAGCGAGTCGTCTACCATTCAACACGAGACCGCGTACGAGGAGGTCGTCACCGAGGAAATTCCTCCTGCGGAGGACGAGCCGACCGAGCAGGAGCCCGAGGCAACCACACCCGAGGACACCGCTCGTGAGGACGCCTGGGAGGGCATTGAAACCGAGGAGGAGGCCGTGGGTGACGATAGCATAGACGGCAGCGCAGAGCAGACCACTACGGCTGCTGCAGGCATGACGGGTGAGGCAATTCAGACCGTTCCCGAGACGGCTGCTCCCACGCCCGAGACCGAAAACGCGCCGCAATATACCGAGACGGCAACGCCCGAAACCGAGAGAGACATGGAGACGGCCGAAGCGCCCACCGAGGCACCCGAAAAGGCTCCGACCGAGGATGGAAAGAGCACGCAGGCAATCGTGGAGTCCGCGGCTCCCGAGAATGAGGCATCCGCAGGGCTGCTTGCGCGGATCTGGGAGGCAATCGTTGCATTCTTTGAATCGCTGATCGAGGGCATTGCGCGCCTGTTTGGAGGTGACGCATGAAGCATCGGGTATTGATCGTAACTACAGACGAGCGATTGGGCGCGGTCCTTGCCTTGGAGGTGTCCTTATGCGGTGCGCAGGCGAATGTCACGCAGGATCTGCAGAATGCGGATTGGGATCAGATCGGTGTTGTGATCATGGATCTGGACAGCAAAATCAGCGGTGTCATCCCCGAGCAGGTGCGCGTGCTGGGACTTTGCCGCGATTCGGAGATCTTGCCGCTGCGTGCGCGACGCATGGCGCACATGATCCTTCACAGACCATTTCTCATGGAGGATCTGCGTCGCGAGCTGATCGCCATGATGGGGGAGACCTTCCAAAAGGATAGGCCGACTCCCGTAAAATATTCAGCAGCCGCACTGGAGCTGCAAGCGCAAAGCCGCTGCGTGCTGCTGGGCAACAGACAGCTCTCCTTGACCGAAAAGGAATACGCAGTGCTCTCTCTCCTTGTGCAAAAGGGCGGGCAGGGAATTACCAAGCAGGAGCTTGCCGAGCTGCTGAACGCCAAGGAGACCAACGAGGGGCAGGTATATATCTGCCGCCTGAGGCAAAAGCTGGAGAATGCGTTTGGGCTGCGGCTGATCAAGACCGTGCGCAATCACGGCTACGTTTACGTGGGCGACCGATAAGATTACCGATAAGATGACAAGGAGGACGAGATTGTGAAAAGATTTTTGTGTGTGATCATCAGCGTACTTTGCTTGATTCTGTGCCTGTGCGCTTGCGATTTTAAGCATGAGCATGCGCCGGGTGAATGGAAATACACGGAATCCGTGCATTGGCGTCTGCCCGAGTGTGACAGAAAGAATTGTGCCGTGGAGGACGTGGTGTACGATTACGGAACTCACGTGGACCGGGATACGGACGGCGTTTGTGAGATCTGCGGTTATACGGGGGTGAGTCAGTGCCCGTATTGCGGTGATCTTTCGGACGGAAACCGCTGGTTTATTGCCGAGGTCGTGAGCGAGGACGGCGTCAAGCCTTTGGGCACGGATTGCTTTGAAGCAAAAGCGGCAGGTGGTGCGGAGATCCGCTTCAATTCCATGGACGGAACTCTGGCCGAGGGCGGCTTTGCCGTTGGTGACGTTGTCCGTATCACCTACGGCGGATATATCATGGAATCCTATCCCGTGCAGATTTCACCCATCTCGGTGGAACGCGCGGATATTGGCCAATAAATAGAGAAAACCACCGACAAAACGTCGGTGGTTTTCTACCTTTACTTGCCCGCAGGGCAAATATCACTCGCCAAGGGCGAATATCACTTTTGCTATGCAAAAATATCACTGTGCCAATGGCGCAATATCACTTGTCCTCAAGTCCCGACTCTCCCGCAAGCGGGTTTGCCGCCATGGCCTCTTCCATATTCTTGTTTGCCACGTGGGTGTAGATCTGTGTGGTATTGAGCTGCTCGTGACCGAGGATCTCCTTGAGCACGCGCACGTCCACGTTGCCCGATTGATACATCAGCGTGGCAGCCGTGTGGCGCAGCTTATGTACAGAATAGTGCTTGGCACCAAGGCCTGCGAGATCGAGGTATTTATAGACCACAAACTGAATGGTCTTGACGCTGATGCGCTGGCAGCGGTTGCTTAAAAACAGCGCCTTGTCGGTGTTTTTCTTGTATTTTTCCTGCATTCTCTCCTGCATGTACTGCGCAAGAGCCGTGCGGCAGGATTCGTTGAGGTAAATGATGCGCTCCTTGTTGCCCTTACCGATGACGCGCAGGGAACGGTACTCGCGGTCAAGATCCGGCAGGTTGATACCTGCAAGCTCGGAGACACGCATGCCGCAGTTGAGAAACAGCGTGATCATGCACCAGTCGCGCACGCGGCTTGGTGAGGCGGTGTCATTCTTGATTGCGTCCAAAAGCGCGTGGCATTCCTCCAGGGAAAGGTGCTTGGGAAGTGCCTTTTTCTTTTTGGGCGTTTCAATGTCGGCGGTCACGTTGGTCTCCAGCAAATGCCGCTTGACGGTCAGATACTTGTAAAACGCCTTGATGGCGGAAAGCTTGCGCGCCTTGGCCGCGCCGTTGTTGCCGCGGGTGGTGCCAGTATAGACCAAAAATTCATAGATGCGCTCGGTTGTGATGCCCTTGATGTAGTCCAGATCCACACCGCGAATATCGATGCGCTCGAAATCCTCGCCCTCAAAGGGGATGCCACGGTCATTTGCCAGCATCCAGCGGAAAAAGGTGCGCAGATCCGAAAGGTATTCGCTCACGGTCTTTTCCGAGCAGCCCTGAATGACCGATTTGTACGAGGCGAACTCGCGCACGACCGCAGGGAATTCCTCTACGTTGACGGTATATGCCATAAAATCAACCTTCTTTTTTAACATTCTATTACTATTATACACCAAGCCGTGATTTTTTAGTGGATAAACTGTAAACATTCGTCGACCGTACTTGTTTTATTTTGAAAAAATCGATATAATGATGATAACATGAATGTGAAACGGAGCATCTATGAAGAACTTTTTTTCCAAGCATTCCTATGATTTTGTGCGCATGCTGCTCGTGCAGAGCATGATCGGCGGCTTTTTCGGCTTTGCGCTTGCCATTGCCGTGACAGGCATCGGTACGCAGAACAGCGAGGGCGGCACGACCGGCGGTACGACCGAAGTGCTGCTGATCGTGACAAGCGTGCTGGCTATCATTTTTTATCTGTTTTTGATCTACGTGCAGATCTGGGAGATCGGCGGTAAGGACGAAATGTCGCACCAAGTGCGCGGTACCAAGGCCAACATTTACAAGGGACTTCTGATCGCGCTGTGCGCCAACGTACCCAACTTCCTCTTAGCGATCCTGATTACGCTGGGTCGCGCATTTGAAGAGAACGAGGTGTGGGCATCAATCGGCTTTGTTGCGGATCTCGTCACCAAATTCGTGCACGGTATGTATCTGGGCATCATCCAGCATGAGTTTGCGGGCGGCTTTACCCTGATGGATCAATGGTGGGTATTCTTCCTTTTGCCCATTCCCGCGCTGCTGACCTCGTTTGCTGCCTACAACATTGGCCGTAAGGGCTGGCATCTGACGGGAATTCTTGCGCCCGTGATCCCCGAGTCGGACAGACCGACCAAGGAGGAAAGACGCGCTGCAAGAGCGGCAAAGAGAAAAAAATAATTCGGAATTCGGAATTCATCATGCAGAATTGCGAAAGAAAGCCTTTGCGAGTGCAAAGGCTTTCTTTGTATCTTTGAAATAAATCACAAAATTCGCATCGTTCACATAAAGTTCACACTATTTTGCGAAATATGTGCTATAATGTACTATCACTATTTTTGTCAAAAAACATAACACTTTCTGGAGGGTATTATGGCTGAATTGAAAATGCTTGCCATCGACCTTGGCGCGTCCAGCGGCAGAGGTATCGTTGGCTCCTTTGACGGCGAGAAGCTGACCTTGCGCGAGAACCACCGCTTCTCGAACGATCCTATGTACGTAAACGGCAGATTTACGTGGGATATTCTGCGCATTTACTTTGAGATCAAGAATTCGATCACCAAGACCGTCATCGACGGTGACGACATCGCAAGCATGGGTATCGACACCTGGGGCGTTGACTACGGTATGATCGACAAGAACGGCAGACTGATGGCCAACCCCATCCACTACCGCGACACAAGAACCGAGAACGTGACCGATTACGTCAAGGGCTTTGTATCCCCCGAAGAGATCTACAACATCACGGGTATTCAGGCAATCGACTTCAACACGCTCAATCAGCTCGCCGTTGAAAAGAGAGACAACGCAGAGGGCTTTGACAGAGCAGACAAGATCCTGTTTATTCCCGACCTGCTCAACTACTTCCTGACCGGTAAGATGGCAACCGAATATACCATCGCATCCACCGGTATGATCCTGGACGCAAACTCCAGAAAGATCTCCTCCGAGCTGATCGCCAAGCTGGGCATTCCCGAGAGCAAGTTTGCTCCCATGGTCGAGCCCGGAACCAATCTCGGCGCGCTGCTGCCTTCCATCACTGATGAGGTAGGTAAGAACCGCATTCAGGTTTACACCACCGCGTCTCACGACACCGCATCCGCAGTTATCGCAGTACCCGCAACCGATAAGGACTTCATTTACATCTCCTCCGGCACGTGGTCGCTCATGGGCGCAGAGCTTGACGCTCCGCTGATCAATGACGCAACCAGAGCCGCTAACCTGACCAACGAGGGCGGCGCGATGGGCACCATCCGCTTCCTCAAGAATATTATGGGTCTTTGGATCATTCAGGAATCCAGAAGACAGTGGAAGAGAGAAGGTAAGGACTACTCGTTCGCTCAGATGGAGGCTTGGGCTAAGGAATGCACGCCCTTCCGCTCGCTGATCAACGTGGACTACAAGACCTTCAATACCCCCGGCAATATGCCCGAAAAGATCCGTGATTACTGCCGCATGACCGGTCAGCCCGTTCCCGAGACCGTGGGCGAGGTTGTTCGTTGCATTTACGAATCCCTGGCACTCAAGTATCGTTACACCGTAGATACCATCGGTCAGCTGCGCGGCAAGCCTGCTACCATGATCAACGTCGTGGGCGGTGGCACCAAGGATAAGTTCCTGTCCCAGATGACCGCAGACGCTTGCGGTATTCCCGTATGTGCAGGTCCCGAAGAGGCAACCGCGATCGGTAACCTGGTAATGCAGGCCATCGCACAGGGTGAGATCAAGGATCTTGCCCAGGCACGTGAGGTAGTTGCCAACTCCTTTGAGATGAAGCACTATCAGCCTTGCAGCGAAAGAGAGGCTTGGGATGAGGCGTATGCACGCTTCTGCAAGCTGCAGTAAGATTTGACAACCAGGAACAATTGAACACGGAGGTACGACATGAAGGAACAGCAGTTTGCCGATCTCAGCTTGATCGGTATGCGCGGATGCGAGGATATTGCAAAAAAGGTTGATTATTATCTCAAGGATTGGCACGGAATGGATCCCGAGGACACGTATCTGGTATCGGTATCCTGCCCCAGATTCGGCACGGGCGAGGCCAAGGCCCTGATCAAGCAGTCCATGCGCGGACAGGATGTCTACATCATCTGTGACGTATTCAATTACAGCGTCACCTACAAGATGTACGGCATGACCGTCCCCATGAGCCCCGACGACCATTATGCAGACCTCAAGCGCGTGATTGCCGCAATAGCGGGAAAGGCAAGAAGAATTACTGTGATCATGCCTATGCTTTACGAGGGCAGACAGCACCGCAGACAGGCACGTGAGTCTCTTGACTGCGCACTGATGCTGCAGGAGCTGGTTGCGATGGGTGTTTCCAACATCATTACCTTTGATGCGCACGACCCCAGAATTTGCAATGCGATCCCTCTGGAGGGCTTTGACGACGTCAGACCCACCTATCAGATGATCAAGGCGTTGGTTCGCGCCGTACCCGATATCATTATCGACAAGGATAACATGGTCATCATCTCTCCCGACGAGGGTGCTATGCAGAGATGCATGTACTATTCCTCGGTGCTGGGTCTGGATATCGGTATGTTCTATAAGCGCCGCAATTACTCGATCGTGGTCAACGGCAAAAACCCCATTGAGGCGCACGAGTATCTTGGTCAGGATCTGCACGGTAAGGACGTGCTGATCGTAGACGACATGATCTCCTCGGGTGAGTCCTTGCTGGACGTTGCCTCTCAGCTCAAGAACAGAGGAGCCAAGCGCGTATTTGCTGCCGCTTCGTTCGGCTTGTTTACCGACGGCTGCGATAAGTTTGATAAGGCTTATGAGACGGGCTTGATCGACAGAGTGCTGTCTACCAACCTGGTTTACCGCCGCCCCGAGCTTGCAGAAAGAGAGTGGTTTGTAGAGGTTGACATGTCCAAGTACGTTTCCTACATCGTGGAAACGCTCAACCACGACACCACCATCAGCGAGCTGTTGGATCCCGTGACCAAGATCAATGCACTTATGGAAAAGCATAAGGCTGAGCTTGCGGCACAGGGTCAGATCAAGATGGATATCTAAACAAATAATACAAGGGCAGAGCCGCATGACGGCTCTGCTTTTTTGTTTGAAAATAAGTGTTGCAATATTGAAAGTATTGTGATATAATATAAATAACTATAAGCAAAGGAAGCCTTTTATGAAACTGATTGCATTTCCCGAGTGCGGAAAGATCGTCAATACACACGGCGTCATGGGCGCTGTCAAAATAGAATCCTGGTGCAACACCCCGCAGGTGCTTGCAAAGCTCAAGCGCGTTTACCTGCCTACCAAGGAGGGCATGAAGGAACTCAAGGTCAAGCGTGCGTCGGTGTTCAAGCAGTTTGTCATTGCCGAGCTGGAGGGCATCACCACCGTGGACGCGGCAAACGCGCTGCGCGGTAAGGTGCTGCACGCGGCAAGGGAAGATTTGCACATTCCCGAGGGTGAGTATCTGATCGCAGAGCTGATCGGGCTTGACGTGGTGGACGTGCAGACCGGCAAGGTCTACGGACAGCTCTCTGACGTGCTGGACCAGGGGCCTGCGGACATTTATGTGGTCAAGACCCCGGACGGTGAGCGCATGATGCCTGCCGTGGACGAGTTTGTCAAGGGCATTGATCCCGAACGCGGCATTCTGGTCGCACCCATCGGCGGTATGCTGGAGGACTGACGATTTATGCGATTTGATATTATGACGCTGTTTCCGGATCTTGTGAACACCGTGCTTGGTGAGAGCATTATCGGTCGTGCGCAAAAAAGCGGCGCGATCGAGGTGCATACACATCAGATCCGCGATTATTCCGAGGACAAGCATCGCCGCGTGGACGACACGCCCTACGGCGGCGGAAAGGGCATGCTGATGGCTGCTCCGCCCGTATATAACTGCTTTCAGGGTGTCCTGCGTAAGCAGGCAGAGGACGGATTTACCGGCACACGCCGCGTGATCTTTTTGTCTCCCGCGGGCAAGGTGCTGACGCAGAAAAAAGCAGAGGAGCTGGCTACATACGATAATCTCGTGCTTTTGTGCGGGCATTACGAGGGCATTGATTGTCGCGTGATCGACGAGATCGTGGACGAGGAGCTTTCGATCGGCGACTACGTGCTGACGGGCGGTGAGATCCCCGCCTGCATTTTAGTGGATGCCGTGGCGCGTCTTTGCGACGGCGTGCTGGCGGACCCGGAATGCTACGAAAAGGAAAGCATCTCCTCGGGGCTTTTGGAGTATCCCCAATATACAAGACCTTACGAATGGCACGGCGTGACGGTGCCCGACGTCCTGATCTCGGGGCATCACGCCAATATTGAAGCGTGGCGGACGCAGAAGGCCACCGAAAAAACCGAACGGGTAAGACCCGATCTACTGCAAAAGAATGATTGAAGGGAGGGAACGTCTTGATAGAGCAAAACGGTAAAGCAAAAAATGAGCAGGTCGGCTCGTTGTTTTTTCACGTTTTTCACCGATTTTCCTTATGGCTCTATACGATTTTGTGTAACTGCCTGCCTGCAAGATTGCTGACCTCCTACCATAAGCTTGAGCTGCGCTGGGCATATATCTGCACGCGCGTGTTCGGGGCACCGGACGGAAAACTGCGAAAAAAGCTACATACCTCCCGTCTGGCCGTTGCGGGCTTCCTTGAAAACAGCAAGCTTTTGATCGTGCTTGACAAGATCATCCGTTTTCTGATCCGCTGCCCGCTTAATGTGTTCGGTACGTTTTTCCTGATTCACGGCTTTTTGGGCGCAGCCATCTATTTCGTTGCAGATCATGCCTATGCAAAGGATATCAGTTGGGGCATTTCCGGTATTGTGATCGCCGTTTGCTCGCTGCCTCTGCTTTGCAGCAGCAAGCCTTTATACAATGCGGCATTCGGCAGCCGCATCCTTGGAACGATCCTGCGCTCCTATCTGGGTCTTGAGCCTCTGAAAAAAGGGCAGGATAAAAAATCCCGTGCGGGAATCGGCTCGGTTTATGCTGCATTGGTTTTGGGCGTTATTGCTGGTGCGACTACGTACGTCTGGCATCCCGCAACCGTTCCTGTTGTGCTTGCGCTGGCGGTTCTTGCGATATTGGTACTGTATATTCCCGAGGCGGGTGTACTGCTTGCCTTGGCTACCTTCCCGTTTTGGTGGATCACGGGGCAGCCTGCCTTGTGTGCCGCCGTCATATCGGGGATTACGCTGTTCAGCTTTGCCAATAAGCTGCTGCGCGGCAAGCGCGTGCTGCACATCGGCCTGATCGATTTTGCGGTGCTGATCGTGTGCGGTGTGTTTGTGACACACGGAATTTTTACGCGCGGTGGACCGACATCTCTTTTGTATGGCCTTGGCTATACCTTGTTGATCGCCATGTATTTTCCTGTGATCAGTCTGATGAGATCGGAGGAATGGCTCAACAGGTGCTACCGCCTGCTTGCAGCCTCGGGGGCCGTGCTCTCGGTGCTGAGTATACTGCCGTTTGCAGCCATTCTTGATTTTTTGGATATGGTGTTCAAGCAGGTGGATTTTTCCACGATGAGTGCTTTGTTTGCACATTATGACGCCTATTTCGGAAAAACGGCATTTGTGGGAGGAATGCTGCTGATGCTTCTGCCCGTCATGCTGACTGAGTTTATTCGAAAGCGAAGCCTGACAGGGTACTTCTGGAACATCGTATGGATCGCGATCGGCATACTTTCAGTGTTTGCGACCATGCATATCGGTGTGTGGGTCGGTCTCGGCGTCGGTCTTATTCTGTTCTTCTTTATGTACAGCTACAAGACGCTGAGCGCAAGCATTCTTTGCGCCTTCCCGGCAGCATGCGGCATTGCTTGGTACAGCGAGATCAACCGCGTGCTGAATTTGCAGCATCTGGAAATCGTGCAGGCGATCTTAGATGTGATCGTAACCTATTGTGACGGTGCCGACGGACGGCGTACCATTGCAAAAAGCGTGTTTGAGCTGTCCAAGGATCACATGCTTGGCGTAGGACTTGGCGAGCATGCCGTAGAGGCCGTGTTCCCGTATTACGCTGTGCCCGGTATGGAGACCCTGACGGATATGGGAAATGCGTATCTGCAGCTTTTGACTGAATGCGGATGGCTTGCCGTGATCGCATTCTTTGCCGTGCTGCTGCTGTTCTGCATGTGCGTGCTGAGCTATTTGCGCCACGGCAGCGATCCGAACACCAAGGCTCGTATGCTTGCGGGCTTTACCGGAATTGTCGGCGTGCTCGTGCTTGGCAATTATGTCAATTTTCTGGGTAGTGCAAGCATATTCGCCATGTTTTGGCTGATCATCGCGCTGAGCTGCGCAAGCATGCGCACACAGTATCAAACGCTTGCCCGTGCGATCGGAACGCACGCAGGCACAAAGGAACGCACGGATATTGCGTTCCGAGCAAAATAAAGGAAAGAGGGGAATTATTCCATGGCTGATCAGAAAAAGAGTCTGACAACTGCGGACGATCAGAAGGCATCCAGCATTACACCGGATGCATCCTTGGTGCCTGCGGGCGAGACCAAGAAAAAAATCCGCAAAGCCCCCAAGGTAAAAAAGAAAAATACGAACAAAAAGGGAATTCCGATCGTTTTAGATATATTGATCGTGATCTTGCTGCTGGCTGCCATTGGCGGTGCGGCGTTTGGTATTTATGCTGCGGGAAAATATTATTCCACAAGATATACCGAGACCGAGATCACCTATACGCTGCTTTTGCGCGACGTGGACGTTTCTATCGCGCTGGACGACCGCGGTAAGAGCATCATTCCGCTTAACAGCACCGTGTATCTTGCTGATGAGCAGGGCGGCTACGTTCTGGGCAAGGTCATGTCGACCGGTGTGCAGAGAAGCGAAGAGGATGAAAATGCTCCCGTGGACGTGTACGTCGTGGTCAGAACCGATGCAAATTACAACCACACGCTCGGCTATTTTGTGGAGCAGACCAAGATTGCGGTTGGCAAGAGCTATGTCTGCCGATTTGAAGGCTTGATGAGTGAAGCTGTGATTGTAGGTTTGCAAGTACAGGAGTAAGGAGGCTTGACATGAATAAAGAAGAAAAGCGCAAGCCGCTGATGTCATCCGGTGGCATATTCGTGGATATTTTCATTGGCTTTTTGATTGCAGTCTGCATTGCGGCCATTGTATACCGTTGCTTTATTTATACTCCTTCGGTCAGCCAGACAGAGGGCGAGTCGTATATGGTATATTTTGAGATCGAGGATGCGCTGCCCGAGTATATCGATTACCTGAAGGGCGGAGCTGCGGTGTATGACGAGCAAAGCGGCCTTCGCCTTGGCACGCTTGCCGTACATAACGGAAATCAGCTTGGTTCGGCCGTTGCGGTGGAAGAGGATCAGGACGGTGACGGTACTGTGACGCTCAAGGGCGTATTCCGCTCTCGCGAGGGCGAATTTGAGCAGGGCAGCCTTGTGCTGGACGGCACCTTCCGACTCACACCCGGACAGACGCTGGAGATCTATACCGAAACTGCATCGCTCAAGGTGTGTATTACGCAGGTGAGTGCTCAGATGGTCAACATCGTATCCGAAGGGCAGTAATGCACCGGGCTCTGCGGAAAGGACATTCGGAGGATGTCACAAAAATATTTTGAACAATTGTGCAATATGATGAAAAATTGCTTGTCCACTTGTCAAAATTTCCTATAGAATGACGCTTGATTTTGACGATGCCTTTTGTTATACTTATAATAGTTAAAACTGTCATTTACTATTAAAGAAACAGGGAGAAATATATGAAGTCTTGTCAAGTTGTTATTACCAATGCAAGCGGTTTGCATGCCAGACCTGCTACCTTCTTCATTCAGAAGGCGAACAGCTACAGATGCTCTATCTGGATCGAGAAGGACGAGCGCAAGGTCAATGCAAAGAGCCTTTTGGGCGTTTTGTCTTTGGGAATTGCTAAGGGTATGTCTGTCACTCTGAGTGCAGACGGACAGGATGAAGAGCTTGCACTGCAAGGCTTGCAGGCTTTGATCAACTCCGGCTTTTCCGAATAAAACGTAAAGCTTGCATGAAAACGGTGTGAAGGGACATGGTGCGCAAATGTCCCCACACCGTTTTTTGCTGTTTAACAGGGAGATTTAGCGTGAGCAGTCACGCATTATTATATTGAGCCGCCACAGGCGGCACGGAGGTTGCTATGACCGATCATGGCGCAAGATTACAGCGTTTGCTGGACAAGGCGAACGCGCTGCCCCTGACCCCCGGCGTGTATATCATGAAGGATGCAGCCGACAAGGTCATTTACGTGGGA
This sequence comes from Clostridia bacterium, assembly GCA_017503325.1. Taxonomy (GTDB): domain Bacteria; phylum Bacillota; class Clostridia; order Oscillospirales; family CAG-272; genus SVQP01. Next base: position 234,555 of record JAFVTI010000029.1, on the reverse strand, counting down.
AAATCCCGCAAGCTGAAAAACCGCGTGTCGCAGTATTTTCAGAACGGGGAGAAGAATACCAAGACGGCGCGTATGGTAGAGCGCGTACAGGATTTTGACTATATTCTGTGCGAGACAGAGATCGAGGCCTTGTCTCTTGAGAACACGCTGATCAAGCAGTATACGCCCAAATATAATATCAGACTCAAGGACGCCAAGTCCTATCCCTATATCAAGATCACGGACGAGACCTATCCGCGCCTGGTCATGACACGAAAAAGAGAGGCGGATAAGGGCAAGTATTTCGGTCCTTATTCGGGTACTGCGACCGTGTATTCGGTCATCGGGTCCTTGCAAAAGGCTTTGCAGCTGCCAAGCTGTAAGCGCAAATTTCCCGAGCAGATCGGTAAGGAGCGTCCCTGCCTGTATTATCAGATCAAGCAGTGCTGCGGCGTTTGTACGGGAAAGGTGAGCCCCGAGGCGTATGCCGAAAAGATCCATACCGCGGCAGAGCTGCTGCGCGGCAACACGGCAGCCGAGAAAAAGCGACTGACCGAGCGTATGTACGCTTTGGCCAAGCAGGAAAGATACGAGGCGGCGGCGGTTTGCAGAGATACCATATCAGCGCTGGACCGCCTTTCGCAAAAGCAGAGCGTGGTGGGTGCGCCCGACGACGAATACGACGTGTTCGGTCTTTACGACGACGGCGTTTTGGCCGCGCTTTCGGTTTTTTTCGTGCGCGGCGGTGTTTGTACCGACAAGCAGGACTATTTGTTTGATAAAGAGAATATTACAGACAGGGATTCGCTTTTGTCGTTTATTTGCGACTTGTATCGCGGCAGATCGGATATCCCGCGTCTGATTCTGATCTCGTTTTCGCCCGATGAGGACGACAGAAGCATGGCGGCCGAGTATCTTGGCAAGCTGGCGGGGCGCAAGGTCGAGATCCGCACGCCCGAGCGAGGCGTGCTGCGTGCACTTTGCGAGACCGTGACGGCAAACGCCCAAGAGGTGGCGCAAAAGAGTGCGACGCATGAGCGTAAGCAGGAGGGCGTTTTGCTCAGGCTTGCGCATATACTGGAGCTGGAGAGCTATCCCGCGCGTATCGAGGCCTACGATATTTCCAATTTCGGCAAGGAGCACCTGACCGCGGGCATGATCGTGACGCGCGACGGCAGCTTTTCCAAGCGGGATTATCGCTCGTTTAAGATCAAGAGCGTGCAGGGCACGACAGACGACTATGCCAGCATGAGAGAGGCACTCTCGCGCAGATTTGCGCATCTGAGTGACCCCGAGGGCAGTTTTGCCGAGTATCCCGATCTGATTTTGCTGGACGGCGGAAAGGGGCATGTGGGCGTTGTGCGCGAGCTGGCGGCAGAAATGGGCATTGACGTGCCGATCTTTGGCATGGTCAAGGACGATTTCCATAAAACGCGTGCACTTTGCACGGATAGCGAGGAGATCAGCATTGCCAAGGAAACCGCTGTATTTCGGTTTATTTACGGCATTCAGGAGGAGGTGCACCGATACACCGTCGGCACCATGAAAAAGGCTAAGGGTAAAACGCTGGTGACCTCGTCCTTGACGCAGATTCCGGGCATTGGTCCGGCCAAGGCGGCGGCTCTGCTCAAAATGCCGGGAGGGTTGCAGGCCGTCAAGCGTGCAAGCCGCGAGGAATTATTGGCAATCAAGGGTATCGGAGAGAAGGATGCCGATGCGATCATTGAACATTTCAAAGGAAAGAGATAATCGATTATGATGAGAATTATTACGGGAAAAGCCAGAGGCTGCAAGCTTTATACGCTGGAGGGAACCGACACGCGCCCCACGACCGAGAGAGTCAAGCAGGCGGTCTTTTCCATGATCCAATTTGATATTGAGGGCAGAGACGTACTGGATCTGTTTGGCGGCTCGGGTCAGATGGGACTGGAGGCAGTCTCACGCGGTGCGCGCCACGCTATCATCGTGGACAAAAACAAGGCAGCCGTGGACGTCATCTACAAGAATATGCTCAAGACCAAGCTCGCGCCCGATTGCTTTGTGGTCAAGTCGGACTATGCCGATTTCCTCAAGAGCAGACAGGGAAGAGAGCAGTACGACATTGTTTTCTTAGATCCGCCCTACGCATCCGACGCGCTTTCCGAGTCGCTGCTGCTGCTTTTGCGCTACGATCTCTTGAAGCCGGGCGCACGCGTGATCTGCGAGTCGGGAGACGAGAACATCTGGGGCAAGCACTTTGCGCTTTGCGACCGCTACCGCGTAGTGGGCAAAACGCATCACGCGTCCTCGTTTATCACCATTCTTGAGCCCGTGACGGAGGAAGAGGCATGAGCCGCGCCATCATTCCGGGTAGCTTTGACCCCATGACGCTGGGGCACTTGCAGGTAGTCAAGGCAGCGGCCGAGATCTTTGACGAGGTGATCGTGCTTGTCATGAACAACGACATGACCAAGTACGTCAAGGACGCCAAGGTCAAGGAATATCTGTTTGATACAGGTGCACGCGTCGAGATTGCGCGATTGACCTGCGCGGATCTCCCCGGTGTGCGCGTGGAGACGCGCGGCGGGCTTTTGATCGACGCGTTTGACGAGCTTTGTGCAGACGTGATCGTCAAGGGTGTGCGCAACGAGGCGGATTTTGCTTACGAGCAGGTCCATGCCGCGTGGAATCTGGCGCACAATCCTCGTGCAAAAACCGTATATTTGCCGTCCGATCCCGCCTACGCGCATCTGAGCTCCACGCTGGCGCGCGAAAAGTTGAAAAATGGAGAGAGCCTTGAGGGCGTGCTTGCCGAGAGCGTAATTGCATGGCTCCAACACAGCGCAAAAGGAGAATGATCATGAGTAAAACAACCGTCAGAATCTGCTCTGTGACAACCTCGGTGCTGCTGGCCTTGTATGCAATTTGCATTGTGCTCAATTTCGTATTTACCTCGTTCGTGCCAAGAGGCATTCCGTGGCTGCCTGCGGGTTTTGTGCTTAACATGTCCGTACTGATTCCCACCGTCGTGCTGCTGATTGGCAGCATTGTCAGAATCAAGAAAAAGCAGGGCGGCGTTTACGATCTGATCTCCTCTATCGTAACCGCATTGATCTGCGGCGTCTGGCTGGTGATCAGCACGCTGTACTGGATATTCAGCATCTATTATAATCTGCAGCTGACCTCGGCCATGATGCCAAGCGGATGGGTAGCAGCGAATTCCTACGTTGCGTTGGCCATGGAGATCTTTACGTCGCTGGTCGCGCTGTATTTGTTGATCGTGTTTGTCGTAAACGTATTGGTTTCCAAGAAAAAATGGTGGCAGATCAAGGCCGAGCTGCATAAGCCCTCGGCTGCTGCGCTGCTCCTTTCGTCCAATCTGATCATGCTTGCGCGCAGGCTATTTAGCGGCAAGCTGTATGAAATTCTGGGAGCCGAGAGCTTTATCAAGTTCAGCAACGGCGTGATCATGGCGCAGTTTGCGCTGACCGTTCTGCTCGCGCTTGCTCTTGCGGTCTTTGTGCTGGTCTTTGGTCTGATCCTTAGAAAGAAAAACGAAACGCAGAAGCCGGAAACGCAGGCGACGGAAGGGCAGCAGCCGCCCTTTGACCTGCCCGCGGGCGTCAATGCGGATGACCTTGCCTGATCGCATAAACCGATACCACAAGGAGCTTTTATGAATAAGAGAACAGTTGTATTTACCGCTGTTTTGGTGCTTATCTGCTTTTTATTGTTAGGATATGCGCTTTTTTTGGGCGGTACTCTGATCGTTTCTTACACCTATGACGGTGGCGTCATGGATTTGGTGTATAACGTAGTGATTGCATTGATCGGTGTGTCGTTGACTCTTTCGGTTATACCGCAGTTGATTGCAAGCATTGTCGGTGTGCACAGAAAGCACATGGGGAAAGCAGATCTGCTTTTTTGCTTGAGAGACGTGCTGGCGGGCGTGTTTCTTGCTTGCTTGGGAATTGGAACGCTGATCGTTTATTCATCCGGTTATGATATGATCAATTCATGCATTGAGGACTTGCGTGCCTCGGGGACGGCGGTTGATTCGGAAGTAGGGAATATGATCCATCAAGGATTCGAGCAGATGCTGCGGTGGCCCCGCGTGGGCGTAGTACCTGTGGCATTGTATTTGATCGCAGTACCGCTGATCCGTACGTTTCGCTCCGAGGACAGAAAACTGCGATATCGCGTGGAATTGTATAAGCCCGTGCTTGGTACGCTTGCGCTGTTTATGACCATATTTGCTGCGGTGATGTGGCAAATGGAGGATGATCCCGTAGGCATCACGGTCATAGTCATTGGCTGCTTGATGGGTGCTCTTGCCATAGCGTATCTGATTGCAGCGCTTGCAGGGCTTTCAAAGGCAGTTACAGCGGCCAATGTTCCCACAGAAGTATCTGCCGAGGAGAAATGATAGGAGGCGTTCGATGAACAAAGCGATGATCAAGGTGACCGTCATACTTACTACCGTTGTAACGCTGCTTTGCAGCTTGGGACTTTTCGTGCTTGGCGTGCTGACCGCGGCCTTTCATTACGGCATGATGGATACCACGGTGCATTTTACCTTTATCCTGATTGGCCTTGCGCTGACCGTTTCCTCGCTGCCGCTGTGTATCTACCGGATAAAGCAGGGAAACCGATTGATTGACGCAATCGCTGATCCAATCGCGGGCGTATTTCTGATCTTCTTGGGGCTTGGGTGCGAGCTTTTGCAGCATCTGTTCTTTGATTCTTTCGGAACAAAGTTTACTGCTGTCGAGCTGTGCATCGTGATCCTTCGCGGGATCGTGGGGCTGGGGATCGTGTTTTATCTGACCGTACTGCCCATACTGCGGATGCGTGCGGCACCCGGCAGGGCATTGCAATACAGAATCGAGATGCACAAGCCCGTATACGGCGCTGTGATCTTGATCTCCTTGCTCTCTCATTTGTGGATCGCGCTGCTGGATCCGCCAAGCGTTCCCGGGTACGCCATGCTTGCTGTGAGCCTCTTTATGGCGGTGTTCGCAATCGTGCATCTGATCGTGGGTCTGAAGGGCTTAGCCGAGAGCGATCACAAATAAATTGTCAATAAAAATTTTCATCATAAAGGAGTTTTATTATGAACAAAAAAGCTGTGATTACCAACATTATCGTGGCTGTCATCATCAACCTGCTGATCGGCGGTCTGCTGATCGGTGCGGGCGCACTCGTGCTTGCATTCCCGCAGATTTTCCAGGTCGTGCTCAGCGCAGCGTTTGCCTTGATCGGCATTTCCTTGACGCTGACCACCATCCCCAATCTGATCGGCGGCATTGTTTCGGTCAAGAAGAAAAAGGGCGTATTTGACCTGATCTTCTCGATCGTGACCATTATCATCGGTGTTGTGCTTGCTATCTACGGTATTATCACTGCGCTGATCAACATCGGCGTGACCGGTATCGGTGTGCCCGGTATTGTAGGTGTGATCATGACAGTCATCCATTGGGTCGTTTGCGGCCTGGTTGCGCTGTATCTGATCGTGCTGCCCATCATTCGCATCTGCAAGGCAGAGAAAAAGATGCTGCAGTTCAAAGCAGAGCTTGTCAAGCTGATCCTGGGTGTTCTGATCGTCGTGCTGCTGATCTGCGGACTTCTGGTCAACGTGCTCAACGATATGATCGGTATTTCTCTGATCGTTGTCGGTGCTCTGACCGTCATTCTGGCGATCGTCAATCTGATCGTGGGCCTGGTGGGCATTTCCAAGGCCGCCAAGGAGCCTGCAACCGTTGCGGTGACCATTGACACAGACGGTGACGGTAAAGCTGATACCGTGGTACTGGATACTGATGGCGACGGCAAGGCTGATGCGGTCGGCATGGACGTGGATGGCGACGGTAAGGTTGACGTGGTCGGCGTGGACACCGACGGTGACGGGAAGGTCGATACGCTCATTTCAGGCGACTGATCGATCCCGGTTTTTCAAAAAGGGGCTGAATTCAGCCCCTTTTTCATATTTTGCAGCTTGAATCAATAAAGTAAATGAACGAAAAATGAACAAACAGGCGGAAAAAGACCGCAAAACAAACCGTAACACGGAAAAAACAGCGAAAAAACCGAGAAAATGCTGACGGGAAGCTTGAAATTCCTTTGAATCATCGCCTCAAAATCTTAAGAATCGACGCTTTTTCGGTGGTATAATGGAAACGTTACACGCAAAAATGCACGGGAGGACAACGTGATGGAACAGCATGAATCGGTTATACGGATCTGTTATGCGGAATACTTTGTCAAAAGCACCAAGGTGAAGGCGGGCTTGCATGCGAGGCCGCAGGGAATCGGTGTACGCTATTATATTGAACTCGAACAGCAGGACGTGCGGGAGGTATGTGATCTGGGCACGGATATCCGCGCAGCGCGGGAGCTGTTTTTTCGCGTGGTGTGGGGCGGCGTGAGTGCTTGCACGCTTGCAGACGTTGTGCAGGATCATGCGGGGACGCTTTTTTAGACGAAATATGCTATGATGTGTTTATGAAAATTTAGCAAGGAGGCTATATGACAAAAACATATCAGGCAAATTATTTTACTGGTCAGCAGCTGGACGAGCACATGAAAAAGGTGCTGGATAAAAGTATTGCGGGGGCAGGGCTGACCATGGACGAGCAGGGAGTGCTTCATTGCAGCGCGCCCGGCTATGGCAAGCTGCTCAAGTCCTACACGCACTCGACCAATAAGGAGGCACATCCCACGGCGGTGGATCTTGCAACGGGCTACTTTACCGCGCAGGCGCACGGGCTTACAGAGAATCAGCTTGTGTTTGTGGCGATCCACGAGCCGTATCATCTCTCAAAGCCCTATCAGTATCTGCCCGGCGGGCTGCTGATCGGCGAGGTGCAGTCGCGGATGGTGCAGCGGTATTATACCCGCGTGATCGATGAAAACACGTTTGCGCTGTCTACGGCAAAATCGGGCGAGATCCTGACGTATACCGAAAACAGCACGATGGATCTGACCAAATTCCATATTGAGGTCTACACGTCAACCGAGGTCGTGCTGGACGGTCTGCCCGACCTGACCGAGGCTTTGATCGTAGTAGAGGGAAGAACGGCGGGGGCGTGCCGTATGATCCTTCCGAACGGATACATCAATGACGTCAACAAATACGGCGTTGCGAATTTTGATGATACCACAAACCCCAACACTCCGACCATTCTCAGCGCATCTGCTTACGGAGACTCTTACATTGGCTACAACGGCGGCTGGGGCAGCGTGTATTCCGAGATCGAATTCAAGTACATCGGTCACAGACATCTGCTCATGACCAAAACCGAGGATACGCTTTGCTTTGGCACGGACAACAAGGGCGCGGCGTTTCATAACCGCACCTATATGCACCGCGCCATGGAGGCGGACACCTTCAACAATATCACGCTCAACACCTTCTTTGCGCCGTTCAACGGCTTGAAGATTGAGCTGTATGCAAAGTCTTGACACGGGTGCACAAGTGAGATATAATATAATATATAGAGATATCTCACGAAAGGCGGTTGTGTAAATGAAGCAGATCAAAATCGATTTTTCAAGAATAAACGGCAAAATCAAGCCCTTGCACGGTGTCAATAACGCGCCCGAGCCCGATTGTGAAGAGGGCTATCGCGACGTGCTGGCAAAGGCGGGCATTCCTTTTGTGCGTCTGCACGATATGGGCGGACATTATGCCGCGGCCCGATACGTGGATATTGCCAACGTGTTTCCCGATTTTTCCAAGGATCCCGCAGATCCCGCAAGCTATGATTTTGCGTTTACCGATTGGCTGATCGCAGATCTGTACAGACAGGGCTGCGAGGTGGTATACCGCCTTGGCTGCAGCATTGAGCCCGAGTATTTTGTCAAGCCGCGCAATATCATCCCGCCTACCGACAATCTCAAATGGGCGCGTATTTGCGAGGGCATCATCCGCCATTATAACGAGGGATGGGCGAACGGCTTTCATTTCGGCATCCGCTATTGGGAGATCTGGAATGAGCCGGACAACACGCCCGATCCCATGGACAGCCCCATGTGGCGCGGCACGCCCGAGCAGTTTTATGCGCTTTACGAGACCGCGTCGATCTACTTGAAGCAGCGTTTTCCCGATCTGATGATCGGCGGCTACGGCAGCTGTGGCTTTTACGCGATCCTGGGCGGCTACGTCAAGGCAGCCAACAGCTCGGAGAGAACCGAGCATTTCGTGGACTTTTTCCACGGATTTTTGCAGCATATCAAAGAGAAGGGATGCCCCTTGGACTTTTTCTCCTGGCATTCCTATGCGGATGCACAGAGCAACGTGGCCTTTGCCTCGTATGCGCGCAAGACGCTGGATGAATACGGATATACGCATACCGAAATGCACCTCAACGAGTGGAATCCCGGGCGTGATGTGCGCGGCACGACGCAGGATCTTGCCAACATTGCGCAGATGCTTTGCCGCATGCACCCGACCGATCTGCAGGTCATGAACTACTATGACGCGCAGCCCTGGTCGACCTATGCTGGGGTTTACGATGCAAACAAGCGCGGTGTCGCACCCGCGTATTATGCGTTCGTGTATTATAACAGCCTGTACCGCCTTGGCAATTGTGCGGCAATGGAGGGCGACTTTGCCGACGCGCTGGCTGCGACCGACGGCAAGTGCGGCGCGGTGCTGCTGTCTAATCCCGCGGCGCAAGAGCAGCAGATCACGCTGACGTGGGAAGGTCTTACGGGGAATGCAACGCTGCACCTGACCATGCCCGACTGCTCACAGGTCGAGCAAAAGCTTGACGGGGAGAGAAGCGTGCAATTTACCCTGCCTGCGCAAAGCGCGGTGCTTTTGACGGTTGAATAAATGCTAAGAAAAAAGAGCCAACGCATGGGGCTGAGAAATTAGCGATAAAATAGCAGGAATTTGTTCGATTTGAACAGATTCCTGCTTTTTCTCAATAGATATTTACGATATAGGGCTTCCCCAATGTGTTCAGACAGCCCCTTCCTCCCGTTGCGCTACGCTACGGGAGCCCTCCTTCCCCGGAGGGGACGGCTTTGCAGCGCGCATCCATTCTGTCGACTTTTCCCATCGTGGGACACTATTTTAGTTATCCGTCTTGTGGTACTTTTTAATACGGGCGACTTATATAAGCCGTCCCCACAGGGGAAGGGGTACCTCGCAGCGTAGCGTAGCGAGGGGAAGGGGCGGGCTGTTGAATTTGGGCAACAGATATTCTTTTAATAAACGAAGGGCTGAATCATTCTTGACTCAGCCCTTGTCTAATTTCACCGCTAATTTTGCACGCCCATCGCGTCGGCTCTTCATTTAATGATCATTGGTCACGTCGCCGCTACCGTCAAGCGAAATGGGATCGCCGAGGTAGGTGGGCAAGGGCTTGAACAGGGCGTAGGCCATATCCTTGATGCGTGCGAGCACCTCGCGCAGGTCTCGCTTGGTCTGTCCCGCGTAGGAGCGCAGGTCGGCACTGACGCCGTATGCTTCGATTCCCAACGCCTCTGCAACGTAAAGCGCGCGGTGCAGGTGATATTGTTGGGTGACGATCACGATCTTATCTGCACCAAAGATCTCCTTTGCACGATAGATTGACTCATAGGTGGAAAATCCCGCGTGATCCATGAAAATGTCCTCGCTCGGCACACCCGCCGCAATAGCGCAGGACTTCATGGTGTTGACCTCGTCGTATTCCTTCTGTCCGTGGTCGCCGCTCATGAGCAGCTTGGGGGAGGTGCCGTTCTGGTAAAGCGAGACGCCTACGCTGATACGGTCAGCCAGCATGTCGCTGGGAGTGCCGTCGGCCTTGACCAGGCACCCGAGCACGATGATACAGTCTACGTCACGGAGCTCTGCGGCTTTTTCGGGGGAGAGAATACGCGGCGTGGTGCTGCCTTTGACGAATGCATTGGCAATCAGCACGGCGCTGCTGCCGAGAATGGCCAGGACAAGCATGCAGCAAACTGCAATGAGCAGGATTTTGATCGGTCTCTTCATTCTATCACCCCCTATGCGAAGATTGTATCAGAAATATGTCATATCAATCAAGCACATATTGTGAATTTTTGATCAAATATTGAAAGCATTGACATAAGTTTTGCATTTTGATATAATGTATGCAGGAAAAAACCAAAGAGATCAAGCAAAAAGGAGACGCCATGAATCTGATTCCGAGTAAAAGCGAACACAGCATATCCTACTTTTGCACCTGGAGGTCACAGAACATTCTGGCGGCCGAGGATGGACGCGCAAGTGGGCGCGATATGATGGACGAGCAGCGCTTGTTTGGCCCTGACGGCTTTGTGCATGGGTTCCAAGATGTGCGTGAGGATATGTATCTGGTGTTGGACGACGGCTGGGACGTGGACTATGGCGTCAGTCCCGATACGGATGCTGCTTGTTTTGGCTCACTTGAAATGAGCGAGCAAAAATTTCCGTCTGTCAAGGGCTTGTCGCCCGCCGAGCGTCTGCGTGCGATCAATTTGCGAGTCAAGTCACACGGCTGGAAGGGCATTGGACTTTGGGTGGCAGCGCAAAGATGCGCCCCGGATTATGATGCGCCGTTCAAGGAGTTTGATCTTGCCTACTGGCAACAGCGCATTTTGTGGTGCCGCGAGGCAGGCGTCGAATACTGGAAGGTGGATTGGGGCACGCATGCTGACGACGTTGCCTTTCGAAAAGCGCTGACAAGCCTTGCAAAGGAGCTTTATCCCGCGCTGATCATCGAGCACGCGGCCTGCATGCTGCCGCTCAATGCACCCGAGCACCCAAGCGACGAATTACGCGGCCGCTATGCGGGCGAGCAGCATGCTTATGCGATTGCACGGGAGGCGGTTGAATTTTCACAGGTGCTTCGCAGCTATGACGTGATCAGTGCTTTGTCTGTGCCCACCACACTGGATCGCTTGTCGGTGCTGCTTCCGCTTGCCAAGGGCTTGATCAACGGCGAGGACGAATGCTATATCAATGCTGCGCTTGGATGCTCCTTGGGAGTGATGCGCAGCCACTATGATACCGAAAAAATTCAAGAGGTGGGGGATGACCTTGCCTACCGTTTGGACGAGGTCACGGCTGCGCTGCGCTGGCAGCGTATCGCGCCGCCCTTTGCGGGAACTGATTTGGCGTGCAGCGAGGAGATCCTGTTTGACGCGCAATACTTTGCGCCCGGCTCAACCTGGTACGGCAGCGTATACGGAAAAGAGGTGCGTCAAGGTGCGCCTGCTGTGATTGCGCGCAACCTGCCGCTTGATTCTGTATGGGTTGAGGGCAAGGAAAAGCCGTATGTGGTCGCGTCGGTGCATCCGTGTGGGGCGTACAGCGTCAGCGTGCAGCCCCGTACGCTTGACGGCGTTCGCTCGTATCCCGAGGCATGCGTGCATTGCGAGATCCCGGATGGTGTGGACACCTTGGGCGTGCTTGGCGTTGGCTGTGACGTGATCCTGCACCTGCTGCGCGTGCCCGAAAAGGTATACGTGCAAAGCCTGATTTCCGATCATGCCTTTGAGTTGACCGAGGGTGTGCAGGGAAATACGGTGACCATCACCAAGGAATTTGCCCGTCGGGTATTTGGCAGTAAGGATCAGTCCTTGCCCGCGCTTGCATTGCGCGTGGAGTGGGCTGACTAAAATACAGGAAAAAATCCCCTTGGCGGGATTTTGCATACAAAAAGCCCGAAAGGGCAAAACTCCCTTTGACGAAATACGCGTCAAGGGGAGTTTTTATGTATTATAACAAAGTGGAAATATGCGGGGTGAACACCTCCAAGCTGGCTATATTGACCGACGAGCAAAAAACCGATCTTTTGCGGCGCACCAAGGCGGGTGACGCGGCAGCGCGGCAGGAGCTGATCTACGGCAATTTGCGTTTGGTGCTGTCCATCATTCAGCGGTTTGCAGGGCGCAAGGAGAATATGGACGACCTTTTTCAGGTGGGCTGCATCGGGCTTGTCAAGGCGGTGGACAACTTCAATATTGATCTGGACGTCAAGTTTTCGACCTATGCCGTCCCCATGATCATCGGCGAGATCCGCCGCTATCTGCGTGATAACAATACCATTCGCATCAGCCGTTCGATCCGAGATCTTGCGTACAGATCGCTGCAGGCAAGGGAAGAGCTGCTGCGCGAGCATCAGCGTGAGCCGAGTGCGCAGGAGATCGCGGACAAGATCGGCGAGAAAAAGGAGGCGGTGCTGCGCGCCATGGAGGCGGTGGTAGAGCCGATCTCGCTTTACGAGCCTGTGTTCAATGAAAACGGCGACACGCTGTACGTCATCGATCAGCTCAGCGACCGCTCCTCTGGAGATGACGCGTGGCTGGAAAACATTGCGCTCAAGGAGGCCATGCGCACGCTTTCCGAGCGTGAGCGCAACATCATTGCCATGCGCTTTTACAAAAACAAGACCCAGATGGAGATCGCCGAGGAGATCGGCATCTCGCAGGCGCAGGTGTCGCGTCTTGAAAAGGGCGCTTTGGAGAAAATACGAAAGCAAATGTAAAAGCGGGCGAACACAGTTCGCCCCTACGGTGTTACCAATCATTTGATGGTGATTTGTAGGGGCGACCTGCGGTCGCCCGCTTTATATGTGTATGCTTGCTTACTTGATTTCGGATTGAAATGCAACCGCTTTGCCAAGGATATGGATCTCGTCCAGCTCGGGACCCATGAAGACCAGCGGCTCGTACTTGGGATTCTCGGGGGTCAGGATCAGCTTGGATTTCTCGGGGTAGTAGTACACGCGCTTGAGTGTGGCTTCGTCCTCAATGACCACAGCTGCGATCTCACCGTTTGCCACCATGTCGCTCTTTTTGATAAACACGATGTCACCGTCCTGGATGCGTGCGCCGATCATGCTGTCTCCCTTTGCTCGCAGGCAAAAGTCGGCGTCCAGATTGGTGCCAGACATGAGAAAGCTGTCGTGCTCCTCGTCGGTTAAGATGGGCTTGCCGCATGCGATCTCGCCAAGCACGGGGATGCGTCGGCGCTCGATGGGGAAGATATCGGGATAATTGGGAATGGCAGAGGCCGCGCGCTCCATGGGCACGTCGTAGCCCTCCAGCCACAGGTCGGAGACCTCAAGCGCGCGCGCAAGCTTATGCATGGCGTCCGCCTTGGGAACGTAGATGCCGTTGGTATATTGGCTGATTCTTGCCTTGGAAAGGCCTGTCAGACGGGCAAGCTCGACGGCGCGCATGCCTCGTGCGTCCATAGCGGTGCGAAGTCGATCGGTAAAGGGATTGATAAGCTTCATATCAGAAACTCCTTTTTTGTTTGTATTTTCATTATAAATGAGAGTTTAGCAAATGTCAAGAGGTTTTCTAAAAATAGTTAAGGAAAATTTATTTATTTAGGGGTTGACTTTTGGATATACCTGTGATATACTCATGACAGTTAAGCAAAATAAACCACTCGGCAAACCGATGACTTGGTGTCGGTTTTCATTTTGAAGCAAACAGTTAAGCAACCTAAACGTGCAAAGGAGGAGATTTTATGCCGATTGCGGGGACTTGCCCCTATTTTCAAAGAGAGAAGGGTGATGGGTACACCTATTGCGAATGTGCGCGATTCCGTTTTCCGGACAAGCAGGCGCGCAGGGATATCGTATATCAGTATTGCGCACATCCCGACGGATACGAGAAGTGCGTGATCAAGCAGACCATGGATCAATTTTATGAAAGGAAATACAGTAGTGCAGAACCGAAAAGAACAAAAATTGCAGGATGAGGGCAAGCTTGCCTATATGATCGCCTGGAGAGACCGACGCATCAAGGCGCTTGAGGATCTGGTGGCAGCCGAGCAGCAGGCGGGCAGCATTTACGCAGCTTATATTGCGTATCTGCTGCAGCGGTGCGGTGAGCGCGTGGGCGCGGATTGCGAGCTGCTGGTTGCCAAGCAGGAGATCCGCGACGTATGCGGTAAGTACACGGTTGCCGCTGCGGATGCGAGGGAGAATTTCCGCATTATACTCAAAAATCGGGGAGAGGAACATGACGCGCAGGGTTGCGAAGTGGCTGACGCCTGAGAGTCTGACTCTGATCCGCGGCATGGCCTGCATGGGCAAAAACCAAGAGCAGATCGCGGCTTGTATGGGCATTTCTCCGTCCACCCTGCGAAATTGGCAAAAGCAATATCCCGAGATCGCGGCGGCCCTTGCGTTTGGCAAGGAGAACGCGGATTTTGCAGTCATGGAGGCCTTGCACCGCAAGGCGGTGGGGTACACCACGCCGCTGAAAAAGACTTACAAGCTCAAGCATACCGAGTTTGATCCCGATTCTGGCAAGAAGGTGCTGGAGTACGAGGAGCTGCAGACCGGGATCGACGAGACGCACGTGCCTGCGGATACGCGGGCAGAGATCTTCTGGCTGCAAAATCGCTGCTCAGAGGATTGGGGGGAGGGCAAGACCGAGGCGGAAGGTGACAGCGGCGGCGTTGTGGAGCTGCCGCCCGTCATGCAAGCGGACGAGCCACCGGGGGGCGCATGAGCGAGCGCGTGATCTGGACGCCACAGCCCCGTCAGGCCGCCTTTATGGCAAGATTTGAGGATGAAGCTTTATACGGCGGTGCGGCGGGCGGAGGAAAATCCGATTGCGCCCTGGCTGAATCCTTGCGGCAGGTACATATCCCGTATTACCGAGGGCTGATCCTTCGCAAGACCTACCCGCAGCTCTCGGAGCTGACCGATCGGTCAGCCGAGCTGTTCCGTGCGGCCTATCCGAGTGCGCGATACAACGATTCCAAGCACGTCTGGGTGTTTCCGTCGGGCGCAAAGATCTACTTTGGCTCGCTGCAGCACACCGATGACCGACTCAACTACCAAGGCAAGCGGTACGACTTCATCGACTTTGACGAGCTGACCCAGTTTACCTGGGATGAATATTCCTATCTGTTTTCACGCAACCGTCCCAATGGACCCGGTACGCGCTGCTATATGCGGGCGCAGGCAAATCCGGGCGGCATCGGGCACGGATGGGTCAAGGCGCGGTTTATCACGCCCGCCAAGCCCATGACCACCATTTGGGAAAAGCTTGCGGTGCGCATGCCGGACGGGGCAGAGCAGGTGCGGTGGCGCTCGCGCATTTTCGTGCCGTCCACCGTGTTTGATAACAAGATCCTGCTTGCCAACGACCCCGGGTATCTGACGCGGCTTGCAGCCTTGCCCGAAAAGGAGCGGCGCGCGCTGTTGTACGGCGACTGGGATTGCTTTGCGGGGCAGGTGTTTACCGAGTGGCGCAACGATCCCGTGCATTATGCCGACCGCAAGGGCACGCACGTCATAGAGCCGTTTGCGATCCCCGCGTCGTGGAAGGTATTCCGCGGCTTTGACTGGGGGTATACCAGACCCTTTTCGGTTGGCTGGTACACCTTTGACAATGACGGGCGCATGTATCGCATCCGCGAGCTGTACGGCTGTAGCGGAACACCGAATGAGGGTGTGCGCTGGAGTGCCTCGCAGCTGGCGCGCCGTATCCGCGAGATCGAGGCGGATGACCCCAATCTGCGCGGCAGATATATTGTCGGCGTGGCAGATCCCGCCATCCGACAAAAGAACGGCGGGGAGAGCATTGCCGAGCTGATGGAGCGAGAGGGTGTTTACTGGGATAAGGCGGACAATTCGCGTATGGCGGGCAAGGCGCAGCTGCATGCAAGGCTTGCGTTTGACGAGAGCGGCATCCCCATGTTTTACATCTTTTCCACCTGCACGCATTTCATTCGCACCTTTCCCGAGCTGGTTTACGATTCGGCCGACGTGGAGGATATCAATACCGACGCAGAGGATCATATTTATGACGAATGCCGCTACGTGGCCATGGCGCACCCCATAGTTAAAACAAATAAGGTAAAGAATACGGTGTCGTACCTCTACGACCCGCTTAAATAAAGGAGTTTTTATGACTATAAAAGATATTTTCAAAAAGAAAGAGCAAGAGCGTCCTGCCATCGGGCAACAGGAGATTGCAAAGGCGGCAAGGATCCTGCGTGATTGGCGCGCTGCCAAGCGACCCTTGGACAGCAGAATTCAGAGCGACGAGACCTACTGGCAGGGCAGATATGGCAGCGGGGCTCCCGCAAACGTGCGCGACCTTGGCTGCTCGGCTTGGTTATTCAACAGCATTGCCAACCGCCATGCCGACATGATGGACAATCTGCCCACCTGCATCTGCCTGCCTCGCGAGCCGGGCGACGAGCCCGAGGCAAGCCTGCTCTCGCAGATCATTCCCGTGATCCTGGATCGCTGCGGCTTTGACGCGGTGTATTCGGACAATCTCTGGTACAAGCTCAAGCACGGCGTCAGCGCATACGGCGTGTTCTGGAACAACGATATGGAAAACGGCTTTGGTGACATTGACGTGTGCCGTGTCGACGTTCAGAACCTTTACTGGGAGCCGGGTGTCAGAAGCATTCAGGACAGCAAGCATCTGTTTTTGCTGGCCGAAATGGATACCGAGCAGCTGGAGCAGACCTATCCCGCCTTTTTCGAGCGCAACACTCGCGCTGCAGATCCAGATGGACTGTTTTTTGACAGCCGCGACGGCAAGACTCTGGTGGTGGACTGGTACTACAAAAAGCGCGTGGGCAACACCGACGTGCTGCACTATTGCAAATTTGCGGACGGCGTAGTGCTTTACGCCTCCGAAAACGATGAGCACTACAAGGACAGAGGCTGGTACGACCACGGCATGTATCCCATCGTGCTGGACGTTATGTATCCCGAGGAGGGCACGTGCTACGGCTTTGGTATGATTGCGGTCGCAAAGCAGCCGCAGATCTACATTGACCGCCTGGACGCCAACTTTATGGAGTATGCAGACTGGGCAAGCAAGGTGCGCTTCTGGGCAAAAAAGAGTCTGGGCGTCAACCAGGAGGACTTTATGGACCTTGACCGACGCATTGTGGAGGTCGAGGGCGACATTGAAGAGGAGAAGCTGCAGCAGATCCGCATCGGCACCTTTGACCAGGGGCTTCTGACGCTCAAAAAGCTCAAGATCGACGAGCTCAAGGAAACCACCGGCAACCGCGACGTCTCGCAGGGCTCGCTTTCGGGCGGTATCACCGCAGCGACAGCCATCAAGGCTCTGCAAGAGGCGGGGAACAAGAATGCCCGCGACGTCATTGCGGCATCCAACCGCGCCTACGTGGGCATCGTACAGCTGATCATTGAGCTGATAAGACAGTTTTACGATCGCGAGCGCACCTTCCGCATTACGCGTGAGGGCACAAACGAGTACGTCTCGTATGCCAACGGCGGTATTGCGGAAAAGGAGGTGCACAGCGAAAACGGTGCGTGCTACCATAAAAAGCCTGTCTTTGATATCAAGGTCAAGGCGCGTGTGGCAAATCCGCTATCCCAGCAGGCTGCAAACGAATTTGCCATGCAGCTTTATGAAAAGGGGGCGTTTTCTCCCGAGCAGCGTGAGCAGACGCTGATCATGCTGGAGATGATGGACTTTGACGGCATCGGCAAGATCAGACAGATGGTCAAGGAAGGCGGAGGTGCTGTATGATCGAAGTAAGCGCATATCAGGGGAGCGAGGGCTATTGCCTGGAGGTGGTCGGACATGCAGAATACGCAGCGGGTGACGATATCGTCTGCGCTGCCGTGTCCGCGATCGTGGAATCCCTGGCGGCTTACATAGAGGAATACGACAGCGACTCCGGGGCTGAGGCAGATCTTGCGGACGGATACGCCATGATCACCTTGCCCGAGCGCAGCGCGGCCTATGATATGGCTGCTTGCGGCCTTGCCGCCATTGCAGACAAATACCCCGATTACGTGATTATGAGAAACACTTATATATAAGATGCATGCGGCTGCATCAGAGCCGCAGGAAAGGACTACTTATGCAAACGGTCGAACAAAAAGAAAATTCCATGACTGACGACGGGATCGTGGTACCGCAGGAGAGCGGTCAAACGGGCGAAGATTTCAAAATCGGCTCTGACGCCGAGAGCCAAGAGGATACACGCCGTGAATGGCAGGAGCTGATCAACTCCCCGAAATTCCACGGACTGTATACCGAGCACATCTCCGATATTGTCAAAAAGAGACTCAAATCGGAGCGGGAAAGCAGCAAGATCTTGCAAAGCGCTATGGAGCTTTTGGGGCTGGAGAGCCCCTTGCAGCTGCCCGAGCGCATCTCTGAGCTGCTGGCATCCGCCACGCGTGACTGGCAGAGCGAGGAGGCTGCCGTCAAGGAAAAATATCCGGATTTTGACCTTGGCAGGGAAATTGCCGATCCTTTGTTTGCAAAGCTTTTGGAGGGCTTTGCCGCGCACCCTGAGATCTCTTTGACAAAGCTTTACGAGCTGCTCCACTTGGACAGCTTACTGGCAGGTGCCGCCAAGGCTGCGGCAAGCAACGCTGCCTCGCAGCTGCTGGGTGCTGTGCAGATCCGCCATGCAAGACCGCATGAAAACGGATTGCACGGGCTCTTTGCAGCCGATGCGGGGCGGGCATCCCATCTGACGCGCGCACAGCGAGCCGTGCTCGCCGAGCGTGCTGCAAAGGGGGAACACATTACATTTTAGAAAGGAAAACTTATGAGAGAAAACAATTTTAATCTGCAGCGCTTTGCTGCAAGCACCAACGTGATGGGTACCGAGGGTACCATCAATGCTCCCGCAGGAGCAACCACCGCATACACCGTGGGGATGGGTCTTTCCGAGGAGATGAAGACCTACTATTCCGATTATCTGATCGACAACGCCGAGCCCGCACTGGTGCACGACATGTTCGCACAGAAGCATCAGATCCCTGCAAATGGCGGTAAGACCGTACAGTTCCGCCGCTACAATCCGCTGCCCAAGCTCACCACCCCCATCAGCGAGGGCGTGACGCCCGAGGGGCAGAGCATCAACATGGAGGTGCTGGAGGCAACCGTTGCGCAGTACGGCGGTTACGTGGAGCTGACCGACCTGCTCATTCTGACTGCCATTGACAATAACCTGTGCATGGCAACCAAGCTGCTTGGCTCTCAGGCAGGCAGAACGCTGGACACCATCACCCGTGAGGTGCTGGCCGGCGGTACCAACGTACAGTACGGCGAGAATGCCGTTCCCGCAAGATATTTGCTGGTTGGTGGTCAGGAGAGCGGCAACCACTATCTGTCCGTGGACGCCGTTCGTCGTGCGGTCAGATTCCTCAAGAATCAGAACGCGGAAAAGATCAAGGGCTCTTACATCGCCATCGTGCACCCCGACTGTGCATACGACCTGATGAGCGATCCCAACTGGAAGACGCCCAACCAGTATGCCGATCCCTCCAACATCATGGAGGGCGAGATCGGTAAGATCGAGGGCGTACGCTTTATCGAATCCAGCGAGGCAAAGGTCTTCCACGCAGAGGATCTGGCCAAGGATGCGCGCGTGCTTTGCGTGAATAATACCGCAGGCTACGAGGGCAAGAACGTCATCGCGTTTGACGGCGGCAGCGTAGTCGAGGGTGAGCTCGTTGGCAGATACGTGCTGATCGGTAACACCCGCGCATATGTCGGTGCAAATACCGCGGATTCCATGACGCTGTACACCGACAGCACCAAGAGCACAAACGCAGCCGTGACCTGCAATGATAACGATATCATTTATCCCGGTGAGGCAGGCGCTATGGGCCGCGACGTCTATGCAACCATGGTCTTTGGTGAGAATGCATACGGCACCACCGAGATCACCGGTGGTGGCCTTGAGCTGATTGTCAAGCAGCTGGGCAGCGCAGGCACGGCCGACCCGCTCAACCAGCGCGCAACCGTGGGCTGGAAGGCAACCAAGGTGACGGTACGTCTGGTCGAGGCCTTTATGGTCAGAATCGAGACGGCCTCTACCTTTGACGATCAGGACTGATAGTTAAGTAGAAAGGAGACAGTATGAAAGCACAGAGTACCGATCAGGCATATTTGGAGGAATATATCGCCATCAAGCTGTTTCGCGATAACGACCGCTACAAGGATGACGTGTACGTGGCGATCAACGGAAAAAACTGCGTCATCAAAAGGGGAGAATGGGTAAAGATCAAGCGCAAGTTTGCGCTTGTGCTGGATCAATCCGAAATTCAGGACAGCAAGGCTGCAAAGCTCATGGAGGCCGAGCAGAACCGCTTTGTTGCCAAGAGCAGGGGGATGGGCTGATATGGCAAAGGCAGTGCTTGGTAACAAGGGGATGGAGAGTGCCGTACGGGCAAAGCCGATTGGCGAGGCTGTGCTTCTGCTGGCTCGCAGCTACGATAAGCTGGTGCGGGATCTGGAGTATACGCTCTCGCATCTGCCCGAAAATACATCGGACGAGGGCGGCGCGACTCGGACAAAGGAGGGCTCCTGATGCTGCCCGAGCTTGAAAGATCCAAGATCTACAGAAAAATTGACGACGACTTTACCAAAGGGCTTTGTCACAGAGCAGGCTCGGCGGAAGGTACGTATTTTGCGGGAGAGAATGTTTGCGGGGATGACCATCCCGCCCTTCGATCCCGCCCGCCCAGGCGGATCTGGTTGCATCCCAAATACGCCGTGGACGCGATGTATTGCGCGGGAGAGCTTTATCTTGTCAGTAACGGAGAGCTGCAAAAGGCTCTTTCGGAAAACAAGGTCGAGGTGCTTGGGAACGTCAATCAGTATCCCAAGGTGTTCGGCATGCTGGGCAATCAGCTGCTGATCATGCCCGATTTTCGCGTATACGACACCGAGACAGGGCTGCTCAAATCCCGCTACGTCAATCTCAAGCTGGCAAACGTCCTGATCGAGAATCAGGATTACGTAGACGAGGACGGCATTGCCCGCACGGTCAAATTCAACACGCTGCGCTGTAACGATTTCAATTTCCTTGATTATTTCTCCCCGGGAAATTCGATCCTGCTGCGCGGCACGGAGCATAACGACGGCACCTATACCATCAGAGAGGTGGAGGAGTTTTGCTTGCGCTTTGATGAAAAATCCTTTGTCGCAGAGGATATAGAGTCCTGCACCATTCTTTTGGATGCTCCTTACCCCCTGGACGGACTCTGCGCATGCGGCGGCAGACTGTGGGGGTATGCCGGGGACACCATTTACGCCACCGTGCCCGGCGATGCGACCAACTGGTACCGCTATGACGGCGACGAGCAAAGCAGCTATTGCCTGCAAATGCACGGCAGCGAGCCCATTACCGCTTGCGTGATGCACGACGGCCGCCCGGTATTTTTCAAAAGCAACAGCATGGTTGAGGTGTACGGTGACAATCCTACCAATTATTCGGTGGTGGAAACGCCGCTTTCGGGTGTGATGCAGGGAAGCAGCGCCTCGCTTTGCTCGGTGGACGGAGATATGCTGTATCTTTCGCCAAACGGCGTGGTTCGCTGCAGCGGCAGCACGGCAACCGTGATCTCCGAAAGCCTTGGCGTGCATCTCAAGGACGGCATCGCCACCACCGACGGCCGAAAATACTATCTGAGTGCCGTGGACCCCGACGGCAAGCGCGGCCTTTATATTTATGATACGGTCACGGGTGCGTGGCACACAGAGGACGGGGAAGAGATCATTGCGCTCGGATACCTGCGCGGTGACGTGTACGCCTGTACCTCAGACCGTTTTGTATACATCATTGGACAAAACAAAACAGGGAACGGCATCGTGCAAGGCCCGCCCCTGTCTTATATAGAGTTTCATCCGCTGAATGACGACGCGCGCGGCGAGATCGTGCCCGTACGCCTTGGCGTGCGCGTGCAGTGTGAGCTTGGCAGCGTGCTTACGCTTTCGGTCAGCTACGACGGCGGCCGGTGGGAGCAGCGCGCAACCCTGGAATGTGTGGGCAGCAAGCTGTGGTACGTGCCGCTGCAGCCTCGCGCGTGCCATACGCTGGGCATCCGCATTGACGGTGACGGCGACTATCGGGTGCTCTCCGTGATCAAGGAGTACAAGTAAGATGCAAAGCAATCAACCGGATTACAGGCAGGAGCTTTGCCGGGAGCGGCATGAGCGGATTGAAGCAAGGCTTGGTAAGCACGGCGAGCAGATCGATTCCTTGGAAAAGTGCACCATCAAGCTGACCGAGATGGTGGACAGATACGACAAGCTCGCGCAGAGGCAGGAGGAGCGCATCACAGCGCTTGAGTCAAGACCCGGGCTGCTCGTCGAGCACGTGCTCGGGTACGCAGCCTCAGCGATCTTGGGCGCGGTGGGAAGTGCTCTTGTGAGCCATTTTCTGACCTGAAAGCAAACCAGGGGCTGAATTGACTCAGCCCCTGGTTTTATGAATTCTCAGTATCTGTTTCAACGAATTCGAATCCCCAATCTACTTGTATGACCTCATACTGCTTTTCGGGCGATACGATCCCGGTGATGACTATATCTTGACAATAATGAAATGGGAATCCAACGCATGCGTCATAGACCAAAAGACCGATCTGACAGGTTTCATTTGCCTCAAAAACCGCCAAACAGTTGCAGCGTCCGGCCCAAACGATCTGTGCGTTGATGTATATCACCGCAAGGCAAAACTCTTCCTTTTCAACGTTTGTCAGAAAAGGCGGAAGTTTGATTTTGACCAATCTCATATTCATACCCTCACTAAAATAAAAATGCGCCGACCGAAGTCGGCGCATAAAAACGCAAATTCCGGTCGTCGCCAAACAAACCGGATACAGAAACGTATTTACCTTATTCAGATAATACTGTCACCGTACGGAATTTGCATTTTGTCAAATTCATCAAGTGACAATATTATGATCTGAAAAAGGGTACAATACCCCCTTGGTCAGTAAATACGTGAAAAAATATCAAGTTTGTTTGGCATAATCAGTATAGCACAGCTTATGAGAAAAATCAAGGATTTTTATTAAATTTTATGAAATGCTTTGCTCAAAACCATGGCTTTTTCCCTTGACAAAAAGAGGATTGTAAGGTAAGATTAGGGTATAATCAATTTAAGGAGAATTACCATGCTTTGCAACCACCCTCTTTATTATCTGAGCGTCAACGCGGCGCATAACGACGATTATCACAGCCGTCAGACCGAGGCGATGACCGCCGAGCCGATTGAGGTAAAGGACAACACGTATACCTACCGCCTTGCGGGCTACGATGCGGATGTCAGGGTCAACTGTCAGCCCTTTGACGGCAACACCTACGAATGCATCACCTCCGTGCACAACGCGGGCAGCGAGAGCATTGTGCTGGACAGACTTTCCTCGGGCTACGTGACGGGCATCGGCAGAGAAGGCGGTGCATGGCATCAAAAACGCTTCGTGCTGCATATCTGTGATTCCTCCTGGCAGGGCGAGAGCCAATGGAGACGCGGCTATATTGAGGATTTCGGCGTATATCCGACCTATAACCATAACACACAAAGAGCCTACCGCATCGGCAGCATTGGCTCATGGACTACCTGCCGTCACTATCCCATGATCATGCTGGAGGACACCGAGAAGGGCGAGATCTGGTATTTCGAGATTGCCACCTCGGCTTCCTGGTATATTGAGGTCAGCGTGGGCGGCTATCGCGATGACCTTTGGCTGGACGTGCTGCTCTCTGCATGCCACGACCGCCACGACGGCTGGTTCTACGAGCTGCAGCCGGGAGAGAGCTACACAGCACCGCTGGGCATTTACGGCAAGGTCAAAGGCGGCTTTGAAGAGGCCGTTGCGGCACTTACTGCATACAAGCGCGCCCGCATGCTGCGCGCATTCCCGGACGGGCACGTGCCGGTCTGCTTCAACGACTACATGAACTGCCTGTGGGCGCTGCCCACGCGCCAAAAGCTTGTACCGCTGATTGACGCGGCAGCCAAGGTCGGCTGCGAGTATTTCGTCATTGACGCGGGCTGGTTCGGCGAGGACGAGGACTGGAGCGGGGGACTGGGCGATTACACGCAGAACGATTCTTTGTTTGGCGAGGGCGGCTTTGACGGCATTCTTGCGTACATTCAAAGCAAGGGCATGAAGCCGGGCTGCTGGTTGGAGGTCGAGAGCGTTATGCCGGGCACAAAGGTGCTTGACAAGATCGAGAATGCACGCCTGACGCGCCATGGCAAGGTTATCGGCAAAACGCGCTGCTTCTTTGATTTCCGTAATCCCGAGGTGCAGGAGCACGTATTCGGTATTTTTGAGCGACTGTACCAAAAGGGCATTCGCTTTATCAAGAACGACTATAACCAAAACGTGGGCATCGGCATTGACGGTGCGCTTGGTATGGCCTCTCCCGAGGAGCTCAAGCGCAATCAGGCTGAATTTTTGGCCTTGATCGACCGTGTTTGCACCGCTTTCCCGGATTTGGTGATCGAAAACTGCTCCTCCGGCTGCATGAGAGCCGACCACGCAAGCGAAAAGCATTTCTATATGCAAAGCGTCAGCGACCAGGAATATTACGAGCGCATGCCAAGTGTGGTGCAGGGGCTTGTAGCTTGCATGCCGCCCGAGCGCGTGGGCATTTGGGGCTATCCTTATCCCGTGCCGATTGATCACAGAATCAGCTTTGCGCCGAATGCAGAGTTTACCGCAAAGTTTGCAAACGGACACAACACCGTGTTCAATATGGTGCAGGTCATGCTTGGCGCGATCTATCTGTCCGGGCATATCGATTGCGCGGACGAG
The DNA here is from genome assembly GCA_017503325.1 of Clostridia bacterium. GTDB lineage: Bacteria > Bacillota > Clostridia > Oscillospirales > CAG-272 > SVQP01. Next base: position 210,064 of record JAFVTI010000029.1, on the reverse strand, counting down.
CAGAATCTTGCGCTGATGGCCGAGGCCATTGACCTTTACAAGCAAAACCGCGATCTTTTGGTCAAGTGCAATCCCGTATATCCCACGGGGCTTTGCCGCATGGCGGACAAGGGCATTCTCTCGCTTGGTATGCACGAGCCCGAGAGCGGCACGCTGCTCCTGGCCGTCTGGAAAAACGGCGAGCAAACAAAGGCCGAGATCGATCTTGCCAAGTACGTGGGCAAGAGTGCAAAGATTGAAGCCATGTATCCCGCACGCGCCAAGGACACGGTCGCGCTGCAGGGAAGCGTGCTGCACGTGACCTTCCCCGAGTGCGACAGCGCGGTTTGGGTCAAGATAAATGCAGAATGCAAAATGCAGAATGCGGAATGAAGGTAAAAAGCCGCCCGAAAAGGGCGGCTTTTCATTTTTCATTGCAATTATTACCGTAATTCGCAATTCTGCATTATTCATACATCGCGATCAGATCGTCGTCCTGCTCCTTAACCGGTACGAATACCATTGTGGTATCTCTCTCGCCCACGGGATCGTTGGGGGAGTGCATGGACAGGTAGAGCTGACCGTCCGTGTCGGCAAAGATCATGCCGTGGCCTCCGTCGTAGGGGTAGCCTGCATCGGTCTTGCCGTAAAGGCGCTTGTCTCGCTGGATCCAGCGGCCGTCGGGTCTGCCATCATCACTCTCGGCAATGCCGACACAGTAGCCGTCCTTGGCAAAATTCGACCAGATCATGAGCAGCTTGCCACCCTTGGTGCGCCACAAAAAGCAGCCGTCGGTCACGCCCCTGGTCGCCCAGGAGGCTTCGTCCGCGCGGAACAGATCCACGGGTTCACTGATAAGGTGCGTCAGATCGTCCGACATTCTGGCTACCGACATCAGCCCCACGTGATCGGGGCGGCAGGTCCACTCGTGCACGAAAATGCTCCAGGGCTGACCGTCCTCGTCAATATAAAGCGTTGCGTCAATGCAGTCCCAATCGTGGGGCGTAAAGTGTCCGTCCGAGATCTGCACGAAAGGCCCTTCGGGGTGCTCGGAGCAAAATACGCTGCAGCCGCGGTGCTGTGTCTTTGAAGAAAAATAGGTCGTGAACATATAGTATTTTCCGTCTACTATGTGTACCTCGGGTGCCCAGTTCTGCTTCTCGAAATCCTCGGGCACCACCACGGTGGGCGTGACGGGGGACTTGACCCATTCGCCGTCAAGCTTGCCGCTTTTGTTGACGTAGCACTGCCAGCCCGTGCCGTATGCGTAATAGATGCCGTCTGCAACCACAATATAAGGGTCGCGCAGCTTGGTGACGCTTGTTTCAATGATCATGACCGATCCCTCCTGTAGATTTTGACGCTCTGCACGCCGCTTTTCATAATCAGATAGCGCAGCGCAGGGGAGCACAGTATTTTTCTTTTGATGGTTTTGGTAAAAAGCTTGAAGCGCAAACGCTTGCTTGCGCGCCTGTATGCCCCCGCAATGCTTGCAGGGGTTTGCTTTTCAAAGGCCTTTGCCAGCATGCGCCCCGACAGCATAGCCGAGCTGATGCCCTCAAACGAGCTTGCGCTGATCAGCCCCGCCGCCTCGCCGACAAGGTAGACGCCGTCCTTGCCCGTGATAAAGTCACGCATGTGTCGCGGCGAGCAGACCTGGCAGGCCTCGGTTTTGAGCGGTTGCCCAAAAGAGATGCCCAAATGCTGCTCAAGTCGCGCCTTTTGCGCTTCGAATGCCTCGCGACTGCCCGATTTAGCAAACGCACCGCCGAAAATGGTGCAATCGTCCTTGCGGATCAGCCATGAGCATGAGTCGCTTGTTTCTTTGTCAAAAATGCATGCGTAGGCGGGAATGCTCGGATCGCTGCCCGCAAACCATTGCTGAATGGATACGTATTTGTAGGGCTGCCTTGTAAAGAATTGCCGCCGCACGATCGAGGAGGCACCGTCCGCACCCACCAGGGCGCGAGCACTGACGCACTGCGTGCCGTGTGTTGTTTGCACGGTCAGCGCAAAATCGCCGTTTCTTTGGATGGCCGTACACCTTCCGTTGAGCACCTGCACGTGCTCGGGCAAACGCGAGAGCAGCCAGCGGTCAAAGGCAAGGCGGTCCATGTTGAGATAGTGACGCTGATAAAGGCGCGTGACACACGCGGTCAGATCAATGGTATGCACCGAAAAGATCTGCGGATCGGCAAGCACCGCGTTTGGCAGCGTCAGCTCAAATTCCGCAAGCACCTTTTGTGCGTCGGGGGAGAGAAGACCGCCACAGGGCTTGGCATTTGATTCGGTCTGGCCGTCGATGATCAAAATGCGTGCATCCGGCCTGCGTGCGGCAAGCTCGCAGGCAAAGGTCGAGCCCGCAGGGCCTGCACCGATGATGGCTACGTCGTAGAAGTTGTTTTTCATAATATCAGAAGCTTTTTTCAAAGCCGAACGTCCTTTGTTAAGATACTTTGATTATACCATAGAAAGGGAAACTATGCAAGGGGGAAAGCATATTGAACAAGAAAAAACGAGTCTTTCACAGACTCGTTTTATAAGGACGGGATTTCTGAAATTTCAAATCCGGCTTTCGTTTGGACAATTTCGTATTGCTTTCCGGGTGAAAGGATCCCCGAGATCACGAGATCTCCAAAAATAGGGAATGACTCATGCATACACGCCTCACTGATCAAAAATGAAACGATACCGGTGCTTTCCGCTTCAAATACCGCCACGGAACCGCTGCGACACCATAAGCTGCATCGATTGTTGACGAACACGGTCACGTCGCATGGTTGATCGCATGCTTGCCCTGTGCAAAACGGTGGGATTTTGACCTTGATCAATGCCATAGATTGCCTCCGGAAAATAAAAAGTGCGGCTACCGAAGTAAACCGCACAAAAAACGCAAACTCCGATAGTCGCCAAACCAACTGTAATAGTCATAAACAAGTTACCACTACCTACAGCAGGAATTTGCATTTTTAACAAATTCTTTATAGGTAGTGAAAAATGGGTACAGTAGTCCCATGAATATGTGGTGCTTTATGCTATTCAGTTGGTTTGGCATATTTAGTATACCACGTTTTGCGCGAAAAATCAAGGGCTTGGGAATATTTTATTTGTTGTTTGCAAAAGAGCAAAATCCGCAGGCAAAAAGAAGGACCCGAGGGGAGTTGCTCTTGCATTTTGCGAAGCAAACGGCCCAAGCGGTGAAAGGAGAGCTTCGCAAAATGCTTCGGTCACCGTTCCAAAACGCTCCACCGGAGCGTTTTTCCACTGTGTTCAATTCCCCTCGATGGGGCATACCATGGGTGATATAAGGGGAATTTCGCCTATGGCGAATATTCGCGCGCTCTGCGCCTGGAGAATGTCTCGCTGCGCGAGCCACTCTCCGATCTTCGAGCGGCGAATGTGAACCCCATTCGCGCCGCACACGGTGCGATGGGGCAATTCGCTGAGGGTCCACCAAAAAAGCAATGGGGTGCGCTTTTGCGCACCCCATTGCTTTTTTGGTGGAGCAAGACTGTTAATATCCGAACCGAGTCGTGCGACGTCGGCAACTTCTTCGCTTGTCATTATAACAATGGGTTCATCACGGAACGTGACCGTGATTATGAATTTATCATCGTCAAGCACGATACCCGTGACGAGAGCATCTACGAGCCGCTCTCTGTTACGTTCAATGGAAAGATCAAGATCTCGAAAACGTTCGAGAACGCAGAGAATCTGCTCCTTGCTGAGTCGCGGCACCTTGTTTTGCTCTATGAATATTGACTCCTTCAAGGTCTCTTCTTCAGCCTCTAATTCCTCAAGACGAGCCTTGGTCGAGCGTGTGACTAATCCCTGCTCAACTGCCTTGATAAGATTTGCAATCGACTTTTGAACCTCTTTCAACTGAGCCTCAAGAGCCGGAAGAACAACATTGTCCTCTTCAAATAATTCCAACAACTTGTCAGCCATTGCGGAAAGGGTGGCGTCATCGTTCAAAATGATAGTCAGACCTTTGATAACCTCGTCCTCTATCCATTCTTTTCGAACCGCTTTTTTATCGCAGCCCTTCTTACGTTTGGCAGAAGCACATTTATAATAACGATAAATATTGCCGTTTTTCTTTTGTCCGCTTTCTCCTACCATCATCGTCATACACTTACCGCAGAACAATTTTGTAGAGAGGATATAGCGTTCTTTTCCTTTGTTGTGAGCGGAGGCGTGCTGATTCTTTTTCTTCCGTTCTGCTACCCGATTGAAAAGCTCTTCGGAAACCATTGCAGGAATACCGTTGGGAATAATAATCTCTCCGAAATGATATTCACCCATATACATACGGTTGGTAAGTATGCTGTGAATGCTGTTATTCCCGAACTTTGCTCCCTTTGAGGTTTTGAGTCCTCGTGCATTCAGATCATCGATAATGGATTTAATGGCTTCTCCCGAAGCATAACGCTCATATATTTCAACCACGATAGGTGCAAGCGTTTCGTTGATTTGGTAATTGCGGTTTTCATCGATTACAAAGCCAAACGGAACATGGCTACCGTTGTACTTACACTTCAGCGCATTTTCCGTCATACCGCGCGTGATTTTCTCCGCAAGCTCTGCGGAGTAATATTCCGCCATACCTTCAAGGACAGATTCCATCAGGATTCCGCTTGGACCGTCTGCAATAGCCTCGGTAGCAGAAAGAACCTTGACGCCATTCTTTCTCAATGCAGCCTTGTACTTTGCCGAGTCGTAACGATTACGAGAGAATCGGTCGAGCTTCCATACGATAACTACATCAAATCCTTTTTTCGCGCTATCCTTAATCATCCTCTGAAATTCGGGACGGTCATCGGTCTTTGCAGAAAATGCACGGTCGATGTAGTGACCTACAATGGTAATCCCGTTTTTCTCGGCATACGCCGTATTCTCGCGAATCTGCCCCTCGATAGATTCCTCACGCTGATTGTCCGAGGAATATCGCGCATAGATTACGCCTCGCATCGATTCATCTCCTTTCTGCTATTTATGGTATATCCGTTATCATTTTTCTTGAACAATTTCATATAACACATCCAAACTTTTGGAACCTTTGTATTTAGAATACTTGCTCCATTTTTCAATGTGTTCGTTCGATAATGCAATCATGTTCTGTAAGTACTTGTCTACATCATACCAAATTTCAGGTGCTTGATTTACATTTTCAAAAAGCATTTCATATGCAAAGCAATTCCTTTTACGAACAAGTGGTTTCTGCGGCAACATGCTTGTCACAGCTAATTCGTGGTATATCCATGGAGATTTAGTTTGCTGATGACCGTCCTTTATGTTTTTCAGTTCGTCGGACACTCTTATAGAATTTGGAGTATTCACGAAAATAATACACTCACAATTGTCAATCATTTCTGTTAATGCAGTGGTTAACATTACATGAACATGTGCGGTAGAATAATTTCTCTGTTTATAATTGTAAGTGTTGGATTCATCATCGTGGCAATACTCATTATCAATTTGTCTTAACAAATCATCGCAATATCCCCATGAACACGAATCAATAAATGAGGTAAGTCCAAAGGTATTATACAACCATCCTGCAAAGGCTATTACTTCGTCTTCGTCTTTGTGCGAGTGCGAAAGGAACACATCAGCTTTAATAATAGAAAACCAATGATCTTTTAAGGTTGTACCATCAATTTTACCATTGTCGAATATAAAGCGATTCAATGCCAATTGAGATTCGTCCTTGAATTTATTGTATAGTTCCTTTCCTTTCGTCAAATGACTCTTTAATTCGGAATGGTAAAAATCTGTGTTAATCTCGTAATTAAACTTTGAATACATAAATACTCCTCCATTTTGATTAATAAATTGTCAAGATTTTTCTACAATTCCAATAACTCTACCGCAGCAGTAAACGCTATCGCTCTCACCAATACGAATAGGTTTATATTTCTCATTATGGGAGATCAAGCACTTGTTGCCACGCTCCTTGATGTAAACGTCGCCGTTAACAACGAAGATGCCAATCTCGCCAATGTCAACTGAATCACACTTCTCGACAAAGACCTTGTCACCATCGTGGTAGGTAGGTTCCATACTATCACCCGAAACGGGGATAGCGTAATCGGCTTCATCTGCCTCGACGCTTTCTTTAACCAGTATCTGTTCAGGAATTTCATTTTCAAGGAAGTTACCCGTACCGGCAGAGGCAGGATAATTGTAGAAATTCACCTTCAGCATACGGGGCTTGGGCTTCTTCATAGAGAGTCTTACTCGCTTGTATTCGCTGTCAATCAAATAATCAACAACCTCTTTACCGTGCTCGTCAAGGGCTCGGTATTTTTGTATTGTACCCCATTCGGTAGCAGTAGGGCGTTGCGCCATAAACTTACATCCAAGCAACTCGTCCGCAGAGATATCAAGGATATCACAAAGTCTTACCAACTTATCACAGTCGGGGCGACCTATTCCTTTCTCCCAGTTATATATTACGCTGCCTGAACTCTCGCCGAGCTTTTCTGCGAGTTGCTTTTGTGTCAGGTGTCTATGCTCTCGATATTTTCTTATCTGAGCTCCAAGAGTATCCATGTGTGAAACCTCCGATATTTATATTACGCTCCTATTATACCATAGGATTTTATATTTGTCAACACAAAAATCCAAAAATATTATAGAAAAGGTCTTGACAATCCAAAATTATTATAGTATAATATCAAATACCCAACGATTTTGGAACATATTGCAATGATACTTACATTTTTGGATTTTAAGGAGCTATGAAGGAAAGACGAACGAACTTTTTTATGGTTGACAACCGCATATTTGAATACGATCTGAAGCCGAGAGATATCGCGGTCTATTGTTTTCTTTGTCGTCGTTTGAATCAAGAAAGCAACGTTGCCTTTCCGTCAAGGAAGGACATCGCCAAGGGCTGTGGCATCAAGAAAGAGGAAACGGTGGACAAGGCGCTGAAGGTGCTTGTGGAGAAAGGCTTGATTGAAAAATATCACCGCCACACGAATGCCGGAGATTACGGATCAAATATTTATAGGCTTATTTTGTAGGTAGGTGGTATTAAAAATGAGGGCTCTAACAATAACACTTAACCATATTTATAGCAGAAAGAATATACTATAGACTTATAGATAAGCGTGAAAACGAATGTTGGATTTAAGCACAGATTGGATTGAGAAATCGATGTGTCGGCGCACGGAAATCGACTTTTTTCTTCTGCTATTATGGTGATTTTCAGAGTATGTCTGAATTACGGTGTACACCGACGGAATATGGGGTTTCAGCGATTTTGAGAGCAGTAAACGATGCGTTGCCCGACGCGAGCTCTCCCGTTGAGAAAATCGCAAATAGTGCCGATGAAGACCGAGGCTTTTTTGCGCAAAAATGGGGTGCTTCTCACGGAATGGAAAAATAGGAGGTTTTAGAAAAAATGATTACAGGAATCAAGAAAACGCATAAAACAACTGAAATATATTTCGACGAGGCTGACGAGTGGACTATGGTTATCACCTACAATACCAGTCTCAAAAATAGACTCCTTGCATTTTCAAAGGAGCACCCGGAGCTGTGTGAGCTGACCGATGATGACGAGCGCGGATGTCTCTCCTTCCGTATTCAAAAGAAGTGCTTCACCTACCGCATATCCGCGCCGTACTCCGAGGAACGTAAGGCAACGGCGAGGGCGAAGATGCAGGAGCTTAATGCGAGGAAATAACGTTCGCTGAAAAATGCAGCCGTCACCTGTCACGCTGTCACACCATTCAAAATCTGCGTCGGAGGAAACAAAGAAAAAGCCCCGCGCGAGGCGGGGCGAAAAGTTATTTCAAGATGCAGACATTGGTGATAGTTTGGTAGCCAAGTTCTGTAGAGTTAAACATACCACTTTTGTTTTCGTTTGGTGTATTCGGCGTTTGCGTATCATCAACTGGCAATGCACCTTTTTCAAGAGCGGCATTGGTTACAAACTTAAATGCATATTGATAAAGTTCTTCAGTTTCATATTCGTGCAGAACAGAAGTTACTACGCAGTTGTTTATAACAAATCCGTGAGCGTTCTGTAATCCGCCATCGCTTACTCCAATCAAACGATTGCCTTTGAATATGCCGAACATGAATACAGAGTGTTCCGTATTACCGATCACATCTCTTTGGTGTAGTTCGTGCTTCAAATACTTTAACCTTGGAGAATTACTTCCCCTATTAGGATATCTTTCCGAAAAGAAATTTTCAACAAGATCAACGTCCTCATATTTGATCAGCCGCATGGTAATATCCTCTATGGGGGTGAGTGCATACGGCTCACCCGTATAGATATTAATTTGACGACGGTTGATATTACCAATCGTTACTCCACGCTTTGAAAATTCGTATTTAATTTCTTCGTCGGATTCTAAAGTGTACAGAACCATATCAAAGCGCTTATCTGAAAAGACCTTTTTATATTCGGCAATTTTATCCCAATCGTCACAGATTATCTCTCCTTCAAAGCGATTGTCCCATTCGGTAAACCAAACGAATCCTTCTCTGAAATCTTCACCATTGTATAGTGCAGCACCACCGTTGACACGGAAGCAAACTGCGATATATCCATAGCGAAGCGCATCGGTTTCGAGCAGATAGTCAATTACATCATCGCTATCAGCAAGCTTGAAATCCTTAAATTCATGTAAGAGCCTTGCACCTATTGTGTCGTTATAAAAATTACCGTAATATGCTTCTTCCTTTTCATACTTCTTTCTGTATTCACTTGGTGATATGCCATATTGGTTCTTAAAAGCTCTCGAGAAACTTTCGTGTGCTTCATATCCGCAATCCAAAGCAATATCAAGGATATCATTATTCGTTCCTCTCAAAAGATGAGTAGCCTTTTTCAAACGGCTAAAACGAACATATTCCATAATATTAAATCCGGTATGCGCAAAGAAAATACGATTGAAGTAATCCGTAGAAAAGCCTGCATGGGTTGCTACATCATCAATGGTGATATCACTTTTCTTGTTCTCGGTTTTTATATAGTTCAATGCTTTTGTAATAAGCTCGCTATTTTCCATGAATAGTCCTCCTAATCTTTGATTCAAACGTTCAGCTGTATGTTTGTGATATCATTATAGCATACAGTTGTGAATTTGTCTTGACAGAAAACGCTTACTTTTATATTCATTTTCCGCTTTCCCGACGCTCGCGTCTGGGGCAAGCATAGCGCGTGGATGTCCACCGCCATTTGGCGGCGCCCACCTCGCACCGTCCCTGCGCTCACGCTGGGACAGAATCGGGCAGAAGCCCGAACCCACTTTTCATTGAAAGGAGAAATATATTGGGCAGATTACAAACGGAAACCATTACGATTCGAGTCACTCCCGAAGAAAAACACTCGATGCAAGGCAAGATGTATGAGGCGGTTGCTCCATCGATGCGAGAATTTATTTTGAGAATGTGCATGGACGGCAAGGTCATTGTCAACTCGGATCTCCGAGAACTGAACCAAGAGCTTCGCTATCAGGGAAACAACCTCAACCAGCTCACCAAGCTCTGCCATCAGGGCAGGATCTCTGCGGTCGATCTCTCGGAATTATTGTCTATCTATCGTCAGATCCTTCTCGCGCTCGGAGGTGAAAACGATGGCAGTTGTTGAAAGTATTCCCGAAAAGAATCAGACGCCAAGCGCACAGAAAGGCGTGCTGGATTACTGTATGCAGCCGTCAAAAACCTTCGACGAAGACGAACAGCTCGCCTATATCTCGGGATACAATTGCATCCCGGAGCAGGCGAACGAGTCCTTCCTTGCCACGCAAAAGATATTTGGTCACGAGCCCGACGGCGTTAGATTTTATCACTTCGTTCAGTCCTTCAAGATCGGTGAAAACATCTCTCCTCAAGAGGCAAACGAAATCGGAATGGAGCTGGCAAAGATCTTTGAAAATCGTGAGGTCATCGTCGCAACTCATATCGACCAAGACCACCTGCACAATCATATTGTCGTGTGTAGTTATGACCTTGAAAGCGGTTTGAAATTGCATTATAATCAATATTTTCTCTCGGACTTGCGGCAAAAAAGTGACGAGATATGTCAGGCTCACGGACTGAACGTTCTCAAAAAATATAATCCAAACGTGAAATCTCAACGCCTCGGCCCCAAGGAATATCGTGCCGCTATGAACGGCAACAGCTGGAAGATGGCTCTGCGAGTTGCAATTGATTTCTGCATGACGAGGGCTACAAACAAGGATGAGTTTCAGCGCGAGATGAAGAAGCTGGGCTACGATATGGTGTGGACACCGGAGAGAAAATATATCACGTACATCTGCCCAACACAAAACGGAAAAGAATGCAGAGTCCGTGATATAAAACTAAACGATGAAAAATATCTAAAGGAGAATATGGAACATGAATTCAGGATCAGGACAGAGGTATATGGACAAGCTCAAGGCGCGGAATATTCCTCCGGCACTGCAAGAAGCGATGGAAGAAACGGTACCGGTGCCCAAGGTGGAGCAGGAGATTCCGATGGTACAGATCAGCGCAGAGGAATGGATGCGGCTAACAGAAACTGTACGCAGAATGGAGGCTCTGTCAGCCCAGCTGTCGGCGCAGAAAGCCGATTTGAAGGCATCAGCGGAGAGTTACGCCACGGTGATGAAGAAGGCGGCAGAGGCGCAGAAAGAGGCGACGGAGGCAGCTCTACACAAGGTGACGAAGGAAGCTACCGAACAGGTTGGGAAAGCGAGCGAGAAAGCTTCAGAAGTTATCGACAGAAGAATTCGTCGGGACGAGGCACTGTGGTGGCTCCGACTCGCACTCACAGCTCTCCCGACAATATTGGTGTTGCTCTTATGGGCGCGCGTGGGCTTGGGAATCTGACGAGTCTATTTGAGGACGGCGAGAAATCCGAAGAAGAAAAAAGGCAGAGAGAAGCGAGAAACGCTGGTGAAGCTGTTGGCGCTGTCGTAGGCTTCGGTATAGGAGCTGTGGTTGAGTTGACTCAACAGAAGCCAACACCGACGGATGATGTTGACGATGGTGAGGACGAAGGATTTGAAATTTCGATGTAAGAAAGGATGATGATATGACTTGGAAAAAGTTTTGGAAGCGAGTAAACGCTCTGCTTCACGATAACCGTACAGTTCTTCGTGAGGGAGAGGACATAGAGGATTGGGAAGAAGTTCAGCGCAAGCAGCGAGAGATAGAGGCAGAACAGAGGAAAAAGGAGCAAGAGATTCTCGCCACTTGGTTTCTGAGAGAAGAATATATCAACGCGGGTTGGTTCAAACGTCTCCTTCTGCGGATAGAATTCGTATTCCGTGACACGCGCGGAGAGAGCCACATTCCTCAGATACCTCCGCATATTATAACCGAGGTGGCTCGATGCTTGATGCCCGATATAATCGCCTTCTACGAATCTGAGGAAGGCAAAAAGATATTTGAGGAATGGAGAGCAAAACGAAGTACAATGCAAAATAATTGTGTATCGTCTCCAAACAAAAATGAAAAAATATAATATATATTTGATATTTGCGAAGGGGGGATGATTGTGAAATCAGAAAATATTAAAATTCCTAAAAAAGCTAAGCTATTGATTCGCTCTAATCAGGAATGTTTAATAGAAGCCATTCATTTTAAAACTCAACTGATAACATTGAAAGAGCGTGAAAAGGTCTATAACACGGTTTCTGTGAAAAATGTGGAATTTGATTTTTCAAATTTTGACCCAGAGGAAATTGTAACTTTTTGGAGAAAGTTTGAACAATAGGCTGTACTTTTACTCTGTTTTATGATATAATATAAAAAACGATATTTATCAAGACGGAGGTATGCATGGGACATAAAATATTCGTTTCTTATAAGTACGCTGACTCTGATGTTAAGAATATAAGTGGTCACTACTATCCTGAGGATACCGTCCGCACTTACGTAGATAAGCTTGCGGATTATATTTCCGAAACATCAGAGCATATCTATAAAGGCGAGGATGACGGCGAAGATTTGTCCAAGCTTTCTGATGATACAATCTGGGAAAAATTGAAGGATAGAATCTACGATAGCACTCTTACCATTGTGATGATATCCCCCGGAATGAGAGAAACATGGAAAGCGGATCGGGATCAGTGGATACCCTGGGAAATTTCATATTCACTGAAGGAAGTCTCTCGAAAAAACAGAAACGGAAGAATGGTTTCAAGCTTCAGCAATGCTATGCTTGCGATTGTTCTCCCGGACAAACAAGGAAGCTATAGTTACTACACCTATGACAATGCTTGTTGTACATCTAAATGTACGACCTTAAAAACGGATATTCTGTTCAAAATATTGCGTAGTAATATGTTTAATATCAAGGAGCCGGATTCTAATGTGTGTAGTAACAACTCAAAAATCTATCACGGCGATAGTAGTTATATCACTTCTGTAAAGTGGGAGAATTTTATAAAGGATCCCGAAAGCTACATCCAAAAAGCTTACGATATTCAAAGTAAGATTGAACAATATGATATTACTAAAGAGGTATAAGGAGGTATGACCATGGATTTTAACGAAAAGCAAGTAAAGCATCTGGAATTTATCCAATCCAACATAGCGAGAATGAACCAGTGTTCTTTTCAAATGAAAGGGTGGATGCTTACCATTGTTTCAGCATTATTGGCGCTTTATGCAGGATCGATTAGCCCCGAAACAGGAAATGGTATAAACATGTTTATTTATATAGCTGTTGTGCCAACCCTTATTTTCTGGTTTTTGGACTCTTACTATCTACAGCAGGAAAGAAAATTTAGAGGTGTTTACAACGACTTAATTAATCCCGAAAAATGCGGACAGATAAAACCGTTTGAAATGCCCCTCAATAAATATGACGGATGCAAATACTGCCTTGCACATATCATGTGGTCAAAAACTGAGGCTTTGCTGTATGTGCCTGTCATTGTGTTGCTTGTTGTTGCCGGATTCCTGCTGTAAACACACACCGCCGAAAACACCTTAACTGGCTGTATGTTCGGCGGTGTTTTTATCCTTAAAATTCTACGCGTCAAAAGAGAGGAATTATTATGCCCGGCGTAACAAAACGTATATCCGACCATGTAATCAGAGATATAATTTCAATGTGGTCTCAACAAATAAAAACGATTTTGCCTATTTTGCCTTACGAATATGGAAAAGAAGAAATAATAGCTTTACTGAAAGAATTTTATCCGCATGAGTGGCAATCTGTTGAATATAAACACCTGTATTATAAAAAGAAAGACGAGCATATAAAAAAACATACTGGCAGAACGCGTCATAATATGCCTTCGGCTTCCAAGTTACTTGATAGAGTCCCTTTATTTCAAAAAATACTAACTGATGAATATAGATTGAGATGGCACACAAATTTTTCGTTAGATGCACAGGAATTAGCTCGACAAGTACTGTATACTAAAAGAAAGCCCAAAATTGATAAAGTAGATAAGAAAATAGCTGTTGCCAAAGCCAAAACACAACAAGTTACCCCCGATTTTATAGGTAAACTCATCGGTCTTTATGAAAGAAAAAACACTTCTCAAAAAGACAGGATGTACATATTGTTGGAGTTGAAAAAATATTATAACCCTACAGTTATCAATTTCTTTTTCAAATTAAACGATACGGAAATAAACAGTCAGTTGAGATGGAGCGCATTTTATCATTTGCAATCTTTTAATTACGCTCCACGAGCCAGAAGACAAAAGTATATGTTGGTTCATACTAAGAACAAAAAGAGAAAACAATACCTCAAAAATGTGTATCCGTATGAAACGTATGATATTCCTGAAACACCACAAGAGCTTGAATACCGTATCGATAATTCTAAAGAACAATTGCTAAAAGAATATGATTATTTCATTTCTCACAGTAGCAAAGATAGCGAGGCTGTGCAATCATTAATTGTCGCGGTAAATCAGCAGAAAAAGAATGTTTTTTGTGATTGGATTAATGATGTTGATTATCTTAAACGTCATTTAGTATGCGATGCAACACTTAAAGTTATTGAGCGACGTATGGAGCAATCAAGAGCGTTAATTTTTGTAGAGTCCGAAAATTCAAGAAAATCAATTTGGTGTAAATATGAGTTAAATTATTTTAGGGGATTAGGAAAACCTATTTTTATGATTACCAAGGATAATATTAATGCAGGTGTTTTTGACTTAAAACCCATGCTAAGCGACTGGTATTTAGATTCCGATTATAAAAAACTCGCATTGTTAGAGGGTGCTTCCATCCAAGTGTAATACTAAATTAATTGCCGAGAGTGACCAGACGGTTACTCTCGGCGTCTCTTTTTCATTGTTTATTGGAATTCAGATTTTTTCAACAAATGCGCAATTTGGGTGTGTAGGTGATATGTTTTATCCTTTTAATCTCTCAACCCATTCATTCCATCGAGGATCTGCTTGTATCTCGTCTACAACCAGGGAGTAATCCTGTACGCTCCACCACGGCCAATCTTCTGCAAGACTTGTAGCAGATGTATGCAGTTGAGAATCATCATTTGCTTTCGCTTGGTTATTTTCATATTGCACTAATCGGACAAGCGGTGCAGTATAAGAGCCGTCCTCCAAGGAACAACACTCTTCGAAGCGGTTAAAATGCCAATGGGCTTTATCTAACACTTCAAATGCGCCGTCATGGTTTTCGTCCAGCCATAAATACACAGAAAGAAGGGTATAAATCCTCGCAATGAATGAATGATGAATACCATAATTGCCATCAGTACAGACAAGTCCGAAAATGTCAATAGCGCCTTGCAAATTCTGAATTTTGTCAGCAAGGCTCATGTTCTTTTCGTATATAATAACATTGCTTACCATAAGCTCTGAGCAGGCTTTGACCGTTTTAAGCAGTGCTTCGCCATACGCTTCTGCTCGTTTTTTCCCATCAAAAGCATTGGCTCTTAAAAATTCCTTTGAACCGTAAATGTCTGGCGCGGTTTGGATTACTTCAAGAGCCCGATCGTGTTCGCCGATGTTCAGATACAGTTGTACAAGCTCCCGAATCGCACGATGGCGGTATTCACCGTCTTCGATGGTTTTTAAAAGTTTCTCATAAAGAGAAATTGCTTCTTTCCATTCGGCGTATTGGCGATGTCTCTCGATATCATGGATATTATATCCTTCTTCGTCAATCAGGTGGTATTCACCGTAACGAACATATCCTGCATTAAACAGAACCGAAGCAAGACACAGCATGATCTTTTCATTCCCAGGATATTCGATCATAGCATTTCTTGCAAGGGCAATACATTCGTCAATGTTGATATCCACGCCGTTATTCTTGAAATTCATATCGTTGATCATCGAAACCAGCGCATCGATTGCCTTTGTGCGTTCGTTGTCGTAGCCAAATAATTCATCAATAGAAATTCCAAAATAATGAGCAATGGATGGAATGATTTCCATATCCGGATAACTTCCGCCGGACTCCCAGCGTGAAACCGCTTGAGAAGTTACTCCGAGTGCATCGGCAAGTGCTTCTTGTGTGCGTTTTTCTTTCCGCCTCAACTCTCGAATTTTTGTTCCTATATTCAGTTGCATATTCGTTCCTCTTTGCATTTCAATATTTAATACCACTTAGACTGCGCTTCATACATATTCGCATACACCCCATTTTTTGCCACCAATTGCTCGTGTGTACCCGTTTCTGCAATCTCGCCGCTCTTCATAACGACAATACGATCAGCAATTTTGGCAGAGCCGATACGGTGTGTAACGATGATAGCAGTCTTACCTTCTGCCATATGGGCAAATTCCCGATATATGTTGCTTTCTTCAATCGGATCAATAGCAGCCGTGGGCTCATCGAGAATGATCAGATCGCTGTCTCGATAGATGCCACGAGCTATAGCAATACGTTGCCATTGTCCTCCCGAAAGATCAACTCCGTCAAATTCTCTCGACAACATGGTATCCAAACCGTCGGGGAAAACAGACAAATCGCTTTTGTCTACATGGACATCTCCAAGCGATTTTTCAATTCTGTCATTCGAATCGGGGGCGTTGAAATCAGAGATCATCACATTGTCCTTTAGAGATAGTGCATATTTCGAATACTTTTGAAAAACGCCCGACATTCGATCAAATAAAGCAGAGTACTCGACGAATTTTATATCAGTATCTCCGTATTCCACAATGCCTGTGCTTGGAGTATAAAGACCCATCAAGAGCTTGACTAAAGTGGATTTGCCTGCGCCGTTTTCTCCAACGATTGCAATGGTTTCACCGGGCTGTACAAGCAAATTAACGTCGTGAAGTGCTTCTACGTCTGCATTAGGATATCGGAAGGATACGTTTTGCATACGAATCTCACACTTTTTATCGAGATGTTGAATATCTCGATGGCTTGGTGAAATCCGCAAAAATTCAAGGAAATTCCGTATTTCGCCCATACCATCTGTAATGCTGCCAATATGACTACCAATCAAGTATTCCATTGAAGCAAACATCGTATCGATTGCTGTGAAAACAGCGGCGAAAGCGCCTACGGAAATCTCACCGCGCAGCATAAATATGAATGCCAAGCCAAAGACACCTACATAGCCCAACAGATGCAGAGTATTAAAGCCGAAATCTACAATTGCAACCTTCTTCTGGGTTCCCCACACGACTTCGTTCAACGACTTTACAGAACCCTTAAGTAACTTTTGAAAGTATCCAAAAACACCCAATGCTCGCGTTTCCTTATAAAAGCTCTTACCGCTACATGCATCGGAATAGGCTGCCACTTGACGTCTTATGGGAGCTGAATCATCTTCCATCTTTGCATAAAGCGATGAGCGGAACAGATGGGAAATCAATACGGGTATAAAGACAAACAAAAGGCACAAAACGAGAGCGGGATGCAGTTTTGTCAAATATATCGACAAAAAGATAAAATAAGGCAGATGAAAAGTGATGATACAGGAAGTAACGTAATTGAAATAAATTGCCGAACCAACGCCGTTTGCCGCCTTATTGATGTCATCTAAGTATGCGGGATCCTCATACATAATCGGATCAATTTTGGCGGATTTCCTATGAATCTCACTCATCATGTATGCCATGACACGAGAATTGTGAACCTCGACCAAATACTGTCTAACACCCTCAAAGATAGTAGCCGAAAGTTTTAAGCTGACAAAGACACCCAAAACGAGAAGAACGCTTTTCAAAGTTTCCCCTCCGGAGGATGCTTGGAGAGCCGCATCAAAGAACCATTGCGTAGCCAACAATATCACGCCGTTGGCAAGTCCTGTAAGGATATTTATAATCTGAAGCAAAACAGAGTAGGCGGGACTGGCCTTGAAGCTCATCGGATATATTTCTTTGATCATATAGATGAAGTCGATATTCTTTTTATGATTATTCTTCTTCATATCCAATGCTCCCTTCTTCTGTATACCATTGAGCTTGCGAACGGAACATTTCTGCATACAGACCATCCAACTCCATCAATTGCATATGGGAGCCGCATTCTTTAACCTTTCCGTTTTCAATGACAATAATCGTGTCCATACATTTTGTCATTCCCAATCGATGACTGATAAACAACGTCATGTTGCAATCATCGTCATGAAGCCGTATGATATCGTTAAATTGTTCATATAATCTGCTTTCTGCAAGCGGATCCAATGCTGCCGTAGGTTCGTCCAGTATTTTCAGAGGAGCGGGACTCAACAAAAGTCTTGCTATCGCAATTCTTTGCCATTCTCCTCCCGAAAGATCTATACCATCTTCTTCAATTTTTGTAACAGGAGTATCAATGCCATTTGGCAAACGCTCAATCAGATCGGATAATCCCATGGTTTCGGCAGCTTGCACAGTCTTTTCTCGATCGTTCATCTGATTGATGCTACCGATAGCAATGTTATGGTACATGTCCAAAGGATACCGACAATAATCCTGATATACCGTCGCAACCATAGCCTTGAGTTCTGCTGACGAATATGTTCGTAACTCTTTCCCGTTTATCAGTATTTCGCCCTCGTAATCATCATACAAGCCGGTCAGAAGCTTAATCAAGGTTGTTTTTCCTGCACCGTTTATTCCGACGAGTGCATAATGTCTGCCGGCTTCCAGTATTATGCTAAAATCCTTTAATATGTAATTATCGCATCCCGGATAACAAAAACTTACATTCCTAAACTCAATCTTTTGCAAATCAATGCAACTATCGGCAGGAGGCAAAATGTTCGAATCGTCATTTTCAAATGATAAGTAAGAATTCAGATCTTTGAGGTATTCAAATTGGTATCGATAGGTATTGATATGATCGGGAATGGTCTCTTGCATCTGGCTACTTAATCCGAAAATCGCATTGACCAGAGAAATGAACAAACCAATCGTAAGCGTTGCTTGTCCGTCTTGCGGAATCAATTGCGGAATCAAAAATGAGATTGCAAGAACACCGCTCACAAACACCAAAATTCCAGCAAGGGTTGTGTCAAACCACATATGGCGTGTTACCTTTTCACGCGCCTTGGTTGCAGTTGAAAAATTTCGGCGGTATGTTTCATCCATCTTGTCCGTGTATCCAAACAAGCGACGTTCCTCCAATGTATCGCGACCTCTTAATATATCCGAAATATACCAAGCACGTCTATCGATCTTGGTCATTTCTTTATCCACATCATACTTTTTCTCTCCGAAGCGATACGCAACCACAAAAGCGGGGATAGCCGTCATGACAAACAAGATTGCGACCCACCATAGT
Organism: Clostridia bacterium; assembly: GCA_017503325.1. Classification (GTDB taxonomy): domain Bacteria; phylum Bacillota; class Clostridia; order Oscillospirales; family CAG-272; genus SVQP01. The sequence goes on along the minus strand of JAFVTI010000029.1, from coordinate 191,413 downwards.
TGCATACCCAAAATAATAATCAATCCAACTATTTGGGATAAAAGAGAAAAAGTAGCGAAGATATGATCAAAGAAGCCTTGAATATTTTGCTTGAACCGATCGGTAGCACGATGCATGATATCAACGCATTCTTGATCCTCGTAATACTTATATTTCACACAAGCCCTGCTTCTGAGAATCTCGGGCAATACAACCGTTTCCAGTTTATTGGATGCCTTTGTACTCATAAGTGCAAATATTACATTTGAATAGTGCTGAAACAATTTGATCAGCAAAATCCCCACAAGCGGCATAATTGCATCAAGGACTGCCTTGTCGTCCAATACCACGCCCACCGCATTATCAATAAATAGCGCTGTTAAGATAATATAAACCGTTGGAATTGCAGCATTGATAATGTTATAGATAATTTTCATGATAGCCATACCGGGGACGAGCGTTATATATTGCATGACCATACTCAAATAACTGTATTTGTTCCTGTTGAAGAGCATATCATAACCTCCCAATATTGATGTAAGTACATTATATCACATAAGCGCTCGCAAAGCAATAATCAAATAGTTGTTTTATTCTCAACTGTTGTTTGGGTTTTCTCGTGAGTTTATGAGATTAATTTTGAAGAAAAAACATCCTGGATATTACAAACAAGGCAAATGTGCTGAACATCAGTTATTGAGATGTTAAGAAGGAAATGCCGATAAAGCTAACAATTACGCCGAGAGCGAACAAACGGTTGCTCTCGGCGGCTCTTTCAATACGGATAATCAAAATAAAAAACAAATCCGAACAGTTCCGTCGTAACGAAACAGTTCGGATTTGCTTGTTCTGGTGGACCCGAGGGGAATTGAACCCCTGTCCGAAAGCCCGTTGATACGACTTTCTCCGTGGGCAGTCTGTTATTTAGAATTCCCCCTTCGCGGCGTCAACAGACAGACTCCGCGGCAGGGTAGCCATTTTTTGCATGATCGGTTCAATGGCGAACAGCCGATGCACGGTCACCGCTGCATGACGTTGGGGTCCCGGTCGCGGTCATCCGGGAGCAACGGGTAAGACCGCAGTCTTACAGCACTGCCAAATTAGGCAGCCAGAGCAACTTGATTGTTGTCGTTTATTTTTTAAGTTTGGACAGTTTATCGGGATTATCCGGCCCGCCACGCTTATCGTATCGCAAAACCCCCGTCGAAACCATTGCGGGCCCATGCGATAACTCTAATATTATATATCATTCTTTCCCATTTGTCAAGCGCGAAAAACGTCACCGTGCAATTTATGTATCCATACGCACATTCCGTCAAAAAATCTTGACAACAGGCGCAAGTTTTGGTAGAATGAAAACAGAAATCATCAACAGAAAGGGGATGCTCATGAAAAGAAATCTGCTATCCTTATTCCTGTGTTTGTGTTTGACATTTGCTATGCTGCTGCCTGCCTTGACCGCATGCAACGACCGTGGCAGCGAGCTTGAAACGACCGACGAGCTCACGAGCGCAGAGACCCAAGCCCCCGAGGCCCTTGAAAAAGAGAGTCAGCAAGATTCCGCGAATTCCGAAGCTCCGTCCGAAACTGAAACGGAGACAGAAGAAAATACCGAACCCGGTACGACCGAAGCGGATACTGAGCAAAATACCGAGCAAGATACCGAGCAGGGCACAGAGCCCCCCGAGCCTGCGCAGACCTATTCCTTGCCGATCTTGCGCATTGATACGTCGGATGGCGGTGACATTGTCAGCAAGGACTACTACAAAACCTGTACCATCACGCTGGAGAACTGCTCCGATCCCATGAAATTTGAGGACGTCAGTGCCAACATCCGCGTGCGTGGCAACTCCACGGCCGTCACCGAGAAAAAGCCTTTCCGCATCAAATTCGATAAGAAGAGAAACATGCTGGGGCTCAACGACGGCGCGAAGTGCAAATCCTGGTGTCTGATGGCCGATTATTACGACTATTCGCTCATGCGCAACAGCCTTTCCTTCCGCATGTGCGACGTGTTGCTGGACGGCTATTCCTTTGCCTCCGATTGCGCGTGGGTCGAGGTGTATGTCAACGGAGATTATCGCGGCGTCTATCTGCTGTGCGAGCAAACGCAGATCAATCCGCACCGCGTGGATATCTACGAAAAGGCTGACGACGAGTTGAATCTGGAGATCGGATACCTGATGGTAGGCCAGGGCGGCAGAACCGACGAGCCCAACACGGTGCAGATCAGCTACGGCGGATTGCCCATTACCGACCTTGAAGGAACGACCATGGGCTTTGGCGGCGGTAATTTCTCGCTTTCCTCTGGAGATTACACCAAGGAGCAGATCGACTTCTGCGCCAAGGTGGTGGGCAACATTGCCTACCTTTGCAGCGCAGCCATCGGACAGAACGAGTATTACGAGCTGGACGAGAACTGGGAGCTTGTGCCCAAGACTACCTTTAGCGGCACGACCGAGGCAGAGAAGCAGATCGAGACCATTGCCGCATACGTGGACATTGAGTCTGCCGTGCGCATCTACATGACCGACGAGATCGTCAAGAACCTTGACTCGGGCACGTATAACATGTACATCGATCTCTCTCCCGACGGCGCAAAAAAGCTGACCTTCGGCCCGCCTTGGGACTACGACTTTGCACTTGCCAACACCAGATATAACTCCACGCACTCTCCCAAGGGTCTGTACGCAGCCAATTTCTCGTACAGTGACGGCATGCGCGTCAACACCTGGTTCGTCATGTTCTGCCAGGCTGAGTGGTTCAGGGAAATGTGTAAGCCGATCTGGATGGAGCAAAGAGACGAGCTTTTCGCCATTTGTGAGAACGTTTTGACGGATGCAGAGGTGCACAAGGATGCCTTTGACCGTAATTTTGATCGCTGGAGAATTCTCGGTACCATGAATCAAGGCCACCAGGCGGACGACGTATACGGCTTTGAGACGCATGAGGATGCAGCCTATTTCGTATATAACTGGCTGTACAAGCGTCTGGTCTATCTGGATACCGTTTGGGGTGACCGTGTGATCGAGGAGCCCGAGGGCAACAAGGCATTCTCTCGTATCGACTTTACCGAGAGCGATCGCAGCGACCTGTTTGACGGCTTTAACAATTCCGCCGGCTCGTTCAGGGAAAACAGCTATTATAGACTCAAGGTGCTTGAGCCGCACGATCCTTACGTACATGTCAAGTACGAGGAAAACGGAGCACAGCTGGATGCGGATGATTACGGCGTGCTTGAGATCACCTACCGCATTCCCACCAAGAATGCCTTGGATGATTACAGCGCAGAGATCTTTTTGTGCACGGGGCATATCGCGAATCCCACGGGCGGTGCTTCGGTGCACTTCGAGCTGATCAAGGACGGAGAATGGCATACTGCGCGCATCCCGTTGCCCACGCAGTATTGGAGCGGTGAGGTGCATCAGATCCGATTGGATTTCTTTGGCGGCTGTGAGCGCGGCGACGAATTCCATTTGCAAAGCATTGTTTTGACCAATTAAGCATCTGAATTGATACAAAGATGAAAGCAGCACAAGGGGGCGACTCGTCGCCCCCTTGTGCTGCTTATTTACTATGAATTCCCGTACGTTGCCGGGAATTTATTTCTTTTTACTTTGCTGATTGGACCCGCCCGCGCCCAGTGCGATTCCAAAGCACATGCCGACGCCCACGCCAAGGCACATGCCCGTGGCCATGTTGCCAAGGGCTGCACCGATGGCCGTGCCGATACTCATGCCAAGGCACATGCCGATGGCAAGGGAAGTGCCGAGCTTGTCATCGCGACGCTTTTTCTCGCGCGCCTCGGGTGCAAGCTGCTCAAAGTACGCTTTTTTTGCATCCTCGTAGCCTTGCACATCGTCGCCAAACTGCTGCGCCCAGGCTTGTTTTTGGGCAGCCCACGTTTTGGGTGCTGCGTGGTGGATGTTATGAATCCCGATGTACGAGTCGATCGTGTCCGTATCACCAACAGACGTACAGTATGCGCGGTAGCCAATATCATCACCCTGCAGAGTGTACACGCCTTCGCTGATTCTTTCATAACCCAGCGAACAAAGCTGCTCGGCAGCCGTGATGTCCTTGAAAATGATCAGCATATCGATTATAGGTCTTGACGGCACACCCGAAATTGCGGTAGAGCCGATATGATAGAAGGCAGAGCAGGGCTTTCCTATCGCTTTTAAGATCAGCTTGGTTTGCGCCTTGAACAGCTTGTGCCATTCCTTTTGGTATTCGACTAAAATTGCCATGAACAGACCCTCTCAATTCAGAAATTTTCTCATGTGTACGTGCTCGACGCCCTCGTCGTAATCGATCTCTCCGTAAGGGACGTAGCCGCATTTGCGGTAAAAGGCCTCGGCTCTGCATTGCGCGTGCAGGGAAATGGAAGCCCCACCAAGCCCGCGCACGTGTATCTCGGCATGCTCAAGCATGTCCTGTCCAAGTCCGCGTCCGCGATAAAACTTGATCACGGCAAGTCTGCCCACGTGCCAGCCGTCCTCGGCAAGCCAGATGCGGCAGGTGGCCACGGGGATATCTCTGTCGAACATGACAAGGTGCGTGCAGATCTCGTCCAAGGCGTCAAATTCCTCGGTAAAGCCCTGTTCGTCCATAAAGACGGAAATCCGTATCTGCCTGGCCTGCTTGGGCAGAAAATGAAAATATTCTACTCTCATGCCTTGGCCTCCTTCATGATCAACTCCAAGATCTCCTTGTCGGCAGGGCAGAAGTCGTATTGCGGGATCTCGGCGGGCGTGATCATGCGGATATCGCAATGCTCCAGCATCTGCGGCGTGCCGTCCTCGATCTTAGCGTTGTAAAGGCTCAGGTGCACGGTGATATCGGGATAGGTGTGCGTGACCTCGCAAAAGAGTGTGCCGACCTTGACCGTGATGGCCAGCTCCTCGCGGCATTCGCGCACAAGTGCCCCGGCGTGCGTTTCGCCCGGCTCTACCTTGCCTCCGACAAATTCCCAAAGCAAGCCACGCGCCTTGTGCGCAGGACGCTTGCATATCATAAACCGATCATTTTCCCATATCAGGGCTGCAACTACTTCTACCATATCTGACTCCGTTCTGATGATACTGCTATTTTAACACACTTTTTGCATGATTGCAAGAGCATGCACAAAAGAAAAGCAGAGCAAGAGGGAGCTCTTGCTCTGCCGGGGATTTATTCTTCTTCCTCTTCATCCTCGTCCTCGGGAATGGGTGTGACAAGCACGGTCAGCTGTGTGACACGCATGTCATCCATCTCGTCGACTACGATGCACATGTTTTTGTAGGTAAAGCTGTCACCCACGTGCGGGTCAGCGTCGGTAGCCTCCACGGCCCAGCCGCCCATGGTCTTGTATTCGCACTCGAATTCATCATCCTCATGTTCGATCTCTGCAAAGAAATCGTCGATGTTCATATCACCCGAGACCTCATAGGTATTGTCACCCTTTTTACGGATCTCCTTGACGATCTCGTCAGATTCATCCCAGATGTCGCCAACCAGCTCTTCCAGAATGTCCTCCATGGTCACGATGCCCATCGTACCGCCGAATTCGTCCACCACGATCAAAATGTGGGTCTTATGCTCACGCATGACGCCCAGCGCATTGGGCAGGCGCAGCGTTTTGTGCACAAGCTTGGGCTTGATCAGAAGCGATTCCAGGTCGATCTTGTTTACGTCGCCATCCACCTCGGTCAGCGCCTTGTAGTAGTGGTTGAGTACCAGAATACCCACGATGTTGTCAATGCTGTCGCGGTAAACGGGAATACGCGAATATCGGGACTGATCGGCAATCTCCAGAATTGCCTCGGGATCGTCGTCAATGTCGATCTGCACCATATCGATGCGGGGGGTCATGATCTCACTGACCGTCGTTTCGGGAAACTCCAGAGTGGACTGCAGCAGCTCACTCTGATCCTCGTCGATCACGCCTTCCTCCTCGACCGTATCGATGATGGTGGAAAGCTCTTCTTCGGTTACGGTGGGGACGTCCTCGTCATCCGTGCCCCATACGCGGCGCAAGGCACGCATGGCGGCGGTGACAACGTAAACGATGGGGAACAGCACCCAGGACAGCGCGCGGATGGGATATGCAACCATGCGCGACCATTTTTCAGGATGCATTTTGCCCATATTCTTGGGCAGGATCTCGCCAAAGATCAATACGACTACGGTCATAATGACGGTGGTCAGAATAGGGGCAAGCTCATCGGCACCCGCAATCTTATTTTTGATCAGCAGATTCAGGATCAGCGCGGTTGCCGCGGTGGTTGCTGCGGTGTTGACCAGGTTGTTTCCGATCAGAATGGTGCAGAGTGTGCTTGTAAAGCTTTCGCTCAGCTCATAAGCGACCTTAGCTGTTTTATCGCCGGAATCAACGGCTTTTTTGAGTCTTGTTAAGTTCAGGGAATTGATTGCGATCTCGCTGCTTGAGAAGAAAGCAGAGAGAATGACCATCAAGACGATCACGATCAGATAAACCATCATTGCTGCTCACCCTCCTCGTCCTCTAAGATATGGATGACGACTTGAGAGAGTCTGCCGTCCTTGATCTCCTCGGCAATCAGCTCAACGCCGCAGAATTCAAAACTTTCCTCCTCCTCGGGCATTCTGCCAAGGGTGTCGAGCACAAAGGAGATCAGCGGGCGCTGTGCGATGGCGGGTATGGGGGCGGAAAGCCCCATGCGGGAAAATGCCTCACCCACGGTCATGCGGGAGGTGATACGGAAATAGTTGCCGCCCATCTTGATAAAGTCGGGGTCGACCACGTCGTCCTCGTCCCAGATCTCGCCAACCAACTCCTCAAGGAAGTCCTCGATGGTGACGATGCCGATGGTGCTTGCCTTGTCGTCGATGACGACTGCAAGATAATAGCGGTGTTGACGCATGATGGTCAACAGGTCGTCAATATTGGCACTTGCCTTGACAAAGAAAGCAGGGATCAGCAAAGAACGCAGCTCAAGATCGGGATTCTTGAGATACTCCTTCAGGAATGTACGGATAGGCAGCGTACCGATGATGTTGTCGGGGTCGCCGTCGCATACCGGGATACGCGAGTGCGTGGTATCCATGATCAGATCCTTGACCTGCTCATTGCTCATCGAGATATCGATATAGATGATATCCTGCCGCATAGTCATGACGTCGGCTGCGGTCGTGCCCGAAAATTCCAGCGCGGATTTGAGCATATCACTCTGCTCCTCATCCACAACGCCTTCCTCCTCGACCGTGTCGATGATGTCGTACAGCTCATCCTCTGTGATTGAAGGCTCTTCCTCTTCCTTGAAGAAGCGGGCTACGAGCTTGTTCAAAAGAGAAAAAACAGCCACAATAGGTGTAAATAGCTTCATCAGCAAGCGCAAGGGAGCAGCGAACAGCAAACCAATGCTTTCGCTTCTGTCACCTGCGAGACTCTTGGGAATCATCTCACCGAAAATAAATACAACTACCGTGACGTATACCGTACATATAATGTTGATGGTATCCTCGTCAAGACCCGAAGGGGCTAATAATTGCGCGGCAATGACGGTAGCCACCGAGGCTGCCGCAATGTTTACAATATTGTTTCCGACGAGGATGGTAGTCAGCGCACGCTCGAAGTGGTTGGTAATATACAAAGCGCGCTTGGCACGCCTGTCACCTTCGTCTGCCTGACTTTTGATTCTGATTTTGTTAAGTGTGGTAAAAGCACTTTCTGTGGCCGAAAAGTATCCGCTGCAGGATACCAAGGCAACAAATACGATTACAAGCAAAAATAATCGTATACTGTCTCCGTCCATGATGTAAATGTGTTCTCCTTTTCTAAAAACATTACTAAACATTATATATGATATGCATGCGTTTGTCAAGCGATTTTGAAAAATACCAATAAAAATCACGAATATTAGCCAAATCTTAACAAAAAGTATGAAAAATTCGTAAAAGAGCAAAAAAGCGTTTGCATTTGTGTTGCATGTATGCTATAATAGATAAGTTAAATCAAACGGAAGGAGGCGCAGTATGCAAAGCTTTACCGAATATCAATATCTTGGCCATGTAAACAGCCCGCAAGAGCTCAAAGCCCTTGACAACCAACAGCTGCTTTGCCTGAACGCCGAGATCCGTGATTTTCTGATTCGCCGCGTCAATGAAAACGGCGGACATCTGGCGTCCAACCTCGGTGTGGTCGAGCTGACGGTCGCCTTGCACCGCGTGTTTGATTCTCCCAAGGATCACATGATCTGGGACGTGGGGCACCAATGCTACGTGCATAAGCTGCTGACCGGAAGAGCAGACAGCTTTGACACGCTGCGCAAGGGCGGAGGCCTTTCCGGCTTTACCAAGCGTAGCGAGAGTGAGCACGATCCGTTTGGAGCGGGACACAGCTCCACCTCGATCTCTGCCGCGCTCGGCTTTGCCATGACCGATAAGCTTTCGGGCTCGGATGCTTATTCGATCGCCGTCATCGGTGACGGTGCGTTTACGGGCGGCATGGTTCACGAGGCACTCAATAACGTGGATAAAAATTTGCGCCTTGTCATCGTGCTCAATGAAAATGAGATGTCGATTGCCAAGAATACGGGCAGAATTGCCAATACTCTTGCCCATATCCGCCGCGGTAAGGCGTATTTCGATGCCAAGAAGGTGACAAGAAACGTGCTCAAAGGCATTCCGCTTGTGGGCAAGCATTTGTTCCGCGTGGTCAAGCGTGTCAAAATGGGCGTCAAGAATGCGCTTTACGGCAGTAATTACTTTGAAGACATGGGTCTTACTTATCTCGGACCCGTGGACGGCAACGATATGGAGGCTATTGAAACGCTCTTGCGCGAGGCCAAGAAGCTGGACGAGAGCGTGATCATTCACGTCAAAACCAAAAAGGGACTTGGCTATCAGCCTGCCGAGCAGGCACCGACCGCATATCACGGTGTTTCTCCCACGGGCAAGAGCTCCGAGAAGCCAAGCTTTTCCAAGATCACGGGCAAGGTGCTGACCGAGCTTGCGACAGAGAACGACCGCATTTGCGCCATCACCGCTGCCATGGGCGACGGCACGGGTTTGGAGACCTTTCACAAGGCTTATCCCGAGCGGTACTTTGACGTTGGCATTGCCGAGGAGCATGCAGTCACCTTTGGTGCAGCCATGGCAGCAAACGGTTATATTCCCGTATTTGCGGTGTATTCCACGTTCCTGCAGCGTGGGTACGACCAGATCATTCACGACGCGGCGCTGCAAAATCTGCCGCTTGTGATGTGCATTGACCGCGCAGGCATCAGCCCGTCTGACGGTGCGACGCACCACGGTATTTTCGACGTGGCATTTCTCTCGCACATCCCGGGCGTCAAGATCTATACGCCCGTGACCGCGGACGGACTTGCGCTGTCCCTCAAGACCGCGATCAGCGAAAAATGCCCCGTGGCCATCCGATATCCCAATGGCAGGGAGCACGACGACGTGCTTTCGCGGTTTTATAAGGATGGCGCATATACCGATATCGACGTGCGCGCGTGGAATACAGAGGACGCACAGTGCCTCATCGTTACGCACGGCAAAATTGTGCGCGAGGCCATCAAGGCAGTTGAGGCCTTGGCCGGACAGGGAATACGCGCAGGCATTCTGCTTTGCGAATACATCAAGCCCTACGACAAGCTTGCAAATCGTGTCGCCGAGCTGATCGGCAACCCCGACACACCCATCGTGTTCTTGGAGGAAGAGATCCGCGCGGGCGGCTTTGGTATGATGCTGTCCGACGCCATGGCGAGAAATGGCATACTTCCCAAGCATGTCATCATGGCCATCGACGACAATTTCGTGCATCAGACCCGCGACGAATCGGTCTATACCACGGCAGGGATCGACTCGAAGTGTATTGCTGATGCTATTGTAACACTTATGAATACTGAAAACTAAACACATCAAATTGTAGGGGCGACATCCTCGATGCACCCGGCCAGCACAAACTTAACTTTGCAATGCAATAAGTTCTCTGCGTCTGATATAGAGCGACAGAGGACGTCGCACCCTGCGGCTGTTATTTTTGTGTCTTAACCTATAGAGAAACAACTTAAACTTATTGACAATTGATAAGGTTCGTAAAGGAGAATTAAATTGTGAAGAAAATGTTTTTAAAACCATCTATGACAATTGTCGAAAGTTTAAAAGATTTTTATGAATCATCAGATTATTTGAAGGGATATAAAGAATATAAGTGGGAAAAAAGTATTGCTCCTTGTTATTTTTCTTCCTATTACAAATTCACTTCTAATTTGATAATGTATATTCATTACGGTTGCTCTATGAAGAATTATGGCACTACACCTACCGCCAAATTGGACGAGATAATTGTGGCATTCAGAGATGGTGTGACAGAATATGCTCTCATAAAAGAGAAACTGAATGAACTCAAAGAGGAAAGATCTAAAGTTAAAAAATCAAAGAAGTTAGACGAGCAGATAGAATGGTTGGAGTACTTAAACAGAAATATTAAGCGGATTTTGCCGAAATTCTCAAAATATTTTGAATTTAATACGGGCGAACAACTTTGTTCCGAATCAATTACTATTGATGAAACCAAAATATCAAGCAGCAGTATCGCTTCGCAATATGTGGTTTTGGACTTGGAGACCAATGGCCTTAGAACTGCAAACGATGATTTGCTATCTATTTCATTTTATGATCCCTCAACTGGAAAAATCTATAATCGTCTTTTGCCATTGGAATTGCAGCCAACAGTTTTGACTACATATATAAACGGCATTGATGACATAGATGTAGAAAATGCGGTTCCCTTATCTCAAAAGGAATTTGATGATTTGATTGAGGAGTTTGATTTAACAAATAAAACTATTTTGTTTTATAGTGGCGGAAAGTTTGATTTTGATTTCTTGGATAAATATTGTAGGCGACACAAGATTCTCGGAATGGATTCATTGAAATTCGAAAACATAAAAAACAGAATTGCTTCAAGTTCTTATACAACGGGGAATATAACGAAAGATAATTTGTGTAACGCTTTGGGCATCGAAGGTGTATCAGAAATACACAGTGGTGTCAATGACTGTTATTTGGAATGGCAACTGTTTGAGCAATTTGTTTGCGATAAATTACTGATAAAAAATAATTATATATATAAGTTCAGTGAAGATTATGTGATACCTGCCTCTTATCTAACGAGTTATCCTAAATTAGCTGAGTTCGCAAATGTTGAAGTCCCAAAATTGAGTTATCAAAATTCTTTATTGTATGAGTATTATCTTCCGCCGAAATTAACGAAGAAAATCAGAAAATTCCCAACCAATATAAGCGGAGTATCTATTGAGAATATAATTAACTCGATGATAGGCGCTAAAGAATGCGACAATAGAGATTTCTTAAATTCGAACAATAGAAAATTGAAAATTGTAGGCGAACTACCTTCGGAATACGAAGAAATTCCCGTTGTAAAGAGAGAAGATGGAACACTAGAAACTCTTGATCCTCAATACGAAGAATATATAAAAGCTGTAAATGAAACAAGTAATGTGATAAGAAGCGGAATTTCTGAAGTCATAGAATATATTAGAGAGAATATATTCAACAATAAAGAAATAAGGACACAGGAAATATCCTTTGCCGAAAATCATAGAGTGTTGGCATTATGCGATTTGTCTTCTGATGATGTAGTCTTGGAGATTAAGACATTTGATATTTTCAATTCAAATAAAACCGAAAATGTTATCCGCCAAATGTATTATCAAAAAGGTGATAAAAGACTTTATGCAATGTCTATTATTTTTGACTTTGGTTATACTAAAAAGATGGAAAGAAGGCTTGAAAATTTGATTTTTAAAATTTATAGAGTCGAAATCCAAAAGGAATAGTAAGTGTTAGGCGAGGTAAAGCTCGGAATTTTATTCATAAAATTAAACCTATTTTGTAAGCAATGGAATCAAAATTCCAGTAAGTATTCAAAGATGTAGCAAAAAGAAAAATGGGCTTGTTCAACCCTCAAAGTAGGGAAGAATAAGCCCATAAATCTTATAGCAAAACGCGAGATTAATTAAGCCAGTGAAAACAACGATGGCTTTGTTATATATGCATTACTCAATGTCAATGATCGACTCGTTCCACATGTCGGGAGCCTTGTAGCCCATGAGGTTGACCATGGTTGCCGCTACGTTGGAAAGGCCGAAGGTGCCGTTGTCAGCCTTGACGCTGTAGGAGTTCTTTGCATCGGTGTTGTCGTAGATGATGCAGGGAACGGGGTTGAGCGTGTGGCTGGTCTTTGCCTTGAAGTTGCCGTTCTTGTCAGCCTTGGGCAGCTTGGTCTTCTTGTCCATTTCGTACATCTCGTCCGCGTTGCCGTGGTCAGCCGTGATCAGTGCCACGCCGCCCAGCTCGTCAACCACCTTGAGAATGCGCGCCAACTGCAGATCAAGTGCTTCCATGGAGCAACGGGTTGCAGCCAAAGAGCCGGTGTGACCGACCATGTCGCCGTTGGGGAAGTTGACGCGGTAGTAGGTGTACTTACCCTCGCGCAAAGCCTTGATCAGCTCGTCGGTGATCTCAGCGCACTTCATCCAGGGACGCTGCTCAAAGGGAACGACGTCGGAGGGGATCTCCACGTAGGTCTCCAGCTGCTCGGAGAACTTGCCGGACTTGTTGCCGTTCCAGAAATAGGTCACGTGGCCGTACTTCTGGGTCTCGGAAATGGCGTACTGTGCAACACCGGTGTTTGCGAGATACTCGCCCATGGTGTTGGAGATTTCGGGGGGATTCACCAGGTACTTGGAGGGGATGTGAAGGTCACCGTCATATTCCAGCATGCCTGCGTAAACGACCTTGGGGTAGCGAACGCGGTCAAACTTGTCAAACTGTCCCTCGGGTGTGTCAAAGGTCTTGGAGATCTCGATAGCACGGTCTCCACGGAAGTTGTAGAAGATCACGCTGTCGCCGTCCTCAATAGTGCCAACGGGCTTGCCGTCTGCAGCGATAACGAAGGGATCGATATCCTGGTCAATCTTGCCGGTCTCGGTACGCAGGGTATTATATGCTTCGATGGCGGATGCAAACTGTCTGCCGTCGCCCAGCACGTGGGTGTGCCAGCCCTTTTCCACCATGCTCCAGTTCGCCTCGTATCTGTCCATGGTCACGGTCATTCTGCCGCCGCCGGATGCGATCTTTGCATCAAAGGATGCGTCGTTCAGAGAAGCCAGGAAATCCTCGAAGGGGAGAATGTAGTCGGGAGCGGAGGTCTCGCCTACGTCACGGCCGTCAAGCAGGATGTGCACGCGAACGGTTGCAACACCGTCTGCCTTGGCATGCGTGATCATGGCCTTGAGGTGGTCGATGTGAGAGTGCACGTTGCCGTCCGAGAACAGACCCATGAAGTGCAGCGTGGAATTGTTCGCCTTGACGTTGGCGATCAGCTCCTGCCAGGTAGCGGATGCGAACATCTTACCAGACTCAATGGAATTGGTGACCAGCTTTGCGCCCTGCGCAAATACCTGACCTGCACCAAGGGCATTGTGGCCGACCTCGGAGTTACCCATGTCGTCATCGGAGGGAAGACCGACGGCTACGCCGTGCGCCTTGAGACTGACCATAGGATAATTTGCCATCAGCGCGTCAAGCGTGGGGGTATACGCGCTTGCAACGGCGTTGGAGACTGTATCGGGAGCAAGGCCTACGCCATCCATCACGATGGTCAGCACGGGGCCCTGTACGCCCTTGAAATTGGAAAGCTTTTGCAGTTTGTTCATAACGTCCTCCAAAATATGGTTTGTAATATATCAATCCTAATTATTATACAATGTTTTTACCCGAATATCAAGAGACATGGCAAAAAAAATGAAAGTTTGTCCAAAATCTTCAAAAAAGTTGCCAAGCCCCTTGCATTTGTCGTAAATGTGCGGTATAATACTGGAGATAACAAATATAGTATTACCAAAAAGGAAGTGTTAAAAATGTCCGAATGTACCCACAATTGTTCCACCTGCTCTGCAAACTGCTCCTCCAGAGACAAGCAGAGCATGTATGAAGCGCCCCATCCCGCGTCGTCGATCAAGCATATCATCGGTGTCGTCAGCGGCAAGGGCGGCGTTGGTAAATCGCTTGTAACCTCTATGCTTGCCGTGCTGATGCAGCGCAAGGGCTATCGCGTCGGTATCCTGGATGCCGATATCACCGGCCCGTCTATCCCCAAGGCGTTTGGCTTGCACAAGCCCGTCGAGGGCGACGGAGACGGCATGCTGCCTCCCGCAACCACCACAGGCATTGAGATCATGTCTGTCAACCTGATGCTGGACGACGAGACCAGACCCGTTGTCTGGAGAGGCCCTGTCATCGCGGGCACTGTCAAGCAGTTCTGGACGCAGACCGTCTGGGCTGACCTTGACTACCTGTTCGTCGACTGCCCTCCCGGAACGGGCGACGTTCCGCTGACCGTGTTCCAGTCCATCCCGCTTGACGGTATCGTCATTGTTTCCAGCCCTCAGGAGCTGGTTTCCATGATCGTCAAGAAGGCAGCTCACATGGCGGATATGATGGAGATCCCCGTGCTTGGTCTGGTTGAGAACATGAGCTACGTGCTCTGTCCCGATTGCGGCAAGAAGATCAGCGTGTTCGGCGAGAGCCACATCGAGGAGATCGCAAAGCAGTTTGGCTACGATCTGCTGGCTCAGATCCCCATGGATGCAAAGCTCGCTGCGCTGGTTGACAAGGGCTGGATCGAAATGATGCAGAACGACTATCTGGACGCTGCATCCGATAAGATTGAAGATAAGCTGAAGTAAAAATAAAAGGACTTGGCCATGGGGCTGAGAAATAAGCGGTGAAATCCACGCAAAACAAGGACTGTATCACACGGATGCAGTCCTTATTTGTTTGTATGTATGTAGTTGCAGCAGGTGCTGGCGATCACTGATCGCCCCTACGAGTGTTTTTGTTTTGGGTTTCGTTATCGTAAACCCTCTATATGAATTTCCGTAGGGGCGAACTGCGTTCGCCAGCACCTGCAGCAACTCGATATTTTTGTTTGAAAACAGGGCTGCCTCAAATGAAGCAGCCCATTTTTTATTCTCATCCCGCTAATTTGTCAGTCCCATGGGGCTGTCCTTATTTTATCGAAGTCCGATGCTTTCCAAAATTTGTGTCGTAGTGAAGCCGCAATCGATATAGACGAGCTGATCAAGAGCAAAGGGAATTGCCGCGTGTCCGTCCAGAGCAATCAGCCGCTTGTTGAGCCGCAGGCGGTTAAGATTTTGCTCTACGGCCTCGCGAAGCCTCGGGCGCTTGATCTGCTCGGTGTGATCGATCAATGCCTCCAGCGTGCCGAATTGTGTCATCAAAGCGGCAGCTGTTTTGGGGCCAACACCGGGAACGCCCTTGATATTGTCCGAGCCGTCACCCGTCAGCGATTTGAAATCGGCGTATTGACAGGGGTGTATCCCGAATTTGCTTTGTATGTACGCCGTGTCGCACAAGACAGAGTGCTCACCGCGGTAGCGCAGCACGTGTACCTGATCCGTAATCAGCTGAAAAAAGTCGCTGTCCTGCGAGGCGATCACAATAGCTGAGTCCTGTCCGTAGGTCTTTGCATAAGCTGCCAGCACGTCGTCGGTCTCGCAATCTGTGGTTTCGGTGTGCGCGATCCCCATCAGATCAAGTGCCGCGTAAATATCGGGCAGCTGCGAGAAGGGATTGTCGTCCTCGTCTGCATTAGAAAAGTCCTCGCGGTTGGCCTTATAATCGGCATCCAGGTCGGTGCGCGGATTGTGCACCTCACCGTCAAAAATCACGGCCACGTGCGTCGGTTGCACCATGGCGATCATCTTGCGTAAAGCACCCACAAACCCGAGCGTGCCCTGAATGGCGTGCCCGTTTTTGCCTGTGATGCGTGCGGGCATACCATAAAACATCTGAAAGAGCAGGCAATGCCCGTCGACCAGTAAGAGTTTATTCATCAGAAGTTCTGCGAGCTCCAGCCCCACAGGCTGACTTCCTCGTATTTGACGTAGGTGCTGTCCACGGGAATATCAAGCACGTCCTGCATGATACGGCAAACCTCTGCGGTCAGCTCCTCGCACTTCTGCGCATCGATCTTTCCGAACACCTGCACCTGCACCATGGCGCAAGGCGCGTCGCTGCCGTGAAAATACATGCGGCAGGAGTCCTTGATCTCCAGCATCAGCCATCTTTCGCTCTTGCCGGGCAGAATGGCAATGGCTTTGCCAAGCTGCTCCTTCAAGGTGATCTCGTCGTTCTTGGTCACCTGCTTGTTGGTTTTGACATCAATAAAGGGCATCATATACCTCCGGAAATTGTATTTACTCTATTATAATGGAAAATTGAGCGCATGGCAAGAGCAAAATGGGCAAAAGACTTGATTTTTTTTGGTTTTGGGTGTATGATAATATAGAAGTATTGTTGACTGTGGAGAAGAAATGATTCCAAGCTTATATAAAATCACACCTGCCGTCAATTTGCGAGCGATCCGGACCGATCGCTTCAAAAACGCGCAGCTGTCTATTTCGTTTATTTTGCCTGCCGACAGGGAGCTATCCCCCCTGACCACGCTGCTGTTTTCGGTCTTGCGTCGGGGAACAGAGCAGTATCCCACCATCAAGGATCTCAATTACGCCTTGGATATGCAGTACGGCGCGTCGCTTTCTTATCGCAACAGCTTTTTCGGCGATTGCCAGGTCATCGGCTTTGTGCTGGAAACGCTGGGCAAGCGATATCTGCCCGCAGGAGAGCAGACCGATCCGCTGGAGAGCGGCCTGCACCTCATTGAGCAGATGATGTTCCATCCGCTCAAGGATGAGCAGGGCATTTTGCGCCGCGATATCGTGGAAAGCGAGATCAAGAATACCTGCGACGATATCCGTGCGCAGGTCAACGACGCACGCTCTTATGCCCATATGCGCCTTCGTGAATGCATGTGTGCGGACGAGCCCTACGGCGCTTCCTTGGTCGGCAAGGTCGATCAGATCGCGTCTTTTACCCCAAAGATGCTGACAGAGCATCACAAAACGCTTTTGCAAAGTGCTCGTATCGAGTGCTTTTACGTTGGCAGCGACGACCCCGAGCGTGTCGCCGTGCTGCTTGGCAAGTTGTTTGCACATGCCCCCGCACAGCAAGCACCTATGCCGAGAACGCACATCCTGCCGCCTCCCGCACAAATGCGCCGCGTGACAGAGGATATGCCCGTGGCACAGGGAAAATTGGAGATCGGCTTCCGTACCGGTATCACGCCGGATCATCCCGACGCGATCGCACAATCGGTGTTCAACGAGATCTTTGGCGGCACCTCGGTCTCCAGGCTTTTTATGAATCTGCGTGAAAAGCACAGTCTTTGCTATCATTGCTACAGCGCAGCTGTGGCGCATAAGGGACTGCTCCACGTTTCCTGCGGGATCCTGCCGCAGAATCAGCAGATGGCAGAAAAGGAGATTTTTGCGCAACTGGAGCATATGCAAACCAAGCTTGTTAGTAAGCAGGAGCTTGCCATGGCGCAAAAATCGCTGATCAACGTTTTGCGCCAATGCACCGATTCGCCCGCGGCCCTGCAGTCTTATTGGTTTGGCAGACAGGTCTTTTACGGCTCGACCATCACGCCCGAGCAATGCATAGCCCGCGTCAAGGCGGTCACCGCACAGGACGTGATGCGTGCAGCACGTGCAGTCGTGCCGGATACGGTTTATTTTCTCAACGGCACCCTGAGTGCAGAGGAGGTGCAGGATGAGTGATCATATCATCAGCCGCCGTGTGCTGCGCAATGCGCGCCTTGGCGAGCGATATACCGAGCTGCTGCATTCCAGCGGACTCAGAATTTTTGTGTACCCCAAAAAGTGCTCCACCATCTATGCCGTGTTGGAGGTAGGGCTTGGCTCTATGGACAGCGAGTATCTGGATGCACAGGGCAATGAGCAAACCATGCCCGAGGGCACAGCACATTATCTGGAGCACAAAATGTTTGAAAACGAGGACGGCGTCAACTCGGATCTGAAATTCTCCGCGCGCGGCGCGGATGCAAACGCCTTTACCTCGTATGACCGCACCGCCTATCTGTTCAACTGCACCTCGGGGCTGCGCGCCTGCCTTAGTGAGCTTCTTCGCTTTGTGACGCACCCGTATTTTACCGAAGAATCGGTGGAGCGCGAGCGCGGCATCATTGCAGAGGAGATCAGAGGAGCGGCGGATCATCCGTGGGAGAGAGCCTACAGCCAGCTGATGAAAGCCATGTACAAAACGCATACGGTACGCAACGAGATTGCGGGCAGCGAGAGATCTATCGCCGGGGTCACGCCCGAGCTGCTTTACCGCTGTACGGACACCTTTTACATTCCGTCCAATATGTCGCTGGCAGTTTGCGGGGACGTCACGCCCGCCGAGATCCTGCGAGTGGTGAATGAATGCATCCCACCCGAGTATCAGCCACCCCGATTTGTGCGAAAGACCTTTGACGAGGACGCGCACGTGGTAAATGAGCGCGCCATCAGCTATATGCCCGTGCCCAAGCCGGTGTTTTATATAGGACTCAAGGATACGGATATTTCGCCCGATCCGGCAAAGCGCATTCATAAGGACGCCTGCATGACGCTGCTGTTTGAGCTGATCTTTTCCATGTCTGGCAAGCTTTGCAGCGAGCTTTATGAAAAGGGAGTGATCTCCTACGGGCTTTATTACGGTTACTCCATATGTGAGCGCGTGGCAACCGGCACGGTGTCCGGAGAATCGGAGGATCCTGAGGCGGTGTTTGCCGCATTGCTGTCCTATATTGAGGAGCTCAAGGCAAACGGCATTCCCCGGGAGGACTTTGAACGCTGCCGCCGCGTGGAATACGGCAATTTCGTCTCTGAGCTTGATTCTCCCGAGAATATTGTCAACATGCTGCTTTCCTTTGCGGATGACGGCAGTGAGATGCTCTCTTACGCGCAGCTGATGGAGAGTGTGACGTACGAGCAGGTCACAGAGTACCTGCACCGTTGCTTTATCAAAGAAAATATGTGTCTGTCCGTGGTCTATCCCGAGGACATGCAAGAGTAAGGAGGAAAGATTTATATGACTACGGTATCCTTTCCCGGATTGGGGATCGGTGAGTTCACCATCAAAAGAGCGGCCATTGATTTCTTTGGCTTTGAGGTGTACTGGTATGCGATCCTGATTACGCTTGGTATTATGCTTGCCGTGCTGTATACCAAATACCGCTCGGAGCGCGAGGGCGTTTCGGTGGACAACCTTTTGGATATTGCCATGGCCACCGTCATTCTCGGTGTCATCGGCGCGCGCCTTTACTACGTGCTGACCTCCTTGGATTCGGGGCAGTACAATACCTTTGCTGATTGGATCAACATCCGCAACGGCGGTCTTGGCATCTACGGCGGAATCATCGGCGGCGTGATCGGTCTTGTGATCATGTCCTTGGTTCGCAAGGTCAACGTGTTTGCCGTGCTGGACAGCGCGGCTCCCGGCGTGATGATCGCACAGGCGCTTGGCAGATGGGGCAACTTCTGCAACGGTGAGGCGTTCGGCTCTCCCATCGTGAACGGCCAGATCACCTATGCGTTCTTAGGCCCTGAAAAGACTTATCCCGTATCCGAGAACAATATCCTGTACCGCCTGCGCATGGGCGTTAATTCCAACGCAACGCACGGCGTCTATATGGAGGTGCAGCCCACCTTCTTTTATGAATCCATGTGGAATCTGCTCGGCTTTGTGCTGATCAATCTGATCTATAAAAAGAAGAAGTTTAACGGACAGATCGCGCTTTTGTACTTCGCATGGTACGGCTTTGGCAGAATGTTCATCGAGGGCCTGCGCACGGACAGCCTGTTCATTCCCGGCACGGGCATCCGCATCTCGCAGATGCTGGGTCTTGTGCTGTTCGTGGCTTCGGTGGCAACGCTGATCGTTGGCTTTGTGCTGACGTCCAAAAAGAAAATGCCCGCGATCTTTGCGCCTTACTTCATTCCCGATATCAAGGCCTTCCGCGAGGAGCAGAAGAGAATTGAAGCCGAGAGAGTGGCAGCCAAGAAGGCGGAAAGAGCCGCAAAGCTTGCACAGCCTTTGCCCGAAGAACAAGAAGAATCCATAGAACCCAAAGAACCCGAAGAACCCCAAACCAAGGAGGAAGAGCATGGCGACCATCATTGACGGGAAGAGAATTTCGGCCGAGATCCGTGCCGAGCTTGCAGAAAAAACACAGGAATTCAAGGAAAAATATCATACAGTGCCCGGACTGGCCGTGATCATTGTGGGGGAAGACCCCGCATCGCGCGTATACGTGCGCAACAAGCATAAGGCCTGTGCCGAGGTTGGATTCTATTCCGAGGTGCACGAGCTGCCCGCAGATGCAACCGAGCAGCAGGTGATCGAACTGATCGATAAGCTCAATCAAAGCTCCGACATCCACGGGATTCTGGTACAGCTTCCGCTTCCGAAACACCTGGACGAGCAAAAAATCCTGCTGCGTATCAAGCCCGAGAAGGACGTGGACGCATTCCATCCGTACAACGTAGGCAAGATCATGATCGGGGACTACAACGTGCTGCCTTGCACCCCCGCAGGCGTCATGCAGCTGCTTTCCCGCAGCGGTGTAAGCGCGTCGGGTAAGCATTGCGTGGTGATCGGCCGCTCCAATATCGTGGGCAAGCCTATGGCCATGCTGCTGCTTCACGACAACGGTACCGTGACCGTTTGCCACAGCCGCACGCCCGACCTGCGCGCACAGACCCTGCAGGCTGACATCCTGGTCAGCGCGGTGGGCAGAGCAGGCTTTGTCACGGCCGATATGGTCAAGCCCGGGGCTGTGGTAATTGACGTAGGAATTAACCGCAATGCAGACGGCAAGCTGTGCGGTGACGTGGATTTCGAGCCCGTATCCGAGGTGGCGTCCATGATCACGCCCGTGCCCGGCGGTGTCGGTCCCATGACCATCACCATGCTGCTGCAGAATACGCTGACAGCCGCAACCGCAGCACTCAATCAATAAAAAGAAGGGACTGCTTTTCGCAGTCCCCTTGTTTTATTCAGCAAACTCCATATATGCCATGTTCAGGCAAGGGCCTTGGTAAATGCCCTGATCGGTGTCAAACGCCTTGCAATAGATATCACCCTGGCCGTACACGGTTACCACGTCGCCCGGGATGAGCACCTGCTCCTCTCTGATCAGGCAGTCGCGCAGAATGATGTAATAGTCGCCGCCATCTACAGGCGTGCAGACGTAATAAGTGTATTCGTCGTAGCCGCTGATATCCGTGAACATCGCTTTTTTGAACACCTTGAGTTCCAAGGTGACAAAGTCGTCCTCGTATTCGGCATAGGAGCGGTAATACTGCTCGGCAGTCAGCTCGTCGCATTCAGCCACGTATTCCTCGTAGGAAAGGGAAGTGTCCACAGGGCGATCGAACAGGTTTGTGAATGCGGAGATGATCCCGCCGATTCCAAGCCAGGAGATCAGATACAGCACGGCAAGAACGCCGGCCGCCGTCCACTTTTTCCATTTTTCGTGAGGGCTGGAGACCAGCAGCACGATGCCCACGATGGGCATAAACCAGAACATGAGCAGAATAAACCACCAGCGGTGATACCAGCTGATAAACTGCACTCTGCCAGTGCCGGAACGCTTTTTGCGTTTTTTATGCTTGACCGGCTTGCGGTTACCCGCGCGCATCTCCTCGGGGCATATTTTTTTACATAAGGGGCAAGCATCGCTTGCAAAAAAACAGTCACAATCCGGGCATTTATTCAAATCCGGGCGGTCGAGCTCTTCGTCGTCCGCAAAGGAACCAAGCATTCTTCCCATGACAGTCCGTCCTTTCTTTGGTCGTTACGCAAGTATTATATCATGAAACGCGGGAGAATGCAAGAGGGAATTAAGAAGTCGACAATCGAACCATTATTTCGTCGATGGCGAAATGTCGGGCAGCCGATATAGATTGTGGAATCTTACGGTATGTCAGGCAGCTCGAAATGGGTGCGATTGAGCCCGTTGGGATGTCAAAAGGGACACACTGGTGCGCAGTGTGTCCCTTTTGGCACCCCCAACGGGAATCGAACCCATAACTAACCCTTAGGAGGGGTTTATTATATCCATTTAACTATGGAGGCTTGATATAGCCGAAGAGAGCCGAACTCACACGGTTTTGAGCGGCAAATATCTGCACCTGCGGCAGAGAAAATGCTTGCAATATCTTATATTGCTTCGCATTTTCTCTTTGCATTTGCGAAATATTTGCTCGCGCAAAACTGCGCAGCACCCTCCGGCGTTGAATTTTTTGATGGATTTTGTCAAAGCGAGTCGAAGCAAGATACGCATCTTGCGAGATGAGATTTGGCGAAAGACGCGAAAAATTCTCGCCGCAGGGCGTATGAGTTCGGCTCTCTTCGGCTATAGCAAAAGAGATTATACCACAATCGCGGAAAAAATGCAAGCCCCAAAAGAATAAAAAGTGGATGATTATTTTATCCCTGTCCGCTCGTAAAACCACGTTCTTCTCAGCTCGGCTGCACACCCGCAAACGGCTGCGCCGGGCGTTGCTTTGCAGATCTGCATCGGAATGATGCGGTTATTGGCGGGCAGGATAGGCTTGAGCTGATCGTATACGCCCTCCAAAAAGGCCTCGTCCAAGCCAAATCTGCACGATTCAAAGATGATGCGATCCGGTGTAAAGAAGGATTCCAGCGTACTGACCGCATACGCCACGGGAAGGACGGCCTCCTCGGTGCACAGTGCATCGGCCAGCGCGTCCGCTACCTTTTTGTGCTCCGGCATAAGCAGATCGCCGATCCTGCATATGCGAGGGCAGAGGAGATTGCCGCGCATCCAGACCGACGCATACATCATGTCCGAGAGACTGACGTACACTCCGCACCCCAGATCCTGAAACTCGGAAAGGGAATTGAAATAGGTTTGTGCCGCGGTGATCTCATCTATGATCAGATCACAATCTCTGTGCAGAATTTTTTCAATGTTGCGCACCATGTGCTCGCGTGTGCGCGGAGAGACTGCGAGTGAGCGCGTGATGCATTGCCGCTTGTCGTCCTCCGGGGCAGTCATGACGGCAAGGTAAGGAAGGACTTCCTTATCCGTGTTGCAGGCACGGCGCACGGCGTTGAGAAAGATCAGGAGATTGTCGTCAAATGGAAAAATATCGTTATAGTCGTGCATGCAAAGCTCTTTTGCCTGCATGGTGGGCGAAAGCGCGTATGCACAAAAGCGGCGGGAGGACAGATCAAGCACCAAAAACAGCGGCTTTGCATGAAACTGCAGCGTACCCGGTCTGCGGCCCGCACCGCAAGCAGGCAGCTTTTCCTCGGTCCATATTCCGCGCTCTATCATTGCATCCGCAATCTTTCCTGTGGTCATGATCGAAAGTCGGGTCGCATCCGCCAGCTCGGCACGCGTCATGGATGTATTTTCACACAGTGCAAAAAAGCAGGAAAGCAAATTCTCGCGCCGAAATCCCGCAAAGCCGGATCGGAAAGTCTCGGACGCGCCTGTTGGTTTGTTTGACATAATCACACTCCAAAATGGGAAATACTGGAAATCACGCTAATATTATACCCGATTTTGCCGTGCTCGTCAAGAGAAAAAAGTCGAAGAGCACAAAATGATCACAGTTTTTTTGAAAAAAAGAGTATAATGCATTTTGCACGAAAAAAATATCAATATTTTGTGAAAAATATGAAACAAACCCCTTGACAAATCCTTTAGAGCATGATAAAATATATTGCCGCATAAAATAGGCTTTTTTAAGTATGCAAATTTTGGTAACAAGAAATGCATCGCCGAACTTTAGCGAGACTATAATGAAAGAGAGGTGCTTTTCGTGTTTGCAGTAATTGAAACCGGCGGAAAGCAGTACAAGGTACTCGAGCAGGACATCATCTTTGTCGAGAAGCTCAATGTTGAGGAAGGCAGCGAGATCGTATTTGATAAGGTCGTTGCAGTTTCTACTGACGCAGGCTTTAAGGCAGGCGTTCCCACCGTTGAAGGCGCTAAGGTAACCGCTACTGTGCTTAAGAACGGTAAGAACAAGAAGATTTACGTTATGAAGTACAAGCCCAAGAAGAACGAAAAGAAGAAGATCGGTCACAGACAGCCTTACACCAAGGTTCAGATCACTAAGATCGAGGCTTAATTTTTCGGTTTTTTTATGACCAAGCTGGTATTTTTCAGAAGCGACGGAATTTTCTACGGCTTTGAGGAACAGGGACACACAGGATACGGACAAGAGGGTGACGACATCATCTGCGCAGCGCTGTCTGCAATGACCATGCTTATCATCAATACCGTTGAGGTGGCGTATGCGTCTCATATCGATTATACCATCGATGAGACTACGACAAGAATCACGGTTAAGTCCAAGTCGGCTCTCCCCGAATACGAGGAGGACGATTACAAGCGTTATGCCGTATCGGGCATCTTCATGGCTTATTACAAGCAGATTGAGGATATGATCGAGGAGTATTACGATTACTTGGACGTTTCTGTTGTTGACAGACCGTACGAGTCGCAAACCGCGTAATTTTTCAAATTCAGAATCCCCTTGGATTGGGATCGCACAAAAAGATGGAGGTAAGATCATGTTGAGACTTAGTTTACAGTTCTTTGCTCATAAAAAGGGTGTCGGCTCTACTAAGAACGGTCGTGACAGTGAGTCTAAGCGCCTTGGCGTTAAGAAGGCTGACGGTCAGGCAGTTATTGCCGGCAACATCATCGTAAGACAGAGAGGAACCGCTATCCACGCTGGTAACAACGTTGGTATGGGTACCGACCACACTCTGTACGCGCTGATTGACGGCAAGGTAAGATTTGAACACAAGACTAAGGACAAGAAGCAGGTCAGCGTATACGCAGACTGATTTCTGTCGGGTCAAACGTAAAAGGGGTGCTGTATGGCACCCTTTTTACGTTTTGTTTTTTTCTGTAAGGCGATCGTAATCAAATAACTGCGCCCGCTGGCGTGCTGCCGCCTTGTACAGCTGCTCCAGCTCAGCAGAGGCGGGAAGGATCTCATGCACGATTCTTGCGCCCTGGCTGCCAACCAGACAGGGCAGGCTCATGGAGACCCGTGTGAGCTCACAGTATCCGTTTGCTTCCACGCAGGGAGAGAGCAGCGTATTTCGGTCGTTGAATATCGCATCAGCCAGGCGCACACATGCATGGGCAACCGAATGATCCGCACGTCCCTTGACGTCGCATGCACGACCGTACGCAAAGATCGCATCGTCCAAAAGAGAGCAGAGCATACCGGTGTCCTCGCTGCGCCCGCTGGCTTTCAGATAATCATGCAAAGGCATACCGCTGACGCATATCCGGCTTTGCAGCAGCACGGCGTGCTCGTCTGCCGAGCCCAGCACCAAGGCCTGTACTTGGTTGATATCAGCTCCGAAGTATTGCGCGAGCATGCTGCAAAGGCGTGCCGAGATGGGCAGTGTGCCAACTCCAAGCACCCGCGAAGCCGGCAGGCCCGAATAGCGCAGCGCAATCTGCGTCATTGCTTCGGTCGGGTCGCTGACCACAAGTAAAACCGCGTCGGAATTGTAGGTTGTGATGCTGCCAACTGCCTGCCTGATCAATGGCGCGTTCAATTCGATCAGATCGGCATGGGCTGACTCGTGCAGGGCAGGGAGGCCAAGAGAGAGCACGATCAGATCGCAGCTGCCAAGATCAGCATACTCTCCCGCCC
Source organism: Clostridia bacterium (assembly GCA_017503325.1). Taxonomy (GTDB): domain Bacteria; phylum Bacillota; class Clostridia; order Oscillospirales; family CAG-272; genus SVQP01. The sequence goes on along the minus strand of JAFVTI010000029.1, from coordinate 165,788 downwards.
ACACGTCAAGCCTTGCACTGTCGGGAAGCGCACCGAGAATGTCCGCAACCTGCCCGTCGGCAATTCTCCGATCCTGATCGATCAGTACAAGCTCGTCAATGGGGGCATGCACGGCAAGCGCATGCGCGATGGTACCGCCCGTTGTATGACAGCCGATCACGGCACACTTCTTTTTGCTTTTTTTCAAGTCAAACGCGAAATATGACATAAAAACCTCCATGCCACGGTAATATCTACCATAGTATGGAGGTTTTTTTATGTATTATTCACTCAGTGTTCTGTCAACAGCCTTTTTCCAGCCGTCGTAAAGCATATCTCTTTGCTCAGAAGTCATTTGTGCGTCAAACTGTACGTCATGATGATAAATGGCGCGAATGGCCTCCAGAGAGTCGTAAACACCCACGGCAAGGCCGGCAAGACACGCCGCACCCAGCGCCGTGGTCTCGATGCAGGCGGGACGTACGATCTGCTTGCCCGTGATATCAGCCTGGAATTGCAGCAGGAACTTGTTTGCACTTGCTCCGCCGTCCACCTTCAGAGAGCGGACGGGTGCATTTGCCTCTTTCTCCATCACGGCAAGCACGTCAGCTGTCTGGTAAGCCATGGCCTCCAGCGTCGCGCGAACGATATGTGCCTTGGTTGCTGCGCGCGTCAAGCCCACGATGCTGCCTCTGGCATACGGATCCCAATAGGGTGCACCCAAGCCCACGAATGCGGGCACAAAGTAAACGCCGCCGTTATCGGGCACGCTGCGTGCCAGCTTTTCGGTGTCTGCCGAGGAGCGAATGATGCCAAGACCGTCGCGCAGCCATTGCACCGCAGCACCGCACACGAATACCGAGCCCTCAAGCACGTATTGCGTTTTGTCACCGATGCGCCACGCGATCGATGTCACAAGGCCGTTCTGCGAGGTCACGGCAGTCTCGCCCGTGTTCATCAGCATAAATCCACCCGTGCCGTACGTGTTCTTGACGTCACCCTTGTCAAAGCAGCATTGACCGAACAGCGCGGCCTGTTGGTCGCCCGCCACACCCGCGATGGGAACCTCCGCGCCAAACAGAGATAGCTTTGTATAGCCGAATACACCGGAGGAGGGCAGTACCTCGGGCAGCATGCATGCGGGAATCCCGAAAAGCTCCAAAAGCTCCGTATCCCAACACAGCTTGTGAATGTTGTAAAGCATGGTGCGCGCCGCGTTACTGGGGTCAGTTGCGTGTACCTTGCCGCCGGTCAGCATCCAGATCAGCCAGGTGTCGACCGTGCCGAACAGCAGATCTCCGTTTTGTGCCTTTTCCATAGCACCGGGGACGTTTTGCAGGATCCAGTGAATCTTGGTGGCAGAGAAGTAAGAGTCGATCAAAAGGCCTGTCTTGGCTCTGACCACATTAGCATAGCCTTGCTCCTTGAGCGAGTCGCAGTAATCGGCCGTGCGGCGGCATTGCCATACGATGGCGTTGTAGACCGGCTTTCCTGTATGCTTATCCCATACCACGGTGGTCTCGCGCTGGTTGGTAATGCCGATGGCGGCAATGTCCGCACCGTCAAGGCCTGTTTTTGCCAATGCCTCGTGCGCAACGCCAATCTGCGTTGCCCAGATCTCGGTGGGATCGTGCTCCACCCATCCGTCGTGCGGAAAGATCTGCGTAAATTCCTTTTGTGCCGTGCCGACCATCGTGCCGTCCGAGGAAAAGATGATCGCGCGGCAGCTGGTTGTGCCTTGGTCCATTGCAAGTAAGTATTGCTTCATAGTAATCTCCTTGCCGCCCATGGCGGCTCAATATAGTGATGGGAACTTCACCCAAAATGGATTGGCCTCCATTTTGGGTGAAGTTAAGGCGTGAATGGATAAGCGAGCAGGAAGGTAACGTGACCTTTCACGCAAACCTCCGCTTGTATTTATTTCAGTATATCATAGATTGTAAAAATTGTCAAACCCCTTTACCGATTCTTGAAAATGTGTTAAAATAGGGAAAAGAGGTGATAAATATGAAATCGTTTCGTTTAGTCAGCTTTAACATCTGCTCGTCGCATTTTCTGCACGGGCATTATACAGAAGAAAATCTGAAGCTTTTGGCCGATAGTATTTCTGACGAGAGTTTTGGCGTGGTCTGCCTGCAGGAGGTGGACAAGGTCTGCGCGCGCTCCGAGGGCGTGGACATGACGGCCGAACTTGCGCGCATGGCGGGGTATCCCTACACGCATTTCATTAAAATTCGCGATTTTCAGGGCGGGGAATACGGCACGGCCATTCTTTCGCGTTACCCGATTATCGAGGCGGACACGCAAAATTTCGCGGTCAGGATCGCAACGCAGGGTACGTCCTGCGGCTATGCTGTGCTTGACGTGGACGGGGAGCGCGTGACCGTGTTCAACACGCACCTCTCTGTCGAGAGCGACGAGGCCAACACCGACACCATGCTGTGCCTTGGCGATATTCTGTCCGATTACGTGCAAAAAAACAATGGCAGAATCCTTTGCTGCGGGGATTTTAATACCAATCCCGACAAGATAGCAAAGCATCTGCCAATGTTCAAGTATGCAAATCAAGGCCTGTATACCTATGCCGATCGCTCGATCGACAACGTGCTGTATCTCGGATACGATGTGCAAAACGTGCACACCGTCGATACCACGACAAGCCGCGTGACCGATCACAACATGCTGATCTGCGACGTTGTGTTATAAGCTTTTGAAATAATCGCGAATGATCTGCTCGGCTGCCGTGCAGCTGCCCTGGATCATTTGCGCACTGCCGCCGCCCTTGCCGCCAAGGGCGGTGTTTATTTGCTTTGAAAGGGCTTTGAGATCGCGTGACGCAGATCCCATGATATAACGATAGCCGTCCGCATCGTTGCCATAGAAGGCCGCACAGATGCCCGTGCACTTGGGCACGCCTGCGTTGACCAAAAGGCGCAGAGAGAGCATGTCGGGGTCATCCGTGAAGATGCAAAGGTTTCCCTCTGTTTCCTCCAATGCTGCAATTTTGTAGTCAAGCAGCTGACGGCGCAGGGAAGAGATCAGCGCAGAACGCTTTTCGATCTCCGTTTCCTTTTTCTTGACGCCCTCGACCACCTCGCTTTGCTTGACCGACAGCATTGCCGAAATGGCAGCCACGTCCTGCCAGGTCTTGCGGTAATGCACAAGTGCCGCGCTGCCCGCAAGAAAGTGAATGCGCATGCCGCCTTTGTATCGAATGGCATCCAACAGCTTGATCAACCCAATCTCGCCCGTTCTTGCCACGTGCGGTGCACAGCAAGCGCACACGTCGTAGTCGCCAATGGTGACAAGGCGCACGTTCTCACTTAGGTCCAGCTTGGAGCGGTACTCGGTTGCAGCCAGCACCTCGGCACTCGGATACGCAGCCGTGATGGCCACGTTCTCATAAACGATGCGGTTTGCCTCGTCCTCGATCTCATCCAGCTGCTCGCGTGTAAGCTCGCCGTCAAAGTCCATGGTGATCTCACCGCCGAGGTGAAATCCCACGTTGCTGTAGCCGTATTTTCTGTGCATCAGCCCCGAGATGATATGCTCACCGGAGTGAATTTGCATTTTCTGATAGCGCGCATCAAAGTCAAGCTGCCCGTGCACGGTCATGCCGATCTGCAAAGGAGCATCGGTGTAGTGTGTAATCACGCCATCCTTTTCCTGCACGTCCAGCACCCGTGCGCCGTCAAGAGAGCCGCTGTCGGCACTCTGACCGCCCTCCTCGGGGAAAAACGCAGTCTGATCCAGCACCACGGCAAATCTGTTTTCCTGCTGCTCGCAAGAGAGCACTGTTGCGTCAAAGGATTGCATGTAACTATCCAGGTCAAATAAACGAACTGTTTTTTGCATCATAACCTCACAAACAAAGAGCCGCGTGAGCGGCTCTTGTTTTTTAATCCAATAATTTCAGATCCAACCAAAGGTCGGAGATAAATGCCAAAAGCTCCGGATCCAGATTTGCGTATGCAAACTCGTTATACGAAGCGGCAAAATCAAAGCCCTCGGGATAAAGCATCTCGTAATAGTCGCATTCCTCGTCACCCTTGCCAAGAGCCTCCTGGTACTCGGGATTTTCGTAAACCGCGCTATTGGGCGTTGCATAGTAAATATACTCCGCGTTTGCTCTCGCAATATCGCAGGGTTCACCGTCAATGACAAGATCGGTCGAGAGCATAAAGTTGATATACGCCTCAGCAACCTCCTTGTTCTTGGCGCAGGTGGGAATACACATCGCATCCATAAACAGATTGGTACAGATGTTACCGTCCTTATCTCTGGGGTAACCAAACTGCAGATCCACATTTTCGGAGGAGTTCTCCATCATGGTAATGCAGTCACCCGCATAGTAGGCCGCAATGGCAGCGTCACCCGATTCCATCATGTTGAATACCTGGTCCATGACGTATCTCTTGAGCAGCGGCTTTTGTGCTGCCAGCTCGTCATATGCAGCTCTCCAATCATTGGGGCAATCGGAGTTGACGCTGATACCCAGCTTGTACATAGCCGTACCGAAGGCGTCTCTGGAGTTATCAAACTGTAGGATCTGCTTGGCGTAATCATCGCTCCACATCAGATCCCACGTCACGTCCTTAGGCGTTACGTCCGTGACCACGTTGGTGTCGTATACGATACCAACCATGCCGTAGGTATAGGGAACGGTGTATTTGTTCTCGGGGTCGTAGAACAGATTGCGGAACTGCTCGGGAATATTCTTTTCAAAGTTGGGAATGTTCTCGAAGTTGAGCTCCTGCAGCATTTCATGCTCGATAAAGTAATCGATCATGTAGTCCGAGGGAATGATGACGTCGTAGCTGACTGCGTTCGATTCCAGCTTTGCACGAAGGCTCTCGTTGGAGTCGTACGTATCGTAATTGACCTTGACGCGTACGCCGTATTCCTGAAAATACCATTTTTCAAAGGCTTCGTTGACGTTCAGCGAGTCGTAAGAGCCGTCAGAAATGTATTCACCCCAGTTGTAAACGTTGAGAACAACGTCGTAATTGCTGTCACAGGCGGAAAGCGAAGCAAGGCAGGGCATAAGCAGGACCATGGCAAAGATGGCGGATAAAAGCTTGAGACGTTTCATTTGTGCGCCTCCTTTGCATGCTTTCTGCGTGCGCGAGCCTTTTCGCGCTGCTGTTGACGCTTGGCCTTTGCATCCTCGTCGGTGCTGAGCATGTTGAACAAAACCAGGAAAACCAGCACGGTAACGAAGATCACGGTAGCAAGTGCGTAAATGTCGGGCTTGACCGACTTTCTGACCTCACCGTAGATCAGAATGGGCAGCGTGGTAAAGCCAGAGCCCTTGGTAAAATAGCTGATGACAAAGTCGTCCAGCGAGAGCGTAAACGCCATGATCAGACCGGTGACGATACCGGGCATGATCTCGGGCAGCTCCACCTTGAAAAACGACTGTACGGGATTGCAGCCAAGGTCCATGGCGGCTTCGGGCAGGGACTTGTCCATCTGCTTGAGCTTGGGCATGATCTGCAGCATGACGTAGGGAAGTGAGAAGGTCACGTGCGCGATCAGCATGGTCCAGAAGCTGAAGGTTTCGGAGAAGTGAAGGATCGTACCGGTGAACACGAACAAGAGCGTGAAGGAAAAGCCGGTAATGATCTCGGGGTTGATCATGGGGATCTGCGTTATGGTCATCAGCGTTGCGCGCACGCCGGGTGAGCGCATCTTGTTGATGCCGTAAGCTGCCACGGTGCCAAGCACGGTGGAGATGACCGAGGAGGTCACAGCCAACAAAAGCGTGTTGCGCACAGCCTCCAGAATTGCCTCGTTGGAGATCATCTCAGCATACCAGGTAAGCGAGAAGCCTTCAAAAACGGAGGTGCTCTTTCCTGCGTTGAACGAGAACAGGATCATGACCACGATGGGTGCAAAGAGAAAGAAGAACACCATGAACATGTAGAAATTCGCAAGGAAATTGTTCTTTTTCATCGTTTACCCTCCTTTTCGTCGTCGCCAAAGCGATTCATCAGGATCAGGCCTGCCAGCAGGATCAGCATCAGCACAAAGGAGAGTGCGGCCGCGAAGTGGTGATTATTATTATAGTAATAGTAATCAATGATATCACCTATCAGGAAAATGCCGCCGAGCTGGTTGGAGATGTAGAACGTGGAGATCGAGGGAACGAATACCATGGTAATGCCTGACAGCACGCCGGGGATCGAGAGCGGAAGCACGACCTTGCGCAAAACGCCAAAGCCGTTGCAGCCAAGATCCTGCGCTGCCTCGACAAGACGGTAGTCAAGCTTGGACATCACGGAATAAATGGGGAGAATCATGTAGGGGAGAAAATCGTATACCATACCCACGACAACGGCGGTCTCGTTGTAGATCACGATGTCGGGCTTGGGATCCAGTGCGATGGGCACCAGGCTCTCGGGAAGCAGGGAGAGCAGATATACGATGGCGTTGTTGATAACCTCCAGCACCTCAGACAAAGCATACGTACGAATGATGAAGTTTGTCCACATGGGGAGCATGATCAGCACCACAAGCACCTTCTGGGCGTTGGGCGAGGTACGGGAGATGAAGTATGCGGCGGGATAACCGATCACAAGGCAGATCACGGTCGCGATCGCGGCAAGCTTAACCGAGCGGAGAAATACTCCTAAGTATTTCGGGGTAAAGAACTCGGAAATATGCGTAAGAGTGAAGTGCAGATCGTTATCTGTGAATGCATAGAACGCAACGAACGCCAAGGGAATGAGAATAAACAGCACACTCCAGAGAATGTGCGGTGCCGCAAGCAAGCGCGACAGCGGTCCTTTAGCGGTTTTGTTCATGCTTATTCCTCCTCCTCGACCACGTCGGAAAGGTGGTCCATTTCATCAGAGAAGGTGGAGTAGTCACCGAATTTGCCCGAGTACTCGGACTTTTTCATGACGTGGATCGCATCGGGCTGAATGTGCAGACCAATAGTCTGACCCTCGGCAACAAAGTCCGAGGTCTCCAGCATCCATTTGAAGCCCTGAACGTCCACGATGATCTCGTAGTAGTCACCCTTGAAGGTAACGCCCGAAACCGTGCCGATCAGCATACCGTTTTTGACGTCCACCACGTCCACGTCCTCGGGACGGATGACCACGTCAACCTTTTCGCCCGGGGCAAAGCCGCTGTCCAGACAGTCAAAGACGTGTCCTGCAACCTTTGCCTTGAAGTCACAGGGCATGGTGCCGTCCAGAATGTTGGATTCACCGATAAAGTCGGCAACGAATGCGTTGATGGGCTCGTTATAGATATCGGTAGGAGAGCCGATCTGTTGGATCGCACCGTCTGCCATTACGACAACGGTATCCGACATAGACAGCGCCTCCTCCTGGTCGTGCGTGACGTAAATAAAGGTAATACCGGTCTCACGCTGGATCCTCTTGAGCTCCTTCTGCATATCCTTGCGCAGCTTGAGGTCAAGCGCGCCCAGGGGCTCGTCCAGCAACAGCAGCTTGGGACGGTTGATCAATGCACGCGCGATGGCAACGCGCTGCTGCTGACCGCCCGACAGATTGCCGACGTGACGCTTTTCAAATCCCTTGAGGTTGACCAGCTCCAGCATTTCCTTGACGCGACGGTCGATCTCATCCTTTTTTACCTTTTGTACCTTGAGTCCGAATGCGATGTTCTCATAAACATTCAAATGAGGAAACAGGGCATAGCGCTGAAACACGGTGTTCACATGTCTTTTATATGCGGGAACATCGTTGATACGCTGACCCGAAAATTCCACGTCTCCCGAATCGGGGGATACAAAGCCGCCAATGATACGCAGCGTTGTGGTTTTACCGCAGCCCGAGGGACCGAGCAGAGTGACAAATTCCTTGTCATGAATATCCAGGTCGATGGAGCGCAAAACAGGCTCACCGTCGAAGGCCTTGGAAACTCCTTTGAGTCGAACCAAAACATTATCGTTCACTTTGCATCAATACTCCTTTTGAACAGAAATATAGAGAATATTACTATTGTAACAGATTCGTATGGAAATTGCAATAGATTTCGCAAAAATCTTTGAAAAATCACGAAAATTCTGTGAATGGCCTGCAAAAGGTATTGATTTTCTTTCGTTTTCTCTCAAATCCTCCCGAATTCTCGTTTTTTCTCGCTTTTTCGGTCAGATAAAGAGCATGCCGAACAGACAACAGGAGAACACGAAAAGCGTCAGTGCACCGGATGTGCGCAAAAGCAGCCATACCGAGAGCAGCCAAAGCGTCAGAATGCTTGCAAAGCTCAGAGCGGTGCATATACGCTCCGCCGGATTGGGCGGTAAAAATCCGGCCAGGATCCCGTGCAGGATTCTGCCGCCGTCAAAGCCCTGTACGGGAATGAGATTGAGCACGCATAAGGAAAGGCTGGAATAACAGAATTCGTATACCGCGCTATGTACCCCGGAAAAGGGAAACGCCAGGGCAAAGCATAAAAGATTTGTCATGGGGCCTGCCAGGCAGAGGAGAATCACAGACGAATAGGAATATAATTTCCCGGCGGTATTCAGCCGTGCGCCCAGTACGTCAAGCTTCATACCGGCAAGATTGATGCCAAGCAGCTTTGCAGCAGCGATATGTCCGAGCTCGTGCAGTAAGGCTGCAAGCAGACATGCGCACAGCTGCCCGGGCGGTGTGGTGGCGATCATGCAGAATAGTAAGAGAAGGGTGGCGGGGGAGACAGATATGTTCAGTTTCATAGAAGCAGCTCCTGTTCTTGATCACTTGAAAACATTGTATGAATTTTATCTGAAATTTATCAAAAAAGGTTGACAATCAAATGACTGTCATATATAATTAAGTTATCATATGAAAGAGAGGAAGACTATGAATTTACACATCCATGATTCGCTGATCCCGGGTACCAAGCTGCGCAGAGCAGATATGGATGGTTTGACCGGTATGGAGTTTCTCTCCAAAATATTCTTTATCAGTGACGGAGTTATGCTGACGCAGATCAGAGATATCTCGGGCATCGACGGATCAACCCTGCAGAACTGGACCAAGAGAGGCTGGGTGCCGCTGTCCAAGTCGAAAAAGTATAATATTGATCAGGTGGCATACATTCTGATCATCAATATGCTGCGCCCCTGTATGCAGCTGGATAAGATCGCTTATATGCTGGAATATATCAACGGTGATTTGGACGACGCAAGCGACGATATCATCCGTGCCAGCGTGCTCTACGATTATATCTGCCGCATTCTGGATGCGCTTGTAGAGCAGAATCAGTGCTCCTTCTCCTCGATCCGCAAGGTCATCGAGCAGCAGACCGCGGGCTATACCGAGGTCATGGAGGGCGCAAGAGAACGCCTGACCGATGCGCTGGAGGCAATCGTTGTCGCATATTACGCTACGCTGATCAAGCACCACTCGGACGAGCTGGTCAATCAATTGGTGGGTAACCGTGAGTAAGAAAATGACAGAGCGGCTGATTCTGGCCGTCGTATATCTTGCCTTGATCACGATCGCAGCAATGGGCTCTTATCTTGTCGCGGATTTTCTGATGCGCGGGCTCAATACCATCTTCGTGCTGGAGGAAACGCACGCGGCAAGCGTGATCAGATTGTTTTTTACGATTATACTGAGCGCTGCAATTCTGTCTGCAGTATCCTTCTGGGAAGGGTATCATTTTGCATCTTATGAGAAGGGGATCATTTTCCCCGCGATCGCCATGTCCTTGGGCGTGCATTTTCTTGTCGGCTTTCTTTTCGGATTTTCTCCGTGGGCAACGGGCGGCGTGATGTACCTGGCGGGCTGGATGAAATACGGAGCAGGCTATACGTCGGAATGCTCCATGGCCACCAAGGACGTCAGCGTGCTTTTGTTCATCGCAGCGTTTCTGATCTTTGCAGGGATTTATACCTTCTGCATGAGCTTCCCGCAGTATTACGGTATGCTCAAAAGATACGCGGACAGGGAAGCACTTTACGAGGAAAGACAGCAGAAAACCACCTACGTACAGCCTGCGGAAGAATATGCCGGCACGGAGGATTCAGAGCCCGCTGATCAGCAAAATCCCTTACAGTAAAAGGAAATTACAGATGTGAAAAATATACTGCAAAATTTTTCAAAAAACTTTGCAAAAAGGTATTGACAAATTTCGAAAAAGGTGTATAATATTATTCGTTGCCGGTCAACAAGCCAATGGCAGCGAATGCGAGAGTGGCGGAACTGGCAGACGCGCACGTTTGAGGGGCGTGTGGTTCACACCGTACGGGTTCAAGTCCCGTTTCTCGCACCAAAAACGGTACGAGGTGTGAGCCTTGTACCGTAATATGCGGGTATGGCGGAATTGGCAGACGCGCTAGATTCAGGTTCTAGTGGGGGCAACTTCGTGGAGGTTCAAGTCCTCTTACCCGCACCAAAAAGAAACACCGAGGAAAATCCTCGGTGTTTTCTTTTTGTCGCGGGTAAGAGGTTATGAAGGAACTCCTTCGAGCTCGTTGCATATCGAACAGTTAAAATAAAGCAAACTCCGCGCTCGACAAAAGACAGGCATCAAATGATGCCTGTCTTTTACGGTTCAAGTCCTCTTACATAAGATCGCAAGATCATCCCTTTTGTTTTGGTGCGGGTAAGAGGCAATGAAGAAATTCCTTCGAGCTCGTTGCATACCAAACAATTAGCAATACATAAACTTCGCGCTCGACAAAAGCCAGGCATCAAATGATGCCTGGCTTTTACGGTTCAAGTCCTCTTACCCTGAATCTCAAACAAAAAGAAGTCCCCATAAAAGGGGACCTCTTTGCGGTCATTCTTCTTTGTTTTGCTCTCCGCTGCTGTTCTTCTTGCTTCCCGTTCCTTTTTTCATTTCAAAATGGATCAGTATGCTGAGCAGTGCGCGCAAAAGAATCACAGCGCCGAGAATATAAAGCTCGTCCATGTTGCGGACCAATACCGTCTTCAGAATTTCGGCTGCCATCTTGAATTCAAGACCTGTGGCAAGTCCCTTGGCAAGTCCATTCTGAACATCCAGATTCTTTTTCATAAACGCATTCTGGATGAAATGCCAGAACGCCACCAGAGCTGACCAGAAAACAACGATGATGCCCATGATTTCAAGGATTGCGATGATGTAGGGAAGTCCGTGCTCTATGGCAATTTCTATGACGTTCATAGTGCTCCTCCTGTGCATAGATTTTAACTGCATTATATATGATAATTCTCGCGTTATCAATACATTATGTGCCAAATGTGAAGCAAAATGACTAAAAATGTAACGAAAACTGCGATAAAACAAATAAAATTGCATAAATAATCCCGACTTGCGTCTTGACAAAACTATCAAAAGAAGTTATAATATTATGAGATATCAGTATTAGCAGGCTTGTGTGAAAATCTACAAGTCTTGCTTTTTCTATTAAAAAGAAAGGCGGTCAATATCATGGCGATTTCTTTACGTGGGGTACAAGTCCCCCATAGAAAGCACACCAAGGACACCCCTGTCGAATATATGACAGAGGTGAAAAGTGTCACCATTCCTATGTCCATGCACATAGGAAAGCCAGCTCGTCCTTGCGTTAAGGTAGGGGATCCGGTTTGCGTCGGAACAAAAATCGGCGAAGCTGACGGCGCTGTCAGCTCTCCCGTTTATTCCTCTGTTTCGGGTAAGGTGACCAAGATCAAAGACTTTTTATTATCCAACGGTTCATCTTGTGCTGCCGTTGTCATTGAGTCGGACGGCGAAATGACACCGGATCCTGCGCTTACCGCACCCGCTGTAAGCAGCCGCGAGCAGCTGCTTGATGCGATCCGCGAGAGTGGCGTGGTTGGTCTTGGCGGTGCCGGATTCCCGACACACGTCAAATTCAACGTAGATCCTTCCAAGGTGGAATATCTGATCATTAATGGCGCAGAATGCGAGCCCTACGTGACCAGCGACTCCTACACCATGGAGAACAGAAGTGAGGATATGGCATATGCGTTGCGTGCAATCAGCGCGCACTATGGTATCAAGAACGTGATCATCGGTATTGAGGCCAATAAGAAAAAGGCGATTGATTGCATGAAGCAGCTTGGCGAGCAGGTCAAGGATTGCTGCAACTTCACCGTTAAGGTGCTGCCCACCCAGTATCCCCAGGGCGGTGAAAAGGTGCTTGTATATAAGGCAATCGGACGCATGATTCCCGTGGGTAAGCTGCCCATTGACGTGGGCTGCATCGTGATCAACTGCACAACGCTTGCTGCGATCGGCAGTTATCTGCAGACGGGTATGCCGCTGGTCAACAAGTGCGTGACCGTGGATGGCGCTACCGTAAAAAAGCCGGGCATTGTGATCGTACCCATCGGCACTTCCATACAGGACGTATTTGACTATTGCGGAGGACTGACTGCACAGCCCGCAAAGCTGATCTACGGCGGACCCATGATGGGTATTACCGTGCCGAATGCAGAGGCACCGATCATGAAAAACACCAACGCGATTCTTGCGCTGAGTGAGAAGGAAGCAAAGCTTCCCGAAACCACCGCTTGCATTCGCTGCGGTAAGTGCACCAACACCTGTCCGTTTGGCCTGGCTCCCGCAGAAATTCTGAGGGCCTACGACAAAAAGGATGCAGAGGCACTTGACAAGCTGCTTGTCAACGGCTGCATGGAATGCGGCTGCTGCAGCTTCGTATGTCCTGCAAACCGTCCCTTGGTACAGACCAATAAATTGGCAAAGATATTCTTGAGAGAAGAAAAAGCAAAGGAGGAGAGTAAGTCATGAGCAATCAGGTAAAGCTTGCCGTATCTCCTCATATTCACAGCGGCAATTCCACAAGACGCATCATGCTGGACGTGCTGATCGCGTTGCTGCCCACCACAATCGCAGGTGCGATCATCTTCGGCTGGAAGTCTTTGATCATCATCGCTGCGTGTGTCGCCAGCTGCGTTGGCTTTGAAGCACTGTTCAACCTGATTACCAAGAGAAGGCAAACTGTTGGAGATCTGAGTGCTGCCGTGACAGGTCTTTTGCTGGCACTCAACCTGCCCGTGGTGGAACAGAATCTCGGTATCACGATTTTCCAATGTGTCATCGGCTCGCTGTTTGCCATCATCGTAGTCAAGTTCCTGTTTGGCGGCATTGGCTGTAACGTGGTCAATCCCGCGATCGCAGCCCGCGTATTCATGCTGATCGCATTCGGCTCGATGGCTAAGGTCGGCCTGCCTGTTGTCGTGGATACCGTTTCCTCGGCAACGCCTCTGAGTGTTGAGACCGCAGAGCAGCTGCCCTCGATCATGGATCTCTTCCTTGGTCTGCGCGGCGGTGCGATCGGTGAGGTCTGCGTGCTGGCGTTGTTGATCGGTTTTGTGTACTTACTGGTTCGCAAGGTCATTACATGGCATATTCCCGTCGTATTTATCGGTACCGTATTCGTTGCAAGCCTGTTTATGGAGGGCTTTGACGTGATGATGGCGCTGACCATGACGCTCTCGGGCGGTCTGTTTTTGGGCGCGATCTTTATGGCAACCGATTACGTGACCTCACCCTCGACCGCTTGGGGGAAGATCATTTTCGCGTTTGGCGCGGGTATGATCACGTTCCTGATCAGATATTTCGGTACGTATCCCGAGGGCGTGTCCTTCGCGATCCTGCTGATGAATATCCTGAATCCTTATATCGACTCCTGGACAAGGCACAAAATTCTGGTAGCGGGAGGTAAGAAGGCATGAAAAGCTCAATCAAGTCTATTATCGTTCTCGTAGGAATTTGTACCGTTATGACGGTTCTGCTGGCACTTGTCAACAGCATTACCGCACCCATCATTCAAGAAAATCAGAACGCAGCTGCAAACGCTGCATTGCTTGAGGTTATGCCCGAGGGCAAGAATTTTGAGCAAGTGGATATCTCCGCTTACGAGCTTCCTGCAACCGTTACCCAGGCGCACAAGGAAGAGGGCGGCGGATTTGTCATTCAGCTGACCACTACGGGCTACGGCTCGGATTTCGTGATCATCTGCGGTGTCAGAGCTGATGGCACTATCAGCGGAGCCAAGTGCCTGTCCTCGACCGAAACACTTGGTAAGGAAAAGACTTACGGCGAAAACTTCACCGATAAGAATGCCGAGCAGGTAGCGGCTGTCGAGACCATTTCGGGTGCTACCAAGACCACGCAGGCATACAAGAATGCCGTTAACGATGCGATCAATGCAGCCATCATTCTGGCCGGCGGCTCGGTGGATATTCGTACTGAGGAAGAGATTCTTGCAGACAACCTCGCAGCAGCGCTGCCTGCAGGCGAAGGCAAGTTTACCAAGCTCTTTATCGTTGAAGTGATTGAGGGCATTGACGCTGTCTATACCGCTGATAACGGAAAGGGAAGCGTTTGCGTAGTCGGAGAGACCTTTGTCGGGATCGATGAGACCGGTAAGGCGCTGACTGATGACACAGCACTTGCTGCAAAGCTGGAAGCACAGATGCAGATCATTACAGCGTCCGAGCAGACGCCCGTGGATCTGACTGCATATGAAGGCATTCACAAGAATATCGTATCCGTATCCAAGACGGCAACGGGCAACTACGTCCTGGAGGTCAAGGGTGCAGGCTACGGCATCACCGGCGGTGACGAGTATCATCCCGCATCCGGCGAATATATCTTCATTCGCGTATCCATGACGCCCCAGGGCAAGATCATTGATACTCTGACGGTTTCTCAGAAGGAGACCGACAATATCGGTTCAGTTTGTGCCGATGAGAAATTCTACGGTCAGTTTGACGGAAAAACGCAGGCAGATTATGACTCTGTTGAGGGTATTTCCGGTGCGACCCTGACCACAAAGGGCTATAAGCAGGCAATACTGCGCTGCTTTGAGGCTGTAGCGATTCTGGAAGGAGGTGTGGCAAATGAAGAATAACAGCAATCTGGGCATTCTGCTCAAGGGTATCATCAAAGAAAACCCCGTGCTGGTGCTGATCCTCGGTACTTGTCCGACGCTTGCCACCACCACCAACGTCGTAGGCGCATTTGGCATGGGTATTGCTGCTTTGACCGTACTTGTTTGCTCCAATATGCTGATCTCGCTGCTTCGCAAGATCATCCCCGAAACCGTTCGTATTCCTTGCTATATTGTGATCATTGCAGGCTTTGTGACCATTGTGGAAATGATCGTGCATGCATATTTCCCGGCACTTTACGATATGCTGGGTGTTTACCTTGCCCTCATTACCGTAAACTGCATCATACTTGGCAGAGCCGAGATGTTCGCAGGTAAGAATTCTGTTGGCAAGTCTGCGCTTGACGGTCTTGGCATGGGTATCGGCTTTACACTCGCACTTGTTGCAATGTCCACTGTCCGTGAGGTGCTGGGCAACGCGAGCTTTGCAGGCATCCCGATCCCGTTCATGGAGCCCTTCAAGATCGAGATCATGACCAAGGCTCCCGGCGGTATGCTGGTATACGGCCTGTTGATCGCGTTGGTATTTGTCATCACGCGCGGCAAGGCTCCTCTGAAGAAGAGCTTTTCGTGTGCAGGATGTCCCTCTGCAGGGCACTGTACGGCAAGCGGTGCTTGCAATACTGAAGTAAAGGAGGAGCAGGCTCAATGAAAACATTGATCATTATTCTGATGTCCTCCGTGCTGGTCAATAACTACGTGCTCAGCCGCTTCCTTGGTATTTGTCCGTTCCTGGGCGTTTCCAAAAAGCTGGATCAGGCAACAGGTATGGGTATCTCGGTTACTGCAGTGATGCTGCTTGCAACCGCATTTACCTGGCCCATTCAGTATTTCGTACTGGATAAGCTTGGCCTTGGCTACCTGCAGACCATCATCTTTATTCTGGTCATCGCAGCACTTGTGCAGATGCTGGAGCTCTTCTTGAAGAAGGTATCTCCTTCGCTTCATAAGGGCCTTGGCGTGTATCTGCCTCTGATCACTACAAACTGTGCTGTACTCGGCGTTGCGATCAACAATATTACCGACGGATACAATTTCATTGAAGCGATGGTCAGCTCGCTTGGCTGCGGCCTTGGATTTTTGCTGGCAATGGTCCTGTTCTCGGGCATGCGCTCCAGGATCGATGAAAGCAAGGTGCCCGCACCCTTCAAGGGGATTGCCATTACGCTGATCGCGGCATCGTTTATCTCCCTTGCGTTCATGGGCTTTAGCGGCATCGTGGACAATCTGTTTGCATAAAGGGGGCTATTACTATGTGGATCGATATTTTAATTGCTTTGGCTGTAGCCCTCGTTGTATCCCTTTTCCTGGCAATTCTGTTGGCGCTGGTTTCCAAGTTCTTTGCAGTAGAGGAGAACCAAACTGCAAAGACGATCAGAGCGTGTCTGCCCGGCATCAATTGCGGTGCTTGCGGATATAAGGGCTGTGACGACTATGCTGCTGCGCTGGCAGAGGGAAAAGCAAAGCCCAATCTTTGCGTTCCCGGTGCTGAGAGCGTGGCAAACGAGATTGGCGAGATCCTGGGTGTCGAGGTTGAAGCGCCCAAGGACGTTGTCGCTTACGTGCATTGTAACGGCACGTGCGGCGCGGTCAATATGAAGGCGGAATACGTTGGCATTGAATCTTGCAAGGCCGCTTCTGCCATTTACGGCGGTCCCGAGGCTTGCAATTTCGGCTGTCTTGGTCTGGGAGACTGTGCAAATGCTTGTCCTGCGGATGCGATCTGCACACAGGACGGCGTTGCGCGCGTGGATACCAGACGCTGCCTTGGCTGCGGACTTTGCGTGACCGTGTGTCCCAAGCACATCATTACACTTGTGCCTCAGGAGACAAAGGTTACCGTGATGTGCAATAATCAGGACAAGGGCGCGGATGCGCGCAAGGCGTGCTCCAATGCTTGTATCGGATGCAAGAAGTGCGAAAAGAATTGTCCTGAGAATGCGATTACGGTCAAGGATAATCTGGCGAAAATTGATTATGATAAGTGTACCGGCTGCGGCACCTGCGTTGAGAGCTGCCCGACCGGCTGTATGAAGCATACGAATTTCCCGGATCTGGAGAAACCTTTTGAACCGCAATCATATGAATAATGAAAAAACATCTTCCACCGCCGGTAAAGGCGGTGGAAGAAAACTGAGAAACGATATTATTTTCATCGCAGCACTATTGTGTGCGGTGATCTGCCTGGGTGCCGGATTCTATTTTCTGCGTCCGGGCGGCGACGAGGTCGTTGTCAAGGTGGACGGAGAGGTCTTTGGCACCTATTCGCTGGACAGGGACACCGTTATTGATATCCGTACAGGCAAGAGTGGAGAACAGCTCAACAGATTGGTCATCAAGGATGGCAAAGCCTATGTGGAGCAAGCCAGCTGTCCCGATGGGATCTGTGCTGCGCATAAGCCGATCTCAAGGCAAGGGGAGAGCATTGCATGCTTGCCTAATAAGGTCGTGATCACGGTGCAGACTCGTGATGCGGATCACGGTCCTGACATAGTCGCGTAATGGAGGCGGAGAAATGAAGAATGCAGCAAAAAAAACAGCATTTCTCGGTCTATGCACAGCTCTTGCATTGGTGCTTGCTTACGTGGAGGTGCTCATTCCTCCCATTATTACGGCTATTCCCGGTATAAAAATAGGGCTTCCCAATATTGTCATCATTTTTTTGCTGTATCGACAAGGGATCAAGGAGGCGGCACTTGTCTCCGTTGTCCGTGTCGTAGCTGTTGCTTTGCTGTTTGGTAACGTGATGGGCTTTGCATACAGCATTGCCGGAGCGGTGCTGAGCTTGCTTGGTATGCTGCTGCTCAAAAAGCTGGATTTTATGTCTGTCGTGGGTGTCAGCGTGGCAGGCGGTGTGCTGCATAACGTTGGACAGATCGCCATGGCCATGATCCTTCTGGGAACTGCAGAGCTTGGCTATTATCTGATCGTTCTGGCTGTTACGGGCACGATTTCCGGTGTACTGATAGGAATTTGCGGAGCTTTGATGATAAAACGAATTCCGGAATGGAAATAGTATTGACAAGCCAATATTTGTATGTTATAATGCGAAAGATATCAAGAATATCAACAAAATATTTTAAGGAGAGAATTTATGAAAAGAATTCTTTGCGCACTCCTCGTGGCTCTTTTGATGCTGTCGACTTTGACTTTGGTTGGCTGCAACAAGGAGGCACAGACTCTCAAGTTTGGTCTTGGCGTTTACACCAACGTTTCCAAGGCTGACAGCGCGACCGAAGATGCTGACGGTCAGGGCAAGGTTGCCATTACCGCAGCGGCTGTTACGGTTGACGCAGACGGCAAGATCGTATCTTGCGTTCTCGATACCGCTGACATCACTGTTAAGTATACTGCTGACGGTAAGGCAGTTGCAAATGACTCTTTCAAGACTAAGTACGAGCAGGGTAAGGACTATAACATGGTCACTTACGGCGGCGCTACCAAGGAATGGTACGAGCAGGCTGATGCTTTCATGGCACTGGTTGCAGGTAAGACTCTGGCAGAAGTCAAGGCTCTGGTTGCTGAGGGCAACAAGGGGAATGACGAGGTCATCAACGCCGGCTGCACCATCATGATCAACGAGTTTGTTCTGGCGATCGAAAAGGCAGTCAATAACGCTGCTGATTCCGCTGCTACCTCTGCTCACACCCTCAAGCTTGGCGTTCACACCGAGCAGACCTGCACCGATGCGACCGAAGAAAAGGCCGGCAAGAACCAGGTTGAGACCACCTTCTTTGCAGCAGCAGTTGATGCTGACGGCAAGGTCGTCGTTGCAAGCAGCGACGTAGCACAGGTCGCTTTCACCTTTGACGCTGCCGGTGCTTCCACCTATGATCTGAACAAGGCTGTTCAGACCAAGAAGGAGCAGGGCGACAACTATGGCATGGTTGCTTACGGCGGTGCTGCTAAGGAATGGTATGCACAGGCTGCTGCATTTGATGCTGCATGCGTAGGCAAGACCGCATCCGAGATCGCAGGCTTTGTTGGCGCTGACAACTATGGCAATGCTGACCTGAAGGCTGCAGGCTGCACCATTCTGGTAAACGGCTTGGTAAAGGCTGCACAGAAGATCGGCTGATTTGAGAATTGATAAAACGGGAGGCTCGCCTCCCGTTTTGCACTTGAAGAAATGAAGAGAACTTTACTTGTATATCTTTTGCTTTTGCTCTTGCTTGCAAGCGCGTTTACTTCATGCGGGCGGGAAGCGCAAAAGTTTTCGGAATACTCCTTTGATTATTTTGATACCGTGACTACCGTGACAGGATATGCAGACAGTCAACAGGAGTTTGACGAGATCGCGGACGAGGTGTTTTCCTTGCTCGGCGAATATCATAGGCTGTTTACCATCTATCATCGCTATGACGGCATGGAGAATCTGTGCACGGTCAACGAGCTGGTGGATGGCGCGCACCGCACGGTGACGGTGGATCGACGCATCATCGATATGCTGCTGTATGCAAAGCAGGCTTACGAGATGACGGGTGGGAAGGTAAACGTCGCAATGGGCAGCGTGCTGTCTGTCTGGCATGAGTACCGCGAGGACGGCATGGACGAGCCGTGGAATGCACAGCTGCCACCTATGGCAAGGCTGCAAGAGGCGGCACAGCATACCGATATTGATAAAGTGTTGATTGATGAGCAGGCCTGCACGGTTACGCTTACAGATCCGCAGATGCGCCTTGACGTTGGAGCAATCGCAAAGGGCTATGCCGTGGAGATGGTTGCCCGGCAAATGGAGCAAAAGGGAATTGCGGGATACGTGATCAACGTAGGCGGAAACGTGCGTACGCTTGGTGCAAAGCCTGATGGTAGTGGTTGGACCGTGGGTATAGAAAACCCTGCGGATGATGCAGAGGATTATCTCGCTTATCTGCAGCTTGACGGAGAATCATTGATCACCAGCGGCTCGTATCAGCGGTATTACGTTGTGGAGGGGAAACGGTATCACCACATTATCGACCCTGTCACTCTGATGCCTGCGGATTACTTCACCTCGGTGTCGATCGTGTGCGACAGCTCCGCTGACGGTGACGCGCTTTCGACCGCGCTGTTCTGCATGACGTATCAAGAGGGACTTGCCTTGATCGAGTCGCTTGACGGCGTGGAAGCTATGTGGCTGACCGTGAACGGCAAGCAGTATTATTCAAGTGGTTTTTCCGGCTATCAAACAGAATATTAAGAATTATTAAGATTTCCCCATGTCTGATATGTGAAAGTCGTTCTGTGGTATAATATCCGTAATGTGACAATTTTCGCAAAGGAGTAAGACATGGGGGCTTTTTTAGGCTTTGGTGAACTGACGGTTGATCCCGCGGGCGCATATTCCTGGCAGCATCTGACCTTTGTGACTTCGTTGGTTCTTATCATGACAGCGCTGGCAATTTGGGTCGGCCTTGATTATCGCAAGCATCCGAATAAGAATAAGAACGTACCGTTGATCTGGGCAGCGATCCTGATCGATGGCGTAGAGATTATCAAAATCGTGCTCAGCTGCGTGCAATCGGACGAGCCCGTACAATCGCTTTTACGTAACCTGCCGCTGTTTTTATGCAGCATCCAACTGATCACGCTGCCGCTTGCTGCGTTTTCCAAGGGAAGGCTCAAGGAAGCCGCTCTGGATTTCGTGTTGATCTTTGGCCTGCTGGGAGCACTTGCAGGTACTTACGGCGCAGCACAGAACTATAATGCGTATCCGATCTTCTACTATGTCAACGTCTGCTCGGGTATCACGCATTGTATTTCGGGCTTTGGCTCTCTTTACATTGCGATCTCGGGCATGACCAGCATGAAAAAGAATAATATCGGCATCACGTTTTCGATACTTAGTGTTTGTTGTGTTCTCGCATATATCGTCAACATTCTCACGGACTATAATTATATGTTCCTGATGCAGGGCGACGGCACGCCGTACGATATTCTGTATAATCTCGTGGGCGGAAACCCCGTGCTGTATCCGATCGGTGTTGTTGTACTGTTTTTGATTTACATAGTAGCCTTTTATGCAGGGTACTATCTGTTAACAAAAAAGAAAAGCAAGTCGTAAGGCTTGCTTTTTCTGTTTACTGCAATTGACAGGGAAGACAAACTCTGCTATAATAATGATACATCAGGAATCGGGGGAATGCTTGTGGAGAAAAAAGTATTGCTGACAAAAAACAGGATCATGCAAGACCTTGGTCAAGAAGTCAAGCGCAGAATCAAAGGAGATCTGATCGTTGGAGCGTTTATGATTTTTTCCTTGATTTTTGGTGCGATCATTTTGTATTCTTTGCATGCAAATCAAGCTCCTGCTGCGATGATTCTTTTGTGCGTGCTTGGAGTATTGCTTTTATACTATCTTGTCTGGGGTATTGTCGAACTTATCACGCTCGGTCGCATGAAAAAGCGAATCCATGCAAGAAGGTTCAGCATCATTCGCGACACCTTGGTATGCGCAAATGAGAACATGCGGCCCATAGATAACGAGATCATAATGGACATCAGGCACAGTGGCAAGGGAACGCAACCGAGAAAAGACGAGTATATTTTTGAGAGTGGCATGTGTTATGTCAGAAATGCGAATGAGCCTGATGCGTTTGGTCTGCGCGGAATCATGCAGTATGCGGATGATCCGATCCCATTTATCATTGTCGTATATCATGATCGCCCAACAGCGCCCGTATTGCTCTATAATGAGCGTGTATTCAGATATGAGGAGACAGTTGAATGAAAAAAGAGATATTAACAGACGAAGTCATCCTGCAGGATATTCTCAAGAATGAGGAAAAAAAGGCCAAGAATAACGACAACAAAACGCTGATTTGGGTCATGCCCATAGCGGCTCTTGCTATCCTTGCAGGTTATGCCGTATCGTGGGTGCTTGCCATACCGATCGGCCTTCTGGCAATCGTGCCCATTGTCCTGTATTTCAAGCAGAACAAGAAGGATCGCGAGATCGTCGAATCAGTAGAATACGATGGCGAATTTGTTATCTCCACGGATAAATTGTCTCATATAGACAAAGAGCAGGTATATGAGCCTCACACCCACTACAGGCCGGGAATGAGTACTCACACGCATTACACAAAGTGCATAACGGTATTTTATTTTGACCATGCGAAGTGGCGCGTGCCTGAGACCGAGAAGCTTTATGCATGGAGTAAGGAGATGTATATCTCTCCCGAGGGGCTGGACAATACCTCGCTGCGCGGTGACGAATTCTACCTGGTATCTCGTAAGGGCGAGGCAGAGGTGGCATACGCCTACAACAGAAAATTCTTTGAATATAAAGGAAATCACACTGTTTCATAAAGGAGAAGACAGTATGAATAATCGTGAATGGTTCAAAAATGAAGCAAAATTCGGTCTTATGATCCACTGGGGTCTTTACTCCTTGCTGGCCGGTGAATATAAGGGTCAGCGCATGGATATGATCGCTGAGTGGGCGCAGTCTTATTTCCGTATCCCGAACGAGGAATATGCACAGCTGGCAAAGGCCTTCAATCCCGTGTATTTTGACGCGGAGGAATGGGTAAAGCTGGCCAAGGATGCAGGCATGAATTATATGGTGGTGACCAGCAAGCACCACGACGGCTTTTGCATGTTCAAATCCGAATACGACGACTACAATGTGGTGGATGCCACGCCCTTTGGACGTGACGTGATTGCGGAGCTTTCGGCAGCCTGCAAAAAGCACGGTCTGAAATTCGGACTGTATTATTCGCAGGAGCTGGATTGGCACGAGCCCAACGGTGGTGGCTATCACCCCACGCACCTCAACGTATGCGACACGCATTGGACAAACAACTGGGACTATCCGGATGATGACGCCAAGGATTACGAGCAATGCTTCCGTGCCAAGATCCTGCCGCAGATCCGCGAGATACTGACCAAATACGGCGACTTGTGCCTGCTTTGGTGCGATACCCCCCATCAGATCACGCCCGAGCAATCGCGCGAGCTGCGAGACCTTGTCAAGTCGATACAGCCCGACTGCCTGCTCAACAGCCGCATCGGCAACGATCTTGGTGATTACGTATCCATGGGCGACAACGAGATTCCCGACGAATATATGGACGGCGTGCTGGTGGAGTCTCCGACCACACTCAACGACACCTGGGGCTTTAAGTATTACGATGACAACTGGAAAAATGCCGATGAGGTCATCCGCATCAAGGAGCATCTCAACGCCCGCGGTGTCAACTATCTGCTCAACGTAGGACCCGATCACCTCGGCAGAATCCCCGCGCCCGCGCTGGAAATCTTGCGCGAGGTAGGGAAGCGACAGTCTTCGGGAAAATAAAATTCAATCAGAACATAGAATCGACCTGCTTTTGCGGGTCGATTCTGAGATTTTGAAGAAATTTTCCGAAAAACGTACACTATTTTCCGAAAAATGGCATCTATAAGTGTGAAGGATGTAGAAAGGAGAATGCTATGGAATACACGAATGCTCGGATTTTGAGCGATGACGAAATTATTTCGTTATATTGGGATCGTGACGAAAATGCAATCAAGCAAACCGATATAAAATACAGGGAGTATTTGCTTCGTGCAGCAAATCGTATTTTACTTGATCTGCAGGATAGTGAGGAATGCCTTGATGATACGTATTTATCTGCCTGGAAATCGATTCCTCCGGAAAGGCCATATTTGCTCAGGGCTTTTCTGCTTGCCATTATCCGAAATCATGCAGTAATGCTGATCCGAAAAAATAACAGACAAAAAAGAGCTGTATTGAGCCAGGCTGTTTCGTTGTCTGAGCTTGAAGATGTTTTGTCTGCATGGGATCCGGGAATTGATGCCATAAATCTTTCGGAGATATTGAATGACTATCTCAACGGGATCACCAAGGAACAACGGTATGTTTTTATCGGTCGGTATTATTTGGGCAAGCGCATAGAGGATATAGCTCGGGAAATGGGTGTCAGCCGTTCCAAGGTCAATAAGCAGATTGCGCACATCAAGCAAACACTACGCGAAAAATTGGCAGAGGAGGGGATTATTGTATGAAGAAAAATTATATGATAGATGCAATTTCCGCAATTGATCAGAAATACGTTGTAGAGTACGTTCAATATGAAACCAAGCTGGGGATTCTGAAAACAAGACGGAAACAAAAAATGCGCGTTTTAATGATCAGCGCAGCATGCTTGATCCTGACTATTTGCATGCTGTTTGTATCTTTGCCTCTTTCATTGATGATTTTTGACGGAAATCCCGTACAAGAATGGAGCAATCAGGTTGTTGATCACCTGCTGTTTCCGCTTGATCAGCAGGCGGACGTCCCGCAGGATCCCGATGCTCCTGACGATACAACGCCACTCGAAACACATTTGCATATCAATTGGATAGAATGGGAAATGACCGAGAACGTATTTCAAGCGATGAAAGCAGGGACGGAAGAATCGTTGATATCAAAACTAAAATCGTCCGACAGCCTGCTGTTTTCCGAATTCTTGCAACGACTCGGGGCTTTCTTGGAACGTATGTATGACTATTTTCTGCGGCATAAGAAGCAGATCGAAGGTATTATTGGGGCGCCGGAGGAGGGCACCACACAAAACGAATCGATCACAGAATCGATTTCTGAAGAACAGACAACAAGCATATCCGACGAGCAACTAACGGACTCTGATATGCAAACGACAGAACCTCTACCAAGTGAATATACGGACGAGCAAGACGTGAGATATCTGTTAAGCGCGGATAATTCTTATTGGACCGTGCTTGGCAGAACCAAGCAAGCTAAGGATCAGAGTAAAACAGACCGCGAAAAATTTACGTTGATCATCCCGGAAAGCATTCTTGATATTCCCGTGAGGAGCATTGGAAGATATGCATTCTTTGAAGAAGAATATCTGGTGGGAGTGACTTTGCCAAATGGGTTGAATATCATTGAAGAATGGGCGTTTTCTTACACCAATTTGGAAACTATTGTCTTGCCGGAATCGCTTGAAGTGATGCAAGAGCACGCTTTTTCACATGTATATGGGCTGAAAAGCGTGAATGTTATGGGCGGAGTTTCAGAACTGCCGTTTGCTGCATTTTATCATTGTGTGAATTTACAAGACGTATATTTACATGATGGAATAAAGAAGATCGGAAACGGTGCGTTTGATATGTGTCAGAGACTTAAAAACATCCATTACCCGGAACAACTTGAAGTGATTGACCAATCCGCCTTTAGTTACTGTTACTCCTTGGCCAATATTTATATACCGGATACAACTACGACGATTGAATATGGTACATTTATGGGAGCCGGCTCATATGCGTGGAACGGTCCGATGGATGGGGAGGTATTTGATTCGATCATATTGGAAATTCCGCATGGCGTTACCAAGATCGATGTGCTTGCCTTTGCAGGGAGCGCTTTGGAAAAGGTCGTAATTCCTGATTCTGTCACTGTCATCGGTGATGCAGCATTTTCGGATTGTCATTTGCTGAACGAGATTGAATTTCATGGAACTATGGATGAATGGAATGCGATTGAGCAAAACTCCGGTGCGTATTGCTTTGGCTTGAATTGGGCAGGCGATTGGGAAGCAAGCACAATTCGTGTGATATGCACGGACGGTGAGCTGACGATTGATCAGATCCCGTTTGTCCATAACTAATAATAAACAGAAAAAAACATCTATGATAGGAAGAAGATTTCAAATCTTCTCCCTGCTTGTATACAAGTGCTATAATTTTTCAACCAATACTATCATTGATGTTTCCCAACAATACCTTTACAGCCACAAATAATATGCTATAATAAAAGCAGAAGCAGACGTCGGCTTACTATTCATTATGGAGGTATCATATGGAAATGACCATTGGTGCAAACATCAAGCGTTTGCGTACAGCAAAAAATATCACACAGGAGCAGCTCTCGGTTGCGATGAACGTCACGTGTGCTGCGGTCAGCAAATGGGAGCGCGGTGAGACCTACCCGGATATTACCAATCTGCAGCCTTTGGCGTATTTCTTCGGAGTCACGCTTGACGAGCTTATGGGGTATGATCAAGAAAAAATTCAAGCACATATAGATGAAGTGCTTTTGCTTTACAAAAAGCTTTGGAGAAGTGATCCCGCCAAGGCACGAGAGATCATTATAAAGGCGCATAATGATTATCCCAATGATTACATGATCATGAGCAACTATATGTGGAATATAGCAGGGGACCTGGCAGACAATGATCCTGCTGTTCTGATCGCTCACAAGGATGAATTTCTGACTATCTGCGAGAGAATATTGGAAGGATGCACAGATGAAAAGATTCGTTTGAGTGCATGGAATATGCGCGCAAAAATTCTTCATGCGGAAGGAAAAACCGATGAAGCGCTTGCGATCTACCAAACCAATTTTGCGGATTGGTTCACAACCGGGGCGCAAAAGACCGAGCAGCTGTTTGCCAAAGACACGGACGAATATTACTATTATTTGCGAAAAAACATGTATGAACTCATCGCTTTTGCGGGTGATAAATTGGGTCGCGCCATCTTCTTTGACAGTTCGCTTACAATGAAAGAAAGAGCTCTGAAAGCAAAGAAATACGGCCGCCTGATGCTGAATGCATTTGATGAAACAGGCGATATTTTCTTTGCAGGGCTTGCCGAGGCCTTCCTTGGCAGAATGAGAAATGATATGACCTTCAGAGGCGGTTATGATGAGGATATTATTGACTTGCTGGATATGAATCTGTATGCAGCAAAGCAGATCGCGAAGGCAGTAAAGTTGGATAATGCGGTTCGTCAAGCGTATTTTCCCGATAGAGTAACAGTGGCAGCGGACGACTTTTTGGCATGGATGGTTGACAGTTTGCTTCATCCAAACGGTGGCAGGCATGCTGAATTGCTGAAGAATCCGCAGTACGCAGCAGTATTGGAAAAATACAGATAACTGCTTGAATTTTCAAAGCAAAACGGCTGAGTCGTAAGACTCAGCCGTTTTGTGTATGAATATGGATTATCTCTGAATTCTGCCCGAGGCGTCGCCGCCTGCCAGCTTTTCCACCTCGGCAACAGTGACCATGTTGTAGTCACCGCCGATGGTATGCTTGAGCGCGGATGCAGCAACTGCAAATTCCACAGCAGCCTGCGTGTCCTTACCGTTGAGCACCGCATAAATAAGGCCACCGCCAAACGAGTCACCGCCGCCTACGCGGTCAATAATGGTCAGCTCGTACTTTTTGGAGAAGCAGTACTTGTCCTCGGCTACGTTATAGAGCATTGCGCTCCATCCGTTGGCACTTGCGCTGTGGCTTTCACGAAGTGTGATGGCAACCATCTCAAAGGCAATTTTATCAGCCAGCTGCTTGGCAACCGACTTGTACCCTTCGTGGTTGATCTCACCGCCGTAAATATCGGTAGCCTCAGCCTCAATGCCGAAAACGTCCTTTGCGTCCTCCTCGTTTGAAATGCAAACGTCCACGTACTCGCAAAGCTTGGTCATGGTCTCGCGCGCCTGTGCACGAGTCCACAGCTTGCCACGGTAATTGAGATCGCAGGAGATCTTAATGCCCTTGGCCTTTGCTGCCTTGCAGGCCTCCAGACAAATATCTGCTACGTTCTGACCCAGCGCAGGAGTGATGCCGGTAAAGTGAAACCATTCGGCACCGTCAAAGATCTTATCCCAATCAAAATCTTTGGCATCTGCTTTTGCAATTGCGGAGTTTGCGCGGTCGTAGATGCAAACAGAGCCGCGCTGAGAAGCGCCCTTTTCGTTGAAGTAAATGCCGATGCGGTCACCGCCGCGCACGATCATCGAGGTGTCTACGCCGTATCTGCGCAGGGAATTGACTGCAGCCTGGCCGATGGCGTGTGCGGGGAGCTTGGTCACGAACGCCACGTCCATGCCGTAATTTGCAAGAGAAACCGCGACATTTGCCTCACCGCCGCCAAAGGAGAATTCCACTTGACTTGCCTGCACGAATCTTTCATAATTGTTGGGCTGAAGTCTGAGCATCAGCTCACCAAACGTAATAATCTTTGCCATATCTGCCTCCTGCTTAGTTAAACGCTGCTGCGCGGGCTTCAAGGCACAGCGCGGTGATCTTATCCCAGTTACCTGCCGCAATATCAGCGCGAGGGCAGATCCAGGACCCGCCCACGGCCTGGATAAAGGGAGCGTCGATGTACTCGCGTACGTTTGCGGTGTTGATGCCGCCCGTGGGCAAGAATTTGATGCCCACGAAAGGAGCAGAGAGGTTTTTCATGGCGTTCAGACCGCCGTAAACGTTAGCGGGGAAGAACTTAATGACCTTCAGACCCATGTTAACCGCAGCCGTGATCTCGGTGGGCGTGACGCAGCCGGGGGTGGTTGCGATATCGTTTTCGATACAGTAAGCAACCACGTCGCGGTCAAAGCCGGGAGACACGATGAATTTCGCACCCATCTCGCAAGCCAGCTTGCATTGCTCAAGATTGAGCACGGTACCTGCGCCGACCATCATATCGGGGCAAGCTTCGGAAACGGCTTTGATCGCTTCGGGTGCCGCAGAGGTACGGAAGGTGATCTCCATCACGTCCACGCCGCCTGCAAGCAAAGCCTTGGCGCAAGGAACTGCGTCCTCTACCTTGTCAATGACGACCACCGGAACGATGCCCACGCGGGAAAATCTTTCAAGTACGGTCATGTCAGCCCCTCCTTATACGCCCGAATATGCAGCAAAGCCGCAGTCGATGGGAAGCACGACACCGGTGATCGCGGATGCGCTTCTGTCGTCACAAAGGAACAGGGTAGCACCCAGCAGCTCTTCTGCATTGACGTATCTGTGGCAGGGAGTACCGTTGAGGATCTTTGCGCTTCTTGCGGTGGGCGTGCCGTCCTCGTGGAAGAGCAGAGAATAGTTCTGCGCGGAAACAAGGAAGCCGGGAGCGATCGCGTTGCAGCGGATGCCCATGCCTGCAAAGTGCGTCGCCAGCCATTGTGTAAAGTTGGAGATGCCTGCCTTGGCAGCAGAGTATGCGGGGATCTTGGTCAGAGGTGTATATGCATTCATGGAAGAAATATTGAGAATGCAGCCGCCATCCTCCAGCATGTCCTTTGCAAAGACTTGCGTGGGGAGCAGTGTCCCTTGGAAATTGAGCTTGAATACGAAATCCACGCCGTCGGCGTCCAGATCAAAGAAGGACTTGCCGTTGGGAGTTGCCTCGTGGTGATACTCGTTTGTGGTGGTTGCTCTGGGATTATTACCTCCCGCACCGTTGATCAGAATGTTGCACTTGCCAAAATCAGCCAGCACCTGTGCATGAACTGCCTCCAGTACCTCGGGCTCAAGTACGTTTGCCTTGTAGCCCTTGCAGATAAAGCCTTCTGCACAAAGCTCGTCAGCCAGCTTCAAAACAGCTTCCTCGTTGAGATCAAGAGCTGCAACCTTTGCGCCGCACTGTGCAAAAGCACGAGCCATTGCACCGCAGATCAGACCGCCTGCGCCCGTTATAACAACAACCTTATCGGTATAATCAATATGTAAAGGTAAGTGAATCATTTATGTTTCCTCCAATTTATCAAGCATATCCCAGACGCCCAGCATATACATAATGCCAAGCGCGCGATCGTAAAGACCGTAACCGGGTCTGACGGTGCCGGGGCCCTCGCCCCACAGGTGTCTGCCGTGGTCGGGTCTGATATAGCCCTTGTAACCGCAGTCGTGGTAAGCCTTTAGAATGTCAAGGATCCCGGTGTCTCCATCACAGTCGCGGTGGCTGGCCTCGGAGAAATCGCCGTTCTCAAAGTGTTTGACGTTACGGATGTGCGCAAACGCGATCCTGTCGCAGTGCTTGCGTACGATGTCTGCTACATTGGTGTCGGGGTTTGCGTTCAGGCTGCCGGAGCAGAGCGTCAGACAGTTACAGGGGTGATCGACCATGGAAAGAAATCGGTCGATCGAGGGCTCGTCCACCAAAAGTCTGGGCAGACCAAAGATATCCCAAGGCGGGTCGTCCATGTGAATGGCCATCTTGATACCGGTCTCTTCGCAAACGGGCATAAGCGCTTCAAGGAAGTATTTGAGATTTGCCCAAAGCTTTTCGTGGTCAACGTCGGCGTAAGCCCGGAACAGCTGGTCCAGCCTTGCCATACGCTCGGGCTCCCAGCCGGGGAAGGACATATTGTACTTTTCGGTGAAATCCAGGATGTACTTGGCCATTGCGTTGTAGTCATCCTGAATCATGTTCTTTTCATAGAACAGTGCAGTCGAGCCGTCACCTACGGGGTGGAACAGATTGGATCTGGTCCAGTCAAAGATGGGCATGAAATTGTAGCAGATGACCTTGACGCCAAAGGGGGCAAGGTTACGAATGGTCTGCTTGTAGTTTTCAATATAGCCATCTCTTGTAGGAAGACCGATCTTGATGTCATCGTGCACGTTGACCGATTCGACAACGTCCATGTTAAAGCCGTATTCATCAAGCTGTGCTTTAACCTTTGCAATTTCATCGGGCTGCCAGATCTCTCCGGGCATCTTGTCGTGCAAGGCCCAGACAATTCCGGTCACACCGGGAATCTGTTTGATATCGGCAAGGCTGATCTTATCGTTGCCCTTGCCATACCAGCGAAACGTCATTTGCATAGTGAAAGTCTCCTTTTACAGACCAAAATAGCGGGCTGCATTGTTGTAACAAATATCCTGCACGAGTGCGCCTGCGGTCTCAATGTCGCAGGGATACTCGCCGTTTTCGATCCAATTACCGATCAGATTACAAAGAATTCTGCGGAAGTACTCGTGTCTTGTGTAGCTGAGGAAGCTTCGGGAGTCGGTCAGCATGCCAATAAAGTTGCCGAGAATACCAAGATTGGCAAGGCTGGTCATCTGCTCCTGCATGCCCACCTTATTATCGTTGAACCACCAGGCGCTGCCATGCTGGATCTTGCCCGGGATCGAGCTGTCCTGGAATGCTCCCACCAACGAATCGATCCATTGATTGTCTGCAGGATTGAGGCTGTAAAGAATGGTGCGGGGCAGGGTCTGATCCTTGTCCCATATGTCCATCAGCTTATAAAGTGCAGCACAGCTGTCGGTGACGGCAATGCAATCAAAGCCGGTATCGGGACCAAGCTCGGCAAAACGGCGGCTGTTGGGATTTCTCATACAGCTGAAGTGCAGCTGCATGACCCATCCGCGCTTGGAGTACTCGCGTCCGCAGAACAAGAGCAGCTCGGTCTGGTAAGCCTCCACGAGATCCATGGAAACGGTCTGCCCCGCAAGTGCGGCAGCAAGTGCAGCATTGATATCGTTTTCGCTTGCAGTACGGTACATGATGTAATCAAGGCCGTGATCACTTGCACGGCAACCATGCGCGGCAAAGTTATCCATGCGTGTGCTGAGTGCCGCCTTGACGTCTGCGATGGTTTTGATTTCAATACCCGTCGTAGCGGAGAGCTTGGCGATATATTCCGCAAAGCCTTTTTTATGCATATTGAGTGCGGGGTCGGGGCGGAAGCTTGGGCATACCTTCGTATCAAGTCCCGCATCAGCCAACAGGGCGTGGTATCTAAGATCGCTGCAGGGGTCATCGGTCGTGCCGATCATGGCAACGTTGCTTACCTTGATGAAATCTCTTGCCCGCATGGTTTTGAGCTTTTGGTTGCAAAGATTCCAGACCTCTTCTGCGGTCTGACCGTTGAGCACGCCTTCATAACCGAAATAGGTTTTCAGCTCCAGGTGACACCAATGATACATGGGGTTACCTACGCAACGGGGCAGCACCTCTGCAAACTTTTGGAATTTTTCTCGGTCGGGCGCATTTCCGGTGATATATTCCTCGGCAACACCGTTGGAGCGCATAATGCGCCATTTGTAATGGTCGCCTCCAAGCCAGATTTGTGTCAGATTCTCAAACTGCCTGTTTTCCCAGATTTCCTTGGGATCAATGTGACAATGGTAGTCAACCAAGGGCATAGCAGCCGCATAATCACGATAGAGCGTGACGGCTGTGGGTGTTGAGAGTAAGAAATCGCGATCCATGAACTGCTTCATAAGTACACCTCTCTTTGATTATTGCATATTTATATTCTAACATATAAGAATTGCAATGTGCATTGTTATTATGGTAAAATAGATTGCAATTACAGCATTTTCGCGTTATGGGAAGGTAAATCGTTCTTGGGAGAATGCCCGAGTATTTTTTTATATTGACGATAAAACGTAACGTAGCTTTCGTATTCGCATATTTTAGCAGCCTCAGTGGGAGTTTCGCCGTTTCTGATCAAGCTTTCTGCATACAAAATCCGCTTCTTCGCAATATACTGCATCAGGTTAATTCCAAGCTCTTTGCGAAACGTGTGAACAATCCACGAGGGGCTCATATAAAACATGGAAGCCAGCTTTTCAGAATTGATATTCTCTGTAGGGTGTTCATCGATGTAGTGTAAGATTTGCTGTAGCGTTTTATTTTTTCTGATAGGCTGGATATCTTTCTTTTGAGGCAGATATTTGAGAAACGTCAGCAGCTGTGGCGTTGAGCTTTGTACAAAACTGAGCATTTCATCTGTTGTAAACTGTGTTTCTGCATCGATCCAATTTTGATAGAATCGGTAGATGGGGCTGTCCTTTGGTAAATTGTATATATTATTTGCGTCAGATAAAAAGCCTCTGACAGAATCGGGAACCATTTCATCGGGAAAATTGATGACAAAGCGTTCATAGACCGCCGGACTGCGTGGGTTGACACAATGAAAGGTGCGAGGCCCGATTAATAGCAGATCGTTTTCACGCAAGCGGTAAACAGAGCCTTCAATGGTACAATCCGCATCTCCTTGCACGAAGTAAAGCAGCTCGTATTCATTATGAATATGTCTGTGAAATGCCGCAGGATCGGGGATGTCGGCGATATGATGGCAGATGAATCCATTCTTGATAATTTGAACATTCACAAAATTTCACCTCTGAACTTATGACTTATACATATTGTACAATATAATTGCCAAAAAAGCAATGGTTATTGCAAATATTGCAATTTATTTTCGAATTTAGCAGAGTTATAATTTAGATAAGTAAATCATGGAGGTATTTTATGATCAGATTATGTGCTTTTTCTGACGAAGCGAACCCAACGTTGGAAGGTCAGATCAAAGCAATGAAACGCAACGGTATCGGACTTACCGAATTGCGCTCGGTTGCAGGCAAAAACGTCAAGGATCTTACGCTTGAAGAGGCAGCACAGATCAAGGCGGAGCTGGATGCAGCGGGAATCGCCGTGTGGTCGGTCGGCTCTCCTTTGGGGAAGGTAGATATTATGGTCGATATTGATGAATATCTCAAGGTAGTCGCACACGTCTGCGAGCTTGCGGGTGTGCTTGGTGCAAAGCGCATTCGAATGTTCAGCTTTTTTAATGCTTACGATCAGCCCGAGAAGGTATATGAATATCTGCGTCGCATGATTGAGGTTGCAGACCGTTACGGTGTCAAGCTTTGTCACGAAAATGAGAAGGACATTTACGGCGATACGCTGGAGCGTGTTTTGCTGATCATGCAAAACGTACAGGGCTTGTATTACGTTTACGATCCCGCGAATTTCTTGCAGGTCGAGCAGCCTGCAGCAGAAACGCTCAAGGCCTTGCACGGCAAAACCGAGTATTTCCATATCAAGGACGTGATCGCATCTACGGGCGAGATCGTTCCTGCAGGCCACGGTGACGGTATGATCGATACGCTGATCAGCATGGTTGATCCCGAGCAGGATATGGTACTGACGCTTGAGCCACATTTGAAAGTGTTTGCGGGGTACGCACAGATCGATCATCAGGAAATGAAAAACAAATATACGTTTGCAAGCAACGACGAGGCGTTTGACGCTGCAGCAAACGCGCTTAAAGAGATCTTGAATAAAAACGGATATGTTTACACAAAGGGAGGATTTGAAAAGAATGCAAGCGGGACTTAATCTGTATTCGATTCGAAATTACCTGGATACCGAGGAGCATTTTCTCGAGGCTGCGCAAAAGCTGAGGGAAATGGGGTATTCCTATATGCAGTATTCCGGTGGTGCGTTTGATCCCGACAGGATCGCGCGCGTCAGCAGGCAGACGGGTCTGCCTGTGGTGTTGACTCACGTTCCCATGAATCGAATCGTGGAGGACACGCAGGCGCTGATGGAGGAGCACGATAAATTCGGCTGCAAGAACATTGGTCTTGGAGCAATGCCCCCGGCTGAAATAGCAGACGAGAACCGCTGCAAGGCCATGATCGAGCAGCTGGACCGTGCGGGCGAGATCATGAAGGCCAACGGCTTTTCTTTCTTCTATCATCACCATCATTTTGAGTTTTTCAAGCACAACGGGATGACAGTATTTGACTATATCATAAAAAATGCACCCAATATCAATTTCACGCTGGATACCTATTGGCTGCAGTACGGTGGAGTGGATATTGGCGCTACGATCGACCGCTTGAAGGGAAGGATCTGCTGCGTGCATCTCAAGGATTACATGATCACGAATTCCTCGGATGCAATTGGTAGCTTTAGCCCCGCATTCGCCCCCGTTGGAGACGGTAATATTGATTTTGCAGCCCTGATTCCGCGCATGAAGGCGGCGGGGGCGCAGTATTTCCTTGTCGAGCAGGATAACGCGGCAACCATGCCCGATCCAATGGCACAGGTACAGCGCAGCATTCGATATATTCAGAACAATTTGTAAGAATTTTGAAACTATTTGGGCCGCTATTGACGGCAAGGAGGATAAAAATGGAAAAGGTAAGAGTTGGTATTATCGGTCTTGGTAATCAGGGCACGCACTATATGGCAGGACTGTTCCTTCCCGGGAAGATCCCGAATGGCGTGGTTACCGCGCTTTGCGATAACAATCCCGCAAAGGTTGAGGCAATGAAGGGAAGAACGCAGGGCATGGACGTTGCATATTTCGATAATTACATTGATATGCTGGACAGCGGTCTTTGCGACATGGTTATGGTTGTCGTACCGCATTATTTCCACCCCGAAATGGTTATGGAGTGCCTCAAACGCGGTATTCACGTCATCTGCGATAAGCCCGCGGGCGTATATACCCGTCAGGTCAAGGAGATGAACGAGTGCGCAAAGAACAGCAACGCGCTGTTTGCTATGATGTTCAATCAGCGTACCAACTGCGTATACCGCAAGATGCGCGAGATCGTACAGTTGGGCGGCATTGGCCAGCTGCAGCGTGTGACCTGGATCATCACCGACTGGTACCGTACCCAGCAGTACTATGACAGCGGCAGCTGGCGTGCAACCTGGTCGGGGGAAGGCGGTGGCGTACTGATCAACCAGTGCCCCCACCAGATCGACCTTGTTCAATGGGTCGTGGGTGAGATGCCCGTAGCCATCAACGGCTTCTGCCAGTACGGCAAGTGGCATGATATCGAGGTAGAGGACGAGGTAACCGCATTCTTCCGCTATCAAAACGGTGCGACCGGCATGTTTATCACCACCACCGGCGAAGCCCCCGGCACCAACCGCTTTGAGATTTCCGGTACCAAGGGCAAGCTGCTGGTTGAAAACAACAAGCTGTTCTACTGGCAGAACGAAAACGACTCTCAGGAATGGGCAAGAAACGCAGATACCGGATTTATCCCGCCCAAGTGCACCATGACAGAGGTTGAGACCGACGGTGAAAACCCGCAGCACATGGGTATTATCAATAACTTCATTGCTGCCATCAGAGGTGAAGAGCCCTTGTTCGTTGACGGTACCGAGGGTATCAACGGCGTGGAAATGATGAACGCTATGGAGCTTTCTGGCTGGAATAACGGCGAGACCATCACGCTGCCCGTAGATGAGGCGCGTTACTATCGGGAGCTGCAGGAGCACGTTGCGAATTCTGTAAAAAAGGATTGTGAGGACGGCGCTGTAGCAGATACGGCGGGAACTTTCGGTAGCAAATAAGGAGGACATTATGAGATCCGCAATTGTCGGCTACGGCAATATTGCAAGACTGCACGAACAAGTGCTGACCCAGCAGGGACATACCATTGCAGCAGTATGTGACATTGATCCGAACAAGCTGAAAAATGCTCCGGGCGAGCGTCATTATACCGATCTTGCAGAAATGCTTGATCATGAAGAGATCGACGTGCTGCATATCTGCACCCCGCACTATCTGCATGCGGATATGATCATCGAAGCACTTGAAAGAGGGATCAACGTTCTTGGTGAAAAGCCTCTTTGCATTTCGGAAGAGGACATCGTCAGAGTGATCGAGGCTGCAGAGAGAAGTAAGGCACAAATCGGCGTTTGCTTCCAGAACAGATACAACACCGCAAATCAAGCGGTCAAGGCTTATCTGCAGGGCAAAAATTCGCTCTGTGCAGCTGCAAGCGTTACGTGGTACAGAGATGCCAATTATTACCGTTCGGGCGACTGGAGAGGAAAATGGGCGACTGAGGGAGGCGGTGTGCTGATCAATCAGGCACTGCACACGCTTGACCTTGTTCAATGGCTGGTAGGCATGCCCGAGACTCTGCAAGGGCAGATTTCCTGTATGACGCTTTCCGATGAGATCGAGGTAGAGGACACGGCTGTTATTCTTGCGGGAGAGCATAATCACGGCTTTACCTTTTATGCGACCAACGGCGGCCCGACCGACTGCCCGGTGGAGATCACACTCAAGGCTGACGGTGAATGGATCAAGCTTATGCCCAAGGATGTGATCTACGGTACGCGTCACGAGCATTATGAGGACGTTGCCCATGCGCTTGGAAAAGCATGCTACGGAAGCGGACACGGTGCTTTGATCGCTGATTTCTATGATTGTGTAGCAACCGGCAGACACTTCGAGATCGACGCAAGGGAAGCCGCAAAGGCAGTAAGACTGGTACTGGCGACTTATCGAAGCCAAGGTAAGCCCGAAATCATTACGAAATAAAAGAAAAGCAGACGGCATTGCCGTCTGCTTTTTCTATGATATTTATCTTTTTTTCCATGCGTAAGGGGAGAAGAATACGATCATGGGAACGAATTCCAATCTGCCCAAGAGCATAGCGAGCGTTAAAACGACCTTGGAAAAGGGACTGAAAACCGAGAAATTACCCATTGCACCAAGGTCGCCAAGCGCAGGGCCGATGTTGTTGATGCAGGAAAGGGTAGCGGTAATATTGGTTTCCATACTGTAACCGTCAATTGAAATCAACACCACGCAAATGACAATGGCCAACATATATACGGTCAGATATCCGGTAGCAGAACGAACCGTTTCATCAGAGATCACCTCGCCGTCCACACGTACGACGTTGACCGATCTGGGACGGATCATATGCTTGATCTCCCGGAAAATATTCTTGAACAGAATGAGGATTCTTGAAATCTTCAAGCCGCCTGCGGTAGAGCCTGCACAAGCACCGATGATCATGAGAAGTGTGAGAATTGTTTTGGACAGTACAGGCCAATCGTTGAATTCCACCGTAACAAAGCCGGTTGTTGTCATAATGGAGGCCACTTGGAAAAATGCTGTTCGAACGGAGTCTCCCAAATTGCCGATCAAATGGAAAATATTTAACGAAACGACAACGACTGAAACCGCGATCACGCCAAGATACACCTTGAGCTCCTCGCTCTTGAGCGCCTCTTTGGCCTTGCCGATCAAAACCAAGAAGAACAGGTTGAAGTTAATGCCAAACAGGATCATGAATACGGCGATCACCCATTCTGCAGCGGGATTGGCATATCCGGCAATCGAGTTGTTGAGTACCGAAAATCCGCCGGTTCCTGCTGTTGCAAAGGAAGTAACGATCGAATCGTACAACGGAAATCCGCAAAGCAACAGAGCAATGAATTCAATGCACGTCAATACGATATAGATGCCGTACAGGATCAGCGCAGTCTGGCGCATCTTGGGAACCAGCTTGCCCTTTGTGGGCCCGGGAACCTCTGCGCGCATCAGGTGAATGGCTTCACCTCCTGCAGAAGGCAGGATAGCCAGCATAAACACAAGCACGCCCATGCCGCCCACCCAGTGCGTAAAGCTTCTCCAAAACAGAATGCTGCGGGGAAAGCCCTCCACGGCAGTCAGAATAGAAGCACCGGTCGTCGTAAAACCCGAAACAGTCTCAAAAAGAGCGTCAATAAAATTCGGGATCACGCCGCTGAACACAAACGGAAGTGCTCCGAATACGGAAAGCAGGATCCAGGCAGCAGATACGCAGATAAATCCTTCTCTTGCGTAAATGTGCGTGTTTTTAGGCTTGAGAAGGACACAGGGGACCGATATGACAAGCAATATACATATCGTATATACAAAGGGAAGAATATCTTCCTTGTATATCATGGCTGTCGCCAACGGAAGCAGCAAAAGGATCGCTTCTATGAGCAAAATGCAGCCAAGCAAATAGCGAAGCATTCGGTAATTCATAATTATTTCAAAATATCCTTTATATCGTCAATGTGTTCGCCCTTGGTGATCAGGATAACGGTGTCGCCCTTTTCCATTTTGTCATTACCCGAGGGGGTCACGATCTTGTCCTTGTGTACGATGGTTGCGATCAAAATATCCTGTCTGATCTTGAGCTGCTTGAGCGGAATCCCGGTCACGCCCTCCACATGGTCGTTGATCATGATTTCCAAAGCTTCAAATCGGTTGTCCATCAGCTTATGCAGAGATTCGATCTGAATGTCCTTGGTCATTGCCAGAGAACGGACGTATCTGACGATCTCATTTGAGGTCGAGTATTTGGGCGAGACGATGCTGTCCAATCCAACACCCTTGAACAGATCCACGTACTGCATATTCTTGATCAGCGTAATGATCTTATTGGTGTTTTGAGATTTCGCATAAAGGGAAACGATCGCATTCTCCTCATCCTCGTCCGAGAGCGCGATGAAAGCGTCCGTATTGGCAACCCCTTCCTCATGCAGAACAGCTTGCTTTGTACCATCCTCATGGATGATGGTGCAATCAAATTGCTCGGCCAAAGCACGGCAGCGTGCTTTGTTGGGTTCAATGACCGTGGCGCTGATCTTGCTCTTTTGCAAGAGCGTGAGCAAGTAGTAGGTCATTCTGCCTCCACCAACGATCAGAACGTCACGAACGGGATGCTTGTACGCTCCAATTGCTTTGAAGAACTGCACCATGACGTCGTTGTGCGCAGTCATGCATACGGTGTCTCCGGCTTGCAGAACGAAATCGCCCTTAGGGATATAGGCCTCGTTTTTGCGCAGCACACAGCAGATCAGAAAGTGAAGACCAACCTTGGTGTGGATCTGTGCGGGCGTCAGTCCGCAAAGCACAGAGCCTTCCTCCACCGTAAATTCCGCAAGCTCAACACGGCCGTGATAGCAAGTATCGATTTTGGAAGCGAAGGGGAATCTGAGCATACGAGAGATCTCCTTTGCAACCGAGAGCTCCGGATTGATGGTCAGCGAGAGGTTCAGATCCTTGCTGAGCATTTGCATCAGCTCGCTGTATTCGGGATTACGCACGCGCGCAACCGTATTCTTCGTGCCAAGCTTTTTGGCGGACGCACAGCAAAGAATATTCAATTCATCCTGATCGGTCACGGCGATCAGCAAATCCGCCTTGTCCGCTCCTGCCTTGCGCAGTGTGGACACGGATGCGCCGTTACCGTGTACGCCAATGATATCCAGCTTGTTGGACGTTTCGGTCAGAACGGCCATATCCTGGTCGACCAACGTAATATCGTGCTTTTCGGTTGCGAGCTGGTTGCAAATAACCGAGCCGACCGTACCGGCACCAACAACAATGATGTTCATATATATCTCCGTTTATGAAATGACATTGGGATCATTATAGCACAATCAAAGACATATTGCAAGACTTTTGTAAAATTCTTGACATCATACCAAAAAGATGATATGATATATGGGATGAATTCATCACGGGAGGATAACACGATGGAAAAAGTCAGAGTGGCGATTATAGGTCTTGGCTGCAGAGGCGGATATATGCTGCAGAATTGCCTTTTGGATATGGACAATATGGTTGTGACTGCTGTGTGCGATACATATCAGGATAGGGTCAATTGGGCTGTGGATACCGTTGTCGGACGTGGATTTGAAAAGCCTTTTGCAAGCACTGATTGGCATGAGGTGCTGGATCCCAAGCTTGCGGATGCTGTTCTGATCCTTTCTTCGTGGGAATCCCACGTGCCGATTGCCATCGAAGCCATGGAAAAGGGAATTGCCGTGGGTATGGAAGTCGGCGGTGCTTATTCGATCGATCAATGCTGGGATATGGTCCGCGCTTATGAGCGCACCAAAACGCCCTTTATGTTCCTTGAAAATTGCTGCTATGGCAGAATTGAGATGATGGTCATGAATATGATCAAGCAGGGGTTGTTTGGTGAGATCGTGCATTGCGAGGGCGGCTATTGCCACGATTTGCGCGATGAGGTCGCTTACGGCAAAGAAAACAGACACTACAGACTGCGCAATTATCTGCACAGAAACTGCGAGAACTACCCCACGCACGAGCTTGGCCCGATCGCACAGATTCTGAACATCAACAGAGGCAACAGATTCTTGAATCTTGTCTCGGTTGCAAGCAAATCGCGTGGCATGAACGAGTATGCAAAACAGCATGAAAACGTCGATCCCGCGCTGCGTACTGCGAATTTTGCACAGGGCGACGTGGTGACCACCATCATCAAGTGCGCCAACGGCGAGACCATTACGCTCAGCCTTGATACGACGCTGCCCAGAGCATACAGCAGAAGATTTACCGTGCGCGGCACGCTGGGTATGTACATGGAAGACAACAATTCCGTATATATGGATTCCGATTTCACGCCTGCAGACCATTGGAATTGGTCGGTGCAGTGGAATAACGCCGAAAAGTACCTGGAAAAGTACGAGCATCCCGTTTGGGAAAAGTATCTCAAGGAGGGCATCCGCGGCGGACACGGCGGCATGGACGGCCTTGTGTACGACGCCTTCATCGAGGCTGTCAGAAACGGCACGCCTTGCCCGATTGACGTCTACGACGCCGCTGCATGGATGGCTGTGACACCTCTGTCCGAGATGTCTATCGCCAAGGGCGGAGCCCCCGTAGACTTCCCGGATTTCACCAACGGCGCGTTTTGCGAGAGGGAATAAATATCGATAATCTAAGGGTCACACCTACCGGTGTGACCCTTTTCCATGCATATCGGGGAACGACATTTGCCAATACTTATGCTATAATGCAAGCAAAGGAGATGGTAAGATGTTGATGTTGACGGATGAATTATTGGATGCATTTGAGAAGGAGTTGAGAGAGCAGGAGAGAGCGAGTGCAACCGTGGAAAAATATATGCGCGACCTGCGTGCGTTTGGCTCATATGCGGGAGAGGGTGAGATTACAAAGCAGGTCGTGCTTGATTACAAGGCATACTTGCAGAAAAGATACGCCACAGCAAGCGTAAACAGCACGCTGTCCTCGCTGGGGGCTTTTTTTGCATTCTGCGAGCGACGTGACCTGTGCGTTAAGCGTATCAAGCAGCAGAAAAACGTATTTGTTGCAAAGGAAAAGGAGCTGTCACGTGCGGAATACGAGCGGCTTTTGAACGCTGCGCTGGAGAAAGGAAACAGACGATTGTATCTGCTCATGCAGACGGTATGCGCGTGCGGCATCCGCGTGTCCGAGCTGCAATTTATCACCGTTGAGGCTGTTAAGCGCGGATATGCGGATATTGCTTGTAAGGGCAAGCGCAGAAGGGTATATTTGCCCGGCGAACTGTGCCGTCAGTTGCGCGCATATCTCAAGGCAACGGGGATTGTCTCGGGTACGGTATTCGTGACAAGAAGCGGCAAGCCGCTTGACCGCTCGAATATCTGGTCTGATATGAAAAAGCTATGCCAAGCGGCGCGGGTGAGTGAGGAAAAGGTTTTTCCTCATAACCTTCGCCATCTTTTCGCGCGCACGTATTACTCGATCCATAAGGACATCGTGCGTCTTGCGGACATTCTCGGACACTCTGCCATTGACACCACGCGCATCTATACCATGGAAAGCGGCGACATCCACCGCAAGCAGATCAATCGCCTTGGGCTTGTGCGATGTTAGCCCGGAATTAAGATAAAAAAACACCACATAATTCGCATTATGTGGTAGAGATATTTGATTACATAACCTAATTATACGCTTAAAACATGAATTTGTCAATATTAGAAAGTAAAAATACTCTAATATGAGAGAAAATATGCACAACAAACCGACCAATGAAAGATGTTTTTTCAAAATCCTTTTCATTGGTCCTTTTCTGCGCTCAAAACCGGCAGAGGTTTTATTTTTTTATCCGGCAAGTTCACCACATAATGCGAATTATGTGGTGAGCGGAAAAGGAGAATGACAATGAAAAAGATCTTGTGTTTTTTGATGATCATGACGCTTGCTTTGGCCATGCTGTTGGTGGCATGCGATCAACAAGATCAGCTGGGGGGCGATCAAAGCGGTAATCCAACAAGTGATCAAACAAGTGAGCAAAACAGCGAGCAAGATGTCGAGCAAAGTAGTAATCAGGGTAATGAACAAAGCAGTGAAGAAAATAGTGAACAAGATATTGAGCATGATACTGCTCCACTTGTATCTTCTGTAGGGTTAGAGTTTGTCTCCAATGGTGATGGAACATGTACTCTTGTTGGCATAGGTGCTTGCAATGATCAAAATATTGTGATTCCTAAAATATCTCCGAATGGTGATAGAGTCACAGTAATTGGTAATTACGCGTTAAGTAGTATAATAGGTTTGAGAGAAGTTATTATTCAGGAGGGCGTGACACGTATAGATGAAAATGCATTCTCAAACAATGACGAATTGGTGAGTATCACGATTTCCGATAGTGTGACGAGCATAGGAGAGTATGCATTCTCTTGCTGCACAAGTTTAACGAGTATTACGATTCCTGACAGTGTGACGAGTATTAGTGAGGGGACATTCACATCCTGTTCGGGTTTGACTAGTTTCATTATTTCTGATTGTGTAACAAGTATTGGTGATTACGCATTTGAGGGCTGTACTGGTTTGACGCATATCAGCATTCCAGGTAATGTGAGAAGTATGGGTTATCGTGTGTTTAAGCGGTGTACTAGTTTGGTTAATGTTACTATTAATAAAGGTGTGACGAGTATTGGTGATGCAGCTTTCTCGGGGTGTACAAGTCTAACAAGTATCAACATTCCTAATAGTGTGACAAAAATTGGCGAGGGTGCGTTCTATGACTGCCATAATTTAAAGTATAACGTATATGAAGATGTTCGGTATCTTGGTGTGGAAAATAATCCATATTCTA
The DNA here is from genome assembly GCA_017503325.1 of Clostridia bacterium. Classification (GTDB taxonomy): domain Bacteria; phylum Bacillota; class Clostridia; order Oscillospirales; family CAG-272; genus SVQP01. The sequence continues at coordinate 122,768 of JAFVTI010000029.1, read as the reverse complement.
TTTTAATTGGTCCAACTGATAAAACACAAACCATGTACACAATCCATGAAAATACAAAATATATTTACTCTGATGCGTTTTCAAAATGTACTGAATTGGTAAGTATTAGGATCCCGAATGGTGTTATATGCCTTGGCGGATGGGCGTTCTCAGGTTGCTTCAACTTGACAATAGTTACTCTTCCCAATAGCGTGACCAATATTGAGGTTCATGCTTTTCGCGACTGTACAAGTCTGACGAAAATTACGGTTCCGGAAAGTGTGATGAGTATTGGTTTCAGGGCGTTTGATAATTGCACTGGATTGACGAGCATGATTATTGGTAGTAATTTGACAAGTATTGGAAGCGCAGCCTTTTCTGGATGCGATGGATTGAGGGATATTTATTACATGGGTACTATGGAAGAATGGGCTGATATTGAGATAGCAGATGGAAACACAACTCTTTCGTCTGCCACAATCCACTATAACTACGTCCCCGAAGAATAATCCTTAAAAATAAAGCACTTATGAGTTTCGCAAGGCTCTCATAAGTGCTTATTCTTTACTTATTTCATCTTCTCCTGCTTGACCTTATGGTCAATGATGTGTCTTGACGCAAGCTCGGCCTTGACCTCGTCAACCGAGATGCCCATTTCGTTCATCATGACCATGACGTGGTAGGCAAGGTCTGCGATCTCGTAAATGGTCTCGGCCTTGTCCTGATTCTTACCCGCGATGATGACCTCGGTGGATTCCTCGCCCACCTTTTTGAGAATCTTATCCATACCCTTGGCAAACAGGTAAGTAGTATAAGAGCCCTCGGGCATCTTCTCGCGTCTGTCTGCAAGCAGAGCTTCAAGCGTGTTGAGCGAGAAGGGAGCTTCCGTACCGCTTGTGTAGATAATGTCGTTGAAGCAGGTTTCTGCGCCCGTGTGACAAGCGGGGCCGTCCTTGTTGACAAGCACGGTCAGCGTGTCGCGGTCGCAGTCCGCCTTGATGCACAGCACGTGCTGGCGGTTGCCAGACGTTTCGCCCTTTCTCCAAAGCTCTTGTCTGGAGCGCGACCAGAAGCAGGTTGTGCCTTCGTCCATGGTGATCTGCAGACTTTCTGCGTTCATATAAGCCAGCATCAGAACCTTGCCGTCCTTTGCATCTACAACGATTGCGGGGATCAGACCGTTCTGATCAAATTTCAAATCCTTGATTTCTAACATATTTATAACCTCACTATGATCCCTTGCTCGTGCAGGCTTTGCTTGAGCGAGGGGATTTTAATTTCTCCGAAATGGAATACCGATGCGGCAAGACCCGCATCAACACCGGGTACAGACTGAAACAGCGTCACGAAGTCCTGCACGCAGCCCGCGCCACCCGAGGCAATCACGGGTACGTTGACCGTATTGCATACCTGCTCCAGCATCTCAAGGTCAAAGCCTTGCTTGACGCCGTCCGTGTCGATCGAATTGACCACGATTTCACCCGCGCCGTTCTGCTCGGCACGTCTGAGCCATTCCAAGGCCTCAATGCCCGTATTTTCGCGTCCACCCTTGGCAAACACGCGGAAAACGCCGTCTACGCGCTTGATATCGGCAGAGAGCACCACGCATTGACTGCCGTACTTTCTTGCCGCCGCGTAGATCAGATCGGGATTCTTGATCGCACCGGTATTAACGCTGACCTTGTCCGCGCCGCACGCCAGCACGCGCTCAAAATCCGAAAGGGAATTGATACCGCCGCCAACTGTCAGCGGAATAAATACTTCTTTTGCCGTTTCTGTCAGAATATCGGTAAACAGGGCTCGCTCTGCTGCCGATGCAGCGATATCGTAAAAAACAAGCTCGTCAGCGCCGTTGTCGCTGTAATACTTGGCAAGCTCCACGGGGGAATTGACGTCGCGCAATCCTGCGAAGTTGACACCCTTGACAACGCGTCCGTCCTTGACGTCAAGACAGGGAATAATTCGCTTGGTGATCATGTTGTCACCTCCTTGACGGCCGTTTCTAGATTCAACGCGCCTGTGTAGAGTGCTTTTCCAAGGATCGCTCCGTACATGTTCATGCCGTTAAGTGCTTTGATGGTTTCAAGATCCGAAATGCCGCCCGAAGCGGTGAACATCATGCCCGGGAACTTTTCTTGCAAGGATTGATAGAGCTCGCGGTTGGTACCGCCCATCACGCCGTCCTTGGAAATATCCGTACAGATGATGACTTTTACGCCGATGCTTTGCATGTTTTCAATAAACTCATATCCGCTGACCTGTGATGTCTCCAGCCAACCGTGTGTTGCCACCATGCCGTCGCGCAGATCTGCGCCTACGGCAATTTTGTCACCGTATTTGGTCACCGCCTGCACAAGAAACTCGGGGTCGGTCAAAGCCGCCGTGCCCAGAATGACACGAAACGCCCCTGCATTCAGGTATTTTTCAACTGTATCCATGTCGCGGATGCCACCGCCTATTTCAACGCAAAGGGAAGTGCCATCAATGATATTGGCAACGGTCGTAAAATTGGGAGTGCCGCCGTCACGCGCGCCTTGCAGGTCCACAACGTGCAGATGCGTCGCGCCGGCTTGTTCAAACGATCTTGCGACGGATACGGGATCATCGCTGTATACGGTCATTTGTGCGTAATCGCCCTTATACAGGCGCACCGCTTTACCGTCTATGAGATCAATCGCGGGAAAAAGAATCATAATTTTCTCCAAATTAAGGTTGTGTAGTAGGAATCTCGGTAAACGCACGCAGGATCGCAAGTCCTACGTTACCGCTCTTTTCGGGATGAAATTGCGTGCCGCATACGTTGCCGTGGCAGGCTGCCGCGGTCAGAAGCGCACTGTATTCGGTCAAGGCAGTCACGGATGCGTCACAGTCCATAGCGGCATAGGAATGCACGAAATAAACGTACTCACCCGGGTTGACGTACTTGAAAATGGGGTGCTTGGGCTTGTCGGTAGGGAAGATCAGGCTGTTCCAGCCCATTTGCGGAGCTTTCAGATCCCCTATGACGGGGGCAATCGGCTTGATGTTGCCGGGAATCAGCCCAAGGCCTTGATGCTCACCGAATTCAAAGCTCTTGTCAAACAGCATTTGCATGCCAAGGCAGATGCCGAGAATGGGTGTGCCGGTAGCGGCTTTTTCGCAAAGAACGCGGTCAAGCCCGCTCTCCTTCAGCTTACGTGCAGCATCCTCAAAAGCACCCACGCCGGGCAGGATGATCCTTTCGGCCTTCATGATTTTTTCGGCGTCCGAGGTCAACTCTGTCTGCTCGCCGATCTTTTCAAGGGAACAGGCAAGAGAGAACAGGTTGCCAACGCCGTAATCGATAATGGTTGTCATAATACGCCTTTCGTAGAGGGAATTTGATCTGCCTTTGCCGCGTCGATTGCACAGGCTTTGGAAAGCGCACGTGCAGCAGCCTTGAATTCTGCCTCAATAATGTGATGCGAGTTCTTACCTGCCATCATCTGCATATGCAGGGTCACGCCCGCACGACGCACGAAAGCAAGCCAGAATTCCTCAGCCAGCTCGGTGTCAAAATCACCTACGCGCGCTGTGGGAAGCGTGACGTTGTATCCGAGATAGGGGCGTCCCGAGATATCTACGGCGCACAGCATGAGTGCTTCATCCATCGGAAGAATGATATCACCGTATCTGTAAATACCCTTGCAGTCACCAAGGGCTTTGGAAAACGCTTCGCCAAGGCAGATGCCGATGTCCTCAACTGTGTGATGGAAATCTACTTGGCTGTCCCCCTTGCAGGTAAGCTCCAAGTCAAAGCCGCCATGCTTTGCAAACAGCGTCAGCATGTGCGCCAAAAAGCCGCAATCGGTCTCAATATTGCTCTGACCGCTGCCGTCAAGATTGAGCTTGAGCGAGATATCGGTCTCGTTTGTTTTTCTGTTGATCTCCCATGTTCTCATGATAATTCTTCCTTTCAGATCAAGGATTTTATTGCATTGATCAAGGCGTCCATCTGGTCTTTTGTGCCAATGGTGATGCGGCAGTAATCACGGATTCTCGGTGCGTTGAAATACCTGACAAGGATGGCCTTTTCCTTGAGTCCGAGATAAAGCTGCTCACCGGAAATGCTTGCATGCTTGGTGAAGATAAAGTTGGTTTTGGAGGGAAGCGTTTCAAAACCGAGCGCAGACAGCTGCTCTGTCAGGTATTCGCGATTCTGCGCGATAATCGCGCAGTTTTGCATGTAGTAGTCGTTGTTTTCAAGAATGGCGCAAGCAGCAGCCTGAGAGAGCGCGTTGACGTTGTAGGGATTGATAGAATTCCGAATTGTTTCCAGATCCGCAATCAGCGAGGGCTGTGCCACGGCAAAGCCTACTCGGCCGCCAGCAAAGCTGCGCGATTTGGAAAATGTATTGATAACCAAAAGGTTGTCATACTTTTCTACCAAAGGAATGGCACATTCCGCACCGAAATCCACGTACGCCTGGTCGATGATCACGACGTTATCGGGATTGGATACAAGGATCTGCTCGATCTGGGCAAGGGTAAGCGCTCTGCCTGTCGGAGCATTCGGATTTGCGATGAATATGGTCTTATGCAATCCGACATAGTCCTCCGGTACGAGGCAAAACTGCTCATCCAAAGGAATGATATCCGTAGGTGTTGCGTACAGACGGGAAAGTACCTTGTAAAAGCCGTAGGTAATATCAGCAAAGGCAGCTCCGGTAGCCTGATTGCAAAACGCCAGGAAAGCAAAGGACAAAAGCTCGTCCGATCCGTTGCCCAGCGTAAAGTGATCGGGGGTCAGTCCGTACACGCTTGCAAGCTGTTGCCGAACAGCAAGCATGGTAGGATCACAGTAAAGATTCGCCTTGTTCGTAGCTTTAAGAACTGCTTTTGTTACGTTTTCAGCAGGCGGATAAGGGGATTCATTTGTGTTGAGCTTGATCAGTGATTGTATATTTCTCGGTTGTTCACCCGGAACATATGCCTGAAGCTCACCCGGCTTGCGGGAAAAATACTTGCTCATTTTTTGATCCTGATCTCAGCGCTTCTTGCGTGTGCATCCAAGCCTTCCTTGCGGGCAAAGAGTGCAATATCAGGCGCTGCTTCCTGTATAGCGTTTTCATCGTAATAGGTGTAAGCGATCTTCTTGATAAAGTCGTCTACGGACAGGGGACTGGAGAATCTTGCTGTACCGCTTGTAGGCAGCGTGTGGTTAGTTCCTGCGTAGTAGTCACCCAGTGCCTCGGGGCAATAGCGGCCAAGGAACACAGAGCCGGCATTTTCGATCTTATCAAGATAGGCAAAGGGATCGTCCACGCAGATCTCCAAGTGCTCGGGTGCTATGCGATTTGCTACTTCAATGCCTTGCGACAGATCCGAGCAAACGATGATCTTGCCGAAATTGTCGATCGACGCACGGGCAATCTGCTCACGAGGCAGCACCTTGAGCTGCGCTTCGATCTCTGCCTGAACCTGTACGGCCAGCTCTGCGCTATCGGTAACCAGTACGGCACTTGCCATTTTGTCGTGCTCGGCCTGAGAGAGGAGATCGGCTGCTACGAAGGCGGGATTGGACTTTCCGTCTGCCAGAACCAAGATCTCGGAGGGGCCTGCGATCATATCAATGGCAACCTTGCCGTATACCTGTCTTTTTGCCTCAGCAACAAACGCATTTCCGGGGCCAACGATCTTATCCACACAGGGAACGGATTCGGTACCGTAAGCCAGTGCTGCAACTGCCTGCGCTCCGCCGATCTTGAAAATCTTATCCACACCGGCAATCTTTGCCGCACAAAGAATGGCGGGGTTGACCAGGCCGTTACGCTGCGGAGGCGTTACCATGACGATCTCTCCAACGCCTGCAAGCTTTGCGGGGATGCTGTTCATGAGTACGGTAGAAGGGTAAGCAGCTGTACCGCCGGGAACGTAAATACCGACCTTGGCAAGCGGCGTAACCTTTTGACCAAGCACAATGCCCCCGTCCTTTTTCATTTCAAAGCCGACTCTGACCTGGTTTTTGTGGTAAGCTTCGATATTTGCGGCAGCGTCGCGCATGACACGGATGAACTCGGGATCCGAGTCGGCAAACGCATCCGCGATCTCATGCTCGGAAACCTGCAGGGAAGAAAGTGCAACCTTATCAAATTTTTCAGTATACGCAAAAAGAGCAGCGTCCTTTTGTGTTCTTACGTTCGAAATGATCTCTGTAACGATATCTTCAACGTTGAATGCATCCTGTGTGCGGCCAAAGATCTCGTTATCCGAGACGGAATTGAAATCATAAATGCGGATCATGGGTTATACCTCTCTTTGAGCTTGCAGCTTTTGCAGCAGCTCGGAAATTTCTGTACTGTTAAACTTGTATGCGGATTTGTTGGCGATCAACCTTGCGCTGATGGGCAGGATCTCCTGCTTGACGACCAGCCCGTTTTCTTTGAGGGTGGTACCTGTTTCCACGATATCCACGATCACGTCTGAAAGACCGAGAATTGGGGCAAGCTCGATCGAGCCGTTGAGCTTGATGATATCAATGGTCCTGCCGCAGGAAGCATAGTATTTGGCGGCTGTATTCTTGAATTTGGTGGCCACACGCAAGGGGGAGACAAAGTCGTCCTTGAATTCTTCTTTGGCAGCTACGCAGAGCCTGCATCTGCCGATTCCGAGATCCAGCAGGGAATAGACGTCGGGCTCATGCTCGACCAGAATATCGCTGCCGGCCACGCCTACGTCCGCAACGCCGCGTTCAACGTAGATCGGCACGTCGGAGGGCTTGACAAAGAAGTAAGACACCTTGTCGGTGGAGAACACCAGCTTTCTGGAGGGCGTGTGGATTTCGGGACAGGCATATCCTGCATTTTCAAACATGGCAAGCACCTTGTCGCCAAGTCTTCCCTTGGGAAGAGCAATTCTGATCATGAGAGCACCTCCTGAACCTTCAGAATTTGGGAAAAGCTGCGATTGGCGGGTGCTTGCGCAGCTGCCATGACCGGCTTTCCTTGTGCAGTTAACTTCCGCATGGCCAGCGCAACGTCAAGTGCACTGTCCTGCTCGGAATACAAAAGCAGGACGTCGTTCTCGGGAAGCACACTGTTGTATCTGATATAATCAAGATACAGCGCAAAGCCGATGGCTGCCGCGCTCAGTCCAAAGCGGTCAAGCAGCGGGTCGTACCGACCGCCCGAAAGCACCGCGACGGGAACGCCCTTGAGATATCCCTTGAAGATGATCCCGTTATAATAACCGATGTCGTGCATCAGCGAAAAATCAAGATAAACGTTTTGATCAAGTCCAAGATTTTGCAAAACCTCTGCAACCTGTGCAAGCTCGCAGACTGCCCGGGACTGTGGCAGCAAGGTTTTCAGCACAGGTATCATTTCCGAGATGGGGGAGTATGAGGCAACCAGCGTCGCCAAGGGGCTTGTGCAACCGGATTGAGCGAGCAACGTAGCAATGCTGTCTGCATTCTTTTGCAGGATCATAGCAGTCAGCTCTTCACGGTTGACTCCGCATTTGCATGCATCGTCTATCAGTGCAGAAAGAATGCCCATGTGGGAAATATCAAGAATATTCTGCTCATTGACCGCGTCAAGCGTTGCCTTAGCCAAAGAGACCACCTCGGTCACGGCGTAAAGGCTGTTGTCACCGATCAACTCAAGACCCATCTGGTGCAGCTCGCTGAATTCGCGATCGCCCTTTTTTACTCGATATACGGTCTCGTTGTAAAACACTTTCAGGGGAAGGTGCTGATCCTTTGCAAGATTTTTGACGATCGACAGCGTGATGTCGGGCTTGAGTGCCTTGAGCTTGCCGCCGTCCGTAAAGGTCAGCAGACGATCATCCACCAAAAAGCTTTTGTTGTCGGCATACAGGGAATAATCCTCGAATTTGTTCATCAAAAATCTGTGATATCCGTAGCTTGTATATAGTCTTGCGCACTTGCTGACTGTCTGTTCAGCGGGCGTCATCATATAAGCGTTATCGTTCATATATTCCTCCAAAATAAAAGGATAGTATGATTATACTACACGCTGATACTTTAGTCAAGTAAAGCGCGCATATTTTTTAATTTATAATGTAAACAATTTGTAAACCGACGAAGATTTTGGCCATGTTTGTGATAGAATATGCAGGTATCTTTACGAATGTATCTTTACGAATGGGAGAGCAGAATGGAATTTGAACTGATCATATTGGCTATCGCGCTTTCCATGGATGCGTTTGCCGTGGCTATCTGCAAGGGGCTTTCCATGCAAAAAGCAACACTGAAGAAAGCGGCGATCGTAGGTGGCTGGTTTGGCGCGTTTCAGGCTTTCATGCCTGCGCTTGGATTTCTTTTGGCGGGGATCCTGAATAGATTTTTCGGCGAATATCTGGAGATGTTCACAGGCTGGATCGCTTTTATATTGCTTGCGCTGATCGGGGCCGGCATGATCAAGGAAGCGGTTTCCAAGAAAGAGGAGGCCGGCTGTCCGGATGATTCGATTTGCCCAAAGACAATGTTCCCGATGGCGGTTGCCACCAGCATTGACGCCATGGTGGTTGGCGTCGGTTACGGATTGCAGCCGGATATGGGAATATCCGAGGTGCTGCTCAGTGTGATCTTGATCGGTGTGATCACGTTTGCGCTTTCGGCTCTCGGTGTCAAGATCGGCAACGTATTTGGCGACAAGTATGAGAAAAAAGCACAGCTGGCAGGAGGTATCATTCTTTGCCTGCTTGGACTGAAAAACGTGCTGGATCAGTACGGTGTGATTGACGCCGTGTGGTTGTGGATCAAAGGTTTGTTTACATAATGAAAAGCAGCATGGCGATTGCCATGCTGCTTTAACTTTTATTGTGTGACGCGGAACGAACGTGCCTCGCCATCCTCCATTTCAAACGAGAATGCGTAGGAGTAGGTGCCATCGTCATCACGGAAGGCCATGTAGCCGTCGTAGCTGTGATGCTGGTAGTTGTAATCTACCCAAGCACCGTTTTCCATAACCTGAATGGTGGGCTGAGTATAGCTGTCAAAGCCGTAAACACGAACAGCATAAACGGCAGAGCCACCACCGCTTACGGTGAATTCTGCCACGTTCTGATCGGCAAGCACAGTCGGGAGGTAGGTATCCTCAATCGTGCTGCCAACGCTTGCTTCGACCTTGATCGGAGAGAGAACCGAATCCTCTCTGATGCCAAGCACGTTGGAGTCGTCCTTGCTATCGGGATATCCCCAAGGCAGAAGGATCATATCGATATGCACGGTATCGCCTGCACGAAGCGTGATATCACCTGCATCCACGGTCAGGGTTGCAAGGTTGACCGTGCCGTCAAACTGTTCCTTCAAAACAAGATTGCCGTCATAGGGCTTTCCGCCAAGAACCATGCTGTAATCCTTGATCACGACAGCCATGTTGACCGAATCCGTACCCTTATGGGAAGGATCAGAGTCGATGTAGTAATCAAAATACGCACCATCTTTACCGAGTTTGTAGTAATCGGTATGCTCGCTGAGCTTCAGGTCAACCGTTTGCGGCTCATTGTTTTGGTCAAGGTAGCCAAGCTTCTTATAAACGATCGCGCGTCCGTCCATGGAGAAGAACGAGAAATTGTTGACAAAATCCTTGATCTCAAGATCCTCAAGCACAGTCAGATCCAGCGTGTAGTAGGTTCTGGTTTCGTCGGACTGCGCCATCTCCACCTGTCTGTAATCGACTTGGATCTTACCGTCATCGGAAAGATACGACATATCAATATCCACGTAAACAGGGCCGGAAGACGAAATATTTGCGGTTTGTGATTCGGAGCCATAGAAGTTTCCTTGTGCATCGGTGTATTGCAGCCAGTAAAGTCTGCCCGCGCTGGTGTGCTGAGGCTGACCGGGCCACAGAGGAGCGGACATGGCGCGGAAGTCCGGAAGTGTCCAGTAGTCCTTTCCGTAAACGTAATAGGGGGCGATGCAGTTGGATTCAGTCACACCGCAGGAAAGATGATAGTAAGGAGCGATAAACTGAATAGAGGACAGCTGCTTGAGCGGGAAGTTCCCCCAGTTCTGGTACAGGTTGATCGACTTGAACTGTTTTGTCTGGTTCTTGGAGACTGTGATGGGGAATATCGAATAGCCGTAGTGCATATCCTCGGGATCAAACAAAGTTTCTTCGTATTCGCCCTTGAAATTTTTGCAGACCTCTACGTTGATGGGCAGCAGTCTGTCAGCTTCATCAAGTACCACGCCGCATTCAAGGCATCCCGTATTGTTGGTGTGCGCAAAGATATAAATCTCACGGTCATAATCGTCTCCGACGATCTGCGAATCAACAATATAATGCTTTTGAGGTTCTTGATAATAAGGCTTATTGAAGTCGGTACCATCCAGCGTGTATGTGTAACAGCCGATAAGACTGTTGTAACCAACGTATTTTGCGTTATCGCTCTTGTTGACGATCTTGATGTCGGTCAACGGGTTACGTTCAATATAAGCCTGTCTCTCAAGCTCGTCGAACGAGTGTCCCTTGTCGGTGTAGATGCGGTGACCGATCGAGTAGCTATCATGGCTTTTCAGAGTTGTGGTAGCGGGGGTATAGGTCTGTGTGATCACGTAGTAGCCGTCCTCAAGCGTTACAGTAACCTCGCCTGCGTATTCGTTCTCGGCAGGGAATATATAGCCGAATATGCCTGCATCGGTCACGTCAAAGCCAACGTATTGCACCGAAGCCGCGTCAATATCGTCAACGGTGGTGTGCTTACCGTTCTTGTCCGCGATGACGAGAGAAGCAACACGGCTTTGCTCAATACGGGTCACCATGCCAAATCCTTTCAAACCGTGAGCATCACCGTTTGCCACCACGCGGATTTGCTGATGCATCTTGTCACCATAAACGTGCAGGTTGCGGTCAAGTTTCATGGAGGTCGCTGCAGTTGTTTTGATCTTAACCGCTTTCATTTCCGTGATCTCGATCTTCTCGCCGACCTTATCGCCACAGTCAACACGGATTTCCTCCACCTTACCCGTATAATCGGGAATAGAAACAAGAGGAACGATTACGGTACAGTATTCATCGCCGGGCTCTACCGAGAAGGAAACATTCTGATCACCGTTAAAGCCGCCATAAGAGCCTGCTCTGAGATAGAGCGTAACATTTGATGAATACTCGGTGCGCATGGTGATTTGAATTGCGTTGTAATCCTCAGCGTTATACTTCACGTTCCAATGGAAATAGGGATCGTACGTGCTTTGTACGATTGCGGTCAGTACACCGTCATTCAAAGCGATGGATTCAATGTCGTGGGAGGAGGGCTTGCGCGCTTTTGCAAGCAGATCGTAGCTGCCTGCGCTCTCATCAAATTCATAAACGGAAGGCAAGAAGCCTTGATCCAGAAAATGAATATCGTAATAGTAATAACCGAATCTGTAGATATTGCCGCGTGCGCTGTTGCCTGAGTGCGAAGAATACAGTTTGTCACCGCGTTCGGTGATGACAAATGCATCCATCGTGTTGGTCAGGTAGGGAATTCCGTTTTGGTTGTAAAGCCCGGAAACTTGTTTATTGTCCTTTTGATCCAGGTTGTAAACCAGACGAATGTCTCCGTTGGTGATCTCCGCGGTATCACGTCTTTGATCAAGATAACGGAAGTTGATGAGATTTGCAACCTCGTCAGCGTACGTAATGGTATCACCCCAATCGGTTGTGTCCTGTCGCACCTGATTAGTCGTAATATTACCGGCCTGATCCATGGAAAGATCAGCGGGAACCTTCAGCTCGTTCATTTGTGATACCTCCTGTGCATGGATGTCAACATCAAAGCACGTATGGAAAAATGCAGCAACCATATCAGACAAAAGTTGCGCTTCTCCGCCAATGTAAAGCTTGCCGTCAGCAGCGAATACAGTGTGCTCGGTATACGTAGAATTGCGTGCGTTTCCGATGATGATTTCACTCTCGGAAGCAGCGTAGTCGGATTCGTTATCCGTAACGATTTGCAGAGCAACGCCCGTGAGCTTTTCAACGGCGTCTCTGAAAAGCACCGCTGCCAGAAATGCGGGATCATTCGCGGTCAGATCGGCAGGTCTGACGATCACGTAAGAGGATGCCCCGTCCTTGACAAGTACCAAGTCTTCCGATCCGGGTGTTGGCTCGTCTTGCCCGGATTCCGTGGTTTGTTCATCGGGAGCAGGGTTGTCCTTGCATGCATAAAAGCACGGAAGCAATAAGAGTGGGACAAGCATGAAAATCAACAATCGTTTCATCACGATACCTCCAAAATTTGTTACTTATATTATACAGAAACACACCGCTTTTGTCAATATAAAATGGGCTGTTGCCTAAGCAACAGCCCATACTTTTATGTAGAGATTATCTCTTGGAGAGAACCTCAGCCTCGTATTCCTCGATTTCCTTGAACCAGCAAGAGCAACCGCATACGTTGTTTCTCTCGCAGAATTCCATCCAGATATCGCCGAAGGGCAGGGTCTTGACTTCCTCACGCAGCATCATCAGCTTGGTGGTGTTGCCTGCATCCTGCAGAGCCTTCATCTCAGCGTTGGGGGAGAGCAGAGCGTACAGCAGAGCCTTCTGAACGCTTCTCATACCGATAACCAGAGCAGCTACACGGTTGATAGAAGCATCAAAGTAGTCGGTAGCCAGGAATACTCTGTCAAGAGCATCGCAACGAACGACCTCCATCATCATCTCTCTGGTGTCGTCGTCGAAGTTTACAACGTGGTCAGAGTCCCAACGGATGGGTCTGGTGATGTGCATAGCCAGCTTCTCGGAGAAGCAGAGCATTGCGGGCAGCTTGTCGTAAACGACCTCGGTGGGATGGTAGTGACCGTTGTCAAACAGCGGAACGATACCACGGGACAGAGCATAGGACAGGGCGAATTCGCCGGAGCCTACGGTGTAGGACTCAACGCCGATACCGAATACCTTGGACTCAACGCAGGGGTAAACCTTGGTCTTGTCATAGCCGCAAGCCAGGATCTCGTCCAGGGACTGAGCGTATCTCATGCGGGGACCCATACGGTCAGCGGGAATATCCTTGAAGCCGTCGCCGGTCCAGAAGTTGATTACGCAGGGATAGCCGGTCTCGTTTGCGAAATACTCAGCGATCTTCATGCAGCAGATACCGTGTCTTACCCAGAACTTTCTGATCTCCTCGTCGGGAGAAGAAAGGGTCAGACCGTTTGCCTTGGGGTGAGAGAAGTAGGTGGGGTTGAAGTCAAGGCCCATGCCATGCTTCTTAGCGAAGTCAACCCACTTCTGGAAGTGCTTGGGTTCCAGAGCATCTCTGTCAGCAAATTCGCCATCCTCAAAGATTGCGTAGTTTGCGTGAACGTTGAGCTTATGAGTGCCGGGGATCAGGGAGAGAGCCTTTTCAAGGTCTGCAAACAGCTGGTCGGGGCCGGTTGCTCTGCCGGGATAGTTACCGGTAGTCTGAATACCGCCGGTCAGAGGGCCGTTGTTCTCGAAACCAAGAACGTCGTCTGCCTGCCAGCAGTGCATGGAAATGCGAATGTCGGAAAGCTTGGAGATCGCAGCCTCGGTGTCAACACCGTACTTAGCGTAGATCTGCTTTGCGGATTCATAGCGTTGATTCATTTGTGTTTCCTCCTGAATTGATATATGTACATATTTTTTGAGAACATATATAGACAACATATATTATACAGTATTTGACTCTGTTTTGCAAGATGTTTTTTGAAAAAAGAGGGAATTTTTACACTGGAAATTGAGATCAAGTATTTTTGACTACAATGGAGTCCTGGTCGGAAAGCGCCTGCACGTTGTAGACACCTGAAGAACGAAGATGCTCCAGATCCTCTCTTCTGTCCTCGGAATAATGGCAAATCAAAATGCCTTGATATAGTCCCAGTCCTGAAAAGTCTGAAAGTCCGAACGTGTCTTGATCATATTTTGTTACATGAGAGAGATCGGCGGTTGTTATGTGTGCACCCGCACTACCCCCTATATAGGTAGCACCGTTGCGAACAAGATCCAGGATCACCTGATCAAATCCGGATTCGCGAATTCGCTTCATAGTACCGAAGGTGTTGCCACCACTGATATAAATCACGTCAACGTCAATATAGAAGATTGACTCCGGTTGAAAGTAGTTTGCAACGTAGATGTTGTTCTTTTGAAAGCCGAATGCTGCTAAACGAGACTTGTATTTGCCGCTCTCTATCTTCTCCGGGGTGGCTTTTTCGTTTGGAAAGAATAATACCTTACATTCTGAAATCGGTTTGGGAAGATTATCGTATATAATCTTTGCAGAGTTCTGGTTTCCAAAATCACAAGATGATAAAATCAAATTCATTGTGTCACCAGACAAGGATCAAATCCCATCAATCTCACTCATCCACAGCGCAAATGCTGCGTCGGAGGGCATGCAGAGGCCGCCGCGGGGAGATGCGGTGATGGCGCTGACGGCAGGACCGTCGGGCATGCAGGAGCGTTTGAACTGCTGGGTAAACAAGCGGCGTGCGAAGACCTTGAGCCACTTTTTGATCTCGCTGTCATCGTAGCTGCCGTCAAAGGCGTATTGCGCCAGGCGATAGATCTTGGCAGGGCCAAAGCCGTAGCGCAGCGCATAGTAAATAAAGAAGTCATGCAGCTCGTAAGGGCCGACAAGATCCTCGGTCTTTTGCGCGATGCTGCCGTTTTCGTTTGCGGGGAGCAGCTCGGGGCTGACAGGCGTGCCGAGCACGTCGTAAAGCGCGTCTGCCAAAGCGGTCTGTCCGTTTGCCTTATAGCGGTCGGCGGCAAAGCCTACAAGTCTGCGAACGAGCGTCTTGGGAACGCCGCAGTTGACGCTGTAATTGGACATATGGTCGCCGTTGTAGGTTGCCCAGCCGAGAACCGACTCGGAAAGGTCACCCGTGCCGACCACAAGACCGTTGCAGCCGTTGGCCACGTCCATGAGCACCTGCGTGCGCTCTCTTGCCTGGCTGTTTTCGTATACGACGTTATGATTGCTCGGATCATGTCCGATATCCTTGAAGTGCAGCGCAACCGATTCACCGATCGGGATCTCGCGGAAATCCACGCCCAGTTGCTCACAAAGCACGGTAGCATTATTCTTGGTTCTGCTTGTCGTGCCGAATCCGGGCATGGTAATGCAGATCAGCTTATTGGCAGGCTTATCCAGGGATTTGAGCGCATCCACAGCGACTAAGAGCGCCAGCGTAGAGTCAAGACCGCCCGAAATGCCAAGCACCAAGGTGTCGGCATGTGCGGCTTTGATGCGTGCACGCAAGCCCTCGGCCTGTATGCGCAGAATCATCTCATAATCGCAATTGCATGACGGAATAAAGGGAAGCGCGTTGACCTTTCTGGAGAGCTCGGTATCGTATGCGGTCAGCGAAAAATCGATCTCGGCAAATTCGCGGTTACCGGTCTTGTTGCTAAACGCAGCATCCTTGCAGCGCTCGCTGCAAAGCATCTGAACGTCGATCTCTGTTGCGATATAATCGCAGGAAAAATCAAAGGATTTTCTTTCTGTCAGGATCGTACCGTTTTCGGCAATGACGGCATTTGCACCGTAAGCAGCATCGGTGGTGGATTCGCCTCTGCCTGCATTGCAAGAAAGGAATGAACAATGATTACGACAAGACAAATATTGCGCTTTTGCGCTTGCTGCAGAATCATATCCGACGAGTGCAGACGAAGCATCAAGTTGGCAGATCAAGGTAGCCCCTGCTGCGCAAAGGCCGTCAATCTCACCATCACCAACGCATACGCCGATTTTCAGCTCGGGCAGATCGGAGCAGGAAAAGACGGTGTTATTGCCAAAGTTACAAACCTGCATCCCATCGCCAAAGGGATCAAAGACATAGGCGTCATCTGCAAGCACTGCAAAATGGCGGCTATGATGCGATTTTGCGGGAACGATGCCCAAAAGCGTGCCCGCGTTGCAAACTGCAGCGCAGTTATAAAGCTTGCCGTTGAGCACCATGGGCAAGCCGACAATGCTGAGCATATCCAGATCAGCCGTTTGCTCCAGATAAGAAGCAAGCGCTGCTTTTGCACCCGCGATCAGGGTGCTTTGAAAGAACAGGTCACCGCACGTTGCGCCGCAGAGACAAAGCGCGGGAAATACCAGCACGCGCACGCCGTCCTGCTCGTAAGCCTTGCGCGCAGTCTGAGCAAGCACGTCCGCATTGTTTGTGCAGTCAGCCAATCTGATCTCGGGAGCAGCTGCCGCAACCTTTACAAATCCGTGTTTCATAGAAACCTCCGAAATGACATTCTTGAGTATATTATAGCATGCTAAGGTAAGAATTGCAACAATTAAAGCAAATTTCATTGACAATTTCCCCTCGCTTTGATATAATAAAGTCAATGAATATCCTAAGGAAGAAGGCAACATTATGAAAGACATCTCCAGAAATCTGACAATGCTCTGCGACTTTTATGAGTTGACCATGAGCAACGGCTATTTTCAATGCGGATTCAAGGACAAAATCACGTATTTTGACGTGTTTTACCGTTCCAATCCGGACAATGGCGGCTACGCGATCGTAGCAGGCCTTGAGCAGGTCGTTGAATACATCAACAATCTGCATTTTGACGATGACGACATCGCTTATCTGCGCAGCAGAAACTGCTTTTCCGAGGAATTTCTTGAATATCTCAAGGATTTCAAGTTCACGGGCGACATCTGGGCGATCCCCGAGGGCACTGTGGTATTCCCGGGTGAGCCTTTGATGACTGTTCGTGCAAAGGCGATCGAAGCACAGTTTATTGAGACCTATATTCTCATGATGATCAACCACCAATCCCTGATCGCTACCAAGGCTGCAAGACTTGCGCGAGCAGCCAAGGGCAGACCCATCAGCGAATTCGGCTCCAGACGTGCGCAGGGAAGCGACGCTGCGATCCTTGGTGCTCGTGCAGCATATATCGGCGGCTGCTCCGGCACTGCCTGCACCATTTCCGATATCGCCTACGGCGTGCCTGCAACCGGTACGATGGCGCACTCCTGGGTTCAGATGTTTGACAACGAATACACGGCTTTCAAGACCTATTGTCAGACCTATCCCGAGAACGCAACGCTGCTGATCGACACTTATAACGTGCTTGAATCCGGTGTGCCTAACGCAATTCGCGCGTTCAACGAGGTACTCAAGCCTCTCGGTATTACCAAGTGCGGCGTTCGTCTGGACTCGGGAGACATTACGTACCTGACCAAAAAGGTCAGAGAAATGCTGGACGCTGCGGGTTGGACGGAATGCAAGATCGTGGTTTCCAACTCCTTGGATGAGTATATCATCCGTGAGCTGATCCGCCAGGGTGCATGCGTGGATGCGTTCGGCGTTGGCGAGAGATTGATCACGTCGCTCTCCGCTCCCGTTTTCGGCGGTGTATATAAGCTTGTCGCCGTGGAAAGAGAGGACGGTACCATTCAGCCCAAGATCAAAATCAGCGAAAACGTCGGAAAGATCACAACACCGCATTTCAAAAAGATCTACAGATTGCGCGGCAAGACCACCGGTAAGGCAGAGGCAGACGTGATCTGCTTGCACGACGAGGTGATCGACGACTCGCAGCCTTATGAGATCTTTGACCCCGAGCATACTTGGAAGCGTAAGATTATGACTGACTATACCGCCACCGAGCTGATGGTTCCGATCTTCAAGGACGGAGTACAGGTATATGAGCTTCCCGGCATTGAACAGATCAAAGAGCATTGCCAAGAGGAGCTCGCGGGAATGTGGGAAGAGGTGCGCAGATTTACAAATCCCCATAAATATTACGTTGACCTTTCTCAAAAGCTCTGGGATATCAAGCATGAGATGCTGAGAAAACGCCACTGAGTTTAAGAGAAAGCCAATCGCTTTGACAGCCGACGCGATCGTTCAGATCAGCGTCGGCTGTTCTTTTGGTTTTTGGCCTATATATTTATAAACATTTTATAAATTTTATAAAATATAGGGAAAACAGTTGAAATATTCTGAAAAACGTGATATAATACAATAAGGTATTTATTTTTGAAAAGGCGGTGGTATGAATGATTGATTGGCAGGAGCTTCTGCATGTGATCCGTACGTTTACGGAGGACTACATTCTGTTTCCTATCAATAACATGAATCTTCTTACTGATCTGCTCGACATTTTATTGTTGACGGGTTTATTGTACTATCTGTACATCTTTGTCAGAAGGCGCAGAGCGGGCAAGCTGTTGTTGGGTATTGCGGCCTTGTTCGGCATTTTTATCATCTGCAGTATTCTGGACATGAAAGCAGTCGGACTGATCATGGATAACTTCCTGACGGTCGGTTTGATTGCGGTGGTTGTCATATTCCAGCCCGAATTGCGTGATGCGCTGGAGCGCGTGGGAAGTACGTCGCTGAAGATCGGCCGCTTTGGCGGAGAGCGAGTGGGAAGTGCTGCGGAGATCGATCACCTTGCATCAGAGATCGCATCGGCTGCATGCTCACTTTCTTCCGAGGGCTATGGTGCGTTGATCGTACTGCAGAGAACGACCAAGCTTCAGGATTATATGGATAAAGGCGAGCGACTTGATGCTATGGTATCCGCAAAGCTGCTCAGAAATATCTTCGTCAACCGCTCTCCGTTGCACGACGGCGCAGTGATCATTGAGGGTGACCGCGTAGGCGCTGCTGCGTGCAAGCTGCCGCTTTCCGATAATGAAGAGGTGGTGCGCGATCTCGGCACCAGACACCGCGCAGGTGTCGGCATCACCGAAGTCAGTGACGCGATGGTCGTGATCGTTTCTGAAGAAAACGGAATTATCTCGGTTGCATACGGTGGATATCTGCACAGAAATTACGACTATAAGAATTTGCACGACGCGCTTGAAAAGTTTTTGGATCCTAAGGTCAGAAGACCGATCGGCTCTGAAGGCCCCAAGGGCGAAGTGCTTTCTGCGCACAAGCGCAAAAATGACGGTGAGGAGGATGCATGATGAAGAACAAAAATTCCAAAACACCGAGCTCACACGGCAATAAGAGCATCCACGTAGGCGCATTGATCGTATGCTTCCTGATCGCATGCGGTATATGGATTTACGCACAGGCGACAGATGACGACATTAAGGTGACTACTTATAATCAGTTGCCGGTAGAGATTGTTGGTGCTGATGCGTTTAAGGAAGCCATCGGCTATGACGTTCATTCTCTGAACGTACAGAACGCGAATATTTCGATCAGCGGCATCAATCGAGAGCTTGCCAAGTACGATGCGCAAAACATCAAGCTGGTTGCCGACGTTTCTTCGACGAATAACGGCGTTACTTCGATCAAGGCATATTATATTGACGACAACGGAAATAAAAACGAACTCAAAAACTATGAAATCACCCCCGCTGTGGCAACCGTGAACGTTTCCAAGCAGGTGGATTATTCCGTGGTGGACGTTACCTCTGAGCTCAATAAGGAAATGTATACGTATTCCGTTGATAGTACTACCATGAACGGCACTTTTATCGTCGTCGGCCCGGAGCAGGATATCAAGGATATCAGTTCGGTCTCCTTCGAGGTTGATTATAAGAACGTAAAGGAATCTGAGGGAACTCACAAAATTCCCGTCACCTCTGCAAGCTTTTATGCTGCCGACAAGACGCTTTTGTTTACTGAGGCAAACAAAAACGAGAAATATGAAAACGTGAAGTATGATACGGTAGGCATAGAGATCATCGTGACGGTGACGCAGATTGAGCAAAGCAGCGATGATAAATGACCGCGAAATTCGTCCTGTGGGGATGGTGATCGAATCGATCACCGCCCCCTTGGACGCAGATGAACAAGAAATTCTTGCAAAAGCAGCCGTACGGCTGAAAAGAGTCAATCGGCGCGGGGGGCAATTTGACCTTGCGCTGTTCAAGCGTTCTGTGGATGCAAGAAATCGTGATAATATCAGATTCGTCTATTCCGTATTGGCGACGTCCCGAAATGGGAATTACGCATTTGACGAGGCGAAATTGGCGGGGGAAAAGATCAGGCTTTTGCAGAGCCAGGAGATAGATCCTGAGCTTGGCAGGGAGCAGCTGATGGCACCGCCGCTGGTTGTTGGCATGGGACCTGCAGGATTGTTTTCTGCGCTGATGCTGGCAAGATACGGATACAGGCCAATCATAATTGACAGAGGTGACTCTATTGCCGACCGTACGCGGTCGGTTGCGTCTTTTTATGAGTCAAAGAATTTGGATACGGATTCGAACGTGCAATTTGGCGCAGGCGGTGCAGGAACGTTTTCGGACGGAAAGCTGATGACGCGTATCCATGATCCCAAGTGCTCATTTGTGCTGAAAACTTTTGTTGAGCACGGCGCACCTGCCGACATACTGCTTTTATCCAAGCCGCACGTAGGAACGGATTTGCTGCGCGGCGTTGTGGACAGTATGCTAAAAGAAATCAGCGATTTGGGCGGAAAAGTCATTTACCGCTGCAGATTGGATGGATTTGAAAGAAATAGTGACGGCACCGTGACCGCGCATACCACAAAGGGCAATATCGCGTGCAGCAGTATTGTGCTTGCCATCGGGCACAGTGCAAGGGACACTTACAAAATGCTTTTGGAAAAGCAAATGGAGCTGATCGCAAAGCCGATATCCGTCGGCGTCAGAATAGAGCATCTGACAACGGATATTGATTATGCTTTGTACGGAAGATTTGCGGGCCATCCCGCGCTGGGGCATGCCGAGTATGCTTTGTCCGACACAAAAACCGGTCGTGGTGTTTATACGTTTTGTATGTGCCCGGGCGGAGAAGTCATGGCAGCGGCATCTGAGCAGGATCGCTTGGTGGTCAACGGCATGAGCTATCGCGCAAGAGACGGACGCAATTCCAATGCGGCTGTCGTGGTTTCGCTTGGCTGTGAAGATTATGAGCCTATCAACGGCAGTCTTGTTGAGGGCGCGATCGCTTTGCAGCGGAGCATTGAAGGACAAGCTTTTTTGGCCGGTGGCGGCAATTATGCGGCACCGATCCAGACGGTTGGCGATTTCCTTCAGGACCGGGTTTTGCACGAGCCTTCCCGAATTCAACCCACCTATATGAATGGATTTTGCCGTGTGACGGCTCTTTCAAGGATATTCCCCGAGGTAGTCAATCAGACCTTGCGCTATGGAATTGCATCATTTGATCAGAAGATCAGCGGATTTGCAGCACCCGATGCAGTATTGACGGGTGCAGAGACAAGAACCAGTGCACCTGTCAGGATGACAAGAACCGAGGAGGGCACAGCCGTTGGATTTTCTTACGTATATCCTTGCGGAGAGGGAGCCGGATATGCCGGAGGTATTACAAGTGCCGCAGTAGACGGTGTTAAAACAGCGCTTGCAGTGATGAAGCGCTTTGCTCCATATCGCGATTAAGGAACAGCACTTTATTTGAGTAAGTAATACTTTTCTAAATAATTATTTTGGTTGAACCATGATCCTTGGGTGCCGATGTGACCTAAGGAAATCACTTGCAAATTGGAAGAATGAAAAATGAAAGAGATCAAGAGAGAACATGTATGGTCAGTGCTGTACACGCCGGACGGGAGTGAGACTGACCAAAAAATTGCGCGCATTTCGGAAGACACAGGGGTGTCGACCATTACGGCACGCTTGCTATATAACAGAGGATACGACACGCCTCAAAAGGCACGGGATTTTCTGAGCACGGATATCGCATCATTGCATGACCCATATTTGATGAAGGATATGGATCGGGCGGTTGCACGTATTTCGCAAGCACTTGAAAATCAGGAAAGTATTGCGATCTACGGTGACTATGATGTGGACGGTGTTACGTCGGTCACGTCGATCTACCTGTATCTGCAGAGTAAGGGTGCTGACGTAGTATATTATATTCCGAGCCGCGATAAAGAAGGCTACGGACTTTGCGAAGCGGCGATCGACGTTCTGGCGGATCACGGAATCAGTCTGATCATTACGGTAGATACCGGTATTACGGCTGATGAGGAGGTCCGGTATGCTGCGACGTTGGGGATCGATATGGTTATTACAGACCATCACGAATGCAGATCTGAGCTGCCTCCCGCTTGTGCGGTGGTCAATCCGCACAGACCTGATTGCCCGTATCCTTTCAAGGAGCTCGCAGGTGTAGGTGTCGTATTCAAGTTGATCTGCGCATATGAGATCAGTGAATGCCGAAAGCGCGGTATAGGTGCTTCTGAGGCGGTTGCCGTCGTTTGCCGAGATTACGTAGATCTGACGGCGATCGGAACAATCGCAGACGTGATGCCGATTATTGATGAAAACAGATACATCGTGGCGGTCGGGCTGGAAGCCGTTGAGAATACGCAAAGATGCGGTCTTGACGCGCTGATCGAAGCCTCGTCGCACAATCCAAATGCCAGACAGGATCAACCCCCGAAAAGAAAAAAGATCACGTCCGGATTTATTGGCTACGGCATTGCACCCAGAATCAATGCGGCAGGCAGAATCAGCAGTGCGACCAAGGCTGTTGAGCTGCTTCTGGAGCAAGACCCGGACATGGCAAGAGAGAGAGCCGCGGAGCTTTGCAAAATCAATACGCAAAGACAGATCGAGGAGAATCGCATTGCCGAACAAGCATATAAGACCATCGAGCAGGAGCATGATTTTCAAAATGATCGTGTCATTGTGCTGGAGGATGACGCCTGGCAACAGGGTATTATCGGTATCGTTTCTTCGAGAATTACCGAAAAATTCGGCTTGCCTTCTGTGTTGATTTCGTTTGACGGCGCAACGCGTGGCTATGCAAGTCTGGACGACGTGGGCAAGGGCTCGGGACGCAGTATCAAGGGCATGAATCTGGTCGATGCGCTGACGCATTGCAGCGACCTTTTGACGCGATACGGAGGGCATGAGCTGGCTGCCGGACTTTCTATTGCCAGATGTAATATCGATGAATTCAGAAAAAGGATCAATCAGTATGCACGGGAAAACCTTGACAGTGATGCTTTGGATATCCGCTATGAAGCGGATTGCGAGGTGGACATACACAGCCTGAGCATGCCCCTTGCGGTTGAGCTGACCAAGCTTGAACCCTTTGGCGTTGCCAATCCCACGCCCGAGCTGATCACCAGAAATCTGACTGTAAACAAGGTCATCCCGCTTGGTGCAGGGAAGCATTGTAAGGTCATCCTTGCAAAAGACGGTCTGCAGATGCAGGCTGTATGGTTTGGCGTGCCTGCCTCCACCTTCTCGTTCAGTGTGTCCGATTGCGTGGACGTCATGTTTCAACTTAGTATCAATGAATATCAGAACGTCAAGAGTCTGCAGATGATTGTCAAGGACATGCGTATTTCCGATGAATACGCGGAAAAATGTAAATGGGAAAAGGAAAGATATCAGCAGATTTTAGAGGGTGCGGAATTTTCCTGTGCGGAAAACGTGGTGCCTAACCGAGAGGATATTGCCGAGGTCTATAAGCTTTTACGA
The DNA here is from genome assembly GCA_017503325.1 of Clostridia bacterium. Classification (GTDB taxonomy): domain Bacteria; phylum Bacillota; class Clostridia; order Oscillospirales; family CAG-272; genus SVQP01. Next base: position 99,449 of record JAFVTI010000029.1, on the reverse strand, counting down.
AGAGAATGTCGGATCGGCCATAACACCTTTTCGCATAAAACGCTTCTGTCTACGCTGAATCTCACGTCTGCTCTGCAGATCAATTATGTGAAACTGAAATTTATTATCATGATTCTCAAGGAGCTCTCTTTGTGCGGCGTCAAGGAGCCCGGTGACAATCTTTATATTTTCGACGTATACTGTAACGCCGCCAAAACCAATATTGAGAATTCTGAGATCTTGAAGAAGTTGCGTACACAGTGTAAGTAATATCTTTCATACAAATGAATTCAGAGGAAAAACTATGCAAAATACCGTTCATACAGATATTACCAGATTGCTTGACGTTCTCAAGGCAACGGGTAAAAAATACGACGTAGAAAAAATCACACAGGCATTTCAATATGCCGATAATTTGCACGAGGGGCAGTACCGTGCCAGCGGAGAAAAGTATATCTCGCACCCCGTTGCGGTTGCCGAGATCGTGGCAGGACTTGAGCTTGATACGGATTCGATTTGTGCGGCTCTGTTACACGACACGGTTGAGGACTGTGCAGACAAGACCAATCTTAAGGAAATCGAAAAGCTGTTTGGTAAGGACGTGGCGATCCTGGTCGACGGTCTTACCAAGATCGTAACCTTGCAGGTTGAGGACAAGGAAGAGGCACATATTGAAAACCTCCGCAAAATGCTGCTTGCCATGTCCAAGGACGTTCGCGTCATCTTTATCAAGCTGTGTGACAGACTGCATAATATGAGAACCCTGGACGCAAAGCCTGATAATAAGCGCAGAATTACTGCGCTTGAAACTATGCAGGTGTATGCGCCCCTGGCTCACCGACTCGGTATGCAGAAGATTAAGCAGGAGCTGGAAAACCTCGGCGTGCGATATCTTGACCCGATCGGATACGAGGAAGTAAGAAACGGCATTGAGCAGAAGTACGGACAGAGCCTGAATTTTATTGAGGGCATTCGACAGACGGTTGGCGCAAAGCTTGAGGAAAATAACATCTCTTACACGCTGGAAGGCCGTATCAAGACGGTTTACAGTATCTACAAGAAAATGTTCTCCCAGGGAAAGACCTTTGACGAGATCTATGACTTCTACGCAATGCGAATCATTGTGGATACCGAGCTTGAGTGCTATACGGTACTTGGCATCATACACGAAATGTTCAATTCCATGCCCGGTCGATTCAAGGACTACATCTCTACGCCTAAGCCCAACATGTACCGATCGCTGCACACCACGGTGATCGGCCGCTCGGGTATTCCTTTCGAAGTGCAGATCCGTACCTGGGAAATGCATCATATCGCAGAATACGGTATTGCGGCGCATTGGAAGTATAAATCCGGTGCTACCTCCAAGGAGGATATGGATAAAAAGCTTGAGTGGATCGCCCGTTTGATCGAAACCGAGGACGGTGCGCGTGACCCTGATGAGTTCATGCACGCACTCAAAACGGATATATTCCATGATGAAGTATTCGTATTTACGCCTAAGGGCGACGTGATCGCACTGCCGCAGGGGGCTACTGCAATTGACTTTGCCTATGCAATTCACTCAGCGGTCGGAAATAAAATGATCGGTGCCAAAATTAACGGTAGCATTGTGCCCATTGACCGAGTACTGGAAAACGGTGAGATCATTGAGGTTTTGACGTCGTCTGCAAGTAAAGGCCCCAGCCGAGACTGGCTCTCGATCGTAAAAACAGGTGAGGCACGTGCCAAGATCCGTCAATGGTTCAAGCGCGAAAAGAGAACCGAGAATATCATTGAGGGTAAGGCGCAGGTAGAAGCCGAGATCAAAAAGACGATCTCCAAGCCCTCTGAAACGGTGCGCAATGAGATCTGCGCTTCGATCGCACAACGCATTGGCTTTGCAAGTGCGGATGATTTGTTCAACGAGATCGGTTACGGAGGTCTTGCGGTTTCCAAGATTGCAAATAAAATCAAGGATGAAGCAAGCAAATATGTGACCGTGGAAGCCGAGCAGGCGCCTCAAATCACCGAAAGCGATATGATTTCTGCACCCTCTAAGGTCAGAAACGTCCGCTCCAACAGCGGTATCATCGTAGACGGAGAAACCGGATGTCAGGTCAAGTTTGCAAAGTGCTGCAACCCGTTGCCCGGTGATCGCGTTATTGGCTTTATTACCAAGGGCTTTGGCATTTCAATTCATAAATGCGATTGCCCCAACGTGCTCAATATCATGGGCAGTAGTGAATATGAGGATCGCTGGGTCAAGGCTGAATGGGAAAGCTCGCAGAATGATTCCGGTAGCGTTGGTGTATACGAAGCCTTCATTCAGCTGCACTCCGAGGACAGAATCGGTATGCTGGCAGATATTGCAACTGCTCTTGCTGACATGCGTGTCGCGATCTTGTCTGTCAATTCGCAAAAGCGTACCAACGGTATGTGCATCATCAATCTGAAGGTTAGCTGTAAAAATACAGATCATTATCAGTCCATTATGTCCAGACTCAAGAGCCTGGACGGCGTTGTGGACGTAGTCAGAGGTTATTCGTCATGAAAGCAGTATTACAAAGAGTCAAGTGTGCCAGAGTCGAGGTGGACGGTGAGGTCGTCGGAGAATGCGGAAATGGTCTGATGATCCTGCTTGGCGTTGCCAAGGGAGACACCGAGGAGGATGCGAGACTGTTGGCCGAAAAAATTGTCAAGCACAGAATCTTCCGTGATGAAAACGGTAAAATGAACCTCTCCGTCAAAGATATTGACGGGGAATTGCTGGTGGTGTCTCAGTTTACGCTGCTTGCGGAATACCGTCACGGAAACCGTCCCGATTTCTTTGGGTCCGCAGCTCCCGATGAAGCCAATCGCCTTTACGAGTATTTTATTTCGCTTGTCTCTCAACACGTGCGTCACGTTGGGCATGGCGTATTCGGCGCCGATATGGACGTCAGCCTGACAAATTGGGGACCCGTGACCATTGTGATGGATAGTAAAGTTCTGAAAAATAAAGGGAAATAAATGATATGAAATTGATCATAGACGGACAGGTAAACGTCTACTATGTCCAAACATTATGTATGATATTTTTCCCCGGTGAAAAATTTTCCGAGGATTGTGAAATTTTGCCGAATACGCCCGTGATGCATCTGAAGGTACGATCGGATGAGGTCGGGTATTCCGTGGATGCTCAATTGGCGCAGGGAGAAGCACAAGCAAGTGCGCACAGAGATTATACGTACCGCGATGATGTTACATGTGATAAGCTGCTTAAGCTTGCCTTGGGGGATGCGATCCTTGCAGTTTGCGGTGAGGTATGCGGATACAGACCCTCCTGGGGAATGCTGACCGGTGTGCGGCCTTCCAAGGTGGCGACCGAAATGCTCAAGAACGGCATCAGCAAAACGCGAGTCAAAAAGATCCTTTCAAGTGAATATTTTGTGATCCCCAAAAAAGCCGCGCTTGCAACCGATGTCGCGCTCAATGAGGCGCGAATCATTGCAACACCGGGGAAAAAGGATTGCAGTGTATATATCTCTATCCCGTTTTGTCCTACACGGTGTGCATATTGCTCATTTGTGTCATATACCTCTAAGAGGCTGTTGTCTTTGATTCCCGATTATCTTGCAAAGCTTTGTGATGAGGTTAAGGAAACATTTGCGTGTATCAATCGGCTTGGCTTGAATGTCAAAACCGTGTACATTGGCGGTGGCACGCCCACCATTCTGACAGACGATCAGCTTCGCATGCTGCTTTCCGTGATCGCTGAGTCAACGGACGTTTCCAAGCTTGAAGAGTATACGTTGGAGTCGGGTAGACCCGATACCATAACGCCTGAGAAGTTTGCTGTTGCCAAAGAATATGGCGTAAGCCGTGTCAGCGTCAACCCGCAGATCCTTTGTGATGAGGTGCTGCAGGGGATTGGCAGAGCGCACACCAGCGAGGACTTTTACCGTGCTTATGAGATTGCAAAAAACGCTGATTTCAAGGTGATCAATACCGACCTGATCGCGGGTTTGCCAGGAGATAAATTCTCCACTTTTGCAGCCTCCTTTGACAAGATCCTGGCACTGCGTCCCGAAAATATTACCGTGCACACCTTCTGCGTCAAAAAATCTGCAGAGATTCTGCAAAAGGACTCCAAGGTCTACGATATTCGCGGTGGTGATACCGGTAAGTGCGTGGACTATTCGCAGATCAAATCCATGCACGAGGGCTATAAGCCCTACTACATGTACCGTCAAAAGAATACGGTTGGAAATTTCGAAAACGTCGGCCTTGCAACCGATGGCAACGAAGGCCTCTACAATATTTATATGATGGAAGAGGTGCATTCCATTTTTGCAGCCGGTGCAGGTGCTGTCACCAAGGCGGTGGATTACATTCCAGTTGACGGTTCCAAACCGTTCATCAAGCGATTCTTTAATGACAAATATCCTTATGAATATTTAAGAAACAATGACTCCATCGAAAAGCTCAAGGAAATCGAACTGTTTTATCAAGAAAGACACCTGTTGGATTGACTAATTCCCAATAAAGGAGCGTTTCATGCACATTACCAAAAACCACTATTCCAAAGAGGAAGCTATCTCGTTTCTCTCTGCATGCGATAAGCAATTTGATGAGCGTGTAGAAGCAGCCGTCCGGCATATTTTGAAAAGTGACGTGAGATTCGTGTGCCTGTCCGGCCCCAGCTGTGCAGGTAAAACCACAACTGCGAATAAGATCACCGCAAAGCTGGCAGAACAGGGAATTGCGACTCACGTGATTTCTCTGGATGATTTCTTCTACGACATGGATTATCTGATTGAGATGTCGCAGAAAAAAGGCGTTTCTCTCGATATGGATTCCGTTGACGCCATTGACCTGCAAGCATTTTCGGCGTGCCTTTATGAAATGGTGAATTCACAATCTACCCGTCTGCCGGTGTTTGATTTTCATACGCATAAACGCAGCGGATACCGTGAGTTTTCCTGCGATCGTAGTGAGATCATCATATTCGAAGGCATACAAGCTATTTATCCCGAGATTACCGAATTGATCAAGCCGTACGGCATGACAAGTATTTTCGTATGTCCCGATCAAGCGATTACTGTGGGGGAACAAGTCTTTGAGCCGAATGTGTTCCGGTTTTACCGCAGGATCGTGCGAGATGCACAGTATCGAGGCGCAACCGCCGCACGAACGCTGGAGATATGGCGCGGCGTTCGGAATAACGAGGATGCTCATATTTTTCCGTATCGTGACAGCTGTGATTTTGTTGTGGATTCCTCTATGGCATATGACCTGCATTTGCTGACAGCTTATTTGCGTGAGCTGATGCCTACAGTCAGCGAGGACAGCAGGTACTATTTGCGCTCGCTGGATATTCTCAACAGAGTTTCCGGGATTGAACCGATCCCGGCATCGTATTTGTCAAGCGATTCCTTATATCGCGAGTTTATCAGGTTCTGATTAGTACGCTGCCTCTCATATATATAACTGAGAGGTGGTGTTATCATGAAAAACAAAGCAAGATCCTCGTTTGCTGACGGTGTGGCGGTGCTGACAGCATCTGCAATCATAGTCAAGCTGATCGGCGTATGCTATAAAATACCGCTTGTGCGTCTGCTTGGCAGTCAGGGAATGGGGTATTTCAACGCAGCATATGACGTCTACGCGCTGTTGTCCATCATATCGACCACCGGCTTGCCCGTTGCCGTTTCGGTCATGATGAATCAGTACAAGGGACAGCAAAAAAGGATTTTTATGCTGTCCCTTTCCGTATTTTTAACCCTTGGAGCAATGGGTGCATGTGCCGTATTCTTTCTTGCGGATCAGATCGCTGTATGGGTTGGTGCACCCGGAGCAGCGCAAAGCTTGCGTTTTATTGCGCCGGCGGTATTCTTCATTTGTCTCTCGGGTGCATTGAGAGGATACCATCAAGGGCAGCGTAACATGGTGCCAACAGCCATCTCGCAAGTGATTGAAGCAGCATGTAAGCTGCTCCTGGGGCTTACGTTTGCTTACATCGCGATCTTGAATAAGCAAGGTCCTATGAGCACAGCCGCATTCGCTGTGCTTGGGCTGAGCGCAGGCACCATGCTTTCGGCTGTGTATCTGATTTTTACCAAAAAGGAAAATTCCCAACAAGCATCGACGGGGATCTCATACCGTGTCCTTCTCAGACAGCTTTTGGCTGTTGCTTTCCCGGTTACGCTTGGTGCAGCACTTTCCGGACTTTCCAAGATGATTGATCTTGGGTTGATTATGAGAAGGCTGCAGGATATCGGGTTTGATGCTGATACTGCGGTTTCTCTGTACGGCTGTTACAGTGCAATGGTAATACCGTTTTACAGCGCAGTTCCTGCATTGTTCGGATCTGTTGCCATGCCGTTGATTCCTCATCTTGCGCATGCAATAGAAGCAAATAACGTGCAAAAGCAAAGGGAATTGCTCAACAGCTGCTTCAGACTGACTGCCTTGATCAGTATTCCCGGCGCGATCGGCATGGGAATGATCTCTGATTGTGTGCTTCGCTTATTATACAAAGGATCTGACGGGCTGGAGGTGGCGATCCCGCTTTTGCTGATCCTCAGCATCTCGGTGCCTGCAAGCTGCCTGATTACTGCGACCAATGCAATCCTGCAAGCGTATATGCATCCTTGGTTACCTATGATATCCATGGCCATCGGTTGTGCGGTCAAGGCGATATCCCTGTATTGTCTTGCCGGTATCCCGTCTGTTGGAATCATGGCAGCCCCGATCAGCACGCTGCTTTGCTGTACGGTGATCGTATTGATCAATTTGTTTGCTATTGGCAAGCACGTACCAAAGTTTTCGTTTGTTACGATATGGATGAGGGCGATTGGCATTTCTGCCATTTCGATAGGGACTGCATCATTGATCAAGAGAATGCTTTCGGCGCGTGTTCAATCCAACACGTTGCTGATTGTCGTTACTGTTGCTGCTGCCGTATTGCTGTATATGATTTTTGCTTATATATTCGGGCTTTTCCGAATGTCAGATATAAAACCCAAAAAAGAAAAGGAATTATCATCTTATGGAAATTCAAGAAATGATCAAGAAATTGTTGTCTAAAGAAACGTATACGTTTGACGATCTGGTGGACGTTGTAGTCGTGCTTCGCAGCGAGCAGGGATGTCCTTGGGATAAGGAGCAGACCCACCAAAGTATCCGTAACGACTTTATTGAAGAAACTTACGAGGTCATCGAGGCCATTGATACCGAAGATCCCGTGCTTCTTCGTGAGGAGCTTGGAGACGTACTGCTGCAGGTCGTGTTCCATGCCCGTATTGAGGAGCAGGAGGGAAGATTCAATATCAATGACGTAGCAAATGATATCTGTGTCAAGCTCATTCATCGTCATCCGCACGTATTTGCAGACGTATATGCCGATACCTCCGAGCAGGTACTCAAAAATTGGGAGTCGATCAAGAGCGAGGAAAAGCAGCGCATGACCGTGACGGATAAGCTGCGTGCGATTCCTCCCATGTATCCTGCGCTGCTCAGAGCACAGAAAGTAGGAAAAAAGGCTGCTTGCTTTGATTTTTCGGGCCCCGAGGATGCAAGAGATAAAGTTTTGGAAGAGGTTCGCGAGGTCATGGAGGTCACAAACAACCCCGAAGAAGCTGAAAAGGAGATCGGTGATCTGCTGCTCGCAGTAACCAGTCTTGCACGTATGCTTGGCGTGAATGCAGAGCAGGCTCTGTATCATGCAACCAACAGGTTTATTGACCGTTTTGAAGCGATCGAGCAGGAGGTGGAAAATCGCGGATTGAATATATCCGAGGTCGATCGAGAGGAGCTTGAACGTATCTGGGATGAAAACAAGAAAAATGCAATTAAGAATTCTTAAATATTGGCAATAATTTGCGAAAGCCCTTGCAATATATGAGTTTTTGTGATATAATAAGAATGTAAATCAATATAAAAGAAAGGACTAAAAAAATGAACAAGACACAATTGATTCAGAAGATCGCCGAGAACGGCAACATGACCAAGAAGGATGCAGAGGCTGCTCTGAAGGCAGTCATCGACTCTATCTCCGATGCAGTAGCATCCGGCGAAAAGGTACAGATCTCGGGCTTTGGTAACTTTGACGTAAAGACCCGTGAAGCAAGAATGGGCAGAAACCCCAAGACCGGCGAGTCTGTTGAGATCGCTGCTTCCAAGAGAATCGTATTTTCCGCTGCTCAGGCTCTCAAGGATAAGATCAACTGATCCATGCGACTGGATAAATTCCTGAAAGTTTCCAGAATCATCAAAAGACGAACGGTTGCCAATGAAGCTTGCGATGCTGCGCATATTAGTGTCAACGGCAGACAGGCAAAGGCGTCTTACGACGTGAAGGTTGGAGATATCATAGAAGTTACGTTCGGACAGCGTACGCTCAAGGTGCGTGTGCTGGACGTCAAGGAGTATACGGCCAAGGCCGATGCTTCGTCCTTGTATGAAGTGATATCATAATTTTCGGAAATCCGCATATATTGTACTGGCGGTTTGAATACTGCCAGTACAATATAGCGGAGGCGCGAATGGAGACTGTACAAAACAAGCATTCGATCACACTCAAGGATCGAAGCCAGATGCGGATTGAAGGCGTAACGGAGGTGATCAGCTTTGATGAGCTGGCCGTCATGCTGAAAACGCAATGCGGAGATATGGCAATTGAAGGAAAGGACTTACGAATTGCCGTTTTAGAGATTGACGCCGGGATCGTAGTACTTTCAGGTACTGTTTCCGGTGTTTACTATTACGAGCCCAGAAATAAGGAGAAATCAGGGCTTGTCAAAAAGCTGTTTCGCTGATGGAGCTCTCGCAGACGTCTCTGGCGATGCTGATGATCGGTGCTGTTCCGATTGGAGCATTCCTCAGTTTGGCTTACAGACTGGCGGACCCCATTGCTGCAAAGCAATCAGTCATACAAAAAATATACGTAAACTGCAAGGATTTCATTTTTATGATTCTCGCAGGCATCGTGACGGTAATACTGGTATATTACGTCAATGACGGAGATTACCGATATCTTGCACCGATCGGTGCATTGATTGGATTTCTGCTTGGTGATCTTGCGTTCAAAGCATTGGTCGCCAAGATCAAGCGGTGGCTGCTCGGTGTGCTTTCGTACATGATAACGGCACCGACAAAATGGATATATAGAAAGACGCTTGAACCCATATATGCAAAAGCATACGCGAAATCACTGATCAAACGAACAGAACACAGAATAGAACATATGATGCAATTGGCATCAAACGGATTTGAAAATTATACGGAGGCAAAAAATGAACGAGCAGGAAAAGCAACGGACCGCTGAGACCGAGAGCGCAAAGTCAGGTATGAAGATACTGATTCGCTGCGCACTGATCGCGATCGTAGTCATATCCTTGTGCACTTTTGTGTCCGGTGTCATGATATATAATGCCAATCAGGAGAGGATCAACGAGCTCAAGCAGCAGATCGATGACCGCAAGGAGCAGGTTGACGAGCTCAAGTTTTTGATCGATTCTCCCATTGACTACGATTACATCGTGCGGATCGCGCGCGAGAAATTGGGCTTACATTTTCCGGATGAAACGATTTTTCATAAGGACAATCAAGACAATCACGATTAAGAGCAGGTAATTATGGCAGAGAAAAAGACAGGAAATAAGATCATAGCACAGAATAAGAAGGCATGGCACGAGTATTTTGTTGATGAAAAATACGAGGCAGGCATTGCGCTGTACGGCACCGAGGTCAAGAGCATCCGCGCGGGCGGTGTCAACCTGAAGGACGCCTATTGCGACATCAAGGATGGCGAGATCTTTGTCAAGGGCATGCATATCAGCCCTTACGAGCAGGGAAATATCTTCAATAAAGATCCTCTGCGTGACAAAAAGCTGCTGATGCACAAGCGCGAGATCTTGAAGCTGCACGGGCTTGTCTCGCAAAAGGGATTTACCTTGATCCCGCTGTCTCTGTATTTCAGCGGATCACACGTCAAGGTGGAGGTTGGTCTCTGCCGCGGTAAAAAGCTGTACGACAAGCGTGACGATGCCGCAAAGCGCGACGCAGACCGCGTGATTGAGCGCAGTATGCGAGATCGAAATAAGGCGGAATAATATATATACATGTCTGATCTGCGATCAAACAGTTCAGAACAATCAAAAACCTTGGCAGAGTATAGATTTGCCAAGGTTTTTTGTGTACTATAAAAGACATGTCGGAAAATCCAACGCATAGTTGGGGATAACTCATTTTTGTCTCGCTTCAATTTTTATGAACTATGTGAGATAATGAGTACAGACCCAATATCAAAGATGGAGGCTTGATTATGAAAGAAACAATGGGACAAATTATTCGAAGATTACGTAAAGAAAAAAACTTAACGCAAGAAGAGCTTTCAGAATTGCTGGGAGTTACATCGCAGGCGGTTTCCAAATGGGAAAATGATGTCGGGATGCCGGACATTTCGCAAGTTGTTCCGATCGCGCACGTGCTCGGAGTGACGACCGATATACTATTTGGGAATGCTTGCGTAGAAGGTGATGAGCAAGTTGAAAGCTTTATTCGAGAGGTCGAGATCCGCATCAGCAACAAACCTGAAGATGGCATCAGCCGATTTATGCATCGTAAATCATGCTGTGAGGAACTTCAGAGCGAGTTAGCCATATATCCAAACAACTACAAACTTATATGTTGTTCACTGTCTTTCATCACTTATCTACTTTGGGATTACACAGAGGAGCAGTTTGCAGACGAGATCGTTGATCGTGAATCTGAGATGAAAGCCTGGGCAGACGAAGCAATACGACAAGCACATATTGTGTTGAATCGTTGTACAGACAGCGAGTATCTGAACAGCGCAAATCGATGGCTCGTAAGTATTTACAGAATTATGAAGGACTATAGCAAGGCAGAAGAGCATGCAATGAAATTAACAGAGAACCGCGGCAGGTATCTTGCTGTTGTATATAGCGATATGGGAAAAGTAGATGAGGCTATGAAGCAATATAGTTTGAATATCAATGCAGCACTTATGAATCTGTCCCAAGATCTTTCGCTTCTCGGACATCTTTATCAAAAGCAGCAGAGATATGAGGATGCATATGCTTGTTATCGTCTTTTCCCCAATATTTATGAGCTTATATTTGGGCAAAGCGAAAATGAAGTGCCTTACTATATCAATCATCCGTGCTATGATTGGTGTGCAGCAATGTGTATACATCTCGAACGATATGATGAGGCCATGGAATGGCTTGAAAAATGGATAAATCAAGAGCGCATAAATGAAAAAGCGTTTAATGTAATTACAAGAAGTGATCTACCATATTTTTATGGTATGGAATTCTCTTACTCATACAATGCCACATATCCCAAACATAATAGAATTACTGCCAGCCTTGAATGGGAGTCATTTGATCCTATCCGTGAATTAGATCGTTTCAAGAATATCGTGAAACAAGCAGAGGCTTTTGAAAAAGAATAATCAAAACAGCCCACCTTAATTTAGAGAGGTGGGCTGTTTTGATTTATTACATCTTGAATTCGTATTTACCGGGAGTGAGGTCGATCACAATTCTGTTAAGTCTTGCGTTGTATGCAGCCTGCTTGAACTCGGAGAACTTGTGGCTGACGCCGTCCAGCGTGAAGCTGTCGTTCTTGGTCAGAATAGGCAGATACAGTCTTGTGGGAACGGGAACCTCGCAGTAGTAGGTAAAGCCGTTCTCGGTCGACCAGTTGGAGACGATGGTGCCGTGGTAGGAGTCGTAGGAAGTGTTGACGTACTTGATATTCTCCTGGCCCTCTGGCAGCTCGTCTGCGGTTCTTGTGTCGGGCTTGGGCTGCAGGATCGCGCGCTCGAAGCCGGGAGCTGCGGGATCGTATTCGATACCGGCAACGTGTCTGTACATCCATTCCTGGATAGCGCCATATGCATAGTGGTTAAAGGAATTCATGCCTACGTTGCCAAAGCCGGTAGCCAGTGTGTAGGAGTTCCATCTTTCCCAAATAGTGGTAGCACCCTGGTCAACGGAATACAGCCAGGAAGGATTCTCACGCTGCAAAAGCAGGGAATAAGCAAGATCATTTTCGCCGATCTCGGCAAGTGTCTGCGCAAGAATGCCCGTTCCGACAAAGCCTGTGGACAGCTTGTGGCCATTGTCAATGATCTTCTGACGCAGGGCAGCGATTGCAGCGGGCCTGTTCTTTTCTGCCAGCAGGTCAAATTTCAGAGCCAGCAGGTAAGCGGTCTGGGTACGATGCTGGGGTAAGAGATCACCGTTTTCGTCGCAGTAGAAGGTTATGAAACGATGCTTCAGAGCATTGAAGTAATTCTGGAAACGGTTGGCATCGGTATGCTTGCCCAGAACCTGTGCGATCTGAACCATCAGGCGTGCATCAAATGCAGCATAGCAAACCGAAACCATCCAGTGATCAGAGGGCTCATAAGCCAGCCAGTCACCGTATGCAGCGTGCTTGTGCGGCGTTTCAATGTCGCGTGCTTCAAGCATATTCATGTGCTTTACCATGGAGTCGTAGTGGTCGCGAAGGAGCTCTACGTCACCGTACATTTTCCACATGACGTAGGGAACAATGATGCCTGCATCGCCCCATGCCGCGCCGCCACAGCCTACGACACGCGCAGCAGGGATGACGTCGGGGTAGCCGCCCCAGTCAGCCTGGCTGTCTCTTGCGTCCTGCAGCCACTTGTGGAAGAACATACGCACGTCAGCGTTATAAGCAGCGGTATTACAGAAGATCTGCGTGTCACCCGTCCATCCAAGTCGCTCGTCTCTCTGCGGGCAGTCGGTGGGAACGTAGAGGTAGTTGCCGCGCTGACCCCAGATGATGTTGGAGATCAACTGATTGACCAAAGCGTTAGAGGTTTCCATCTTGCCAGTCTCGCGGGTAGCAGAGCCGATGACGTCAGCACGGAAGGAAAGGATTTCAACGTCAGCGTCAGCTGTGATTTCAATATAGCGGAAGCCAAAGAAGGAGAAGGTGGGCTGATAGGATTCACCCTCGGGTTCGCCTCCCAAAATGTAATAAGCCTTTGCACGGGCACTTCTGTAGTTGATAGTATAGACAGAGCCCTTGGGACCGTCGTTTCCGCGAGCCTCGGAGCCGCTGTCGTTGAGAAACTCTGCAGCGCGCAGCTGAATGGTAGTCTTGGCGTTACCCTTGACGGTAATAACAGGCCAGCCAACCATATTCTGCCCAAGGTCGTAAGTCAGCACCTGACCGTTTTTGAGGCTGATCGCTTCTTGATTTTCTGCTGCATACACGACGTTGATCTCACCGTGCTCGGTGCCGTTGTCGATCGTTCCTTCGTGAACGGTCAAAGAAATCGGCTTTCTGGTAAGCTCTGGACGCACCATGACGGTAGGACCGATGAAGGGCGTGATTTCAATATCCTGTGTCACAATAGCGGGAGTGCTCCAGTCGGACACATCGTATCCGGCAGTACTCATTTCATTATAAGAAGGATAATTTGCGTTATAAAGCTCGCCATCCCAGATGTCAGCAGCACGAACTCTGCCGCCCCAGGTAGCCAACCAGTCGGAATCGGTGTAGATGGCATCGTCATTCACGGTGATTTTGGCAAAGAAGGCCTCGTTTTCGCCTTCAAAGGCATTAAAGGCAATACGGCCGTTTCTCCAACCGGGTGCGACTGCTGCAAGCAACACGTTTTCTCCGTCAGTCAGATAGGGAGTCAGGTCGTAGCTGAAGTAGAGAGCTCTTTTTCTGAACTCATAATAACCCGGCTTGAGCTCGTCAAAGATCTCGTTACCATTCTCATCAATGCGGCCAACGCGCTTTCCGTTGCAGTACAGCTCAAAAATACCAAGCGCGGTTGCGTCGACGGTGACCTTGTCACTCTTGGTAGCGGAAAAACTCTTGCGGAACAGGGCAAGACCGTGTCTTGTCTCGATCGCCTTGAACTGATCGGTCATAACCAGCTTGTTTTCCCAAGGATTGGAGATCTCTGTATGTTCATTTTCTCCCGGATAGCCAAAGGAGATCCACTTGGCCTTACCGGCGCTCAACATATCTTTCATGTGCATACCTCCGTATGATGTGTTATACAAGGAAAGTATACCATATATATTGTGTAATTGCAAGCATTTTGCCCAAATTATTCCAAACAAAAAAGATCGGATGTGTGAAATCCGATCTTTTTTATATGAACGATTTTTCTTTAGCTTGCTAAAGACTCACAACCATAGAAGGCTTGTTCGTCTACGACGGCGTTTCCGACGTTGATGTGACGCAGATTGCGGCAATAGGAGAATGCGTAATAGCCGATCGATCTCGTCAGACTGGAAAGGGAAACGGATGTCAGCGAAATGCATGCACCGAACATGTTGTTCGGGAGCGTATTGAGTGTTTCGGGCAGGATCACGGTTTCCAAGGATCTGCAGCCCTCAAATGCGGAATGTCCAACAGTTCTCGTACCGTAGGGAAGAGCAAGCGTTCTGATTGAAGCACAGAATGCAAACGCCTTCTCGCCAATCGTTGTCAGGCAATCACCAAGATAGAGCTGTGTCAACTTGTCGCATCCGATAAAGCATCTTTCGCCGATTTTACTAACGCCGTGGTTTTCGATCGTAACGGCATGAAGATTGTGACACCATGCAAATGCATAGTCACCTACGTGCTTGATTGTGGAGGGAATCAAGACGGAAATGATATCATGATTGTGAGCAAAGGCCATATCTGTGATCTGCGTTACGGCGCGTCCCATGTGTTGTTCGGGGATAACGAGATGATCGTCCGTACAGGTTCCAATGCCTGAAAGGGCACATTCATGATCATTAAGGGCAGTAAAAAGGAGACCTGTGGATACTGTCTTTGTGTACATGGCATTTCCTCACTTTCTAAAGATTACGGCGAAAAGATGTTTCATCGTGTTTACATTTTATATGAAACCGACGCATTTGTCAATATGATCGGCAAAAGTCGTGCTCCGACAAGGCAAATTTCGTAACATAGTGACAAATCGTTAAAATAAGCGAAATTAAGTAAAATACATCGATATTACACACGAAATTATTGAAAAACACTAAAATATTGGATCAATTATAAAAATAGCAAGAGCCAACACGAACGACGCCGGACACGACATGGTTGTCGTGTTAAAAACAACGAAAACTGCGACCGAAAAGCCTGGAATCACCCCGTCGGCGCGAAAGGTTAAGCATACTATACCGCCGCAGACGAACTGAAAATCCTTTATAACAAAAGATAATAGCGGAATATGGAAAGGCTGTATGGCATAACCGCGAGCAAATGATGATAACGACTGCCAACGGTGGAAATGTGATTTTGTCGTACCGTATTCGGATCATGGGATATGGTCAATATGCACAATTATACATGTTGGCTTTTATTTATGTTGAATGGCTGAAAAATACATCATGAAATTTTGTGAATATTTCACCAAAAGAAAATTTGTAAATAAATTTTCAGTTTTCAATTATGAAATTGACTAACCGAAAAAAATCTGTTATAATAAGGAGGAACAAAATATTCAATTTGGGGAGGTACTCATGCTGCAGGTTTATGATCTGAGAATCGATAATAATCCCGCGCCCAATCTTGCAAAGACGCATGGGCTGAGATTCTCATGGAAGCTTGCTTCCGATCTGGATAACGTGATGCAAAAAACCTATCGCGTTACCATTTCCAAGGACAAGGAATTGATATTTGATTCGGACACGGTTGAGAATGACCAGTCCTGCGATATTCAATTTGAAGAGCTGTTTTTGCAGCCCGCAACAGAATACCAATGGAATCTTTGCATCAAGGATAATCACGATCAGTCCGCTGTTTCTACGCTGACTTTTTCAACAGAGCTTTATCCGGACATGTGGCAGGCAGAATGGATCACGCCGTCCAATCTAATAGTCAGCTGGTCTCCTTATTTAAGAAAGAAGTTTGCAGCCAAGCAAGGCGTCAGACGTGCCACGCTGTATGCGTCCGGACTCGGTTGCGCGGAGTATTATATCAACGGTAAAAAGGTTGCCGACGATTATATTGATCCTCCCATGACCAATTACGAAAAAGAGATCCTTTACCGTGCGTATGACGTGACCGGATTGATCCAAGAGAGTAATGCAATTACGGCATGGCTTGGCGAAGGCTTTTATTCGCAAAGTCAGGTATGGACGTATAACGGGTTTAGTTATGGACCCGTTTGCCTGATCGCTCGTCTGGAGATCGAATACGAGGATGGAACGCGTGATTCTGTTGTCACGGATACGTCCTGGAAGTGTAAGAACAGTCCCATTACGCACAACAATATTTACAACGGTGAAACGTATGACGCAAGACTTGAAACGCCCGATTTTGCAGATGCCAACGGAAGTGATGCGGGATGGTGTGATTGCATCGTTGATACCACGCCCAAGGGCGAGCTCAAGCCTTGCAATATGCCTCCCGTCAGAATTATCAAGCGTATTCCTGCCAAGAGTGTAACTCCCGCTACGGGAAATGAGGACAGCGCATGGGTCATCGACCTTGGAGAGAACTTTGCGGGTGTTGGTGAGTTCCATCTCCCCAGATCCTCTCGGGGCAAGCTGTATATCTTCCGTTACGCGGAAACCGTCAGCACCAGCGGTCAGCCGGATTACCGTTCCACAGGCGGCTTTGCTACACAATGCGTCCAGCAGGATATCTATATTGCACGCGGCGATGAGCAGGGCGAGGTATACCGCCCGAGATTTACGTATCACGGCTTCAGATATATCGAGGTCACCGGTGTTGACTATTGCCACGAATACGGCCGCCAGCCCGGCATTGATTTTGTGGTTGGCTGCGCGCTTTCCACCGATCTTGTGCAGGCAGGCACGTTTGAGTCGTCCTCTGATGACTTGAATTTGCTCCATGAGATCATTTGCCGTACGTTCCGCTCAAACTACCACGGTCTGCCCGAGGATTGCCCTGCGAGAGAAAAATGCGGCTGGCTGGGTGATGCGCAAATCGTTTGCAACACGGGCATCATGAATTATGACATGACCGCTTCTTATGAAAAGTATCTCAGCGATATCAGAACGCAGAAGGAAGTGTACGGAACATGGTGTATGATCTCGCCCGGTAAGCGCGGCTGCGGTGAGGCATCTCCTCTTTGGGGCTGTGCTCAGATCATTATTCCTTATTGGTTACATCATTACTGCAACGATTCCACGGCCGTCACGCGCAACTGGGATCTGATGCAGGCATGGGTGGAGCATGAGGCAGCAAGGGCGCAGGACTATATTATTTCCGAGGGACTTGGAGACTGGTGTCCTCCCGGCGGAGAGGGAAGCAAAAGAAGAATACCCGTACCGCATTCTTCTACCTTGATGTTCTATGAGATCTGTATCAAGATGGCGGAATTATGCAATCATTTTGGCTATGGTGATGCAAAGTACTATACGGATCTTGCCGATCGCATCAGTGAATCCTTCATTCGTCATTTCTACGACCATGATAAGCACACGTACGGTACATGGGCGTCTGATGCCGTTGCACTGACGCTGGGTGTCTATCCCGAGTACGACAGAGAAGCACTGCTGAAATCACTGCATGACAGCATCGTCCAAGAGGATTATGCCATGAGCACCGGCATCTATGGAAACAAGTATCTGATTCCGCTGCTCTTTGAAGAGGGCATGGGGGATATGGCGATGGAGATCCTGTTTAATCGCCGACATACAAGCTTTGGCACCATGATGGATGACAATGCAACCTCCGTTTGGGAGCAGCTTGATATGCACCATATCGAAACTGACCGAACCAAGTGCGTTCCGTCCTACAACCATCCCATGCACAGCGGTTTCGCTTATATCTATTATGCTTATCTTGGCGGTCTGCAGCCTGCAGAGCCCGGATTCAAAACCTTCGTTGTCAAGCCGTATCACGTAAGCGGGGTTGATCACGTAGCAATTACTTATGAATCCATGTATGGAAAGATCGCGGTATCTGCGAAAAAGACCGAGCAGGGTTACGCGTATGAGGTGACGGTCCCCGCCAATACGCACGGTATTCTTGCTTTTGCCGAGGGTGTGGAGATTACGGCAGCTGACGGATCCAAGACGATATGTCCGCAGGATGAGACCTGCTTTGTCGGCTCCGGAACTTATCACGCTGTCAGCATACAATTTTACTGTAGTAAAACTGTGAAAGGAGAACAGCCATGGCTAACATCATCGATTACTTGAATTGGCGTGGAGACATTACGTTTGAGCAAGTCAAGCTCAATGAAGTGGACAATCTGATATTATCGCAGCTGGCATTCGTGGATTTTTCCGGTATCGTTGATGCTGATCCCTCAGCACCGCCTATCACCATAAAGCAGGCTGCCATGCAGTTTTTCTTTGAAAACGATATCAAAAAGAACAAAGGTCCCGGATTGATCATTTCGCCGCAAACGTACACCGTGTTCCGCATGATGGCCCAGAGTAAACGCTTTGGAGATCTTCAACTTTCTGCTTTCGTCAATGAAATTGACATAGCGGAGGAAAAGCAATTCTGTGCGATCACGATTCGCCTGAAGGAAAAAATGTCGTATATCAGTATCCGTGGCACGGATGATACGATCGTTGGATGGAAGGAGGATTTTAATCTGTCTTTCCTTGATGAAATTCCTTCGCATAAGCGAGTTGTCGAATACGTCAATTCTGTCATAGGAGCACAGCCCGGAAACTTTTACATCGGCGGCCATTCCAAGGGCGGACATCTTGCTTTGTACGCAACGGTAAAATGCGCGCAGGAATATAAAAACCGCATCGTGGCGTCTTTCAGTAACGACGGCCCCGGATTTTCCAAAGCATTTACGGAATTACCGGAGTATAAAGCAGCCGAGTCCAAGTTTCACGTTTATATGCCTCAGAACTCCGTTGTGGGCATGTTTTTTGAGAACAGGGGAAAGCTTCGCATTGTCAAGAGCAAGCAGGTCGGTATATTTCAGCATGACGGCATGTCCTGGCAGGTCATGGGCTCGGGATTTGTCAGAGTCAATAAGATCGGTAAGGATGCGGTCAATACCATTCTGCTCAACGAAAGAATTCATGCATTGCCGCCCGAAGCGAGAAAACACTTTGTTGATGTATTATTTGGCATGTTGGAATCCACGGGAGTTAAAACGCTGTCCGAACTCAACGCACGCAGCCTGAAGAATATCGTAACCATGATCAAGACGTTCAACGATCTTGATAAGAGAGAGCGAGATCTGATGCTTTTGCTGATCGCGGAGCTTTTGGATCTCGGCATGACAAGTCCGAAGGACTTCGAAAATGTTCCGGAATAAAGAAAAACCCTTGCGACGATGTCGCAAGGGTTTTTCAGTTTTTATAAAGCCATGATGCAATCGGCGAAATCTTTTGCTTCTGCATGATCATGCGTGACGAGAATCACCGTTTTGCCGGCAACAAGACGCTTGGTCTGTGTGATCACATGACTCTTCATATCTGAATCAAGTGCTGAAAAAGGCTCGTCCAAAAGCAAAATATCGGGGTCGTAGGCGATCGCTCTGGCAAGGCTCACTCGCTTGGCCATGCCTCCTGATAGCTCGTCCGGGTATTTTTCTGCAGCGTCAACCACGTCAAAGGCCTCAAGGAGCTCAAGGGCTCGTTCCTTCCGACCTTGCTTTTGCTTGATCACGAGCATGACGTTTTGTAAAACAGTCAGCTGTCCGAACAGTCGCGGTTCCTGGAACATAATGCCAACCTTCCGTCCGCCAATATCGATACATCCGCTTTGGGGCTCGATCAGCCCCGCGATCAGACGAAGCAACGTGGATTTTCCTTTTCCGGAAGGAGCCATAATCGCTGTGATTTGTCCGTCATTGATTTCCATATCAAGTCCGTTAAAAATCACGCGATCCCCAAAAGAGAAGTGAAGATCATGTATTTTCATGACTTACGCCCTCCTTTCGTGTCGTTTTCTTGACATAGCTCAGGATCTGCTTGAACACAAAGTCAACAAGGAAGCTGAAAATCACAATAGCCAAAGTCCAGGCAAACAACTCCACGTATTCCATATTCTGCTTAGAGAGATACATATATTTTCCAACCGAAACCTCAGGGCAGATCAACACCTCGGCAGCAATGCCTGCCTTGATCGCAAGACCGGCACATGCACCGGCAGCCGAGATCAAAAACGGGCGGAGTGTCGGGATCCAGATGCAGCGAACACGATCAGAAAATTTCAATTTGTAAGCACGAGCAGTTTCGAGCATTGCGGAGCTCGGGGAAGAGAGGCCTTCGATCGTATTGGAAAACACGACGGGAAGCACCATCAATGCTGCAATTGCGCCCGGAATAAGATCTCGATTGAAAAATACCAGCGCAATCAGGATAAATGAAGAGACAGGGGTGGTTTTGATCACCGATATGATCGGCAGCATCATGTCGTACACAAAACGGACTCTGTGGCAGAGAATTGCCAACAAAAAGCCGCCAAGATAGGAGAGAATAATACCGATAGTCACGCGCACGGCACTTGTGATCATAACGCGCCAGAATCCAGCGGTCGTGGCCATATTGGCGAGCTTTATAAGGACGTCAAGTGGAGACGGCAATATCAATGGTAAGCCGACAATTGCCGAGATAAGCCACCATACACCTATCCAGAAAAGTACGATCAGCGAATATTTCAGTACTCGTTTCATATAGAGATCAGGGGACGTAGTAGAAGTCCTCTGCGGGGAGTGCGTTGCCGATGGATGCAGGTGCAGTCTTGAGTAATACGTCATAGAATTTTTCAAGTCCTGCCTTCATTTGTGCACCGTCAATATAGCAGATGTTGGAATTGGGGATTGCTTTAGCTGCTACGGGAGCCTGCGAAAAAATGCCGGCAGCAACGATCATATCGCCTGCTTCTGCGGGATTCTGATTGACGAATTCGATGGATGCCTTGTATTCTTCCAGGAACTTTTTGACAACCTTTTCGTTTTTCTCAAGATACTCTGTACGCACGACCACACAGCCCTGCATCAGAGAATCCTTGGGGAAATGCTTTTCCCATTCTGCGGTCAGATTCAGACAAGCGGTCAGAGAAGCGTTTGCGCTCTTTGCGATGGTTACCATAGGCTCGGGAAGAACTGCGAGATCGATCACACCCGATACCAATGCAGTGCGCAGGTCAGCGGGCTGGGCGTAGGTGTTATCAATGACGATATCCTGTCCGACAACCAGACCGTTTGCTTCACAAACAGCCTTGAACAGGAACGTAGGGTTCTGTGCGGGACAATAAACGGTTTTACCGCGCAGGTCTTCAAAGCTTGCAATGCTTTGCTTGTCTTTGTTGCTCATGACGTAAAGTACGCCAAGTGTATTGACGGCAATTACCTTGATGCCGCCGTTGGTCTTTTGTGCTACGTTTGCTGCTGCGTTGGTGGGAAGAGCAGCAATGTCGCAGTTGCCGCTGATCAGCGCAGCGGTGATATTGGAAGCATCGGTTTCTACGGAAATGTTGTAAGGATACGCGGTGGTCTCATGATTCTTATCGGAAATCAACTTAGCCATACCAAAGCCTGTCGTGCCGTTTAGCACCATAATGTTCGGAACGTCTACAGGTTCATCCGGTTGATTGCATGCGGCAAAAGCAGTGCAGAGCATCAGTGCGATCAGTACAAGTGAGATAAGTTTTGTGGTTTTCATGATTTTTGGTCCTTTCTTTATTGTTCATGATAAAATGATAACATGGTTTCCCGGTGATACAAACGGATTTCCTTGCCGTTTCGTTTGATAAAACCGTCTTTTTCAAGTTGATCAAACGCACGGTACAAAGAAGCGCGACCCATATCCAGCATGGTGCAAAGCGCGTTCATGGGCACTTCCAGGATCAGAGTATCCTCGGATGCGATCGAATCAAGCCAATACGCAAGTCTTTTCTCGGCAGAGCCTGCGGTCAGGCATGCGATCTTCTGATTGAGATAGAGTGTTTTTTCTGCCAGGAATGCAATATACTGATATCGCACACCCGTATCATTGTCTATCAGGTAAGACAAAAAATCTTTGTCAAGAATCAGCACCTCACAGTTTGTACCGGCAACGATCCTTGTTGCAAAAGGCAGGTCGGTAAACAGGTTGGATATGCCGAATATTTCGTAAGGCTTAAAGCTTCTGAGCATAACGGTATGCTTGTCGTCTGCGCTGTACGCAGTCGCTTGCCCCTTACAAAGTATGCACAGCTTTTCGGTCTGCTGACCGGGGGCAAAAATAACGTCGCCCTTGTTGTATTTACAGTAAATCGGCGTTCGGATCCTGCTTGCTCGTTCAACGTTTTCCTTGTCGGCGCCCTTTGTGATCGGAAGCTTTTCCAGTATATCGTACAGATAATCCATTTGCTCCTCCAGGTGTATCATATGAGACACTATAATTATACACGAATACGGATTCGTTGTCAATGGGAAATGAATGAAATGTTCTGAAAATTCACATATTCTTATTGCAATTTATTGTGTGTTGTAGTATAATAATCATAATGTGATATTTATAGCTGATCAGGAGGTACACTATGATACTGGCAATTTTAGCTGCCGGCATGGGCTCTCGTTACGGTGGGCTCAAGCAGATTGATCCCATGACAGAAAACGGTGAGTTCATCATTGACTTTTCCGTATATGATGCGATCAAGGCAGGCTTTGATAAGGTTGTATTTATCATAAAAAAAGAGAACTACGAGGCGTTCTCCGAGACGGTTGGCAAGCGAGTTTCTCCGTATATCAAGACTTACTATGCTTTCCAGGATCTGAACGATCTGCCAAATGGATTTACCCCTCCCGAGGGCCGCACCAAGCCTTGGGGCACCGCTCATGCGATCTATGCGGCGCGCGAATATCTGACAGAGAACTTTGCTGTGATCAATTCGGACGATTTTTACGGCAGAGACGCCTTCATTAAGGCTGCAGAGCATTTGCGCAATCTGGAAAAGGGCGAGCATTACTGCATGGTCGGTTATCGACTTGGCAATACTCTGACGGACAGCGGAACAGTTTCAAGAGGAGAATGCTCGGTTGATCCGAACGGCATGCTGATGTCTGTGGTTGAGCGCACCGATATCAAAAAGCAGGGAAGCGATGCTGCATATAGAAACGATCAGGGCGCATGGGTAGAGTTGCCCGCATCGACCGTTGTTTCCATGAATTTCTGGGGACTGACGCCCGGGGTGATTCCCAAGATTTCCACAGGCCTTGAAGAGTTCCTTGAAAAGCGGGGCAGCGAGCTCAAAAGCGAATACTATCTGCCGGGCGCGATAGACGACTTTATGAAGGCAGGCGAATGTGACGTTCGCGTGTATGCAACCGATGCTCAATGGTATGGTGTCACGTATGCAGAGGATAAAGAATACGTTAAGCAATCTATTAGCGCAATGATTGATGACAGTATTTATCCGAAAACACTTTGGAATTGATTTTCACAGATATCATCGAAAGGATAAACATGAATAAAGCAAAAATATTTTTAATCGCCGAAAAATTCCGATTTCTTGGCGAACCGATCTCCGTTACCGAATGTACGACGGGGCATATCAATTCAACTTATTTTGTTGATTGTGCGTCGGATGAAGGACTGCATCGCTACGTTCTTCAGATCGTGAACACTTCTATTTTCAAAAAGCCGGATGAGGTCATGGAAAATATCGTTCACGTTACCAAGCACATTGAGAATAAGCTGATTGCCGAAGGTGGCGACAGCGCACGCGGCACCTTGCACGTGGTTTACACAGATGCGGGACACTATTCCTACACGGATGATGAAGGCCAGTATTGGCGTGCTTACGAATTCGTGGAGAACGCCACTTGCTACCAGGCGGTCGAATCCGAGGAAATGTTTACCAAGGTCGGCAAGGCCTTCGGTAACTTCCAAAAGCAGCTTGCGGACTTTGATGCATCAATGTTGTATGAAACCATTCCCAATTTCCACAATACAGAAGACAGACTCTTACAGCTTGTGACTGCCATTGAGAACAATGCAGCTCAAAGACGCGATCAGGTTCGCGATGAGATCGCATTCGTGCTTGAAAGAAGAGATATGTGCAGTTACATCAACGAGCGTATTGCGGATGGCAGAATTCCGCTCCGCGTCACGCATAACGATACCAAGCTCAATAACATTATGCTTGATAATGAAACGGGAGAGGGAATTTGCGTGATCGATCTTGATACCGTAATGCCCGGATCTGTGCTTGCAGATTTTGGCGACAGCATCCGCTTCGGTGCATCGTCTGCTGCAGAGGACGAAACAGATCTTGATAAGGTTTACGTCAGACTTGAAATGTTTGACGCGTTTGCAAAGGGCTTTATTGACGGATTGGATCACTCCTTGACAGAGCAAGAGATTCTCTCCTTGCCCATGGGTGCATACATACTCACTCTGGAAACGGGCATCCGTTTCTTGACGGATTATCTCAACGGCGACACTTATTTCAGAACGGCTTATGCCCAGCATAACCTGGACCGTGCACGAAATCAGTTCAAGCTGGTTGCTGATATGGAGCAAAAGATGGATCAGATGAATCTGATCATTCAAAAGTATTTGTAAAACGGAGGATTTTGACATGGCAGTTTTGATTACGGGCGGTGCAGGCTTTATCGGGTCTCATACCGCAGTTGAATTTTTGAACAAGGGATATGACCTGGTCATTCTCGATAACTTCTCGAACAGCAAGCCCTGCGTACTGGATCGCATCAAGCAGATCACCGGCAAGGATTTCAGATTTTATCAGATCGATTTGCTCGACAAGCCTGCGGTCGACCGTATGCTTGACGAGTGTCCGGATATTGATTCCTGCATCCACTTTGCGGGATTAAAGGCCGTTGGCGAATCGGTCAGCATGCCTCTTGCTTATTATCACAACAATCTGACAGGCACTATCAATCTTTGCAATTCCATGAAGGAGCATGGCGTCAAGACCATTGTGTTCAGCTCCTCCGCTACAGTGTACGGTGATCCCGCAACCGTGCCGATCCGTGAGGATTTTCCGACAGGCAACACCACCAACCCCTATGGTGAGACCAAGCACATGATCGAGCGTATCCTCAAGGATACCTATATTTCCGATCCCACCTGGAGAATCTCGATTCTTCGCTACTTCAATCCGATCGGTGCGCATGAAAGCGGTCTGATCGGTGAAGACCCCAACGGCATTCCCAACAACCTGCTTCCTTATATTACTCAGGTTGCATCCGGCAAGCGCGAATATCTGCGTGTGTACGGCAACGATTATCCCACCCCCGACGGCACCGGCGTTCGTGACTACATTCACGTCGTAGACCTTGCGCAGGCCCACCTGTCTGCACTTGAGCTTGCTATGAAGCAAGAGGGAATTGAGTACTTCAATATCGGTACCGGTAAAGGTTATTCGGTTCTTGAAGTTGTACACGCATTTGAAAAGGCTACCGGTAAGCCGCTGCCTTATCGCATCGTGGAGCGTCGTCCCGGCGATATTGCAACCTGCTATGCAGATCCTACCAAGGCTGAGCAGGTGCTTGGTTGGAAGGCAAAATATGATATCAACCGTATGTGTGAGGACGCATACCGTTGGCAGAGCATGAATCCTGACGGATACGGAGAATAAGCATGGTTACGAAGGAATTATTCGGCTATATGCCGGACGGACAAGAGGTATATTGCTACACCCTGCAGCATCACGCGGGCGGCATTCGCGTTAAGGTCTGCGAATTCGGCGGCACATTGATGGGCATTGAAGCACCCGATCGCAACGGTTGCTTTACCAACGTGGTTTGCGGCTATGACTGCCTTGCAGATCTGATGAATGCTGACGGATACGTTGGTGCTCTGGTTGGCAGATATGCCAACCGTATCGGCGGTGCAAGATTTATGCTTGACGGAAACGAATATCAGCTGTACCCCAATGACAACGGCAAGAACACGCTGCATGGAGGAAGGGTGGGATATTCCCACAAGCTATGGGCATCCTCTTACTCGGATACAACGCAGCCCAGTGTCTATTTCTCCATGATCTCTCCCGATATGGAAGAGGGATTTCCCGGAGAGCTGACCATTACCGTGACATACCGCGTGACTGAGGATGATACACTCGCTATCGACTATAAGGCCATGACCAACAAGGCGACCGTGATCAGCATGACCAATCATGCATACTTCAACCTTTCCGGTTTTGCATCGGGTAAGGTATTTGATCAGGTATTGCAAATGGATGCAGACCGTTATCTGAAAACGGACGACGATCTGATCCCCACGGGTGAGATTGCATCCGTTGACGGAACGCCCTTTGATTTCAGAGAAGCAAAGCCGATTGGGCAGGATTTCTTTGCCGAGGATCATGATCTCAAGATCGCCGGAGGTTATGATCACTGCTGGTGCTTTGAGAACTATGACGGTAAGATCAAGCGCGTTGCAACTGCATATGATCCCAAAACGGGCAGAGCAATGGACGTTCGCACCGATCTGCCTTGCGTACAGTTCTACAGCGGCAACTTCTTAACCGATGATGGGCATCCGTTCTTTGGCGGTTATCGCAAAGCAACGCAGAATGCCTTCTGCCTGGAGACGCAGATCATGCCCGATAGCCCCAATCATCCCGAGTTTACCAATTGTGTGCTTCGTCCCGGAGACCTGTATAACACCACTACGGAATTCAAGTTTTATGTAAAATAATAAAAAGCACTTGCTGATCGCATGAACAGCAAGTGCTTTTTTATTTTTTATCAGGAATATACAAAAGAATATCTTCTACATTGCAACCTAAAATAGTGCAAAGATCATTGATAGTAACTGTGCTTATAGGCTTGTTGTGTTTTAGTCTGTCAAGCAAACTCCTACTAATCCCGTGTTGCTGGATTAGCTTATATGTTGAAATGCCTTTATCTTTGATTGTTCTATAAAACGGTTCATAAGTGATCATAATTCTTTCCTCTATAAGTAAGTGATTCTATTATAAATTATGCTCACACTATTGACAATTGTCGATAAATAGGGTATAATGAATATGCTCACTGAATAGAGCATAATGTTGAATTGATGATAATTAAGTTTCTGAACAAATATCGGAGGTATAAAGTGTTCGGCAATAATACATCTGAACAGTCAAATAACATGCTATTATTATTGGAAATACAAGAAAAAGAAAATGAAATAAAGCATCTTAATGATGATTTGAAAGAAAGCGAAAGGCTTTATGAGTTAGCAAAAAAAGAAGAAACCAGACTGGTTTCAATAATCGTAGGATGCCCCATATTTATGGTTATAACATTAATTATTACTGTATTTTTCAATGTTTTTTTTGTGTATTTGTTAGAGGATATTGACTTAGCAATAATATTTGCTGTAATTGGAATTCTGGGATTCCTTTTGGAATTCATTATTTGGTGTATAAAAATTATTATCCATACTTTTTCCAAATATAAAGCTTTAGGAATAATACCGTTATTGTTCCCATTTACTGTATTTATATTTTGGATAATATTTTGGTTCCATTGGGGAAAAAACCAAAAGTATATCAAGAGATTATTTGATGAAAAATATGAAATGAAAAAATCCATAAGAGAACGAGAAGATAGAATTGATCGAATTAAGCGATATTGGCATGCTAATTAATCAAATATGAAAGAGCTAACTGGCATCAGTTGGCTCTTTCATATTTGGTTAGCTTAATTCATATATTGCAACGAAAGGCGGTGTATGAAAAAATGCGAAAAAAACAAACCATATTCAAACTTGTTACATGTATCCTGTTGGCTTGCTTACTGACTACCACGGTTGGTGCAAGCTCGGATCCTTTATTGAAGACAAACGGACAGACATCCCCCGTCAATCTTGATGGCGGAGTGACTTTTGAAGGGGAGCTTGCGTGCAAATCCGCAATTCTGATGGAATCCAAGACAGGCACGGTGCTATACGAGCACAATGCCGACGAGGGGCTGCCTCCCGCGTCTGTGACCAAGATCATGACGCTGCTGCTCGTTATGGAGGCAATTGAGCAGGGGAAGATCGGTTGGAGCGACATGGTCAGCGCAAGTGCTCACGCATGCTCGATGGGGGGCTCGCAGATCTATCTCAAGGAAGGCGAGCGCATGAGCGTGGAGGATATGATCAAAAGTGTGGTGATTGCATCGGCAAACGATGCAGCCCTTGCTTTGGCAGAGCACATTGCGGGGAGCGAGGAGTCCTTTGTCAAGATGATGAACGATAAGGCTCTGCAGCTCGATATGATGAATACAAAATTTGAAAACACCAACGGTCTGGACGACACGACACTCAATCATTACACATCGGCGCGGGACATTGCGATCATGTCAAGAGAACTGATCAAGCATGAAAAGATCCTGCAGTACAGCTCTATCTGGATGGACACGATTCGTGACGGTGCATTTGGCTTGACAAATACAAACAGGTTGGTGCGATTTTATAACGGCTGTAACGGCTTGAAAACAGGTTCAACGGCAAAGGCGGGCTTTTGCGTCAGCGCGACTGCCAAGCGCGACGGTATGACCTTGATCTGTGTTGTCATGGGTGCAGAGAACAGAGATACACGAAATCAAATTGCTGCGCAATTATTCGATTGGGGATTTGCCAATTATGCGCTTTTTGCAAAAGACCCCGGTGTCTTAACGGGGATTCCCGTAAAAGGCGGCTCCTTGAATACGATACAAGCGCAATATCAAGGCTTTTATTGTGTATTACCAAAGGATCAGCTTGCAAAAGTGCAGGAGCAGGCAGAGTTAGACAGTGAATTCTATACAGCACCCGTGCATAAGGGGGATAAGCTTGGCAAGGTCGTGTATTCAATTGATGGAAAGCAGATTGGCTGCGTGAGTATACTTTCTGCACAAGACGTTGAAAGAATTCATTTTGGTGAGGTGCTTTGCAGAATTATTGCAAAATTTCTGTTGATTTAGTGTGAAAAACCATCGTTCGGGGCTTGAAAAAAGGAGCAAAATAGAGTATAATATTGATAGACGCCATACGGCGAATAATCAGTAAAAGGCGGTATATCAATGGCTATCAAACTGAATGACAATTATTTGAACGGTTTTATCCTTGATCAGGAATACTCCGCAATTCAGCCCCAGGTCAGTGCAGCACACAAGATGCTGACGGAAAGAACAGGGCTTGGCAGCAATTTCCTGGGTTGGACCACGCTTCCCGATGATTACGACAAGCAGGAGTTTGCAGCAATCAAGTCCTGCGCACAAAAAATTCAGAAATCCTGTGACGTATTTATCGTTATTGGTATTGGCGGCTCTTATCTTGGTGCACGTGCTGTAATTGAGTATCTGAAGTCTCCGTTGTACAATAGCTTAAAGAAGGACACCCCCGATATCTATTTTGCCGGCTGTAATATCAGCGCAGCATCGATTGCAGAGCTGCTGAGCATTTGTGAAGGAAAGGACGTTTGCATCAACGTCATTTCCAAGTCGGGAACCACGACCGAGCCTGCTGTCGCATTCCGCGTATTCCGTAATATGCTGGAAGAAAAGTATGGTGTGGAAGGTGCCAAGGAGAGAATCTTTGTTACCACAGACCGCCAAAAGGGCACGCTCAAGGCCTTCTCTGATCAGATGGGCTATCAGACCTTTGTCGTTCCGGATGACGTTGGCGGCAGATTCTCGGTGCTGACTGCGGTCGGACTTTTGCCCATTGCCGTAGCCGGAATTGATATTGACGCTCTGATGAAGGGTGCTGACGATGCAAGACTTGCGTACTCGGATGATTGCATCTGCAAGAACGATTGCTACAAGTATGCAGCGATTCGTAATATTCTGTACAGAAAGGGCAAGACCACCGAGATTCTGGTTGGTTATGAGACCTATGCGCAGATGTTCAACGAATGGTGGAAGCAGCTTTACGGTGAGAGCGAGGGCAAGGATCAGAAGGGTATCTTCCCGGCGTCCGTGATTTTCTCAACCGACCTGCATTCTCTTGGCCAGTATATTCAGGACGGTATGCGCAATCTGTTTGAGACGGTGATCTCGATTGAGAACAGCGACGTCACCTTCGAGATTCCGAACGACCCCGCAAACGTCGACGGTCTGAATTTCTTGTCCGGTGTGGATCTCAACGTCGTTAAGAAGACCGCAATGCAGGGAACACTGCTTGCACACGTGGACGGTGGTGTACCCAACATTCTGCTCGAGGTCAAGGACCGCAGCGAATACTCGCTGGGCTATATGATTTATTTCTTTGAGCTGGCTTGCGCGATCTCCGGATATATGCTTGGAGTCAATCCCTTTGACCAGCCCGGCGTAGAGGCATACAAGAAAAATATGTTCGCGTTGCTCGGAAAGCCCGGATATGAGGAAATGAAGCAAAAACTTGAGGCAAGATTGGGATAAATTTTCAAAAAGGTCTTGTAATATTTCAAAAAATACTGTATAATGTAGTAAAGCATACAATGGAGGACTAAATACATGCTCAAATTGCTGATTGGTGTAAAAGGCACCGGAAAAACAAAGACTTTGATTGAACTGGTTAACGACGCTCTTTCCAAGACTCACGGTGACGTGGTTTGCATTGAAAAGGGTGTGAAACTGAGATACGACATCAAGTACCAGGCAAGACTGATCAATACCAACGAATATCTGGTATTCGATGCTGAGGCTCTGTACGGCTTTATCGCCGGCATTCTCGCAAGCAACCATGACGTTTCCGATCTGTTTGTAGATTCCGCTCTGAAGATCTGCAACGAGGACCGCGCTGCTTTTGAGAAGATGGTTCTTGCTGTTGACGAGCTCTGCTCCAAGATGAACGTTAACGTTGTCATGACTTCTTCGCTTCCTGTAGAAGAGGCTTCCGACACCATCAAGAAGTATCTGTAATTATATACACAACGTCTTTATGAAAAAAGAGGCCTCGGCCTCTTTTTTCATCACGATCAGAGCCGACGTAACGGCATGGAGATTATTATGAACGCACTTATCTTGAAAACGTACCGTATTACCGATCTGAAATTTCAGAATCACGCAACTGCGACGGGGAAATCCAAGCTGGAAACAAAGTATACTTATCAGGTAAAGTTTGCAAACAATCATACCTGCAGAGGAGAAATGAAGATCCTGGTGACAGATCAGGAGAATCCGGATACCTTGACTGTGGATATGACCATGGTAGGCATATTTGAGATCGTCGCCGAGCAGGATAAGGAGCTTTTGCATAAGGAATCCTTCAAGCAACTGTATCCCTTTGCAAGAGCCGCAGTATCTACGATTTCTTCTACTACGGGAATATTGCCCATCATTATTCCGAGTGTAGACATTGATGCACAGGATATTTACAGATATAATCCCGAACTGTTTTCCAAATAAATTATTTTGAAAATTTTTCAAAAAGGGGTTGCAAAACGCCGGTATTTGTGATATAATACCAAGCGTTCGGAGGCGTAGCTCAGTTGGTCAGAGCGCACGGTTCACATCCGTGAGGTCATGGGTTCGAGCCCCCTCGTCTCCACCATAAAAGAATAAAGGGTATGCGATGCATACCCTTTATTCTTTTATGCTGAAGCCGTACCGGATCAGAACCCCACCGTGCACCGCAACGCGGTGTACGGTTACATTTGCGCGGATGACTAAAAAATAAAACTGCGTAATATCCGCAAATACGGGTTCTGAGCCCCCGCATCATTTAAGCAACAGCCATACCGGCTCAGAACCCCACCGTACACCGCAACGCGGTGTACGGTTACATTTGCGCGGTTGAGTTGAAAATAAAACTGCGTAACATTCGCAAATTCGGGTTCTGAGCCCCCTCATTGTAAAAAATGCTAAGACTATTTCAACCGCACCAACCAACAGTTAAAATCTTTCAAAAATGAGATGTTTGACTTTGTACTCCTAGCATGATATAATAGAATCACGGAAGGCGCCTCCGATATCAATCAAAGGAGAACGTATATGAATCTCGGTAACAAAATCCGCGAGCTTCGCAGATCA
Source organism: Clostridia bacterium (assembly GCA_017503325.1). Lineage (GTDB taxonomy): Bacteria > Bacillota > Clostridia > Oscillospirales > CAG-272 > SVQP01. The sequence continues at coordinate 67,615 of JAFVTI010000029.1, read as the reverse complement.
AGGAACCTTACACAAGAGAAGTTGGCTGCTTCGCTTAATATTTCGGCTCAGGCTGTCTCAAAGTGGGAAATGGGTGCATCTTATCCGGATATGACAATGATTCCCACGCTGGCGGCATTTTTTAAGGTGTCTCTTGATGAACTCTTCGATTTCGACGTGAGTAATGTCGATAAGGAGATCGAGGAGATTCGCTTGGAGTATGGTAAGTATTTCTGGAACAATTTTGAGAAGGCAGAGCAAATTCTGCTTGATGGTCTGAAACGCTATCCTGCTTCTGTTCAGCTCAAAACCGAACTGATGGAGCTGTATGCCTACAACGTAGATCGAGGCGATGAGATCGTAAATAAGGCATTTGAGTTAGGCGGTCAGATTATCAGCATTTCACAAGACGTATTTTGCACCTGTCGCACAAAGCAGAACATCATTCACGTTTACAGATATTTGGAAATCGAAAAGGGGGAGGACCATTACGAGGACATCGTCAAGATTATTGACACTCTCCCGTATATGTACCCCTATATGTTAGCGGATAAAATGCGAATGTCTGCCAGCTATATCAAGGGTGAGGAGGGCATGAAAGAGGCTAAGGATCTGAGAATGATCGAATGGCAGGAATTATTCATTGCTTGTGATCAAGTTGCTCATCGCTACTTCGATATGGAAGATTACGAAAACGCTATGATCCATTTTCAAGAAAGCGTGGACGTGATCGAGCGGTTTATGGATCCCGACAAGCAGGGGTACGACGCCTATCTGATTGGCGGTACTCACGCAAATCATGCCATGACACTGCTGGATATTGCGACATGCATATTCCGCTTGGGCAAGACCGATGGCATAGATGAGTTGATCGATAAATCAAAGCATATCTATTTCGACGCTTACGAGAATATCGAGCTTTGGGATTACAACAAAGAAATGACGGAAATGATCAAGTATTTTACCAAGGAATATAACAAGAAGAAACTGGATGAATACAAGATACTTGATCTGAGCAATATTGAAAAGAGAATTACTGAGAAAAATACGGATTCACAGGATAAATAAACCGGTTATACCCGATATAAACTATAAAGAACAAGGGGAACGCAACGCGTCCCCTTGTTCTTTCTGATCTCTCTTTTTCAGTTATTGTTTATATTAACACCGGCAATTCAAGCAAAGCATCCTTTAATATCATATATATCTCAGCTTTGCCAAGTAATCCGCCAATGCCGATGTTGATATGAGTAATGTCGTTCATAACAAACAGTTCGATCCCCGCCATGTGACTGATTTTTTGCGCAATTCTTTTGTGATATGCATGATCTCCCACGTAAATTCCGAGAGGTCGATCGTCGATGCTCACGCATACGTCGTTGCTTTTGAGCAAGCTTGTATCATCGGAAAACAGCAAGCTGCTTTTACGATGCATTTCACAGATATCCGGATATCCCAATTCATGCTTCATGCGGTAGAATTTGGCAATTCTCTCAAACAGTTCATTTACTTGCTTTGATTTTTGCGAATTCAAATAGATAATCCTTTGTTTTCCAACGCCTAAAACAGTGTGCATGTCCGACTCCTTTATATTTTTCAATACATCATATGCCAAAGCTGAGAAAATGATGCGCAAAGATAAATAATTTACAATTAGAGATAGCATTTCCGAGCTATTTGTGCTATACTGTTTACATATGACGGAAAGGGAACTTGGAAATGATATTATATAAAAAGAAATTACTGACAAACCTGCTGTTAGGCTACGGCGGGCTGATGCTTTTACTGATAGGGATGCTGTCAGGCTCTATGTTGCTTAGCAGTAACGTTCTTTATATGGATACCCCTGTCGTACAAATATTGGATATCGCAATCACGATCGTGGATATTTTTGCTTACGCTATTTCTGCATCCGTGATCATTTACGGGATTTATCTGTTTGGCGCAAAAAGCCTGACCACCGTTTATGCAGCATATTTCTGTATCACGGTATTCCATTACGTTGCAATCCTTTGCATTGGTTGGCTGGTGTTTCCCAATACGCTTCCGGAATCGGTTCAGGATCTGATCGTACGTATCTTTGAGGATCTTGTGCTGTTCGTCGCGCTTGACTGTCTGAGAATCTTCTTGATAGGTTTGATCACGGCGAAGCTGTTCAAAAGCAGGGAAGCAAAGCGTAAGGAATACAATGCAAAAGCAAAAATCCTTGGAAAAGAGACGCAGGACGAGCGTTCAATCGCTTTTCCGCTCAGCTCCTTTATCGGCTTCAAGAACCCTGTTCAGCTCGGTATTTTTTCAACGGCAATGATCTATTGGTTGACGTTTTATTTCCAATATATTTATATTGATATCCTTTCACTGCTGAAGTTTGAGTACGTGGAAGGGCTTGGGATGCAGATCATCTATTTGCTGCTTAATGCAGTTCTTGCGTGTATCTGCTATTGCATTATGATGTTCATTATGATGAAATACGACGAAAAGATGCCTAAAACGCAATGATAATAGCAAAACCACCGCATTTTGCGGTGGTTTTGTCGTATGCAAAATATTTTTGTTTATTGATGTCAGATGCCGTCAACGTTGCATACCATATTAGAGAAGAAGCCATTTGCTTCTGATCTTTAGGAGGTGTTACCATGTCTGAAAACAGATTTACGAGCAATGCCTGCAAGGAAACGGTGTGTATTGAAACCAATCGCATCCTGGACTCTTGCAGAGACCGCGATTGCTTTGAAAACGTACGCGTCTTCTTGACCGACTTCGGTCAGGAAGTCATTGAGCATACCACTAACGTTCGTGTAAAGTGCGCCGAGATCCGTTGGACACATATCAATATTGAACCCGTTCAGTTCAACAGGGGCTTTTATACGGTAACCATTCGCTTCTATATTCAGATCGTCTTTGAAGCGTGCATTAACGGTAGATCTCAGGAATTCCAGGGGATCGCCGTGCTTGAAAAGTCCGTTGTATTATACGGCAGCGAGAGCAATGTCAATATCTTCAAATCCGGTAAGTGCAGCAATGATTTCTGCGCAACACCCGTTGCTGTTTGCGGCGAAAAGAACGTGCCTCAGGCCATTATCGAGGTAGTTGACCCCATCGTGCTTGGTGTAAAGGTCGTAGAGCACGTAGAGGAATGCTGCACCTGCTGTTGTTGTCCTTGTGACGTTCCCGAGAACGTATGCCCCGATCTTGGTCAGTATCTGGGCGATGACGATAACTACCGCAGATACCTTGCTGTATCCTTCGGGCTCTTCTCAGTCATTCGTCTGGTCAGACCCGCACAGTATCTTGTGCATGCTACCGAGTACTGCGTACCGGATAAGGAATGTGTCAGCAACGATTCTTCTGATCCCTGCAGTGTATTCCGTCATATGCCTTTCCCGACGGCTGAGTTTTGTCCTCCCGGATATTGCGGAGAGCTCAAGGCAGACCGAACAGGGAATTGCGGTTGCTCATAAACAAAGATCCGCACCTTCAAGGTGCGGATCCTTTCATTATTCTTGATTCTCAAGCAGTAACGTGTCGTTTTGTGCCTCGATTTGCTCGGTGCGGATCACCAACTCGGGCAGCGCGCCAACCTCTACGCAGTCGCGATGAATGATGACCTCTGCAACGTCGTCACGAGAGGGAATTTCAAACATGGTTTTCATCATGATATTCTCCATGATGGAACGAAGACCGCGTGCGCCGGTATTGCGCTTGATGGCAAGCTCTGCAATCGCTTCAAGTGCATCATCGGTCAGCGTCAACTTGACGTTGTCCATATCAAAGAGCTTAACGTATTGCTTCAGCAACGCCGATTTGGGCTCCTTGATGATACGCAGCAGCGCATCCTTGTCAAGATCATTCAAAGCAACAATGACGGGAAGTCTTCCGATCAGCTCGGGGATCAGACCGTACTTGACAATATCGTGGGGTGTGACGTCACGGTAAATGCCGCTGTCGCGTCTTTCTGTCTTTTTTTGAATATCAGCGCAGAAGCCGATGGCCTGGTTGCCGCGTCTCTTTTCAATAATGCCTTCCAATCCGTCGAAAGCACCGCCGCAGATAAAGAGAATATTTTCGGTGTTGATCTTGATGAACTCCTGGTTGGGATGCTTACGGCCACCCTGTGGGGGCACGTTTGCAACGGTGCCTTCAAGAATCTTGAGCAGTGCCTGCTGGACACCCTCGCCGGAAACATCACGTGTGATCGATCTGTTTTCGCTTTTTCTGGAGATCTTATCGATCTCGTCGATATAGATGATACCGTGCTCTGCGAGCTCTACGTCATAGTCAGCAGCCTGGATCAGACGAAGCAGAATGTTCTCAACGTCCTCACCAACGTAACCCGCTTCGGTCAGCGTAGTCGCATCGGCTATTGCGAAGGGCACCTGCAGGGTCTTGGCCAAAGTCTGAGCAAGATAGGTCTTACCGACACCGGTAGGGCCGATCAAAAGCACGTTGCTTTTTTGCAGCTCAACCGCATCCTGCGACTGCTCTTGTGATTTCTTTCTGCGGCCTCTTGGCTTTTCGTTTTTGGAAAGAACTCTCTTATAGTGGTTGTACACCGACACGGACAAAGCAATTTTAGCATCGTCCTGGCCGATGACGTATTCGTCAAGCGCACGCTTGATGTCCATGGGCTTTGGCAGTGTTGCCATGGAGAGTTTTCCAAGATCAATCGAGGGAGCCATAGTGCTCTCAATCGATTCGCTGCAAGCCTCAACGCAGAAATCACAGATATATGCGCCGGTAGGCGAGGAGATCAAGAAATTGACTTGACTCTCATGTCTGCCGCAAAAGCTGCAAAAGGGAGCATCCCCGTTGCCGCCTTTGCGGGAACCGTTATGGGTATTGGCCATGCAATTTACCTCACTTGATATCGCCGCGGCAAGCCTTGACCTGGTCAACGATACCGTATGCCAGTGCTTCCTCTGCGGTCATGAAATGGTCTCTTTCGGTATCCTTTTCGATCTGCTCAACAGACTGGCCCGTATGCTCGGCAAGCAGCTCGTTGAGTGTCTTACGGGTGCGAAGGATCAGATCGGCCTGGATCTTGATATCACTTGCCTGACCTCTTGCGCCACCGCTGGGCTGGTGGATCATGATTTCGCTGTGGGGCAGGGCAATTCTCTTACCCTTAGTACCTGCGGAGAGCAGGAACGCGCCCATGCTTGCAGCAAGACCGATGCAGATGGTAGATACGTCACAGCGGATAAATTTCATGGTGTCATAGATAGCCATACCTGCAGTCACAGAACCGCCGGGGCTATTGATGTAGAAATAAATATCCTTATCGGGGTCCTGAGATTCGAGGAAAAGCATCTGAGCAACGACAAGAGAAGCGGTTGCATCATTTACCTCGTCAGACAAGAAAATGATTCTGTCATTAAGCAGGCGGGAAAAGATATCATACGCTCTTTCGCCTCTGCCGGTCTGCTCGATGACGGTAGGAACAAGGGCATCTCTCGGATATTGCGGATAATACATCGTTTTTACCTCGTTTCTAAAATAATAGGGAAGTGCGAGAGTTGAATTTACTCAGCCTTAGCAACTGCGGATTCCTTTACGATATCCATAGCCTTCTTGACCTGGATGTCAGCGATGATGGAAGCGTCGTCCAGCATGCTCTTAACCTGGTCAATCTCCAGGCGGTAAGCATCAGCGATTCTCTGATACTCGTCGTTGATCTCCTGCTCGGAAGCAACAACGCCTTCAGCTGCAGCGATGGTCTCAAGAGCCAGTCTTGCCTTGACCTGTCTTTCAGCCTGGGGTCTCATCTGCTCACGCAGTGCCTCGATGGTCAGACCGGTGTACTTGAAGTACATATTCATGTCCATACCCTGGCTGCGCAGTCTGTTATCAAAATCGCGAACAAAGTTCTCGGTCTCGTTGACGAACATAGCCTCGGGAATCTCACCCTCCAGCTTTTCGATCAGAGCCTCGATCAGCTTCTCTTCGAATTCGTTCTCTGCCTGCTTATCGTGTCTCTCCTGGATTTTTGCCTTCATATCAGCCTTTAATTCATCCAGAGTATCAAATTCGGAAGCATCCTTTGCAAATTCGTCGTCCAGCTCGGGAAGCTCAACGCGGGTGATTGCATTTACCTTGGTCTTGAAGACAGAAGCCTTGCCTGCAAGCTCAGCAGCATGGTAGTCCTCGGGGAAGGTAACGTTTACGTCAAACTCTTCGCCGATGTTGTGGCCGGCGATCTGCTCTTCAAAGCCGGGAATAAAGGAACCGGAACCAAGCTTGAGAGAATAGTCGGTACCCTTACCGCCGTCAAATGCAACGCCGTCAACAGAGCCGTCAAAGTCGATCTTAACGATATCGCCCATCTGTGCTGCTTCATCGGTAATCTCAATTTCGCGGGAGTTTCTCTCGCGGATCATATCAAGCTCGCGGTCAACCTGCTCATCGGTTGCTTCGGTTACGTTCTTGACTGCCTCGATACCCTTGTAATCAGCGATCTTCATCTCGGGCTTTACGGGAATTTTTGCGGACAGAACCAGACCGTTTTCGTCCAGAGAAACGATATCGATTTCGGGCTGGCCAACGGGGGTGATGTCAGCTTCCTTAACAGCTGCTTCATAGTTCTCGGGGATCAGATCATTGATAGCATCCTCGAAGAAGATGCCCTGGCCGTACATCTTTTCGATAACGGACTTGGGAGCCTTGCCCTTACGGAAGCCGGGAACGTTGATGTTCTTTACCTGCTTGCGGTAAACCTTATCGACAGCTGCATCAAAGGTTGCCTTATCAATAGCAAACTCCAGATAATGCATGCTGTGTTCATTCTTTTCAGATTTTACGAGATTCATTTTGTAATCCTCCAAAAATATTGATTTATTTATTTTTTATTTTTCACAACCTATTTATTTTACACAATTTCTTTGCTTTTGTCAATAGAAAACGCGATTTTACCTTATAAAATATGCTATTTTATGGGATAAGGAACAAACGAAAGGTGATCGGCTGATATTCTGACAAACCGAATATCATCATGATACAGAACGCTTGGGAGATGATATCCTCCGTGAATGTGACCGAAATAGCAATTGCGAATTCCGTACTGTTGTAACACCGAGATGATTTCCGGGCAGATGAAATTGCCCCAAAAGGGCGGGAAATGCAGAAACACGAGAATCTCTTCGGGGTTCTCCGGATCTTGCATGGCCAGACCTTGCTTCAGACTCAGTTCCAGTCTGATAACCTCACGGTTGACGATTTTCGAATAATCTGTTTCGGAAACAGTCAGCTGTTGGCTGTCATCGGTAAACCAACCTCTTGTTCCGCAAATGATCTTACCGTCGACCTTGTAGGCGTTATTATGAAGAAGAGAGATAGAGTCGATTTGATTCTCCTTGAAAAAGGCATGGATCTTGGTAGCAGTAGACCACCAAAAATCATGATTGCCCTTTGCAATGATCTTGTTTCCCGGCAGGGAATTGAGAAAACAGAGATCCTGTTTAGCTTCTTCTAACGACAACGCCCAAGAAATGTCTCCCGGAATGACAACCGTATCGCTTTCCTTGACGGTATTGCGCCAATGGTATTCTAATTTTTCAACGTAATTGTTCCAACGAGAACCGAAAACCTCCATGGATTTATTGGTTTGATCGTTGATGGACAAGTGCAGATCTGCAATGGTATAAATTGCCATGGCGGCCTCCTTTCTTGGTGAATAAACCGAAGAATTTTAGAGAAACTACTATTGTCAGATTGACAAAAGGAGATATGAAAATGGATAACAAAAACGGATGCGGATGCGAAAAGCACATCAAGGACGTCAAGTGTGACGTTATGAATTGCGTGTATCACGACGGCGACTGCTATTGCACAGCCAACCAGATCGCAATCGGCCCCTCTCATGCCACCTCTTCTACCGACACGATCTGTTCTACCTTCAAGCAGAACCAGAATAAAGCCTGACTCTGCAGCGGACATCGGAACCCCGATGTCCGCCTTTTTTTATGATTGTGTGTCGGCGAAGCGAAGCACCTCTTCCAAAAGCTGATCCGCGTGCACGGTTTTGTCAAATCTGACGGCACGCTCACCAAGACCGACCAGCGGGTAGGGAATCTGTGTACCCGTGTAGTCGGAGAGCAGCTGCTGGGACTTGAGTGCGTCCTCGGGAGCATCCATACCAAGAGAGGTATAGACGTCTGCCGCGAACTTATAAGGGCTTGCGGTAGATGCGATAACCAGCGGAGTCTTGTCATCCTGATTACTTTCGAGATATTGCTCAGAGCAATATACGGCAACAGCTGTATGGGTATCCATCAGATAACCGTTTTCCTGGTATTTGCGAATGGTTTGCGCCGTCTGCTGTTCATCAGCATAGTATCCGCAGAAATCAGCGTCAATTTTTTCTTTTACCGCATTGCTGACAGTATATGCACCGGTTTGGTTGAGTGACTGCATATATGCCTTGGTTTGCTCGGGACCGGCAGCAAAATAGAGTAATCTCTCCAGGTTACTCGAAATCAGAATATCCATAGAGGGAGACATGGTCAGATGGAACTGACGGTTACGGTCGTACGTGCCGGTCTGCAGGAAATCGGTCAGGATGTTATTCTTGTTGGAAGCACAAATCAGCTTACCGATCGGCAAGCCCATAAGCTTTGCAAGGTATGCTGCAAAGATATTACCAAAGTTGCCGGTGGGAACACATACGTTGAATATCTCGCCCATTTCAAGCGTACCTTGGTTCAAAAGGTCGCAATAAGCGGAAACGTAGTAAACGATCTGGGGAGCAAGTCTGCCCCAGTTGATCGAGTTTGCGCTGGACAGGAAAAATCCCTTTTCGTCAAGCTGCTTGGCAGCATCGGAATCGGCAAAGATTTTTTTGACGCCGGTCTGCGCATCGTCAAAGTTTCCGTGAATGGCGCATACGTTGACGTTTTCTCCAAGCTGCGTTACCATTTGCATTTTCTGGATCTTGCTGACTCCGTTGACGGGATAAAACACGGAGATGCACACCTGATCAACGTCACGATATCCTTCAAGGGCAGCCTTGCCGGTATCGCCGGAGGTGGCAACCAGGATCAGAGCCTTGCGCTTCTCACCGGTTTTCTTAAGCGCGCGGGAAAGCAGGCGGGGCATGATCTGCAGTGCCATATCCTTGAATGCAGCCGTAGGTCCGTGCCAAAGCTCCTGCGTATACATATTATCTCCGATTTTGTGCAAAGGTGCGGCGCCCCCTACAAAGGAGGTCTCACTGTAGGCCTCGGAGCAATCCGTAAGCAGCTCTTCATGCGTGTAATCGGTCAGATACTTACCCAAAATATATGCCGCTCTCTGTGCATATTCCATGCCGCAGAGCGTTTTGATTTCATCATGCGTCAGCGCAGGAATACTTTCGGGTACGAACAGGCCGCCGTCATCTGCAAGGCCTTTACGAATGACCTGGGCAGATGTGAATTTTTCTTGTTTGGAATCTCTTGTGCTTTGGAATTTCATAATAATTTGGTCTCCGTTGTTTTATGTAAGTTGCTTTTGAAAAAACGAGTGTGCATTGTGCCAGAAGATCTTATCAATAAGCTCTTGGCTGTAGCCGCGAGTGAACAAAGCTTCGGCAATTGCATAGAGGTCGCCAACGTTTGTCATGCCCGTGGGCAGATCTGTTCCGTCGAAATCGCATCCGAAGCAAAGGTGATCCTGTGCGCCAAGCTCCATGTAGCGATCAATATGACGAACAACATCGTCAATTGCCGCATTCTTGTCGGAGCAATTCCGCAAATGCGAGCAGCACATGCTAACTCCGACCGTGCCACCAAGCTCCATCAACGCTTTGAGGTGACGGTCGCGCAGGTTTCTCGTATGTGCATATGCAGAATAGGAATTCGAATGCGTTGCGATAAATGGCTTATTGCAGGCTTGCGCGATCTCGATGACGTCATCCGTGCTTTGTTCGGAGGCGTGAGATATATCGGGGACGATACCAATTTCAAAACATCGCTTGGTTACAAGCTTGCCGAAATCAGTCAAGCCGACATTGGTGTCATGTGAGCCGCCGATACAGGTCTCACCGCCCCAGAGCAGCGTGATGCAGCGAACGCCCTTGTCGTACAGTGTCTGCAGACGGTCAATATCGCCGGCAAGGATCCTTGCATCTTCTACGGCTAGAATCGCAGCCCTTTGACCGTTTTGCAAAGCTTGGTCAAGCGTCTTCTTATCTGTGACGCGTGCGATCGTACCATTTTCATTTGCGATCAGACGGTCAAAATTGTCAGCGATCTGCAAAAATTCCTGCCAGCAGGTCTCGTCATCCTTTCTGCGATTGGCCCAGATGGCAAATAACTGCACGTATTTTTCGTATTTCTTTGCATGTGAAAGGGAAATGTGACAGGTATTATCACAAAGTGCTTCGTTTCTGTGAAACAGCTCAAATGCCGTATCACAATGTGTGTCAAATAATGAAAGTTTCATCAGTATCTCCTGTATCCGAACGCATTTTCAATATGGTTGATATGCAATATTTTTCTCTGGGGTATACCGAATATTCCCGTCAGCCTCTCAAAGCATTTTTGCAGCGCCGAGGTTTCTTGATCAGGTACAAGATATACCTCAATCACATCCATACGTGGTTGAAGCGCATATCTGTGTTGTGCAATATATTGAGAAGCCGCTTTGAGTAAATACTGCTGCTTTTGCACGGTAACTGCGGCAGCAGGAGTCGAATACCGATCTGCTTCCTCGGGGTGGATCGTGCGCGTTTTCACCTCGACGAATACGATGCAATCGCGATTGCGCGCAACGATGTCAATTTCCTGATGGGAAACGTGAAGATTTCTCTCCAAAATGTCATAACCGTGCAGTTTGAGATATCTTGCGGCAGCCTGTTCTCCGCGTTTTCCGACTTGCGCCTTATCCATGCTTTTCCTTTTCCAAAAAGCGGATAAACTGTTTTCTGTGTATCGGTGAAGGACCGTACTCGCGCAACGCCTGCATATGTACCTTGGTACCGTACCCCTTATGCTTGGCAATCCCGTATTGCGGATAAGCAGCATCCAGCTCCACGCACATATGATCTCGCGTTACCTTGGCAAGGATCGATGCAGCGGCAATGGACGGAGATGTTGCATCTCCCGAAATGACAGCCTTTGCATCAATTTGAAAATCACGGGATACGTTGCCGTCTATCAAAGCAAAATCCGCCTTGATATCAAGTCCGTCGATGGCACGGCGCATAGCCAGCAGCGTTGCCTCGAGAATGTTGTATTCGTCGATTTCTTCTACGGTTGCACAAGCAATGCTGTACGAGATTGCTTCGTTCTTGATCTGCTCGAACAAAATCTCTCTTTTTTTCTCCGAGAGCTTTTTTGAGTCGTTGAGCCCCGGAATCACCAGTCCGCAGGGCAAAATGCAGGCAGCAGCAACCACAGGACCGCACAAGGGGCCTCTTCCTGCTTCATCTACACCGCATACCTGCGCATATCCTTGCTCATAGAGTTCATTTTCCAGTTGATAATCCAGCATACGTTCACTCCTTGTGCGCAGGGATCGCATCCAGCGTAACGCGTCCGATCTTTCCCGCGCGGTATTCATCCAGCAGCATATTTGCGGTTCGTTCGGAGTGTACCTCTCCGCCGGAAATCAGAAAGCCTCTTTTCTTACCGATCGTCAGCATCAGATCGTAGTCACTCAGATCACGATATTGCTCAATGTCTCCCAGCTTGTAGCGTTCGCAAAGCAGGGAAGGATACATAGTGCGCAATCTGCCGCACAGGATCATGGCGATCTCTTCAATATCGAGGATATCATCCTTGATCGCTCCGGTGATCGCAAGGTTTTCACCGACAGCCTTTTCTTCAAACTTGGGCCAAAGAATACCCGGCATATCCAAAAGATCTATGCCGATATTGGTGGCGACCCATTGCTTATCCACGGTCACACCGGGGCGGTTTTCCACCTTGGCCTTTTTGTTTCCGCAAAGCTTATTGATCAATGAGGATTTTCCTACGTTGGGAACGCCCAAAACCATAGCGCGCAGCTTTCTTCCGGCCATGCCTTTATTCTTATATCTCTCAACCTTCTCTATCAGAATATCATGGATCGCAGGGCTGAGTTGCTTGATGCCTTCGCCGCCTATGCAATCGGTCAGAATGCAGACTGTATGATCATTGGTGTAATGCTGCACCCAATATTTGCTTGCGGCAGGATCTGCTAAGGATGCTTTGTTGAGCAGCAGCAGAGTTGGCTTATCGCCAATCAGCTTACCGATTTCCGGATTCCTGGAGGAATACGGGATTCTTGCATCCAGAATTTCAATAATAATGTCAACGTTTTTGAGGTTTTCCGAGATCAGTCGGCGAGTTTTGGCCATATGACCGGGAAACCATTGAATTACCTGAGAGGGCATTTTGCTGTTCCTTTCGGATTAATCAAAATATACGGTAAAGGGATTGATGCGGATCAGGGCTTTGCCAAGCACCGTGCGCTCGTCAATAAAACCGAGCATGCGGCTGTCTCCCGAATAGTTTCGGTTGTCACCCATGACGAAGAGCATTCCTTCGGGCACCTCAAATGTATATGTGCCTGTAGCGCTATCGTATGTGGCGTTGACCTTTTGCTCATTGAGATTGTCGCGCCATTCGTACTGCTGTCCAAAATCCGTCTTGGTCTCGTTGTAATACACAGCGAATTCATCGCTGTAATCCACCTGCGCGCCGGTAGTTGTATCCGTGATGATAATTGATTTTTGTGCAAAGTTGAGCTCTACCGTCTGTCCGCCGATTGCAATCACACGCTTGACCAAAGGCTTTTGGAAGCCTTCGGTTTGATGAAAAACGATGACGTCTCCGTTATCAGGCGTATAGAACAGGTCGCTGATGATCAGCATCTGACCGTCCTCAAACGAGTTTTTCATGGATTCACCGTCCACGCGACACAGTCTTGCACAAAACGAAAAGATCAGAAGAACTGCAGCGATGGAGACGGCAAAGATCTCCAGATAGTCAAATATCGCAGCGGGAATACCGGACTTTTTCTTTTGCCCATTGTCCGTCGGTTGAGCAGAGGCTGTCGTCTCTGCGTCCTTTTCAATCATCATATCCAAAAGATCATGTCCGTGTTCGATGTGGATCTCGGTCTGGCGAGCGGTATATTCGTCGAAATACTCAACGCCTGGATAGACCTTACGAGAATCATAGAGCATAAAAGGAACATCTTCGGAGGAATGTGTGCGGATTTCAATCGGAGTGGGGTGGTCAGGCAAGACCATAATCTTAAAATCATCTTCGCACTCATTCAGATATTCAAGTACGGGCTTGAGTATCTTTTGGTCTATCAGTTCAATGGACAGCACCTTATTTTCGATCTCGCCGCGGTGCCCGCATTCATCAGGAGCTTCCACGTGAATGTACACAAATTCAATTCCTGACTTAAAAGCATCAATCGCTGCCTGTGCTTTTCCTTCATAGTTTGTATGCACGTTGCCGGTAGCACCGGGCACGTCGATAGATTGCATCTGCGCGCAAAGACCGATTCCCTTGATCAGATCTACTGCGGAGATGACTGCTCCGCGAATGCCCCATTTTTCGCTGAAAGAGGGAAGTGTTGGCTTCTTTCCGGGGCTCCAGAGCCATGCAGAGTTAGCAGGACGCAGGCCGCGTGCCTTTCTTGCAAGGTTGACGGGATGATCCTTGAGAACCTCGTAGCTTTCTTTCATGAAAGCATAATACTCCTCACCGCCCTCGGATACGGGCAGGTGCTCCTTGATGCATTGTCCGAGAATATCGTGCGGACGCATAAAGGGATAGTTGTCCGGCTGATTCTTCCAGATCAAGCAATGTCTGTAGCTGACACCGGTATAAAACTTGCGTTGGTCATTTCCGAAATGCTCCTGTAACGCTTTGATTAACTGATCCGCTTCTTCTGTCGTGATCTCGTCCGCGCTGTGATCGATCATGATCTTATTTTCATAATCCTGTTCCTCGGAAAGCGTGACAAGGTTGCAACGGAAAGCAGTTTCGTCGGATTGCATTTCAATGCCCATGCTGACAGCCTCCAAGGGCGATCTTCCACGGGAATAGACCTTGGGATCAAAGGAAAGAATTGACATATTTGCGGTATCGCTTTCGGGAACCATACCGACAGGGACGTTATTGACAGTGCCTACCAAAGATTCTTTGGCAAGGGAGTCCATGCAAGGCTTGTACGCCCTTTGCATGGGGGTCATGTCATCAAGCTCTGTCACGCGTCTGTCGGCCATACCGTCCGGTATTAAAACAAGATATTTCATAATTAGCTCCGGGATAAAAATATTCATTCTATTATATCATATTCCTTTGAAATATACAACACATTTCGGGCAAACATTCCAAAAAAATTTGCAAGTCATTCATACCTTTTCAGGGAGGAATCCTTGTTTTCATTCCTGATATGTGATATAATATGAAAAAAGAACTATTTTAAGGAGATTTGCTCGTGAACTCTCAAGAACAGCAAAACAATATTCCAAGAAGTGCCCGTGAGCAGACCAAGAAGCTGAAAAAGATCATCATCATTACGTTCTGCGTCATGGTGGCATTTGTTGTGGTATATTTTATCTTTTCTGCGTTCCTTTCGGACGCAATCACAGAAACCTTGACCGGGTATTTTCCGTGGATCAAGGACGGCGTGAGGAACGAGTATCAGGGAAATAACTTTACCGATATTTTTTACCCGATCGACTACGACCATGATATCATGAAGGACAAGGAATATCTGGGGCTTGACCGTAACGTGTATTACTATGCATCCTCTGATCAGTATGGCTCGGTCGTGGTGTTGGATGAGGATAATTGCGGCAAGCAAGCTATGGGTGTCACGTTGCTTTATGAATTTGTCGAAGCGATCATTGCAGGCGATGTGGATACATACAACGCATGCTTCAGCGATTACTATTTTGAGCATAAAGAGATCGAGCCGGATCCCGGCTTTACCATGACCCAGCTTTATGATATCAAGATCACAAACATGGGACAGCGACGCGTCAGCGACGAGCTTGGCGAGTATACACAGTATGAGTTTGTGCTCCAGTATTCCATTCACAAAAATAACGGCACGTTCCGCAGCGATATCGGAAGTGACGAAAGTGCCGCAAATTACATCGTAATTACTGATAGAAACGGAAAGCTCTTGATTGAAAACACGCTGTTCCCGTACCATTTCAGCCATTGACGAGGAGATTCCATGCGCTATCAAGCCATTTTATTTGATCTGGACGGCACGCTGTTGCCCATGCATGAGCCTACGTTCGTAAAATATTTTTACGGCGCACTTGTTGCTTATCTGACTCCGTCCGGAAGATATTCACCCAAAGAAGTAGGGGAGATCCTGCAGGGAAGTCTGCAATACGTAGTCGGCAACGACGGTCATTGCTCCAACCGACAGGCGTTTATTGATTTTTACGATCAGTACGAACGCAGAACGGGCGTTCGCGTCGATATTGAGGATATCGAGGCCTTTTACGAAAGTGCGTTTGACAAGCAGGTACGCCACTCCTGCGGATATGATCCGGCCGCTGCTATGATCGTAGACTTTATCAAGCAAGAAAACATTCCCATGGTCGTTGCCACCAATCCGTTTTTTCCTTGTGCTGCAACGCACGCCAGACTCAGATGGGCAGGTCTTGATCCGACCGACTTTACCGAGATCACGACTTATGAAAACTACCATTACTGTAAGCCGAATATGAGATATTACCAGGAAGTGTTTGCACACACCGGATTCGATCCCGAACAATGCCTGATGGTCGGTAACAACGTGGATGAAGATATGATCGCAAAGCAGCTTGGGTGCGACGTATTTCTGATTGACAGAAATCTGATCAATCCCGAGAATCTGGATATTGCGCAGTATCCGCACGGATCCTTCAACGATCTGCTTGTATATCTGCAGAAAGACAAATAAAAAAGAGGCTGACGCCTCTTTTTTATTTCATCAGATAGATTCGATGCACTTGTTGACCCATGCCAGGATTTCGGTCTTTTCCTGATCGGTGATCTTGCTGTTGAACAGGCTTCCGCCGTTGATGTACAGAGTCTCAGGATAAACCTTGGTGCCTGCGATTTCAAGCAAGGAACGCACGTAAGCGTCACCGTCGGCATTACCGTCGATCATCAGAGCGACGTTGGCGGTACGGTTCTTGTTGAGCTCGGTGATAAACAGTCTGACATCGTCCTTCAAAGATCCTTTGCAAGTGACAGCGAGAACGACCAAACGCTCCTTATCGCAAGAATAAGCGGGCGGGATAACGTCAGCTGCGTTGATACTCAGATCAAATTCCTGCTTGATCATCTGGGTCATAGCAACCAGCTTCTTTTTACCGGGGGTGCAAAGTACGCGCATTTTAATAGCCATAATAAATTCCTCCTTACCGGCAAAATCAACCGGTTTTTCTTATTATAACATATTTTTGCGCGCCGTGTAAAGGCTTTCTCGTAAAATCGGAAAATTACACAGTTTTGAAGCGGAAAATTTAGTGAGGTTGACTTTTATCTTTGACAAATAGGGAATGTAAATTTTTCATACATACAAAGTAAAATTTGCTTTGTAACCTTGTAATTACTTAAAATATGTGATATACTTTATTAAGTTAGCGAGAAAAACCGAAAAAGGGCATTGCTTTGCGGCAGATACATAATTATACAAAATCAAAGTTTTGTATAATATAGGGGACTGAAAAGGCCCTATTTCAGGCTGTTTGGGTACTCCCCCGACAAATTTACCCCTTTATCTCGGTTTCGCCAAGGTATTTTTGTCTTGTCGCCATACCGCCTCGAAGGTGTCTTTCTTGCTTGTTTTTATCAAGCACTTCTTTTACGTGTATGTACAAGGCTCTGTTCACACGTGGCAATACCTGCGTGACGTCTTTATGTACTGTACTCTTGCTGATTCCGAATCTCGCAGCAGCAGCTCTGACGGTTGCATGGTTTTCGATCAGATAATTGGCCAGCAATACGCATCTTTCTTTTTCTGAAGATATGTACATCATTTATGATACCTCACACATAGTTTTCTGATTCAATGTATGCGGGATCGATCTATTTTATGATTTTTGCGGAGATGCTTTATGAATTCCTATCACGATATCTGCTACGAATGCGTGCTTGAAGGCATGACTTCCATATCTGCCTTGGTTCACGGTATTGAATCAGGTCACAATTCACGAAAGATCCTTGCTGTTTTGGTTGATACAGACAAAAAACGCAGCAAATACCGTGAGATCGGTTACCTCAAATCCATGGCTGCGATTCACAATTATCAGCTGTTGTTCGTGCAGTCCATGGATATTGAGTCGGTCGCGCTCGGTACAACCCACGGCGGGATCGTGGCTTTGTGCAGCGAACGCGTCTATATGGATTGTTCGGATGTTCCTGCCGATGGCTTTTGGGTGATTCCGGACGGTATTGAGGATCCGTTCAACCTTGGATTTACGCTCAGATCCTTGTATGCAGCCGGTGTGGATGGCGTCATTTTGCCACCTCAGAATCGCCTGTGCGCAGCAGGTATTGTTGCAAAATCTTCTGCAGGTACGTCTGAGCTGTTAGATATCCGTGTATGTGATTCGGAAGCTGCCATCGAAGCTTTTTCCAATGCCGGTTACAAGATCGTGTGCGCAGGCATCCGTGATTCTGTCAGCATCTATCAGGCAGACCTGAAAAAGCCGTTGCTGTTAGTCGTCGGTGGCGAAAAGCGAGGCATTTCGCGCAATATATTGGATCGTGCCGATCAGATCGTGCGTATTGACTACGGACGGCAGTTCAACGGCTCACTCTCGGCAGCTTCAGCGACTGCGATCATTGCCTTTGAGGTGCTTCATCAAAATCAATCCGAGCAATAATTATACAAAATCATACATAATAAAGGAATATACTGTTTTGGAAAAGAAAAAGTTTAGAATCCCGAATATTTTTAATATGAACCGCGACGGCAAAGGCGTTGAGCCCGGCGAGGATACGACTCCTAATCTGAAGTTCTTCTTCAAGCTGCTCACACGTAAGTTTTCTAACTTACTGACACTTAACCTGATGATGTTTCCCATGGTACTGCCGATCGTTCTGGCTGTTTACGTCTTTTTCAACGGTCCTCAGATGCCAACACTCGGAAGTCCGGCGTTTTCGGCCTTGATGGGCGCGCATATGACGGGTGCGGGTGGCGCAGAACTTCTGACCAGGTTTGCTAATCTGCTTCCGCAAATCAATTTTATCACCTATAATTCATATGCAAGCTGGCTGCCTTACGTGCTGATCGGTATTCTGGTGATCACTTGGGGCTGGCAGAATACCGGCTCTACCTATATTCTTCGCGGTCTTGTGCGCGGAGATGGCGTATTTATTTTCTCGGATTACTTCTACGCCATTAAAAAGAATCTCAAGCAAGGCTTTGTTCTGGGACTGTTAGATGCGGGTATTATCATCGTTCTGATCATTGATTTCATGTATACATGGAGCGCGCGCTCGGATTACTGGTCGTATCTTATGTTCTTCATCATCACAGCACTGATTATCGTTTATCTCTTTATGCGTATGTATATGTATCTGATGATGATCACTTTCAACATTTCCCTTTACAAAATGCTTAAAAACGCTCTTATTTTCACAGCTCTCGGAATCAAGCGAAACCTCATGGCCGCTCTTGGTATTGTGCTTTGCCTGGCACTTTGGGCAGCGCTGTCGATCGTAGGTATCCAGTACAATTTCGGTGTGCTGATGTTTATTCCTGCATTTATCATGTTTGCTTTGACCGGATTTATTTCAGTTTATTGCGCTTATCCCGTTATCAAAAAGCACATGATCGATCCTGTTACAGCACCTGCGGAAGACGAGGCGGATAGCCGGGAATCCGAGGAATAAATTGAGCCGACCGCTTTTTGCGGTCGGCTTTTTATTTGAGAGCCAACAGCTCGCCTACGGTTACGAAAGTAAATCCTTGCTCCAATAATTCAGGCACGAACAGCTCAAGAGCCTCCAAGGTCGGACTGTTGTAACCAATATAGTCGTGCATCAGTATGATATCACCGTTTTTTGCGTTGCTGATCACGTACTCTGCGATTTGCTCGGGAGGCGTGTGAGCCCAATCCAACGTATCAAGATTCCACAAAACGTTTGTATATCCAAGATTGCGGATAATTGCACGCATTTGATCGTTCAACGCCCCCTCGGGTGGTCTGAATAATTTTGCAGATACTCCGCTTTGCAGAAAGATCTCGCGTTCACAATCAAGAATTTGCTGCTCCAAGGTATTGCTGTCAAGTCTTGCAGCATGCGAATGTGTGTTGGTGTGGTTCCCTATCTCGTGTCCCCTTTTTTCTACTTCCCTTAAGACATCCGGATATTGCCTGACGTTGGTGCCTATGACGAAAAACGTCGCTTTGATTTGATATTTATCAAGAAAATCAAGTATCTGCCTTGTTTGTTTTGGGTGTGGACCGTCGTCAAACGTCAGCACAATACGCTTTTGAGAAACCGGGCTGACTGCGGATATACGAATTGGCAACGTACAAATAATCAGTGAAATTACGCACAAGTAAACAAGCAGCTTTTTCATGATTCGTTCAGGCTGATTTCATCCAATGATCCAATACGGTATCCCATCGACTTGATCTCTTGAATCACTTCTTTGAGCACCGCTGCATTTGTCGCTGACGTAGGATGCAGCAGCATGATCTCTCCATTGTGAAGATTGTCCATAATTTTTCTTTTGGCATCATGAGGATTCATTTGCTTTTGATTATCCCAATCCGCGTAAGCAAAGCTCCAAAAAACGGTCTTATAGCCGCATTCCTGCACAACTGCCAAGGAATCCTTATCAAACGTCCCTTCGGGAGGTCTGAAGTATTTGGCCATTTGCTTACCGGTCAGCTCGGTATAAGCTTGTTCGAGCGTTTGTATTTCCTGCTTGATACCGGTTTGATCAAGCTTGGTGATATTTTTGTGTTTATTTGTATGATTGCATACCAAATGTCCTTCTTCCGACATACGTTTTACCAGATCAGGATTTCGGTCGATCAGATTCCCAAGAATAAAGAAAGCTCCCGGCACATTTTCCTCTTTGAGTACGTTAAGGATCTTTTCGACGTTTCCGTTTTCATAGCCTGCGTCAAAGGTCAGATAAACAACCTTGTCCGCCGCCGCGTCGTCTTTTACTTGATCGATATAGATTCCGCCGTATTCCTGTACCCACGACAGGTCGTTGCCAAACCGGGGTTGGCTATGATCGTCAGTTCGCTTACAGTACCAATGACATGCATCGCTCGCACCTGCATATATGCAACAATTTATGCATAATACTGTCAAGATTGTCAAAAGAACAATGCGTTGTATCCATGTTGCGTGTCGCATACCATCATCTCCTTTCTTCCTTTATTATGAACGGATTCTCAGTGTATTCTCATGGAAATCCTATCCGTCATTATTTAGCAAAATAACCATGTATATATATGCAACATTGTTGAATATTACCATTGCAATTTGCAATATTATGCAGTATAATATATTCATATTTTGAAATCCCCAATACTGAAAGGCACACATCATGAAAAAACAAATCAAAAAGATCGTTCTGGCTTATTCCGGTGGACTTGACACCTCAATTATTATTCCGTGGCTCAAAGAAAACTATCCCGGCTGTGAGGTGATCGCAGTTTCCGGTGACGTAGGTCAAGGGACAGAGCTTGACGGGCTTGAAGAAAAGGCGATCAAAACCGGAGCTTCCAAGCTGTACGTGCTTGATTTGAAAAAAGATTATATAGAAAACTACATTTATCCTTGCCTGAAGGCAGGCGCTGCTTATGAAGATTACTTGCTTGGTACTTCTCATGCACGTCCTTGTATTGCAAAGGGCCTTGCTGAGATCGCGATCAAGGAGGGCGCGGATGCAATCTGCCACGGTTGTACCGGTAAGGGCAACGATCAGGTACGCTTTGAGCTGACGATCAAGGCTTTTGCACCCGATATGGAAATCATCGCTCCTTGGCGTGTATGGGATATCAAGTCCCGCGAGGAAGAAATTGATTATGCTGAAGCACATAACATTCCTCTGAAAACCAGCCGCGAAACAAACTATTCCAAAGATAAGAATATCTGGCACTTGTCTCACGAGGGTCTTGACCTTGAGGATCCCTCCGGTGAGCCTATGTATCAAAAGCCCGGGTTCCTTGAAATGAGCGTTTCGCCCGAGCAAGCTCCCGATACGCCTACCTATCTGACCATCACCTTCGAGCAGGGCGTTCCTGTTGCAATTGACGGTGAGAAAATGGACAGCATAGCTCTTGTTGAAAAGCTCAATGAGCTTGGCGGTGCTAATGGTATCGGTCTTTTGGATCTTGTGGAAAACCGCCTTGTCGGCATGAAGAGCCGCGGCGTTTATGAAACTCCCGGCGGTACGATTCTGTATCACGCGCACAAGGTTCTGGAATCGATCACGCTTGACAAAGAAACACAGCATTATAAGCAGCAGATCGCGATTAAGTTTGGCGAGCTTGTTTATAACGGTCAATGGTTTACACCTCTGCGTGAAGCACTTTCTGCTTTCGTAGACAAGACACAAGAGCCTGTCAGCGGTGATGTCAAGCTCAAACTCTACAAGGGCAACATCATCAATGCCGGTGTTACCTCTCCCTATTCCCTTTACAGCGAGACAATTGCATCGTTCGGCGAAGACGGCGGTGCTTATAATCAAAAGGATTCCGCAGGATTTATCAATCTCTTTGGTCTTCCCATTAAGGTCAAGGCTATGCTGGATGCACAAAATAAGCAGTAAATGCAATTTGGGGTGTCTTTCGGGTAAAGACACCCCTCGTTTGATTGACAGAAAGGACATTTCTTATGAATACCATGTGGGCAGGACGCTTTCAAAAGCAGTTGAACAGCCGTGTCAATGATTTCAACTCCTCGATTCATTTTGACTGCCGTATGTATAAGCAGGATATTACAGGCTCGATTGCACACGCGACCATGCTTGGAAATTGCGGCATTATTTCCAAAGAGGATGCTGCATTGATTTGCAAAACACTAAAAGAAATTTTAACGGATATAGAGAATGGTGTATTGGAGTTCGACATGAATGCAGAGGACATTCACATGTTTGTGGAGTCCGAGCTGACAAGCCGAATTGGTGACGTGGGCAAGCGTTTGCATACGGCGCGCAGCAGAAACGACCAGGTAGCGTTGGATCTGCGTTTGTATCTGCGTGATGAGATCAAGGAGCTCAGTTCCTTGACCTGCCATTTGCTCGACGTCATTTGCAACAATGCCGAGCAGCATGCATGTGATATCATGCCCGGATACACGCATCTGCAGCGTGCACAGCCGGTAACACTGGGTCACTATCTCATGGCTTATGCCCAGATGTTCGCACGTGACGTGCGCAGGCTTGATGATGTCGCAAAATACATGAACGTCCTCCCTCTTGGCTCTTGTGCGCTCGCAGGAACGACTTATCCGATCGACCGCTTTATGGTCGCAGAGCTTTTGGGATTTGACAGTGTTTGTCAGAACAGTATGGACGGTGTTTCGGACCGTGACTATGCGATCGAGCTGCTCAGCGCACTTTCGATCATGATGATGCATCTGTCACGTTTTTCCGAGGAGATCATTCTTTGGTCATCCTCCGAGTTCGGATTTGTTGATCTGGATGATGCTTATTCAACCGGGTCATCCATCATGCCGCAGAAGAAGAATCCCGATATTGCCGAGTTGGTTCGCGGCAAGACCGGACGCGTATACGGTGACCTGATGTCGCTGCTGACCGTGATGAAAGGCATTCCGCTTGCCTACAACAAGGACATGCAGGAGGATAAGGAAGCAGTCTTTGACGCGCTTGACACCGCAAAGATCTGTCTTGAGCTGTTTGCCGCTATGCTTGATACCGCTACTTTCCACACAAAGGTGCTGCGCGAAGCGGTATCCAAGGGCTTTATCAATGCTACCGACTGCGCTGACTATATGGTCAAAAAGGGACTTCCCTTCCGCAGCGCATATAAGGTAGTCGGACAGCTTGTTGCCTATTGCATTGAGCACAAAAAGACTTTGGAAACACTTACCTTGGAAGAATACAAAGCAGCCAATCCCATTTTTGAGAATGACGTTTACGCTGCAATCGATCCCGACGTCTGTGTAGCATGTCGTTCTTGTTATGGAGGCCCTGCACCCGAAAGCGTCATGGCGCAGATCGAGTCCATGCGCAATTTCTTGAAAGAATTATACTGATCAGATATGACTTTTGTGCGTTATGTGCAAAAGTCATATTTCATTCATGCCATGTTCACGCTATATTCAAGTGTTCGTGGTAGAATAACCCAAGATTATGTTGGGAGGTGACGGTTTGGCAGAAAATACGTTTCAGCGAAGAGAAAAAAAGATACTGTTTGACGCAAGCCTTGCCGAGCCGCTCAGACAGCGCATTGAAGAATATATGAATGCAGACCCATATAACAAGAATGGCAAGCCCTATACGATCTGCAATCTTTATTTTGACAACGAGCATAATGACGTAATCAGAAACTCGGTACAGCTACCAAAATTCAAGGAAAAGCTGAGGCTGCGCAGTTACGGCACGCCGGGTCCTGATGATAAGGTCTTTTTGGAGATCAAAAAGAAGCTCAACGGTATCGGCACCAAGCGGCGAGCAAAGCTCAAGCTCTCTGAGGTTTACGACTTTTTAGAAGAACGAAAATATCCACAAGACACAAAGTACATCAACACGCAGGTGCTGCGCGAGATTGATTACTACCTTTCGCACACACCCGTCGAGCCGGTAGCTTACGTCAGCTATCAAAGATTTGCTTACTACGGCAAAGAGGATCCCAAATTCCGAGTCACCTTTGATTTTGATATTATTTCACGCAGACACGACCTATCCTTGGAAAGCGGCAGATATGGAGAGCCTTTACTCCCACCCGATATTGCACTGATGGAAGTCAAATTTGCAGGCGCAGTTCCCTTGTGGTTTGTCAAAATCATGAACGAATTTGGGCTTTCATTCCACACCTTTTCCAAGATCGGCACTGATCTGAAAAAAACAGTACTGAAAAACAACGGGATCGACGAATTTTTGTTGACCGGGTTTTTATAATGGAGGATTACTATGCAGTTTTTAGAGAATCTGTTTAACCAGCTATTGGTCAACATCGAAATTTATTATGACACGGCAAACACCGGTGTTTCTACACTGACTCTTGGTAAAACGCTAGCGCTCATCGGCGCCAGCATCGGCATGTGTCTGCTTGTCACCCTGGTCTACATACTTACCAACCGTAAAAGAGGCTATTCTACCAAGTCGCTTCTGACCATTCTGCTCATGGGACCTATCGTTTCGGTGATCGTTATCTCGGTCGGCTCGAACCTCGCTCGTGCCATCAGCATCGGCGGCGGTCTTGCGCTCATCCGTTTCAGACATTCTGTGGAAAGCCCTCAGGATCTGATCTTCATTTACCTTTCTGCAGCAGTCGGTATGGCTTGCGGCACGGGCGGTATTGGTTTTGCAGCCATTGCGATCGGTATTATCTTGGCGGTCATTATCATCGCTTCCCTGTGCGGATTTGATAAAATTGGCGGTGGATCGCTCAGACTGACCATTATGGTGCCCGAAGATCTTGATTTCGACGGTGTATTTGATGAAGTTCTCAAGCAGCATTGCAAGGGATTCCATCTTGAGCGCGTGAAATCGGTAGAATACGGTACACTCAATGAGCTGCGCTATAGAATCCGCCTCAAGGATCCCAAAGCACAGAAAGCTCTGATCGACGACATCCGCGTACGTAACAGCAACCTCAATGTGGCAATCACCAGAAAGCCCAACGACGACTAATGAAATAGTAAAAGCCCGACCATGATGGTCGGGCTTTTTTATTGATTATTCATCAGAGCGCATATTCGCTGATTCGATCCTCCATGAGCGTATATTTCATGCCGTTAACCAGCACAAACGTGTTATTGGCAATACTGTGTCTGAATTCATCATCATAATATTCAGTTTCCCGAATGCTTTCTTCGGATTCATACCAACGCATCAATACGATTCTGCCATTAAGATCAACATAGTTTTCACACATGACCCCACAAGATTGTACAATAATATATCCTACCGTTTCAAAAGACCTGCTGCCTATTGTGACATTGAACATGCCCATTGTATATCGGATATTTTGTTCTGTGATCTGATACTCTTTATTTTTAACGGTTAAAGGATTCTCCTTGATCAATAATGGCCTGCCATGAACAACATCGTTGCCGTTCGTGACTGCTCCGTAGAAATCTTCCAGGAAAGTATGAATTTCTGTCATCCATTCATCGTCTTCCCCCTCTTGGTCGCAGCAAATACAGCCAAGCGTGCGATAATATTCATCATTTTGCTGAACAAACCACACAGCTTCATTTTTGTAAAGCTTTTTGTGCGCAAGATTATAAGTGTCGCGACAAATTTTCACTCCAATTGCATCATGTATCATCGCCCCCTTGGGTACACGGCAGGTTGATACAATTGCAAGCTTCCCATCCGGATAACGGTACATCCCCTCTCTGTTCTGGCATCCGATTTTTGGAATGATGAAGGATTCATCTAAGCATTTGATTTCAATAAAATCTTTTGGGATTTTTTCAATGGAAATATGCGGTACAATCATTGGAAATCCGTAAGTATAATCATGCTTTGCCATTTTTCTTCTTCCTTTCTCAAACATTCTGATTTGATCTTGGGTACAAATGGATAGAAACTGCTTTTTCGCATGAAAGATCCTGCTTTTCACGGTTCCGACAGGGATTTTCAAACGCGCTGCTATTTCCTTTTGCTTGTACCCTTGTGCAGTCAGGAATAGTATCTCTGACGATTCTTTGGGTAATTGCTTCAGCATTGTGAATAGAGTATCATCTTGATACAGAATGTTGACAGCAATTTCCGCAATTGCATCGGTTGAAATCACAGAACTTCCATACTTTTTCCGATACCATAGATTACATTGGTTTTTTGCTATAGATAATATCCAAGTTTTGAAAAGGTTTTGGTCTTTCAGTTTTTCAAACCCAAGACACGCCGCCAAGTAAGTTTCTTGAATTACATCATCAGCATCAAAGCTGTTGGGGAGTCTGTAATTGATATACCGTTCAACAACGATGCGGTGCTTTTGTAATAGTGCTTCAAAGCTTTGTTCCTGTTCCATATGTCCCTCCTTTCAGAGAATTCGAACCGGTTCTGTATATTAAGTTGTTTTTTTCAGAAAAAAGGTTCATGAAAATCAAAATTTTGTAAGTATTGATATCATCCAAACAACGGTTGAATTTGAAACAACCATTTGATAATTGCTTTTTTCTCAGAAATGATATATAATGCAATTACACCGGTGATAACGATTGGAATAAAGGAGATTCTTATGCAACTGACTATTGGAAATAAGATTCGTGAGCTCAGACGCCGCGAGGGGCGTACACAAGAAATGCTTGCTGACGCATTGGGCGTTACATCGCAAGCGGTATCTCGTTGGGAATCCGGAGGAAGTTATCCGGATATGGAGATTGTTCCCGCTATTGCCAATTATTTTGGTGTTTCTATCGACCATTTATTTGGCTATGACAATGACAGACAAATCAAAATCACTGCCATTCTGGAAAAAGCGCATGAATACAATTTGCGCTATCGGAATGACGGAATATGGTTTGACGAATGCCTTGTGTTACTGCGTAACGGTCTTGCTGAGTTTCCGGGCAACGAATCTATTATGATCGAGCTTGCAGAGACCCTGTGCGAAGCGGGATGGCGGCGCTGCGGCGAGCGTTTATATTATGACGAGCAAGGATTTTTGCAGCACGATCATCTAAGACATCTGAATAATGCATATTGGGATGAGAGTATCCGAATCTGCGAACATCTTGCTGAGCAAACGTCAATAGCTGATATCAGAACGCGTGCCACAGGCATATTGGTCATGTTATATCGAAATATTGGACAATATGAGAAAGCGATTGCGCACGCCAATGCAATGCCCACAATTCAGCAGAGCCGCGAGTATTTGCTCGCTGACGGCACGGATGGACAGCAACAGGCAAGATATATCGGAGAATTTCTGTTATGCTGTGCCAAGGAGTTTGCCGAGCAAATGATTTTTGGATTGATCGTGAACCGTGCGCACTTTGACAGCGATATGCCCATAGAAAAGGTAAAAGGTGCAATTGCAAACTTTTATCTGGTGTGTGATGATAAAAACATGGGAGAATACCATGATTTTGTTGCCAAGTTATATCTCTATCTTTCCAGGCTACAGTATGCTCGAGGATATTGTGATGACGCTTTTTCTTCGCTTGATATGGCACTTGAACATGAAAAAGCGTACGAAGCTTTATTTGATGGATGCGAACACTCTTTGACAGCACCTCTTGTTTCATTCGTTCGTTTTACTCCGGATCACGTAAAAGGAGCTGTCAAGGACTTGGCGGATGAATGGCCCTTTTGGTGTTATCCGGATTTCTCGGATATTGAGGATCAGATCAAAGCAGATCCCCGTTGGGTAGAGTGGGCAAATCGATTGCAAGCATAATTCCCTGCTATTTCTAATATAAGAACACCGCAGACAGCTGCGGTGTTCTTGTTATACTCAGAATCCTTCGTATTCGTCATAGAAGCCGGCCTTTTGCATACATGCACGATATGCATCCCACGTCCAGCCATCTCCAATGGTGCAGGTAAAATGGTTTCTGCCGCTTCCTGCATCGCTTTCCCACGTGATCATGTAGAAGCCGTTCTTTGCCTCGGGGACCTGCTCGACACGGATGCAGCCGTTTGCCTCGATTTCAAGATTGCCCTTGGTCACAGTTGCGCCGGTCGTCAGATCGGTCACGGTGTAGCTTGCGTGCACGGTAGACTGCGTGTCATTCGCTGCTACCAGTGTCAGCTTGCCGTCCACGGGCTCGTCGAACATCATGCAGAAAGGTGTTTGAGAGCGTTTAATGTAGTAATAAGCGATCTTCTTACAGCCGTACCAGTCAACGACAGCATCGGATATCTGCGGCCAGCCGTCGGCAATATTCCACCAAAGAATTCCGCTCATTCTCCATTTGTGGATTCTGAATCTTTCAATAAAATACTTAACTGCCTCTGCCTGTGATACCTGGCTTTGTCTTGCAAATTCAGCAAGATCACCCGAGGGCGTACCGAATAAGCGCTCAACCTGGCTGACCATCAGTCTGTTACGGTAAGAATACGGATTACCGTCTACGTAGGGTTCCATCCCCGCTGCGTGGATCAGCCAATCCGGATTGTCGCAGATCTCGTAGATAGACTCCTTGGGCAAGCTTTCCGCAGGAATGAACTTCTTGATCGATTCAGGTGAAGGACAGCCGTGATATCCGATCTCGGATGCGAAATGGCATTCTGAATTGCCGTAAAATTCGCCCTTAAAGTAGTCGCGAGGGCCCCAGAGGTGATCCTCGGAGGGCATGCCATACTTGTATGCCGTTGGATCCAGATAAGGGCTGCTGGGGAGATACGGACGAGTCGCATCGTGATTACGCAGCTCATGCAGAATGATGTCACGCGTGATCACGTTGTAATTGGGATCAAGCATGGCAGTCGGGTCATCCTCATTTCTGTGCTGCTCCCAGTAGGGTACGACGAAAATATCGCACTCGTTATCCCCTGCCCACAATACAAGCGAGGGATGATTGCGCTTTTCAATGGCGATTTGCTTGATCTCCTCCTTGACAAGCTTGCAAAGGCGCTCGTCATCCGGATAGTGACCGCATGCAAAGCTGAAATCCTGCCAGATCATGATGCCGTGTTCATCGCAATAGTCATACAGTACGTCACTGGGATACACGTTACCGCCCCAGCAACGGATCATATTGCAGCCCTGCTCATCGGCAAGCTTGATATTTCGCAGCGTGTAATCGTCATGTCTGGAAGGAAACGCATCACAAGGCACCCAGTTCGTACCCATGGCGAAAATGCGTTTACCATTGACGATAAAGCAGAAATCACCGTCATCGCCGGAGAGCGAGGTGCGCTTGAGCTGCAAGGTGCGGATACCGAAGCGATATTTGACGCTGTCGTATTCCACGCCGTCCTTGACAAGCTTGATCTCCATATCATACATATTCTGCTCACCGTAATTCTTGGGCCACCACAGCTTTGGTGCCAAAAATCCAAACTGGATCTTACAGGACGCACAGAAAGGTCTGTATTCATGATGGATCACGCTATCGCCGCACTCACCGTGCAAAATCAGACGGAAATCCGAGATAAAGTCCTCGTCACTCTGAATACGCAGCGTAGTGCAGATAAATGCATCGTGCTCGTTTGCCCACATGGTATAAGTAAACGGGTCTACAATGCGATTTTGGGGCTTGTAGACGATCTCTACGGGTTTCCAAAGGCCTCCCGAAACAAGACGAGGCATGATATCCCAGCCAAACATAGAGCCGGCTTTACGCAGCTGAATGCCATCCTGGTTGTATTTGAGGCCAAAGCACATAGCTGGAACTTCGAATTCTCTTGCATAAATCGCAGACGGCAGAATATGTACGAGAAGCGAGTGCTTTCCATTCTCCAGCGCATTGAGATCAAACGTGTGCGCATAGAACATATTCTCAACAAAGCCAAGCAGCTCACCGTCCAGGTAGATCTCTGCTGCGGTGTCAATGCCACCAAAGCAAAGCTCTGCGTCCATACCATCGCGCTGTTCATAAGTAAAATCTGTGTAGTAATACAGATGCAGATTCTCAAGTCGCTGTGTCTTTACGGTATTTTGCCCCCAGTATACGTCTTCGAGAATCCCTTCTCTCATAAAATCCAGCTCATAGTTACCCGGAACACTTGCGCGAATGGCACGGTAGCCACCGTTTGTAACATCTACGGGTGTTTTCAAGCAGATTTGCTCTCTCTTTACTTTTGCATTTTCAATCCATGAAAGCTTCCAATCATTGATTTTTACAGTTTGCTTCATAGTGACCTCCAAATCAGAAATTAAATGTCAGCTGGTCGGTTTCATTGACACCGTCAAGAACACCGTTTCTTCTTAAAATATCTATGACAGCTTGCGAGAGCTTTGCTCGGATCTTAAGATCCTCGACCGAGAAGAATGGCTCCTGCTCTCTTGCGCGTACAATGTTCTCAGCTGCGGTCTCGCCAAGACCGGGCAATGAGGAGAAAGGCAGGCGTATCTTACCGTTCTCGGGCAAGAATTCACGCCAATCCGACTTTTCAAGATTAACCGGCAAGAATCTGATGCCGCGGGCAAACGCTTCGTTGGCAAGCTGCAACACGGCAAGGCTTGTCTGCTCCTTTGGAGAAGCATCAAGTCCGCGAGATTCGATGTCTTTGATATGCGCGACAAGGGCTTTTTTGCCCTTCATGATCAACTCGCCGTCAAAGCCGTCGGGCTGAACCGTAAACATGGCGCAATAGAAAGCAAGCGGAATGTGTACCTTAAACCATCCAAGACGGATCGCAGACATATCGTATGCGGCTGCGTGTGCCTTGGGAAACATGTATTTGATACGCTTACAAGACCAGATATACCACTCGGGCACACCCGCCTCCAGCATTTCCTGCTCGTATTCGGGTGTCAGACCCTTGCCCTTTCGCACCATTTCCATGATCTTGAAGGCGTGATCCTTTTGCACGCCGTAATCAATCAAAGTAAGCATGATCGAGTCACGCGTACCGATAACCTCGGAAATGGTACAGGTACCGTTCTTGATCAGCTCCTGTGCATTGTTGGTCCACACGTCGGTACCGTGCGAAAGACCAGAGATCTGCAGCAGGTCCGAGAATGTCTGCGGTTTACATTCC
Source organism: Clostridia bacterium (assembly GCA_017503325.1). Classification (GTDB taxonomy): domain Bacteria; phylum Bacillota; class Clostridia; order Oscillospirales; family CAG-272; genus SVQP01. The sequence goes on along the minus strand of JAFVTI010000029.1, from coordinate 36,883 downwards.
TGCAGCATTTTGATAACGAATCGTGTACCCAACTCAGGCAAACCGAGCGTACCGAGCGGACAGTTGATATCCTCGGGAGAGATTCCGAGCGGCTTGGTGGACAAGAACAGCTCGTAGATCGAGCGGTCATTCATCGGAACGTCAAGCACACTCGTATCGGAATACTTTTCCAGATACTTATACTTGGTAGGCATATCGTGTCCGAGCTCGTCCAGCTTGAGCAGCGTATCGTGCAGATATTCAAACGTAAAGTGGGTGGTAACGATGTCGGATTTAACATCCTCAGCGGGGTGCTGCACCGGGCAGAAATCATAGATTTCCATAGTTTTGGGTACTACGACAATGCCGCCGGGGTGCTGACCCGTGTTACGCTTCACACCAACGCAGTTTGCAACCAGTCGGTTAGCCTCTGCGTTGGAGATGCTGACGTTTTTCTCCTCAAAATATTTCATGACGTATCCGTATGCCGTCTTATCCGCCAATGTACCGATCGTACCCGCGCGGAACACGTTTTCTGCACCGAACAATTCTTCCGTATATTTATGAACCTTGCCCTGTACCTCGCCCGAGAAGTTCAGGTCAATATCGGGTGACTTATCACCGTAGAATCCAAGGAAGGTTTCAAACGGGATATCATGTCCGTCATAATTGAGCTTTGTGCCGCATCTGGGGCAATTTGCGTCGGGCAGGTCGAAGCCCGAACCGATTTTATGCTTCTTTGCATATTCAAAATCGGAATACTGGCAATTGGGGCACCAATAGTGCGCAGGCAGCGGGTTTACCTCGGAAATGCCTGCCATGGATGCAACAACCGATGAGCCGACCGATCCGCGCGAGCCGACCAGATATCCCTGCTGCTCGCTATACCAAACCAGCTTTTGTGCGATCATGTAAAGCACGGCAAAGCCGTTTTTGATAATGGATTCCAGCTCTCGTGCAAGACGCGAGGAAACGATCTCGGGCAGCGGATCGCCGTACATCTTCTTGGCCTTTTCCCAGCAGATGCGCTGCAGATCCTCCTCCGCTCCGTCCATGGTAGGCGTAAACGTACCCTTGGGGAACGGACGGATATCGGAATCGATCATATCGTTGATCAGATTTGTGTTTGTAACGACCACCTCATATGCCTTTTCTTCGCCAAGATAAGCAAATTCCTCCAGCATTTCCTCGGTCGTACGATAATACAAGAAAATATCTCTGTCGCCATCCTTGAATTTCTGACCGCAAAGCAGGATCTTTCGGTAGATCCCGTCCTCCTTGTTCAGAAAATGCGCGTCACACGTTGCAACTACAGGTTTGTTATACTGCTCACCCAGTGCTACAATTCTGCGGTTGAGATCTCTAAGTCCTTCAACGTCGGCTACCTTGCCCTCGTCGATCAAGAACATATTGTTGGTGATCGGCTGGATCTCAAGATAATCGTAGAAGGATACCAGATCCTCAAGCTCGGCTTCGCTTTTATTTTCAAGAATTGCCGTAAAGATTTCGCCTGCTTCACATGCAGAGCCGATGATCAGACCTTCTCGGTATTTTTCAAGCTGTGTTTTGGGAATACGCGGGTTTCTTCTGTAGTACTGCAGATTACTCATGGAAACCAGCTTATACAGATTCTTCAGACCCGTTGCATTCTTCACAAGCAAAATCTGGTGATAGGGCTTGAGCTTGAGCGGATCTGAGCTGACCGTCATTTCGTGACACAGCTGCTCAAAGGTATAGATCTCGGCAGACTTCATCTGGTCACACATCTTGAAATAAATATGTGCCAGCATTTCAGCGTCATCGCTTGCGCGGTGGTGGTTGAAATCTCCGAGCTGATAGTACTCGGCAAGCAGATTGAGCTTGTGCTTATTGAGCGAAGGATTGAGGAATCTGGAAAGCGCGACCGTATCCAAATATGGATTACGAAGCTCCATTCCGCATTCCTTTGCGTTATGCCTGATAAAACCGATATCAAAGCTTGCATTATGCGCGATCAGCAGCTTGGCCGGTGCTCCGGGAACGTCTCCTATAAAGGCATAAAACGCTTCCAGAGCTTCTTTGATCTTGGGTGCCCCGTTGACCATTTCATCCGTTATGCCGGTCAGATTGACGATTTCTGCGGGGATAGGGACTTCAGGATCAACAAAGGTGTTGAACGTGTCGATCACCTCGCCCTGTTTGATACGGACCGCACCGATTTCTGTGATCTTACAGGTTTTTGCGGAAAGACCCGTGGTCTCAATATCAAACACGATACACTCGTCATAAGGCGTGTAAGCACAAGTTCCTGTCACCGCTCCTGCGGTGTCGTTAACGAAATAAGCCTCCATGCCGTATATGACCTTCTGACCGATCTTTTCTGCGGTCAGCATGGCATCCTGGTATGCCTGCACGTTACCGTGGTCGGTAATGGCAATCGCAGGATGTCCCCACTTGTTTGCCTGCTTGACAGCAGCAGACGGCGGAATCAGCGCATCCATGGTGGACATTTGGGTATGCAGATGAAGCTCTACACGCTTGACGGGCGCGTTATCCTTTCTGGAAAGCTTCTTGATCTTTGCAATTTCTACAGGATAGAACAGGCAGTCCGGACCTTCTGTGCGGTTGCCGTCCTTGCTTTTTTTGGTTTCATATTTGGTATATCCTTTCATGGCAACGACCGCACCGTTTGAGATCACCTTACAGATCTCATCCGATTCCTCGGGCTCCACGTTAAAGGATTTGATTTCGATAGAAGCATTGCCGTCGGTGATGCAATAGTTAAGATTGAATTTTTCGCCCGTGCGGTTGCGCTCCTTATTGAATGCATAGATCTCTCCTACAATGACCGCATTACGTACAGGTTTGTCCAAAGCAGCAATGGGCGTGGGTTTGATCTCAAATGCATCCCCTTTTACGTATTCCACACCCGAAATATCATACGAGGTGTGTCCGATGGTACAGATGCCGTCAACAATGATGGGGGTGGGATCTTCGTCATATACAGAGCGAATACGCGGTAATTCAGGCTGCTCAATGCCCTGCGGCGCTTGATTACCGGAGCTAAAGCTCCCCTGCTCCTTTGCTCTGTCATATTCCTTGGCTGCCTTAGCCAGACGCTTGTCCAGCTCCTCAAGCTGACGCAGATACAGCTCGCTGCGCCCGTCCTGGTTGAACTCCTCGGAGTGTACGATTTTGACTTTGATATGTAACCCGAACTCCGAGAACAAAATATTCTCCATGATCTGGGGAGTGCGCGCATCCTCCATAAGCAAAATGCCCGCGTCAATCACGGGCAGTTCTACGGTAAGCACACCCGAATCCAGCTTGTATTTATAGCGGTGGAAAAACCCTCTTGCCACAATTCCGACCTCCTCGGTCTCGGCAAGCAGCTGCGGAATATAATCTTCGTCAAACAGCTCTACTGCATATTTGGGCAGAATCTTGACGCGGTTGAGATCATACGCATTGCGGATCTCCTCCTGAATGCGGTACAGCTCTGCCTTTTCCACAATCTGCGGGAAATGTGCCGTGATCTCAATTATCTTTAATTCCTTGTCAGCCATCAGCTTGATATCCGTGATGGTCAATAACAGTTTTTCCGTATATGAATCGGGGTGATATTTATGAAATATCTCAAGAAACGTCTTTTTCATCATAGACCTCGTGTTTTAAACTTTTTATTTCTCGATTATTTATTTTTTTATCTTAAATTATTATTCCGCATCTCTTTGATCGCACCGATCAAAACTTCTATTACTTGTTCTTCTTTAATCTTTTTGATGATTTCGCCGTGAGCGATCAGCAGCGCCTCGCCCTTGCCGCCGGCAATGCCGATATCTGCCTCTCTTGCTTCACCCGGACCGTTGACGATGCAACCCATCAGCGCGACCTTGATCGGGTAGTCCAAAAGGCCTTCTATCTCCGCTGCTTCCCTGAATTGCTTTTCCAAGGTGATCAGATCAATCTTGGTTCTGCCGCAGGTCGGGCAGCTGACAATATTCATGCCGCATTGTCCGCTGATTTCCAATGCATTCAATATGCTTTTGGCAGCCTTGACTTCCTTGACGGGATCAGCCGTCAGAGAAACGCGCATGGTATCTCCAATGCCGTCGCACAGCAGCGCGCCAATGCCCGCTGCACTCTTGATCATGCCGTATTCCTCGCTCCCCGCCTCGGTAACACCGATATGAATGGGATAGGAGCACCGCTCGGCCACCAGACGGTTTGCCTTGATCATCTGCTCTACGGAAGAGCCCTTGATGGAAATGACAATATCCTCAAAATCGAATTTTTCCAAAAGAGCCGCATGATACATGGCCGACTCGCAAAGCGCCTCAGGGGTTGGAGAGCCGAATTTCTCCAGAATATGCTTTTCAAGAGATCCGCTGTTAACACCGATTCGAATCGGGATATTTCTTTGCTTACAAGCGTCTACCACCGCCTTGACGCGGTCGTCGTCACCAATATTTCCGGGATTGATGCGAATCTTATCCACTCCCCGCTCGGCGCACGCAAGTGCCGCTCGATAGTCAAAATGAATATCCGCCACGATGGGCACGCGAATACCTGCTTGTTTGATTGCGGTTATGGTTTTCGCGCTCTCAGTATCCGGAACGGTAATACGCACGATATCGCACCCTGCTTGCTCCAGAGCTCTCGTTTGCGCAATGGTTGCTTCAACGTCCTTATTATCGGTATTGGTCATGGACTGGATCGCAATTTTGGCGTCGCCACCAATCATCACGTCACCAACCTTGACCGCATGCGTTTTCCTTCTGATTTTTTGATAATCCATCATGTGAATAATCCTATGACATCCTTTATAGAAATAATAGCCATGAGTGCAAACAGGATCAGAATTCCGATAAAATGCACGTATCCCTCCAAATTGCGGTTGACCGGTTTTCCTCTGAACAGCTCTATGATCAAAAACAGCAGTCTGCCGCCATCCAGCGCGGGTACGGGTAACAGATTGAATACCCCGAGGTTAATGGTAATGACGGCAACCAGATATAAGAGCGTCGCACCGCCCTGCTGAGCAGCCTCACCGATGACCTGGGTAGTACCGACCGGGCCTGAAACCGCCTCTGCTCCGTATCTGCCGCGCAGCAGGTCAAAGAGTGAGTCGTAGACCATTTTGACAGTAGACGCAGATCTGTTGACCGAATACAGTGCAAGGTTGAACACGTTGGGTTCTTTGCCGTATACCTTGAAGTCATACGAACCAAACACAACGCCGCTTTCCTCGGTGGTCGGGAATTTGACGTCATATAGCCGTACTTTCTCACCGTTACGCTTGACAACCATATCCACAGGCTCATACGCGCTGTTGGTGATCTCATAGATCAGATCATATCCGGTAAACACGGGAACACCGTTGACGGATACGATGCGGTCACCCTCCATCAAGCCGTTCTCGCCTGCCTGATTGGAGGTCGCGCCTTCGACGAAATCAGCTACGACGTTAGTAGGCAGCAGTGCACCATCAGTCGAAACAACTGTTGCGGTGGTTAGAATAAACATGGCAATAAAGCCGAGAATGATATTCATTCCCGCACCGGCGACGATGATCAGAATTCTCTTCCAAATATTTTTGTTGCAAAAGGCATTGGGGTTTTCGGAATCACCGTCCTCGCCATCCATTGCGACATAGCCGCCGATCAGGAAAAGTCTGACCGAATAACGGATACCGGATTTTTTGGAAACGCGAGAAAAGATCTGCGGTCCCATGCCAAGTGCAAATTCATGCACGGTTACGCCGCACAGTCTTGCCGTCAGATAATGTCCGAATTCATGAATTATGATCAGAGCACTGAAGATACCAACGGCAAGAATGATATACAATGCGCCCTTGATCACGGGATTTTGTAATAGTGTTTCCAACGATAATCTCCTTTTTCAGGATTTATTGATTACGCAAATGCTTGGCAGCAAGCTCTCTTGCCGCTTGGTCATATGCAAGGATTTCTTCTAACGTATGAGCATTGGCTGCACTTTCCAGATCGGCAACCACCGCTCCGACAGTATCCATCATACCGCAGAACGAAAGCTTTTCTTGCAGGAATGCCGCAACGCATACCTCGTTTGCCGCATTGAGCACGGCAGGCAGCGCACCTCCCTTGCCAATACAGTCGAATGCAAGCTGTAATAGTGTAAAGGTTTCAAGGTCGGGGCGACCAAAGGTCAGCTTGCCGAGCTTGAACCAATCCAGCTGCTCGATCGCCGCGTCGGTGCGATAAGGATGCGTCAGCGCATATTGTACGCAGGAACGCATATCAGGTACGGATAGCTGAGCGATCACGTTATTATCAATATATTCGACCGCGGAGTGAATTATACTCTCGCGGTGCACGGTGACCTCAACCTGCTCGGGCCTGACACCAAACAGATGCACGGCTTCAATCACCTCAAAGCCCTTGTTCATCATGCTCGCGCTGTCAACCGTGATCTTGGCGCCCATACTCCAGGTCGGATGTGCCAGCGTTTTTTGCAGATCAACCCTCTCAAGCTGCTCGCGGGTATAGCCGTAAAACGGGCCTCCGGAGGCAGTCAACATAATTCTCTTGATTTCTTTGGGATTTCCCGAGCGCAGACACTGATAAATAGCACAATGCTCACTGTCAACGGGCAGTATGTCAATTCCCTGCTGCCTTGCAAGAGGCATGACCAGCTCGCCCGCAACAACGAGTGATTCCTTATTGGCAAGCGCCAATTGCTTGCCTGCTTGCAGCGTTGCCATAGTTGGCGCCAGGCCGGCTTGACCGAGAATGGAATTGAGCACTACCTGGCGTTCACAGTCCGGGGGCGTTTCGGTAATCATTTCACAGATACCGTCTGATCCTGCATAGATCCTGACGGGCAGATCTTTAACGCGCACCGCAAGATCGGAAGCACTGCTTTCGTCTGCCATTGCGCAAGCTTTGGGCTTGAGTGCGCGGATCAGCTTCTCGGTTTTCTTAACGCTGCGATTTGCACTCAACGCGTCTACGCGGACACCATGCTTGATCGCAACGTCAACTGCCTGCAGACCAACCGACCCGGTTGCACCCAGCACGATCATGGACGGATAATTTATACTGCTCATGCGAATACGTCCACAAAGATCTCAAAGGCCGCTACTACGATAGATACGGCAAGAACCGAGTCAAATCTGTCAAGTGCACCGCCGTGTCCGGGCATGATCTTTCCGTAGTCCTTGATATCGTATTCTCTTTTGATAACAGACATGGCCAGGTCGCCGATCTGTCCGACAATGGACAAAACAACGCCCAACACCGCAAGGATTGCATAGTTGCAGGTAACGTCCCAGATCTTGGTACATACAAAGCCAAAGATCATGACGTAAAGCGTGCAGAAAACAATGCCCGCCACACTTCCCTCAACGGTCTTCTTGGGGCTGACCTCGGGGATCAGCTTGTGCTTGCCGAGCAGTCTGCCGAACAGATAAGCAAAGGTGTCTGTAACCCAGGGAGCGGCAAACATCATAACAAGCAGGATTTTGCCGTGTACACCGCTGTCACGAATATAAACGATCGAGGTAAACGCAGCGATGATATAGCAGCCCGTCATAAACATGGAAGACGTCTGCTGTGTGTGAATTTTGCGCTTGGAAAATACACTGACGGTCAGCATAATCAAGGCAAGCAGTCCGACACAAGCGCACAGACATGCGAGCAGCAGCGTTTTATTCTGAATGTAACGCATCCCGATCGGTGCAAAAATGCCAACCAGATAGAACGGGACAGATACCCACAGATTCTTTCTGAGCTTCAGACAGCCCAGCATTTCAAACAAGCAAATGCAGCAAACGATTGCTGCGGCAACGGGCAAAGCTGCGGTTTCCGAGAAATATACGACCGGAACCAGAATGCAAAGCGCCACTACTGCCGAAATGACTCTTACTAACATAATTACCTCACAAAGTTATACACCGCCAAAGCGTCTGGAACGCTTGCAAAAGGCTTCAATGGCCAGATCTACGTCGGCGGGCTTCATATCTGGCCACAGCGTCGGAGTCGAATAAAACTCAGAATACGCTGCCTGCCACAAAAGGAAATTGGAAAGGCGCATCTCGCCGCCCGTTCTGACGATCAGATCGGGATCGGGAATGTTTGCCGTATACAGATGGGCGGAGATATCCTGTGCGGTGATCTGCGATTTTCCCTGCTTGAGTAAAGCGTTGTATGCATGCACGAGCTCATCGCGTCCTCCATAATTGAGAGCAACGCAAAGCTTGCAGGGCTTCCCTTTGGAAAGCTGCTCAGCACGGTCTATCTTTTGTTGCAATGCAGGAGAAAGCACGCTTGTATCGCCTATGATGTGCAGTTCAACCTGATACTTGTCAACCGTTTGCGCAAACTCATCCAGATAACGCTCGACCAGCTTCATTAAGGCATCAACCTCTGCCTTGGGACGCTTCCAGTTCTCCGTTGAAAACGCATACACGGTTACAACCTCTATACCGATCTCGGAACAATACTCCGCAATGCGTTCAAAGGTTTTCACGCCCTCCTTATGGCCATGCGTTCTCGGCAAGCCGCGCTTTTGAGCCCAACGACCGTTGCCGTCCATAATAAAAGCAATATGCCGCAAGCCGGATTTATCCACAGCTTGCTTTATATTCATATCTGTCATATCCACCTTATCCCTTTTCCAACAAAAGGCGGGTCAAGCGACCCGCCGTATTGTTATACTGCCATGATATCAGCAATCTTCTTATCGGTGATCACGTCGATCTGCTTGATGTATTTATCGGTCAGATCCTGAACCTTCTTCTTTGCGTTCTCTTCGTCATCCTCGGTCAGAGCGTTATCCTTCTTGAGCTGCTTGATCTCATCATTTGCATTCTTACGGATCATACGTGCAGAAACCTTGGCATCCTCACCCATCTTGGAGATCTGCTTGGAGAGCTCCTTTCTTCTGTCCTGGGTCAGCTGCGGGAATACAAGTCTGATCGCCTGGCCGTCGTTGTTGGGCGTAATACCGATATCGGATGCAAGGATCGCTTTCTCGATTGCCTTAAGGGTGGACTTATCGTAAGGCATAATGGTCAGAGTTCTTGCGTCGCTGACGCGGATATCTGCCATGGTATTGAGCGGTGTGGGAGAACCGTAATATTCAAAGTTGATTCTGGAGAGCAACTTGGGGTTTGCCTGGTTTGCGCGGATGTTTTCGAGATTGTTTTCGTATGCCGTGTTGTTTTTCTGAAGCTTTGCTTCAAAATCCTTGGTATTGTAGCCCATAATGTAAATCCTTTCTGTTCTATATAAGTTATTTGTTTTTAATTATGCATCTTGGTTCCGACTGCTTCACCCATAATGACGCGGTAAATGTTCTCGGGATCGCTGAGTGCAAAGCCGTAGGTGGTGATATTGTTTTCCTTGCAGAAGCTGACCGCGGTCATATCAAATGCCTTCAGCCCCTTATCAAGAATCTCTGCGTAGGTGATGTCGTAGATTGGCTTGGCGTCGGGATCCTTTTTGGGGTCTGCGGTATACAGGTAATCGACGTTCTTGGCCATGAGCACGACGTCTGCTTCGATTTCTGCCGCACGAACAACTGCAGGTGTGTCGGTCGAGAAGAACGGCCAGCCAAGTCCGCATCCGAACACGACAACCTTGCCTTCGTTGAGTGCCTTGTCAGCGTGTCTTGCGGTATAATACTCCGCGTAAGCCTGCATTTCCACCGAGGTCATGACTACTGTATCGATTCCGCACTTGATAAAGGTATCCTGAATGGCGAGCGCGTTGATGGTTGTGGCAAGCATGCCCATTTGATCGGCGCGTGAGTGGTTCATACCACCGCCAACTCTGCCTCTCCAGATGTTACCCGCGCCAACGATGACAGCGATCTGAACGCCCATCTCCTGGCACTTTTTGATAACCTCGGCTACCTTTTCGATTTTATGAAAATCCAGAATGCCGTCATTTGCATTTTCGGGAGCAAGTGCTTCACCGGAAAGCTTGAGGACAATTCTGCGATATTCGGGTTTGGTACTCATAGCGATCACCTCTGATATTGACATAATATTATACAGGATATATTTTACTACATAATTGTCGATTTGTAAACAGGAATTTGTAAATTATTTGCTCCAAAGGTAAAAAAATAAAAGCACGGCCGTAGCCGTGCTTTTATTCGGAGTTCAACAATTACTGATTGTTGGTCAGCTTAGCGATCTCAGCAGCGAAGTCCTCTTCCTTCTTCTGGATGCCTTCGCCCTTTTCGTAACGCCAGAAAGCCTTAACAGCAATATTGCCGCCCAGCTCCTTAGCGGTAGCCTTGATATACTGGCCAACGGTCATATCGTCGTCCTTGATATAGCCCATATCTACCAGGCAGTTGTTGTCATAGAACTTGGAAATTCTACCCTCAACCATCTTAGCCTTGATCGCGTCGGGCTTCTTTGCCATTGCAGGGTCGTTGGAGATCTGAGCGAGCAGAATTTCCTTCTCGGACTCGATGACGGAAGCGGGAACGTGATCTCTGTCAAGGTAAGGAGTTACGTATGCGCCGATCTGCAGAGAAATGTTTCTTGCAAACTCAGCAAAGCCTTCCTTGTCAGCGCAGTCGGTGTCGAACAGAGTTACAACGCCGATGGAGCCCATGCCGTGGATATAGGTGCTGGTAACGCCCTCGATCACCATGAAACGGCGGATGCTCAGCTTTTCACCGATGACGAAGATCTGCTCCTTGAGCTTAGCCTCAACGGTGCAGGTGCCATCAATGTAGTCGGATGCCATCAGAGCCTCAACGTCAGCGGGTTTGTTAGCAACGATGGTCTTGAGCAGGTTCTTTACGAATTCCTGGAAAGATGCATTCTTAGCAACGAAGTCGGTCTCGGAGTTAACCTCGATCATAGCGGTGGTGTTACCCTCGGTATAAACGTCAACGATACCGTCAGCAGCGATTCTGCTTGCCATCTTGCTCTCAGCCTTGAGCTCGCCCTTCTCACGAAGGATCTTGATAGCAGCGTCTACATCGCCGTCAGCCTCAACGAGTGCCTTCTTGCACTCCATCATACCAATACCGGTCTTAGCGCGCAGTGTTGCAACGTCTTTTGCAGTAATGTTAGCCATTTTTATTCTCCTTAATTTTTATTTCGGGGATTTGATTACTGTGCAGCCTCTTCGGTCTCGGCCTCAGCCTTAACCTCTGCTGCCTCGGTCAGCTGCTCGCCCTGTCTGCCTTCGATGATACCGTCAGCGATGATGGAGGAGATCAGCTTGATAGCACGGATAGCGTCGTCGTTACCGGGGATGACGTAGTCAGCGTCGTCGGGATCGCAGTTGGTGTCAACGATAGCGATAACCGGGATACCCAGCTTCTTAGCTTCCAGTACTGCATTTCTTTCCTTGCGGGGGTCAACGATGAATACTGCATCAGGCAGTCTGTCCATGGTCTTGATACCGCCGTAGGACTTCTCCAGGTCGAAGATTTCCTTCTGCTTTGCAGCAACTTCCTTCTTGGGAAGCATATCAAAGGTACCGTCCTCCTGCATCTTGGTCAGGCTGTTCAGACGGTTGATAGAGCTCTTGATGGTCTTGAAGTTGGTCATCATACCGCCGGGCCATCTGACGTTTACATAGTACATGCCGCATCTGGTAGCTTCTTCCTTGATAGCTTCAGCTGCCTGCTTCTTAGTACCAACGAACAGCAGAGTGCCGCCGTTTGCGGAGAGCTCGCGAATGAAGTCGTAAGCTTCCTCGAACTTCTTAACGGTCTTCTGCAGGTCGATGATGTAGATGCCGTTTCTTTCGGTGAAGATGTATTCCTGCATTTTGGGGTTCCATCTTCTGGTGTGGTGTCCAAAGTGTACACCTGCTTCCAAGAGCTGCTTAATTGTGATGATAGACATTTTTTGTCCTCCTTCGGTTTTTCCACCACAGAGTCGTTCGGTACGCATCAATCTCCGGGGCTTTTATTGCCGCCGGAAACACCGGTAGTACCCTGCCTTCCCTGTGTGTGTATTTTTGTATTATATGTTGGGATTTCCAACACACGGCGAATATTATAACATAGTTTATTTGCAATCGCAATAGCCAAAACCAATGTTTACAAATTGTTTACAACTATTTTCCAAATACACTATGCTTTGGCTTGCGTTTGGGTGCGCAGCAGGAAGTCAGCTCCTCTGCGCTAAGACGCACAAGAACCGTATCCTCTCCGATACACTCAATCCTTGCCCATGGGATGATCAGCTCGGTCGACTTTCCGAATCCCCACAAGCTGCCCTGACCCGGTACAATGATCGATACAACGGTACAATCCTTGATATTGATCTCAATATCGCAGATCCTGCCCAATCTTTCTCCTGTGCACACGTTGATCACGTCCTTATCCGCAAGCTCCGAATAACTGAAAAATTTCATGATGATACTCTCCTCCCTTCCGGTTCATTATATGCCGAAAAAGAGCAAAGATATCAAAATCATTTATGCAGGTTGAGTCCTTTTGCGCTCAGAATGCGATACATGACGTAGTAAACAAAAGCGGCAATGGGCGTCAGCAAAAGTGAGAGTGCGGGGATATTGGCAGTTCCGGTCAGCGTATTCAGGCCCGGAGCAAAGGTACATATCGCCAGTACAATCAAATATCCGCCAAGCATCACCAAATGTAGGGGCGCAATTCTTCCCTTCTTTTTTGTGCTGTATTCATATAAGGTAACGGCAAAGACCGTGCCTTGCAGCAAAGCCGTGGAAACAAAGCAAAGTCCTGCACAAGCACTTGGGTTCAGTACGTCAAAGATCTGCAAAATTACCAAGATCATCCATAAAAACAGTGCGCTGACGCATGCGCTGATCACGTTTGCGGCATTATAAGCAATCGGTTTTTCCAATCTTCTCATGATTGGATACGATGCACAGAGCGCTGATTGATTGGGAGACGCAAATGAAAACAAAATGACTGCTGCGACGTCAAAGATCAGTCCGCTGATCATCAGCGATACGGCAGACAGCGTCAGCGTGCCAAACAAAGCGGGCAAAGTGACAAGCAGAATTCTGAAAATCTGCACCGTGATCAGGTAGGTCATCATGTTTGCCAGATTGTGATTGATCGCAAATGCATATTTTCTGCCCGTCAGCACGCCGTGCAAGCCACCGCCACGCTTACCTGCGCGACGAAGAATGATGTCCGAGGTGCGTCTGGTATTCTGTGATGCTCGTTCACTGAAGGGCTTGCCGTCCAGCGGCATTTTTTCATACAGGGATTCCGCAACCTTGTCTGATCTGTACTCCATGGAATCGCAGGAGATGCGCAGATCGGTCATTTCATGCAGCTTTTGCATTGCGTTATCTACACAATAGGACGCCGTGCAATTGCCTCTTTCGCGGAGCTTTTCGATCAGGTCGGCGATCTGCGTTTTACTAAATCCAAGATAAGCGCGATAGCTGCCGTATGCGACATGAAGATCAAGCCCCTCATCCTCGGCTCGCATAGCGCGCAAAACGTCAGTCAGCTCGTCACGCACAAGTCCGCTGTCGTTAAGAATTTTCATGTTTTCGGGAGTATCGGGTAAAAATGCCGAAACTCTGACTCCGGACGCAAGTAATTCTTCGCTGCATTGCAAGAATCCATATCCGATCTGATGTGCAAAGGCCAGCACGCCCACAAGCGTGATGCTCTGCTCACTTCTGCTCATGACAAGCAAAATACGGTATCCCGATTCGCGATAAATGCGACACAGCGTGCGCAGCGCAATATGCTCGCTGTCGTCAAACGGCTTTGTGTCATTGCCGGCCAGCACTAGTGTACAGCTCTGCAGCATTTGCTCGTTTTGGGTGATGATAACGTCATACTCGCCTTGCTTTGTCTGATTATGCGAGATGCATGCATCCTTTTCAAAAGTCAGATACGATGCGCTTCTTGTCAACTCAAGGGCATCCTTATCCACCTTGACGTGATTGATCAGCGCATCGATAGGTCCCCCAAGGCCCGCATCAAAGGTATGCCCCTCGGAAAATTCAGGCGGTCTTGCCGCAGATCGATAAAGGTATAGGTCGGATGCAAGCCTGTAAACATCGGGATTGATCAATTCGGTTTGATTATAAATACTTCCACCCGCATACACGGATTCCAGATGATATTTTCCGTCGCTGATGGCAGAGGAATCAAACAGCAAAAGATCGGTCATCTCGCAAAGTCGATCGGCTGCGAGACTGTTTTTCACAATCGCAAGAGATGCATTTTCCTTTTGTGAAGCCGCAGAGTCGATCCCAGTTGCACGTACGATCTCTGCAAGCGCGACGATATGCTCTGCAATTGCGGTACAGCAAAGAGCAAGCGCGGTCAGGAAGCAAGCTTCAAAGCTGAGCGTCTCGCGCAGCGTGACGGTCATGACAACGGTCAGCGGGATCAACAAAATCGCCTGGATCATGGAAAATCGCAGGAAATAGCGACGGATGAACGCAATACTTTCAGGTTCCTTTTCGCGTTCCGTGCCCGGCACGGTACCGCGCACTGCCCCGATATAGGTATATTTACCGGTTTCCACAGCGATTCCCTTTGCAAAGCCCTGCTCGATCACAGAGCCTGCGTAAACGATATTCTCGCAATCCTGCGGCATGACGGTCTCACCGGGCAAATAGATACGATCACCGCTTTTATTTACAGTCGTGCGCAGCATCTGACGCTTGTGGTTGACCACACCCAGCACAAATTGTGTCACGCGCAGGGAGCTTCCCTTTTCCAGTCTGATATCTGCGGGGCATACGTCGCCGCAAGTCAATACGACCAAATCTCCGGGGACGACGTTTCTTGCGTCGGTGGTATATAGCTTTCCGCCTCGGATCACTTTGACCATAGGATTGGAATACAGCTGCATCGTATTGCGCACGTCATTTGCTTTTGCGTATGCGAATGCGCAAAAAACGGCATTGCAAAGCATAATAAAGATGATGGACCCGCCAAGCGCATACTGCTCAAAGAAGAACACGATTGCTGCGACAAGCAGCGTCAGGATCATGATGGGATCCAGCAGCATTTTTGAAAGATAGCGATAAAGCGGCTTTTTGGCAGGAAGAAACAGCGGTTGTCTTGCTTCGGGCTGGCGTATATTGAGCTTGGCAGCACGGCTGCGCGCTTGCTTACGCGTCAAACCGGCAGCAGCGTCTGATTCAAGTCTTTCGACGATTTGCTCGGTTTCCATGGTATGCCAGGCATTCTTCAAGGCCATACGTGTTTCCTCCTTTTCTGATGATTCTTGTGAAAATCAGCTGCAGCTGACCTTGATCTTGCCTTCCTGGACAGAGATAGTCGCGCGAGTATATTGGCTTTGGTAATCGGACACGATCACCTCCGCAAGTGCGTCCTCCACGTGCTTCTGGATATAGCGTCGCATATTTCTTGCGCCGTATTTCTGTGAATAGGATTCGCTTGCGATCAATGCGGCTGCGGGCTGGGTCCATTCCAAGGTAAATCCGCGCTCGGAAAGCACGCCTGCCAGCTGACCCAGCATAATATTTGCAATTCTGACAAAGTCGTTCTGATCCAGGTGACGGAACGTGATGACCTCGTCAACGCGGTTGATAAACTCGGGACGCAAAAATTCTGCCAAAGCCTTTTCTGTGTTGTTCTGTGCGCCGCTTTGTGCATCCGCGGAAAAGCCCATGATTGAGGACGAGCGGTTGGAGCCGGCGTTGGTGGTCATAATGATGACGGTATTTTCAAAGTTGACGGTCTTGCCCTGCGCGTCGGTAATTCTGCCGTCGTCAAGGATCTGCAGCAGAATATTCAGCACGTCTGGATGTGCCTTTTCGATCTCGTCGAACAGCACCACGGAATAAGGTCTGCGGCGGATCTTTTCGGTCAGCTGACCGGCATCGTCATAGCCAACGTAGCCGGGAGGCGATCCGATGATACGGGAGACAGAGTGCTTTTCCATAAACTCGGACATATCCAAGCGGATCAGCGTCTCGGGGGACTGGAACAGATCCTCTGCCAGCGTTTTGACAAGCTCGGTCTTACCCACGCCGGTAGGGCCTGCGAAAATAAAGGATACGGGCTTGCGCTTATAGGAAATGCCCGCGCGGTTACGCTTGATAGCGCGCGCCACGGCTTCGACAGCGTGATCCTGACCAATGATCTTCTCTAAAAGCCTTGCCTTGAGGCTGTCGATTCTCTCATATTCGTTTCTCTTGATGGTGGTTGCGGGAATACCCGTCCAAACCTCGATGACCTCGGCAAGCTGATCGGGTGTCAATACCACCTTCTTACAGTCCTCCTCAAGCGTTGCAAGCTTTTCGGCAAGCTGCATTTCGGTTGCCTTGATCTTGGCGATCTTTTCATATCTGAGCTGCTCGTTTTTCTCCTGGTCAGCAGGTGCACCCTCCAGCTCTTCACGCTCCTGCTTGAGAGTGAGCAATCGGTCGCGGATCTCATGGGATTCATTGAGCGGTGCGCTGGAAAGCGAAAGTGCGCTGGCTGCCTCGTCAAGCAGGTCAATGGCCTTATCGGGCAGATAGCGGTCCGTGATATATCTCTCCGAGAATACAACTGCTCTTCTGAGCACGTCCTCGGGGATGGTGATATTGTGGAATTCCTCATAGTAATGCTTGATTCCGCGCAGCATTTCAACGGATTCCTCTACAGAGGGCTCGTTGACGGTCACGGGTTGGAATCTGCGCTCCAGCGCAGTATCCTTTTCAATATGCTTGCGGTATTCGGTCAGCGTGGTGGCACCAATGACCTGCACCTCACCGCGAGAGAGAGCGGGCTTGAGAATATTGGCTGCATTGATGCTGCCCTCACCGCCGCCTGCACCAACAATGTTGTGCACCTCATCGATGACCAGAATGACGTTACCCGCCTGCTTGACCTCTGTCAAAAGGCCGAGAATTCTTTGCTCAAACTGTCCGCGGAACTGCGTGCCTGCAACAAGCGCGGTCAGGTCGACCTGGTAGAGCTCCTTATTCTTGAGCTTATAAGGCACGTCGCCGTTTGCAATACGCAGAGCAAGTGCTTCTGCGATAGCAGTCTTACCAACACCCGGCTCACCGATCAGACAGGGATTATTCTTTTGTCTGCGGCAAAGGATCTGAATCACGCGAGCAAGCTCGTTTTGTCTGCCTACGATCCTGTCAAGTCTTCCCTGGCGCGCATGCCCCGTCAGATGTCGGCAATAGGTATTCAAAAACTTATAGTTGGAGCCTGCTTCCTTCTTGCCTTCCTTTTTGCCGCCCTTCTTTTCCTTTTTCTGAGGCTGCTCTACGGGCAGATTTTCTGCGTTATCCGCATTCTCCTCTCCCTCGCCGAACAGCTTGGGCAGGTCGATCGCGGGGGCACCGCCGTCTTCGTTATCATCCATCTCAGAGGGCAGCTGGCTGTTCTGGAACATATTATTGAGCTCGTCCTCCATATTCTCCAGCTGATCGGGCGAAAGTCCCAGCTGACCGGACAGGTCCCCCAGCATATTCTCCATGGGGATACCCATCTCCTTGGCGCATTTGATACAAAGGCCCTTGCTGACCTTTTTTTCGTTCTCATATTTGGTGACAAAGATCACCGCCACACGCTTGTGGCAATTGGAGCACATGACCATTTATCGTAAAACCTCCCTTGGTATCAATCTTCAAATTCATAATAAACTGCACTTTGACCGCCGCAAAGCAGCACTTCGTCCGTGCTGCAGATCAGCAAGGACTTACCATCGGTCTGGCATGCAATAAAATCGTAGGTTGCGTCCTTGACGCTGATGCGGGCAATTCCCGTATCGGTCAGCAAGAACAGTGACTGTGCGTATGCTGTCATGGACAAAAGCCCTGCATCAAAGGTTTGATCCATGGCCATACCACCGTTATTGTCGGTCACGATCAGACGATAGGTATCTGTCACCGCGTTGACCGAAAACGCAAGTGCCACGTATGAAGAGCTTGCGTCGGCATAAGCCAGCTGCTGTTCAGCAGAATACCGGATACCCGAGATCTGGGCACCGTCGTGAACCGATATCACATAGCAGGCGGTATCGCCTACCAAAAGCAGTCTGTGACGGTCAATAAATTCAATGCTGTAAGGAAACAGTCCGTCAAACACAAGCTCGGAGGAAACCTCCGCTTCACCGGGAATGGCAATAACAAGCGTTGTATAGTAAGCACCGTTCTTCATCCCCGCAGTTGTGAACGCCAATCTGTCGCCTGCATCATTGATGGCGGTATTGACCACCATATCCGTACGGTTGTAGCGGTTGACAAGCTCAAAGTGATCATTATACAGGTTTACAACACCTGCATGTGAATAGGATTCCGTGACAACGGCATAGTAACCGGAATCCGACATAGCTCCCGTAAATACGGGATAACCACACTCTTCATGATGCACGCAGACAAAGGAATTATAAACGGAATATCGCCTCTCTCCGATGTCGTACATCAAAAGGTACTTCTCCGAGCCATGCAGCACGGGGGCTATATAGTCGGGCGAGGAATTGAGCGTTTCTCTGCCCGTGGCCGTGAACAGCTGTAAGCCCGAATCTCCGCCTACGGCAAGTCCGCCGCGGTAGAGTGCAAAGGTCTGATTGCGTGCTGAGGTCTCGTAGTTGATCACGTTTCCCGAGCCTGCGAGCAGATCGGATGCGGCGCTGATATCCTTTGCAAGATAATAGAAATTCTCATAGGTAAACAGCTCGATATTGCACAGCATGGCAACACAGACAAACACCAAAAGCGCTGCCAGTAAAATCAAAAACAGCGAATGGTAAATATTGGAAATGCCGTCGTAATACGCGTTACGGGGCGTTTGCATGCTGATGGGCTCTGCCATGGCAGATGTATCCGCTGCTTTTTTACCAAAATTCCATTTTTTCATGGTGTCTCCTTTGGAATGTGTTCATAGACCACGCGGTTGAGATAAAGTCCCATGGCAGGCGCGGTCATGCCCGCAGCTGCGCGGTCCTTGGCATCAATCACATCTGGAATATCCTCGGGACTCAGCTTTCCCTCGGCAACAGCGACCAGCGTGCCGGTCATAATGCGTACCATATTGTAAAGAAAGCCGTCCGCCGCCACGTAAAACTCTATGATATCCCCCTTGCGCTCCACTCTTGCATGCGTGACTGTGCGTACGGCATGCGCAACCGTTGCGCCCTGTGCCATGAAAGAGGAAAAATCATGCGTGCCGCAAAAGTGCTCGGCTGCCTTTTGCATATTTGCAAAGGCTTGATCGTCGATGCGCTTGGGATAAAACCAGGCACGGTTTTGCTCAAACGGGCTACGGCAGGGGGAGTTGTGGATGCGATAGACGTACTCCTTGTACTGTACGTCGTATCTCGGGTGAAAATCACTGCTTACAAACATTGCGTCATACACGGCGATATCCTCGGGCAGATGCGCATTGAGTGCAACTGCAATACGCGATTCGGGGATGGAGGTGGCCAGTTCATCTGTTCCGCGCTGCGCAACGGTCACGCAAAACATGTTTGCATGCACACCGCTGTCCGTTCTGCTGCAGCCTACGATATCGCAGCGCACGCCAAACAGCTCAGCACAAGCACGCGTCAGCTCACGCTGCACGGTCGGCTGCTCGCCCTGCACCTGATATCCGTTGTATGCAGTTCCCAAAAAGGACAAACGCAAAAATAGCTTCATGGTCTCCCCTCCTCAAAAATTAAAGTGTATATCCGATATTCCAATAATTGCAGGACACGATTCCCGCAAGTGCCGCCACGGATACGATCAGTACGATGATATCCATTGCGTGCATGCGCATGGTTGTCATGCGGGTTCTGCCGTCTCCGCCTCGGTAGCAGCGGCAGGTCATGGCGGTTGCAAGCTCAAAGGCGCGTCTGAACACGGATGCAAACAGCGGGATCAGAATCGGGATCAGAGATTTGATTCGCTTGATCAGATTTCCCTCGGTAAAGCCCGCGCCTCTTGCCTTTTGCGCTGCCATGATCTTTTCGGCCTCTTCCATAATGGTGGGAATGAATCGCAGAGCGATCGACATCATCATGGAGAATTCATGCACCGGCAGCTTGAGATGGCGCAAAGGCGAGAGCAATCTCTCAAGCGCATCTGTCAGTGCGATGGGTGTAGTGGTGTAGGTCAACAGCATGCACGTGCCGATGATCATGGAAAGAATACGCAGAGCGATGAACAACGCGCTGTAAAGGCCTTTGGTATAAACCTCAAAGATCCAGAACGACCAAAGCGGTTCAGCACCTTCTTCTTTTGTCAGAAATATATTGATCGCCACGGTCAGAACAAGTATGAACACAACCATCTTCAAGCTGCCAAGCACGGTTTTCAGCGGCACGCGGCTGAGAATGACCAACAGCACGACCGATGCGGCAAGCAAGGCAAAGCCAAGAAGATTCTTACACAAAAATGCAGCTACGATATACAGCACCGCGATGATCAGCTTGATGCGCGGATCCATTCTGTGCAAGGGCGACCGGGCAGGATAGTATTGCCCAAGTGCGATATTTTTCATGGATAATAATTCCCTTTTTGATTTTATTTGAGTTTGAATGCTCTGATCAGCTCAGCAACCGCCTGATCCTTGGTGCATACCGATGCATCCACGTCAAGCCCGTTCTCTTTAAGCAGGCGCATGACGCGGGTGATCTGCGGGATATCAAGCCCGGCCGCTACCAGCTTGTCGCTGTCTGCAAACACGCTGTCCTTAGGGCCTGTGAGCATGACCTTTCCCTTGTGCATAACGATAACGTCGTCGCAGTATTCCGCCATATCCTCCATGCTGTGGCTGATAATGATCACGGATGCTCCCGTAGTATCTCTGTATCTTTTGATACCTGCAAAAATATCTGCTCTGCCTGCGGGATCAAGTCCTGCGGCGGGCTCGTCCAGTACAAGCACCTCAGGCTGCATGGCCATAATGCCTGCGATGGCCACGCGTCGCTTCTGACCGCCCGAAAGATCAAAGGGCGACTGCTCCAAGATCTCCGGAGTCATGCCGACAAAGCTGACGGCATCCATGACAAGCTGCTTGACCTCGTCCTCGGACATTCCCTTGTTTCTCGGGCCAAACGCGATATCGTTGAACACAGTCTCCTCAAAGAGCTGGTACTCGGGATACTGCATGACAAGGCCTACGCGGAAGCAAAGACGGCCTCCCTTATATTTCTTATCCCAGATGTCAGCCCCGTCCAGCAGAACCTTGCCCTCTGTAGGCTTTTCAAGGCCGTTAAACAGCTGCGCCAGCGTGGATTTTCCCGAGCCTGTGTGTCCGATCAGTCCCGTGATAGACCTTTCCTTGACGGCAAAGCTGACGTTATCCAGCGCCTTGACCTCAAAGGCCGTGCCCTTACCGTAATAATACGTGACGTTTTGCAATTCAAGCTTTATTGACATGTCGCACCTCCTGCCAAGAGAATGATGCGTGCGCAGTCCTCGGGGGTAATGCCGCATTCCTTGATCGACATACCGGACTTGATAAGCTCCTCGATCAGCTGCGCGCATTGCGGCAGCTCAAGACCTGCTGCGCGAAGTGCTCCCGCGTCCGAAAAAACCTGCTCTGGAGTTCCCTCGATCGCGATCTTGCCGTGATTGAGCACCACAACGCGATCTGCGCGGACAGCCTCTTCCATATAGTGCGTGATGGTCAGGACCGTGATCCCATGCTCGCGGTTGAGCTTTTCCATGGTAGCAACGATATCCTTGCGGCCGACCGGGTCGAGCATGGCCGTAGATTCATCAAAAATGATGCAATCCGGCATCATAGCGATGACGCCTGCAATGGCAACGCGCTGCTTCTGACCGCCCGAAAGTCTGTGCGGCTCTCTTTTGGCAAACTCGCTCATGCCGACTGTGTCAAGTGCCTCGTCTACGCGGCGTCTGATCTCTTTCGGGTCAAGTCCCAGATTTTCCGGCCCGAACGCAACGTCCTCCTCTACAACGGTAGCAACCAGCTGGTTATCGGGATTCTGGAACACCATGCCCACCTTTTTGCGCAATTCAAACGCCATATCCTCAGTCATATCGTCCGAAAGGATATTGACACCGTCCACCAAGATCTCGCCGCTTGCGTTCTCCAGATCGTCAATGACTAAATTGAGCAACTTTGCAAGCGTGGATTTACCCGAGCCGTTACGGCCGAGAATGGCTACGTATTCTCCCTTTCTGACAGTCAGATCAACACCGCAAAGAACGTCATCCTGCTGCTTGCTCTCTTCCTTGCCATAGGAGAAATGCAAATTCTTGATTTCAATAAATTCTGCCATACTTACCTCTGCCAGCGAGAGCTTGCACCGCAGGGCAGATAACTGCCCGTACGCGTGACCTTGAGGCCAAGCTCGCCAGATTCCACGTATCCGCCAAACTTGCGCTTGACATTGAGCTCAAGCAAATAGCTCATGGTCATGGGGGAAAGACCGGTCGTGTAGGAATTGATCAGGAAAAACAGCGGATCGTCCGAGAGCAGCGCAGAAGCAAGACCAACGAATTCGTCCACGCAGTCCTCCAGCTTCCAGACCTCACCGTTGGGACCTCTGCCGTAGGATGGCGGGTCCATGATAATGCCGTCGTATTTGTTGCCGCGTCTGATCTCGCGTTCTACAAACTTTTTGCAATCGTCCACAATATAGCGGATCGGCGCATCCTGCAATCCGGAAAGCGCGGCGTTTTCCTTTGCCTGTGCCACGATGCCCTTTGCAGCATCAACGTGCACGACAGACGCACCCGCGGCAGCTGCTGCGACGGTAGCGCCGCCTGTGTATGCAAACAGATTGAGCACCTTGACGGGGCGCTTCTCTTTACGGATCAGCTCTGAGAACCAATCCCAGTTGGCAGCCTGCTCGGGAAAAAGCCCCGTGTGCTTGAAGCCCATGGGACGCAGCACGAAATTCAGCTCGCCGTAAGAAATATTCCAGGATTCGGGCAGCTTGTTCTTGACCCAGCTGCCGCCACCCGAGGAGGAGCGTCGGTAAACGCCGTCCGCACGCTTCCATGCGGGATGATCGGCCACACCCTTCCAGATAATCTGCGGGTCGGGTCTTACCAGTATATATTTGCCCCAGCGCTCCAGACGTTCACCGTCCGAGGTGTCGAGCAATTCGTAATCCTTCCAATTTTCAGAACACCACATATTAACCTCCATGCCGCCTACGGCGGCTCAAATCGTGATGGATTATTTGTTATAGTAGCCTGCAAGGCGGGAGCAACCGCTGTGCGCATGGCAGATCGCGATCGCCAAAGCATCGGCTGTATCGTCGGGCTTGGGAGGCTTGGGAAGCCCGAGCAATGAGGTAACCATGGTAATGACCTGCTTTTTTTCTGCTCTGCCGTACCCGACCACAGCCTGCTTGACCTGCAAGGGAGTATATTCCGCAACGCGAATGCCGTGCTGGATACCCGAAAGCAGCACCACGCCTCTGGCCTCGGCTACAGCAATACCCGTAGTCACGTTGGTATTGAAAAACAGCTCCTCGACTGCCATCTGATCCGGCTTGTAGCGGTCAAACAACTCGTACATGCCCTTCCAGATCATTTCAAGGCGATCCTGCGTAGGCATGCCGGCCGGTGTCTGGATAGATCCGTAGCCAAGCGTTTTGAATCTGACTCCGTCGTATGATATGACGCCCCAACCCACGATCGCAAGACCCGGGTCAATACCAAGTATGACCATATTTCCTCCCCATGCAATACTTGCCCATAGTAATTCATATTAAATTATAACACTTTCCCTTTCGCCTGTCAAATACTATTTATGAAATTTTATTTTTTTATAATATTATCCGAATAATCGTTTACAAACGAGACGATTTATGGTATAATAGGATAGATTATCATGCTCTTAGGCAGAGCCTGCTTCAAAGCAGGCAAAATGGAGATTTCTATGAACATTATCAAAATACAGCCCGGAGATCTGTTGCATCTCAAAAAGCCACACCCTTGCGGATGCGCTGACTTTTTGGTCATGCGCGTTGGCAGTCGGGTGCGCTTGATCTGCAAGGGGTGCGGGCGCGATATGACCGTGGACCGCATGAAACTTGAAAAGGCGATCAAAACTATCACAGTATCCGAACAGGAACAGAACACAGGAAAGGACATACCCGAATGAAACTCAATCGTACTGTTGCAAAGGACGGACTGCTCAGATGCACGACCCGTTGCAGATCCGTTATTTCCGAATATTGGTATATACTGGTCGCCGCGCTCATCCCGGCCGTGCTGGTATATCTGATGTATCTTTCCAGAGGCCTTTATCCCTTCGGGAACGGTTGTGTATTGGTGCTTGACCTCAACGGTCAGTACGTTTACTTCTTTGAAGCTCTGCGTAATTTCGTCATAAACGGTGATACGAGCATCATTTATTCGTTCTCACGCGCACTTGGCGGTGAGTTTATGGGTATTTACGAATACTATATCGCAAGTCCCTTCTCTTACCTTGTCTGTCTGTTCCCCGAGGACAGGATGTGCGAGGCGCTCTTGTTCATGTTCATGGTCAAGGCAGGCTTCTGCGCAGGCACCATGGCGTTCTATCTGCACAAATCCGAGGCGCGCATCAACCGCATCGGCATCATTGCATTCTCGGTCATGTACGCGCTGATGTCCTACTGTATCACGCAGCAAAACAACACCATGTGGATCGACGCGGTCATCTGGTTCCCGCTTGTGATGTACGGCGTAGAGCAGCTGATCAAATACGGCAAATACAAGGTTTTCGTTGTATTCCTGACGCTTACGTTGGTCAGCAACTACTATATCGGCTATATGGTCTGTATCGCGGTTGCGATCTACTTCTTTGCTTACCTGTGGGGCTTCAAGCGGACCAACAATCCCTACGGCGAAATTTATCACGGTGGACGCTCCTTTATGCGCATCGCCTTCTATTCGCTGCTCTCAATCGGCATTGCAGCGTTTATCGTATTCACAGCCTACTATTCCCTGACCTTTGGTAAGACCGATTTCTCGGAACCCAACTGGGCATTTACCTCTCGTCTCAACTTCCTTGAGCTGCTTTACAAGTTCCTGCCCTCGTCCTACGATACCGTACGACCTGCCGGACTTCCCTTCGTGTATTGCGGCGTGCTGACGCTGCTGCTGGTTCCCATGTTCTTCTTTAATAAGAAGTTCCACACGGGCGAAAAGGTTGCTTACGCTGTTCTGATCACCATTTTTGTGTTCAGCTTTGCGACAAGCTCAATCGACCTTGTATGGCACGGCTTCCAGAAGCCCAACTGGCTCAACAACCGCTACAGCTTCATGCTCTGCTTCTTCCTGATTGTCATGGCCTACAGAGCGTTTACCAACCTGCGCACGGTCAGCCGCAAGCCAGTAGTAGGCGTTGCAGCCATGATCGGCTTATTCGTGGTCATTCTGCAGGAGTTTTCTCCCATGATCAAGGAGGATCTCAACGAATACGTGGACGTGCACGATTTTCAGACAGTTTGGCTGACCATCGGATGCCTGATCGTGTATACCATTCTGGTTTGCCTGATACCCCGTGTCAGAAACAAGGAGCTGATCTCTTGCGTGCTTGTGTTCTTTGTTTGCGTGGAAATGTTTATAAGCGGTCTTTGCGATCTCAATGACCTTGATAAGGACGTTACCTTTACCAAGTATTCCTACTACAACGACTATCTTGACACGGTGCGACCCATTATCAACACCGTGCAGGAAAACGATACCTCCTTCTACCGTATGGAAAAGACCTATCACCGCAAGCTCAACGATAACCTTGCGCTGCAGATCCGCGGTCTTTCCAACTCGACCTCAACACTCAACGCAGATACCATTTACTTCTTGCGTATGATGGGTTATTCCTCAAAATCACACTGGTCTCAGTATCAGGGCGAAACACCGGTCAGTGACTCTTTGCTCGGCATCAAATATATCATGACTGACAAGGATTACGACAAGTATTACGGCGAGCCCGCCTTTGACTCGGATGATTATGATAACGAGACCTACGTGGTTTACAAGAACCCGTACGTCATGAGCATTGCTTACGCGGTAGACGAGGATTTTGTCAATTTCCAACTGGACGACTACGAAAACCCCTTTGAGCGCATGAACGCCATGATCTCCATGATGCTTGGCGAGGAGGAGACGCTGCAGATCTTTGTTCCCTCCACACAGCTTTCCATGACCACCAAGGATGTGACCAAGGGCTCTGCTGCCAGCCACGACCTTTACAAGGGTGATGGCGGCTCGATCATCTTTGAATACGAGGTACCCAAGCACACCGAGCTGTTCGTCTACTTCCCCACCGTATATTCCAGATCGGTCAACATGACCGCAAACGGCAAATCGGTCGGTAAGTGGGGTGACAACAACACCTGGAGAATCGTTTCGATCGGTGAGATGGACAAAAAAGAGCTTGAGCTCAAGCTGACCATCAAGAACGATTACGACAACTTCTACCTTTTGCAAGATCTTGAAAAGCCGTTTATCTATTCGTTGGATATGGAGGTATTTACCGAGGCGATCACCAGATTGCAGCAAGGAAACG
This sequence comes from Clostridia bacterium, assembly GCA_017503325.1. Taxonomy (GTDB): domain Bacteria; phylum Bacillota; class Clostridia; order Oscillospirales; family CAG-272; genus SVQP01. The sequence continues at coordinate 10,516 of JAFVTI010000029.1, read as the reverse complement.
TGCAGATCGATCCCGAGAATTACCGCGAGGATTATCTGCCCGGCACCATCACGACCGCAAAGGATCACCAGCTGGTGACCACCACCATTCCCTTTGATAAGGGCTGGCAGATTCTGGTGGACGGTAAGAAAGTGGAAACCTTTGAGCTTGCCAACGCGCTTGTCGGCTACTATATTGAGGACGCGGGCGAGCACGAGGTAAAAATGATCTACTGCCCCAAGGAGCTGGTGCTCGGCACGGGTATTTCGATCATTTCGGTCATCATTTTCTTCCTTTTGATCATTTTTGAAAAGAAACTTTGCCGCATCAACGGCTACGGTGAGTTCTTTGCAATCCCCAAGCCCGCAGCTCCCGTGCAATTGCCCGAGCCCGAGCCTGCGCCACAGCCGGGCGAAATGCAAGAACAGCAAGAACCAGATACAGACCAAACGACACAACAATAAAAAACAACCACGGGGCTTTTTTTGCCCCGTGGACTTGAAGGAGACCTTATGTACTATTATATCAGCGGCACGCTCGCACTCAAAAACATGGGCTTTGCCGTGATCGACGCAGGCGGCGTTGGCTACAAGCTGACCGTCAGCCAAAACACATACGACAAGCTCCCGCTTGCGGGAAATGCCGCAAAGCTTTATACGTATCTTGCTGTCCGTGAGGACGGCATTGAGCTGTTTGGCTTTTACGATGAAACCGAGCTCTCTTCCTTCCAGATGCTGATCACGGTTTCCGGAGTTGGTCCCAAGGCTGCCATGTCCATTCTTTCGCTCCTGTCCCCCGAAAAATTCGCGCTGGCGGTTTGCACCGAGGATACCAAGGCAATTTCCAAGGCAAGCGGTGTCGGCCCCAAAACGGCTGCAAGAATCGTGCTGGAGCTCAAGGACAAGCTGATCAAGGAGCACGGCGGCGAGTTCAGTGCTGCTCCCGAGATTGGCACGCCTGCCAAGGGCGGCGCACCTGCGCGCGGCAAGCTGACCGAGGCGCTGGATGCTTTGATGGTGCTTGGATATCAGAGAGCCGAGGCAACACAGGTGCTCAAGAGCATGCCGACCGAGCAGATGACGCTGGAGGAAATTATCCGCCAAGCACTCAAAAAGCTGATGTAAGGAGGACGTGCTATGTTTGACGAACAGGAATTTGACTTTGAAAACCGCATTGTTTCCACCAACTACGCACCTGAGGACTCCGATATTGACGCTTCTCTGCGCCCCAAAACGCTGAGCGATTACGTCGGCCAGGACAAGGCCAAGGAGAATCTGAAGGTCTATATTGAGGCGGCTAAGATGCGTGGAGAGTCGCTTGACCACGTGCTGCTCTACGGCCCTCCAGGTCTTGGTAAAACCACGCTTTCCAACATCATTGCCAACGAGCTTGGCGTGAATATCCGCATCACATCCGGCCCCGCCATCGAAAAGCAGGGCGATCTGGCAGCACTTCTGACCAATCTCAACGAGGGCGACGTGCTGTTTATCGACGAAATCCACCGCCTTTCCCGATCGGTTGAGGAAATTCTCTACCCTGCCATGGAGGACTATGCGCTGGATATCATCATCGGCAAAGGTCCTGCAGCACGCAGTATCCGCATTGATCTGCCCAAATTTACGCTGATCGGTGCAACCACGCGCGCAGGGCAGTTGACTACCCCCTTGCGAGACCGCTTTGGCGTACTGCTCAAATTGGAGCTTTACACCCCCGAAGAGCTTGCATCCATTGTGCGCCGCAGCGCAGGCATTTTGGGTATTGCCATTACCGATGACGGCTCTTATGAGATCGCATCGCGCTCCAGAGGTACGCCTCGTATTGCTAATCGTCTGCTCAAGCGCGTGCGTGACTTTGCGATGGTCAGCGGAAAGGATACCATTGATTCCGAGATCGCAGGCTATGCACTCAACAAGCTGGAGATCGACGAGCTTGGCCTTGACAACACCGACCGCAGAATGATGGAGGCAATCATCAAATTCTACGATGGCGGACCCGTTGGTCTTGACACGCTGGCTGCTACTATTGGCGAGGAGGCTGTGACCATCGAGGATGTTTACGAGCCCTACCTGATGCAGCTTGGATTCCTTTCCCGCACGCCCCGCGGCAGATGCGTTACAAAGCTTGCATACGAGCATTTAGGTCTTCGTGCACCGCAAGCACCGAACAAAAACAGCGTTGCTAATCAGGTTTCGCTGTTTGATGATAAGTAAAGAATATAGCAATAAGGCTTCCCTTTCCCGGGAAGCCTTACTTTACTGTGGAGGTCTACGCTGCATTGATTTTTTATCTTCTTTTTATATGTGTACTATTCTCTCTCTGTATGATATCATGAAGCTACCAAATGAAAGGAGGAGCTTATGAAAACTACATTTGGACAAAGATTGAAAGTTTTTCGGAAAAACTCGCAATTCACACAACAAGAACTGGCCGAAATGATTGGTGTCAGCAATCAAGCCATTTCAAAATGGGAAACCGATACAGGCATGCCGGATATTTCTCAAATTGTGCCGTTGGCTCATGCATTGCACGTCAGTACTGATGCATTATTGGGAATCAGCGACGATCACCTTGATGATGAATTCGAAAAAATTCTGAGAGAATGCTTGGCTTTAGAATCCATGAATCCCTGTGAATGGCCCCCTGCTCCGGAAATCGGAGAACAGGGATATCGCATGATGTATGAGTATTTCTCCGAGCATCCGTATCACGTCCGTGCGGCAAAATACTTGCTAGATATGTCGGAGCTCTACTGGGGACAATTCCCTAACTTTAACGATCAAAAGGCCATGCTAAAGGAGTGCGAGCGTTTTGCAAACTGCATTATTCATTACTCCGATGATGCTGACATGCAGGCAGAGGCACGTTATCTGCTTGCCTCTGTATTGACGAGAGTCGGAGATTTTCCCCGCGCCATGTTGCTTCTTGAAAAACTCCCGTTTGAATACGGAGACCGCTATTACAGATCTGCAGAGATTGCAAAAATCGCCGGAGAATCACATATGGCTGAAGAATATTGCAAAAAGAGCTTTACCAATCAGGCACGTTATTTGATAAAAAATATCAACCTCGTCACATCCCTTTCAGACAAAACAAATCAGCAGCGAATCGTATATATGGAGTATATGCTTCGAATTATTGATGCACTTTTAAGTGGAGGAGACGCATTACCCTATGAGCAAGTATATCAAAAGCTTTTGTTACTTACAGGTCTGATCGAATTGTACGCCCAGACAGATCAACTTGCGTTAGCAAAGACTCGTTATGCTGATCTGCATCATCTGTGCAAAGAATACTATAAAGTCCTCAAATCCGGTCACGTGGAAGAATCAATCATGCTGCTTGACAACAGAATCAGCGTATTTTGTGAGGATGATACCATCACACCACGCAAGCAATTGATTGACAACTGCCTTCACCGTGCAATGAAAGTCGCAGACGATCACCCGGAGCTAAAAAGCTGTATCATCTAATTGCCCGAAGCAGGACGTTTCAATAAAAATGCAGGGAGAAAGCCTTGGCTTTCTCCCTGTTTTGGTTTGATTTAGTTACTCAGCTCGATGGACTGCACGTACATCACGTCGCCCTCGGCACAAGCATCAAAGTAGTCAAAGCGGATCGCATTGACATTGCCACTCCAGAAATTCAGGCTCGATACCTTAATTTCTGCGGTATGATACTCACCGTCCGCCACAACCTCGGTACGAACGGACTTGCCGCCCTCGGCTCCCATAGACGTGCCGGTTGACAAGAACAGCTCTGCTGTGTAATATTTCCTACTGTTGGTGGTGGGGATCATATACGTGATCTTGATCACGGAATAGTCCTCTGCTTTGAGCGTGGGATCAGACTTGGTGTAATCGATGGTGACGTGCGGGTCAGATGCTGCTACGATGGTCAGCAATGCAGCCTTTTGCTCATCGCTGAAGCCTACGGTGGTATTGCTGGTGGGTGTCAGCTTGAGCGTGCTGCTCTTTTCAGCAAACTGAAGCATATCCATCTTGATTGCTGCACCCTCGTCCTCCAGTCGGTCACTGATGTAGTTGTGATGCAGAGTTTCGTTTGTTGCAAAATCCTTATTGGCTTTGAATACGCTTCGGATCTCTTCAATCGAGCCTGTGGTCATCATGTAGCTGTATTCGATCGGCTCAAAGGATTCAAGCTTGATGGTACACAAGGGGGCTACGTAGTTGGTAGCACCGTTGTATGCATCCTTACTGCCGTTATATGCATGTCTGCCGGCCAAAAATACGTCTACACCGGGAACGAACAAGCCGATTCCGTAATCTACGTAGCGGTTGGACCATGCACACCAAGTCTCGGTGTTGCTGTAGCGAAGCTTGAAGGTGCAATCATCGTGATAAGCAGCATCGCCCCAGAAGTTCAGATCCTTTCTAGAGGTCAGCGGCTCGTCCTGCCAAGGCTTGGAGCCTGCATAATAGGTGAATTCACCCAGGAAACTCAGCGTATAGAATGCGGGCAGCTCCTGGTTGGCATATCTGTGCTCCCAACCGGAGAAATCCACGAATCTGTTGTCTACGCGAACGTGATCCTCTTCCAGCATGTAAATATTCTCCATGTAGCTGATGGTCAGCTCACCGTCGTGTCCCCAGTCCTGCGGCTGCGCCTTGACGTAAAGCGAGTGCGTTCCTACCACGATATCAATGATACGGCTGGGGTTGCCGTGTACGTCACCGCCCTGGACAGGGTTATAAGGCCAGCGTACGCCGTTGTAATCGCCGTCCTGGTATTCACCGTTGCCGTGCGTGCCGTAATAGGACTGCTGTACAAGTCTGCCGGTGTCAGCCTGGTTGATCAGGTTTTCAATGCCGCCGATTCTGTTTTTGAGGTCGCGCAGATAGCAAATGCCTCCGCCCCAGGAAAGGCGTACGCCAAGCACGTAGCTTTCGTTTTCGATGTAATATACTTCGTCCGCATAAACCTCGTATTCCTCGGTCTTGACGTCGCAAAGCACAAACTTTGCATCGATCTCTTCGCAGGTTTCAAAGGTGATCGAGGTAAGCTTGGAAGCCTTCATGCCATCCAGATACCCCTTAGTCAGCGCACAGAAGGTCTGCGTTCCAGCTTCCAGATAGAACAGATCCTCCAGCGTTCTGCCGTTTCTCTCGTAAGTCACTGTGCACTCCATGGGAGCGTCGGACACGTAGCACAGCGTCAGGCGGTTAAAGCTATCACTAAATTGGTCACCAAGCGCGACTGTAAATCCCTTATTGACGGTAAACGAGCCGTCTGCAAAGCTCTTATGTCCGCTTGCTGAATACGTAAGTCCGGATGCGGTCGTTACGTCATAGGCAGAACCGTTTTCGGTTGCCTGAACCGTTTTATCAAAGCTGATCGAGGGCTTTGCTGCAACCGTGAAATCGGGAGAAGCAGGCTCGGTCTGAACATCCGTGGTATTGTCAGTCGTTCCGGGTTCTTGCGTTTCTGCGTCGGTATTCGGGCCTTCCGTCTGCTCCGGAGTCGTCTGCTCTTCACCGGTGTCGCCGTTACAAGCAATGAATTGCAGCGTCATCACAAGGCAAAGACAAAGTGCCAATAATGACAGAATTCTTTTTACGTTCATGGAATAATTTCCTTTCCTATGTGTTATGCACCTATTATACTACATTCTTTCTCATTTGTCAAGAACGGACTGACGCCAAGCGTCAGTCCGTTTGTGTTCAGCCTTTTTTCTTAAAAGTAATTACTGCAGCGATCATTGTGATCATTGCAATTGCGGGAATTGCGATCTCGGAACGGCAACCGCCAAACAGCTCGGCAATCAGGCCTCTGTTGCCAAACAGGTTCTGCTCGTCGTGATCGATCACATAGCCTTGGTCGGTCGTTTCCTGCTCTATCCAATCGGTGCAGATGTGAATTTCCGTCGCATATTCCGTAGCATATTCCGTATCGTATTCTATATCCGCAGTTTCCGTTTCGCGCCACGTCGTATAAGGCTCCGGGGCAGTCGTCATTTCCTCTGTAGTAGGTTCCGGCCACTCTGTTTCTGCCGGTGTCGGCAGCTCCATGGCAATCTCGGGGTCTTTTTGGTCGTCGCCCGTGGGGATCTTTCCCTGCCATTCATTGATGCACAGCGAAATCGGCGATTGCGCCTCTCCCGTTTGCACGGTAATGCCTACGTAGGCACCGTCCGCGCACACGCGGTTCAGCAAGGTGTCCAGATAATCGTCATGGAATTCGTATCCTGCTACGTTGAAGTGATACTGCCCTTGCTCGTTGTAGGACATGGTAAAGGTATAGACCTCGCGGCCATGCTCATCCATTTCCACGTTTATGATCGGATAGTCATTCAATGCATTAACCGTACTGAAAGCCTTTTCCTCTTTATCAACGTAATACGCCTCGATTCTTGCTTTCCCTTCGCCCAACTCGTTACCCATGGTATTACGGCGGAACAGAATGCAAATGCCCTCGCCGTAATCAAGCGATCCCGGCCATGCTACCAGCTCGCTATTGAGCGTGATCGCGATCCATTGATCCTTATTTTGATTTACTCCGCTGTAAGCATACTCCAAAATCGTGAATTTCAAAGAAACGGAGTTGCCGTTTTGGTCGTTATTTGCCTTTAGATCCACCGCATTCTTGGTGTGAATATGCTGATATGATCCGTCATATTCGGGATAATCGGGAGAGATGGTCACAAACCCTTCTTCCGTATAATGATATCCGGCTGCGGGAATATAATACGTGTCGTCATCATGCGGGCTTCTGCTTGTCGTCCAATCCCCTTCGCTCGCAGCCATAGCAGGAAACGCCGTAATGCACACGGCTGTCATTATGATTACGATGGAAAAGATCATGGCAGTCAGTTTTTTCATACTCATTTCCTCCTTTATTGGGTGATACTTTATTATACCATATACGCATATCCTCTGTATATTGATATATTCCATAAAATGAAAAACAAAAAAGTGCAATTTTCACAACAAAAAGGGCTGACATTTACCGTCAGCCCTTTGAAATTTTCATGATCAGTCTCTCTTTTTTGCAACTAATGCAACGCCCAGCAGCGCGATCAGAGCAACAACGGGGGCAGCTGCGACAGCGCCGCAGCCCTTATCTTCCTGCTCTGCCTCGGTGGTCTGCTCTGCACCATCATTCTCGGTCTCTGCAGTGGGAGCCTCGGTTTCGGGAGCATCGGTCTTGGGAGGCTTGGTTTCCTTCTCGGTCGTCTCGGGCATTGCACCAAGCAGGCCGATCAGATAATCCTTTGCATACTGCTCAGCATCCTCAATGGTGCGGAAGCATGCGATGTATGCAATATCATAATACTTCATTTCCTCGTCGTTATTGTCGACGTTCTGAATATCCATACGGATCATATTGACTCTGCCCTGCCAATCAAGGTCATCGGTCAGATCCAGAATACCCATGCACCACTCTTCACCGAAATCATATTCGGCGATATCGATCTCACAGCTGCAATCGGGCTGTGCACTCAGATTCTTACCTGCGCTGTAGAAAACAAGGCCGGATTCTGCATAGCAGGCTCTTGTGAGAATTGCGATCACGGGGAAATCTGCAGCCTCATAGGACACGGCTACCTTGGGGGAGAAAATGATATAACCCGAAGCGGTCAGCGCGGTTGCCTTCATCGTGCCGTCCTGGTTGACTACAAGGTCGATATTCGAGCTCTGGAACTGGTTGAACTGCTCCTTGGCAGAGTTCCAGATCAGCGCGGGCTGACCCGCGGGAACGGTGGAAGAATCTGCGATGGGCGCAAAGTTGTTACGGTTTTCCTCGGGCTCCATGCTATCCTCACCAAAAGGAACCTCGCCCTGGAACTTGCTGATGTTCGCTCCGATGGAAGAACCGGACGCGGTAGTATAGAAGGAAATACCCACGTATGCGCCGTCTGCGCAGTAAGTATCAAGGGTCTCGTCAGCCAATTTCGTAACGTCCTCAACCTTTGTTCCGCACAGATAGAACACATAGCCCGTACCTGTATACTCTACTTCAAAGGTGTAGGTTTCCTGTCCCTGCTCGTTAAGCGGGATATTGACTTGCTGCTGGCTGAACAGCGTGTATCCTCTGTCGTCGTTGAGGTAAAAGAACTGCGCAACGGCAGCGCCTTCGCCTGCACCGCGGATCAGCACGGAAACGCCTTCGCCGTATCCCTTCTGTCCGGGAGCAAAGATCTCTTTGCTGTGCAGAGAAACACCGACCCAATGGTCACTACCATCATAAGCAAAATCGGTTACGGTAAACTCCAAGGAAATGGATCTGCCGCTGCCTGCTGCGTTGGTGTCCTTGAGATTATAGGGGGTCTTGGTATGAATGTGCGTATAGGGGGTGTTATTGGTATAGTCAGCAGAATCCAACACAAGGCCCTTGTCTACTTCATAGTGAAAACCGCAATAAGGTCTGTAGCTATCAGGATCCTGATAGTCGTCAGCTGCGCGGGTTGCAATCCAGTCACCTTCAACGGCTGCTGCGCCGGGGACGGTCATCACGGATGCAACGGAAAGCAGCATTACTGCTGTCAAAGCCAAAATAAACAATCTTTTCATTTTGTCACTCCTTAGATAGGGATTATAGAATACATATTCATTATACCACTTTTTCATTTTTCTGTAAATGGTTACAATTCACAAATATGTGTACCTGTTTCGTGCAAAATAACAAGGGCTGACGCATAGCGTCAGCCCTTAAAATTATGTTATTTTAGTCCTTCTTTTTTACAACGAATGCAACGCCGACAAATGCAACCAGTGCTGCAACGGGAGCGATCGCTACGGACTTGCAGCCGCCAGACTGCTCAGCATCGGTGGTAGCTTCATCGGAAGGATTCTCTTCCGTAGGAGCATCGGTCTTTGCCTCGGTCGTGGGAGCTTCGGTGGTGGGCTCTTCGGTAGGCTTCTCGGTGTTCTCGGGCAGTTTGCCAAGCAGAGCGATCAGGTAATCCTTTGCATACTGCTGTGCATCCTCTTCGGTACGGAAAGCAGCAAAGTATGCAACGTCAAACGTATTGTATTGCTCATCCGTATAATCTACATCAGAGAAATCGCAACGGATACCGTTAATTCTTCCCTCCCACTCAGGATCTTCGGTAAGATCAATCAGAGAAAGGCCCCAGCCTTCGCCAAGCTCAATCTCGTCGACGATGAAATCCATCAGGTTATCAGCACCGCATCCCAGGGTCTTACCGGACATGTAATAGATACTGCCCGAGGAAGCCCAGCAATTTCTTGTCAGAACGGCGACGATCGGGAAATCAGTAGCCTCATAAGAGATCTCGTTCTTGAGCATGAAGCTGATATAAGGCATATTGCCGTTACATACCAGGGTTACAAGACCGTTTTCCTGTACGGTATAGTCTGCATGGGAAATGGAGATCTTGTCGTACTGCTCAGCATTACCGTCCCACTTAACTGCAGGCTGGCCTGCGGGAACTGTCGAGGAATCAGCGATTTCAGCAAAGTTCTTTACGTTTGCCTCGGGCTCTGCACTGTCTTCACCGTAAGGAACAGCGCCCTGGAACTCATTGATAACAAAAGCAGCGGTGGTTTCTGCTTCGGTGGACATCAGGGTGATACCGAGGTATGCACCGTTAGCACACTGCTCGTCCAGAATGGTGTTCAGAACACCCGTGGGATCGGTGAACTCAGTGCCGCACAGATTCATCACGTAATCGGTACCGTCATGTCTGATGCTGAAGGTGTATACTTCCTGGCCTTCATCATTGAGCTCGGGGTTGATCTGTCCGGAAATAAACATATTGAAGCGGTTGTTTTCCTTGTCGGAATAATGAGGCTGGCCGGTTGCAGCACCGCCACCGTTACCGCGGATCAGAATGCAAAGGCCGGCGCCGTATGCGGGGTTACCCTGGGTTACAACAGGCTCGCTGTTGAGCGTGATAGCGACCCATTCGTCTTTATTGCCGTACTCGCCGCCATATGCGAAATCCTGTACTGTAAACTTAACGGAAAGTGCGTTACCGTTTCCGTCAGCATTGGGGTCCTTAAGATTATATGCTTCCTTGGTGTGCGCCTGTACGTAAGGGTTGCAGTTTGTAAAATCGGGAGCAATGGTCTGGAAGCCCTCGGTTGTATACGTGTAGCCTGCAGCGGGCGTATAATCGGTAACTCCCTCTTCATATGCATCGCCTGCTCTGGAGGTCACCCAGTCGCCTTCTACCTCGGCAGCATTTGCGGGGATAGCCAGAACGGTCATAGTTGCAAGCAACAGACACATTGCGAGCATGATTGTCAAAAGTTTTCTCATGATTTTTCTCCTTTTCTTATGAAATTTCTGACTTAATCATTATATCATCAATGCAAACCACTGTAAATAGTGATTTTGTACAAATCACCTTTCCCAAAAACAACACTTTCAACAAATAGAACAAGGGGCTGACGACAAGCGTCAGCCCCTTTTATTGGAAAAAGAAAACCACGCGATAGTCGCGTGGTTCAATAGAGGCTCTGCCGATGAGATGAAATCCTCCAAATATGATATAATTAGTATGACCTGCCAGTCAAAACTAAAAAAACATATTTGGAGGATTTATCTATGAGTA
>JAFVTI010000028.1 GCA_017503325.1 Clostridia bacterium | reverse complement strand
CGTTATCGTAAACCCTCTATATGAATTTCCGTAGGGGCGAACTGCGTTCGCCAGCACCTGCAGCAACTCTATATTTTTTGTTTGAAAACAGGGCTGCCTCAAATGAAGCAGCCCATTTTTTATTCTCATCCCGCTAATTTTTCACGCCCATCGGGCTGCTTTTTTTATTTACCTACGGCTCCAGCGTAAAGGTCATGACGACCGGGGCGTGGTCGGAATAGGTAAAGGCGGTGTCCACGTTGCGCACCTCGGTGCACGTGACGTTGTCGGACACGATAAAGCCATCCACGATGATGGTAAAATTACCCGGCTCGTAGGCAACGTCGCAGTTGCGGCAGGTGGGATACAGGACTTCACCCGCATAATCGATGCAGCGCGTAAAGCCATCGGGTAGCATGTCAGCAGGGAAGGGCTGTGCCCAGCCGAAATCGGCGTCCGCGCCGTTGAGCTTTTGCGAGGAATTGCCCGTGAAGTCGTGGTTAAAATCGCCGCCGCAGATCACGTAATTGCCCTGTGCATATTCGGCAGCCATATCCTCAAACAGCATGGACATCTGTGCCTCTCTGATGCTGTCGTCGCTGCCGTAGGCAGACGCGTGCACGTTGTAAAGCACCAATTCCTTGCCGTTTTCTACGGGAATGCGGCTGACGCTGTAGCAGCGGTCCAGGTCAAGGAATTTGCTCAGTGAGGTGGAAATGGGGAAGGAGCGGCGCAGCGAGGATGTGATGTCGAATGCCGAGAAGGTTGCAAGCGAGCTGTACGACGCGCCGTGCGGGCTGTGGAAAGGGTAGGCGAGATAGGCGGAATCATAATTGACCGCATAGGTGCTTGAAAACGTCGGGAATTGTTCGCGCAGCATGTCATATTGGTTGGTATGGTGGCTGCGCGTGGAGTCGAGGTCGACCTCCTGGAACAGAATGAAATCGGGATCCAGCGAGGCAACCGTCTGCGCGCCCTCGGTGATGCAGGCGATCACGCTCTCGCGGCTCTCGGCGCGGGACTGCGTGCCCCCGTCCATAAAGAAGGTGAAATCCTGCGTGTACGCGCCAAAGCCTAAGTTCTGCGTTACGATCACGTATTCCGTTTGGGTCTGTGCGGCATCCTTTGCGCCTGCGCGGTCAATGGGGAGCTCTTGCAAATCGGGAATGCGCTCGTAGCTGAATACCACGTAGCCGAGATATCCGCATACCAAAAGCAACAGTGCGCCAAAACAGCACACGGCAATGATCAGAATTCTTTTCCAAATTTTCATTCTGTTACCTCCGGGAATTATTATCTTCATTATAACGGATGCTGTGTCCCTTGTCAAGCCTCAAGGCCAAATCCTTATTGACACCCAGGCATGGATATGATACAATAAATGCAGTAATTTATTGGAGGTAGCTTATGAAGACCAACACCTATCGCGTGACCGACTATGGCGTACAGGTAAATACCACTGTGCTGCAAACGATGCAGATTCAAGCAGTGCTTGATATGTGCCGCAAGGATGGGGGCAAGGTCGTCTTCCCGCGCGGAAAATACTTTGTTTCCTCTCTTTGGATATGGTCAAATACCACACTGTATCTTGAGGCGGGGGCGGAGATCTTCGGCAGCACCGAATGTGAGGATTACGAGGTGTTTGCTATCCCCGAGGACGTGGAAATGCGCTCGGATATGGAGCTGATCACCGAGTATTACGGGCAGCCCTGGGAGACCTACCGCCGTGCTATGATCTCGTCATACGGACAAAAGAATATTGCCATTATTGGCGAGTTTGGGGCGGCATTGGATGGACAAAATTGCTACGATCCCGACGGAGAAGAGGGCTACCGCGGTCCGCATATCGTGTTTTTCTCCTGCTGTGAGAATGTGGAGCTATCGGGCTATACCGCGCGACATAGCGGTAACTTTTTACATGAAGTCAACAACTGCAGAAATCTGCATATGCACAACGTCACCTGCCTTGGTGGTTCGGACGGCATTCATTTGCATTGCACCGAGCATGCCGTGATCGAGGATTGCCTGTTCAAAACGGGCGATGATTGCATTGCGGGCATCAACGTGTGCGACCTTCTCGTGCGTCGCTGCGTGCTCAATACCTCCTGCAATCTGTTCCGCATCGGCGGTGTGGACGTGTACGTGCGCGATTGCTACGCGTACGGCCCGGGGTACTATCCCCATCGCATGACGGTGGTCAAGGGGAAGGGCACCGAGCTGCCGCGCGAGCAGGGCAGACATAACCTGATCTGCTTGGTAGACTATTTTGCCAGCGCCAACTACCCGTATCAGCCGTCCGAGCTGCATTTTGAGAACTGCGTGATTGAGAACGCAACAGAGGTGCTGCACTATCATGCTGACAAGAATTCTCTGCAAAAGGGTACGTATCTTGGCTCCTTGACGCTGAAAAACGTGCGCTTTACCGATCTTTCCTATCCCACGTGGTGTGAAGCCCCCGATCACTCGCCCATGAAGGTCGTCCTCAAGGACGTGTCCTGGACGTTCAAGGACGGCAGAGAAAGCCCCTTGTTCTTGGTTGAGCAGAGCAAGAATATGACGGTGGAGATTCAATAAAATTTCACATCATAGTTGGACATTTGGGGCTGAAAAAGCGTCTATATAGGTGCAAACGTCAATATGCCGAGAAAGGAAATGTGATATGGAGATATTGAAAATCCTATTACCATCAATACTGTTTTTGCTGTTTAGCATTGCTTTCGTCGTGCTTGCTGTTGTGATAATCGTGCCCATTGTCAAATCTCAAAAAGCTTCTGGCGGGATCGTCAACACGGATTCTTTACGGATGGATCACTTGTTTCGCGTTCCGTGTAAGAAAGAGGAGCTTGTACACCGGTTGTACCGACCAAATGTAAAAGAAGTCATGGAATATACCTTTGATGAGTCCACTATGACGATTACCTTTACACAGCTAAACGCCTCGCTTTCCTATGCAGTATTTGTCCGCGAATACGAGGGGAGCTGCTACGTCCGACTGCATAAGCAGCGGATGCTCCACAGTCGGTGCATCATTCCATATTTTGTCAATGAGTTTATGATCAAAAAATTCCATGCTGAACCACTGCCGTATGAGCAGTATAAGGACAAGTGTGCATGAAAAAATTCTATATTATCCTATTGTCATTGTTAGTCTGCCTTTGTGCGTGCGCACCGATGGGCAGCGGTCAAGAGGACACCACCGAGGATGTGACCGTGTGGCTGAATATGAATACCGAGTATCCGACCGAGGAGCTGCCCCGGGGCGACGGTCATCCCGCTAAGGTGATCCTGCTGCTGGGGCAGAGCAACGCGACGGGCTGTTCGCTGACCTCGTATCTCAAGCAGAGCGTGGGGGCAGAGCAGTATGCCGTTTACGAGAGCGGCTTTGACTCGGTGCGCATCAATTTCTGCCTTGACGACCACAAATATACCTCGGGCGGCGCGTTTGTCAAAACCGATCTTATGTGTGCTGCGGGAGATGGTTACTTTGGCCCCGAGCTTGGTATGGCCGAGGTGCTGGCAGGGGCTTTTCCCGATGAAACCGTGTTTATTCTGAAATATTCCATGTCGGGCTATTCCTTGCATCATCATTGGCTTTGCGCAGGCGAGCGAGGCTCGATCTACGAGGCATGCATGGAGTTTGTGACTACCTATCTGCAGGCGTTGACCGACGCGGGCTATGACGCGCGCGTAGGCGCTGTCTGCTGGATGCAGGGCGAATCGGATACCACCGATTTCAAGGCCTCCAAGTACCTTGCCAATCAGAGCGCATTTGCCGCTTATCTGCGCGAGGATCTTGCGGCATATGCCGAGCAGGGCGGCATTTACTTTATCGATGCGGGCATTTCCAATAGCCCCTATTGCGAGCCCGCGTATCCTGCTATCAATGAGGCAAAGGTTGCGTTTGCCGCGCAGTCCGAGCTGAATTTGTATTTTTCCACCATTGACGCGGGCTATACCGTACACAAAGAGCCCGAGGGAGACCCCGATTGGGGGCATTATGATGCCGAGAGCGAGCTTGCGCTGGGGCACAGGTTCGGCGAACTGATCGTGGAGAGCTACGAGCAGAGAACAAATTGAAAGGAGAGCGCCGTGTCTACCAAGTATTTAAGCGAGATCGTACTGGAAGAAGTGCCGAATGAGCAGTCCTATCTGAAAGGACTTCCCGTGGTGCAATATCTTTGCAAGCATCCGTGCCTTGTGCTGGATGCGGACGTCACCATTCTGGTAGGGGAGAACGGCACGGGGAAATCCACGCTTTTGGAGGCTGTGGCGGTTGCCTGCGGCTTCAATCCCGAGGGCGGCTCGCGCAATTTCAACTTTTCCACCAACGCCACCCATTCCGAGCTGCATAAGTGCCTGCGCGTGGTACGCCGCGCTTATCCCAAGGACGGGTATTTTTTGCGCGCGGAAAGCCTTTATAACGTGGCGACCAACATCGAGGAGCTGGACAGGCAGCCCGCCTTTTCACCGCCATTGGTGGAGAGCTACGGTGGCAGATCGCTGCATCATCAGTCGCACGGGGAAAGCTTCCTTTCGCTTGTGCAGAACCGTCTGGGCGGCAACGGGCTTTATCTGTTCGACGAGCCCGAGGCCGCGCTCTCGCCCATGCGTCAGCTGACGCTGCTTTCCGAGATTGACCGTCTGGTAAAGAGCGGCTCGCAGCTGCTCATCGCCACGCATTCACCCATTCTGATGGCGTATCCGGGGGCTTGCATCCTGGAGCTTTCGGAGCAGGGGATCCGCCGTGTGGAATACCGCGAGACCGAGCATTATCGCGTCACGCGCGAGTTTTTGGAGAACCCCGAGCGAATGGTGCATTATTTGCTGGATTGAAAAAGAAAAGGCTGAGCGGAATTGGCGTGATACTCTTATCGGAATATAACTCTTGTTTTCTCTGCTGATTTGTGCTATAATATAATCAGTATAGTAGGGGTCTGGGGCTTTGCCCTCTGCCTTTGTATTACAAAGGCGAAACTTGCGATAAAATGAATATAATTTAGAAAGGCTTCATATGGGAAACGAAAACACAAATTGGGGACAAAGTGTTACAGCTGTTGTGATTAAAGAAAACAAGGTGTTGCTTGCTCGACATACTTATGGCGGAGGAAAAGGAATGCTTATTGTTCCGGGTGGCTATGTGAACTCCGGTGAAACACCTCAACAAGCCTTAATCCGTGAATATATGGAAGAAACTCGTATTGAAATTAAACCGACAAACATTATTGGTATTAGATTTAATATGCACGATTGGTATATTGCGTTTCGTGCAGAATATGTATCCGGCGAGGCAACTTCAGATAACGACGAAAATAGCGAAGTGCTGTGGATGGATATTGAAACCGCTCTGTCAAGAGATGATGTTCCCGAACTTACAAAAATATTGATCCAAAGTGCAATTTCTAAAGAAGATGGATTGATGTATAAAGAATATCAAGGTAACACCAAACATTCTCCTTACTCATTATACTGTATATAATTGAACCCCGACAGACAAAAATCTGTCGGGGATTATTATTTGTTTCCTGCGGAACTATTGTTTGTAGGGGAGACCTGCGTGTCAAGAGCAACATGGTTTACAAATTGTGAAGGCACATGGTTTACAATATACGACCAATAATTTTGGAGCGAAGGCGTAGCCGAAGCGGAGAAATTATTGGTCGGGCGCGCGGTAGCGCGGGTCGCCGTCGATCAAAT
>JAFVTI010000027.1 GCA_017503325.1 Clostridia bacterium | reverse complement strand
GTCGAACCCGACCCAAGGGAGGGCGCGCGCAGCGCGGGATCTACGGGCACAACGCACCCACCCTCGTAGATCCTCAAAACGCTTGCAGCGTTTTGACTTTCAAAAATCAGCAATTTATTGCAGATTTTTGAAAGTTCGACTACGAAAACATCCACACGGGATGTTTTCTCCGCTCAGGATGACACGAGGGGTATTGCACTTTTCCCGCTTATTTCCACAGCCCATCGGGCTGTTTTTTTCAATAGACTATTCACTCACAGAATAAACAACGTAAACACCACGTATCCCACAATGCAAAGTGCAATCGCGGTCGGGATGGCAAAAATCGCGGTCAGAATCCACGCGCAAATCTGCATCCATCGGGGCTTTTGCGCTTTGGAATACGCAAGGCGGGCGGACACCAGCATCCCCGCGCCCCACAAAAACGCATGGAACAGCAGAATGATTCCCATCAGCACCACGCTTGCAAACATCATGAGCATCATGCCGATGATCTCTCCCCCGGGAAGTCCTCCCCCGCTCGGCTCGCCCGTATCGGGCGCGGGCGTGGGTGTGGTCACGCTTTGCACGTATACCATGGAGAGCGAAAAGGTTACAATGCTAATCGCTAAGATCACGCACGCGATGACAAATAAGGCCTTGGGGCCAAGCACCTCGTCAAGTACTTCCTTTTCTTGCATACTTCCCCCTTAAAACAGGCTGATAACCTTACTAAGCAGCGAGAAGAACAGCCAGCCCAAAACGCTCAGGACATCGGAACCAATGTAGACGATATAAATAATCATCAAGATCAAGGAGATCACCCACATCCAGGTCGGGATCTCTTTTTTGCGGCGCACCAGCTTGATGGACAAAACCAGCCCCACAGCCCATACCGCGTCACGCAGAAAGACGGATGCGTACAAGCCAACGACCATGATCAGCAGGGTGCTAAAACCCATGATCAGCGTTCCCAGTCCGGGAATAGCATCTTGCGAAGGATCATGATCTGCATAATCGGCATTGATATACTCAAGATATTCCATCAAGCCGACAATGCCCAAAATTTGCGCCAAGATTCCCAAAATCAGAATCGCACACACAAATGCAAACATCCACACGTGCTTTTTCTGTGCGCGTACCTTTGGTTTTTTTACGGTTTCAACGGTTGTCATAGTCGTTTGATCTTGCATACGCTCACCTCTTTTCTACGTTTATGTTTTATCCGAACAATATCAGAAACAGCAATATCAGCAATCCGGGAATTACGGGGATCATGATGCAAAGCACCAAAATCACGTAAACGGCAAACAGGATATACGAAAGAATGCTCAGCCATATCGGCTTTTTTCGCATAAAGAATGTCAATATCACGGTCAGCACCAGCCCGATCAGCCAGCATACGGCAAGCAGCACCAGCAAAACAAAGAAACCAACGATCCAGAGAATGGCGTATGCCATGATGGCAAAGCCCTCTGCCCCCGGAATCAATGGCTCGGCATTCTCAAGGGTGCCGTTCATTTCCTGCACGATTCCCACCGTGATCCCGATCGCGCCTGCAAAAAATCCTGCAAGGCTGCCGATCAACAGCACGATTGAGATGATAACCAGTACGATATGACGTGCTTTGAGCTTCCTTTTACGTTTCTCTTGCATATGCTCACCTCTTTTCTTTGCTTGTCGTGATTGGATGCGGGAGGATGAATTTGCTTGCAAATAACCTCCCGCTACGTTCTTTATTTACGGCATGCTTGTTCTAAGCTTGAGAATCAGCTGCTCAAATTCGGTTTGGTACGCGTCCTTTTCGCTCATGTCGCCAAGCAGCGCAAGCACGCTGTCAAGCGATGCGTCGCCCGCATACTCGCTCTTGTGCAACAGCATTGCGGTTTCAATGATGGCTGCGGCAAAGCGTGCGTCGTCGTCAAGCGTTTCGGTCAGATTCGCGTTGCCCATCTCATAAGCGCGCTCCTCGCTCTCGCTCATGCCGGGATTCTTCCAGCGCACGGCAAGGTCAAACCACTTCTCACTCTCGCCCGTTGCGTTGGCGGTCTCGGTCAAGGTGACCTCGTAGCACACGGTCAGCGTGTGCCCGGCCCCTACCTCGCCTGCATCCTTGGTGTCGTCGGTAAAGTCCTCCTCGGTCATGATGCGGTTTTCATAGCCGATCAGACGGTATTTTTCCACGTATACGGGATCAAAGGTGACCTGCAGCTTGACGTCGTTTGCCACGGTGGTCAGCGTGGAGCAAAGCTCGCTGCCGAAAATCTTCTCGGCCTCGACCTCCCCGTCAATATAGTAGTACACACCGTTGCCGTGGTCGGCAAGCGTTTCCATATTATCGTCGCGGAAGTTTCCGCTGCCAAAGCCCAGCACAGACAGGTAAATACCGCCGTCGCGCTTGGTTTCTACAAACTTTTTCAGCTCCTCTGGGTTGGAAATGCCCACGTTGAGGTCGCCGTCCGAGGCCATGATGATGCGGTTGTTGCCGCCCTCGATATAGCAGGACTGAGCGATCTCGTAAGCCTTTTTCAGGCCTGCCTGACCGTTGGTAGAGCCGCTTGCCTTGAGATTATTGATGGCGTGCATGATCTGCTCGTACTTGTTGCCCTCGCAGCCCTCCAGCACTACTCTCTCGCCGCCCGAGTAGGTCACAATAGACACGCGGTCGTTTTCGGTCAGATTGGAGACCAGGTAAGAAAAGGTCTTTTGCAAAAGCGGCAGCTTATCGGTGCTGTTCATCGAGCCCGAAATGTCGATCAGAAATACCAGGTTATTGCCTGTGGGCTTCTCTGCATCCTTAGCCTTAAAGCCCAGCATGACCAGATGATTCTGTGCATTCCAAGGGCAGGGCAAAATCTTTGCGTTGACGCCGAACAGATCTCCCTCTGCGGGCTCAGCGTAGTCATAGTCGAAGTAATTGAGCATTTCCTCGGTGCGGATGTTGCCGCCCACGTAATCCGACTGCATTGCGGTCCAGTCGTAGCCGTTGTTGACGTGCTTGCGGAACAGGGTGTAGGACGCGGTATCCACATCAGCCGAGAAGGTGGAGATCGCCTGCTGCGCGGTGTTGGTAAAGGGATTTTCACGGACGCTGCTTTGCGATTCGGGCGAGATAATGCCCTCCCCGTTTTCCTCCGGATAAAAGGCATCCATACTCTGATTCGGAGCATAGTTCATACCGGGATACGCTTCCCCGGGTGCGGAAGCATCACAGCTTGCAAGTACCGCAAACAGCATCAGTACAGCAATACACAATGCCGGATATTTTTTGAAATTACGTTTCATGATCATACTCTCCTTGCTTTAATGTAGACAAAAGAGGTTTTGGAGAATTTAGGTTTCTACGCAATACATGATCAGCTTGATCAGATCCCCCGAAAGCTCCAGCTCGGGATCGTAATCAAACAGCTGTCCGTGTCCTGCGTTGCCTGCATCGGCCTTGAGATACGGAGAGACCACCGTACCGTCGCCAAAGCAGATCCAGATCCGATAAGCAGGCTGCTCGGAATCCGCGCTGATATCCTTGGGATCCTTTTGCATCAGGTAAAGCAGATCGCCAAGCTCGCTGTCACTCAGCCATACGCGATAGTATTCACCCGACTCCGAGTCGGTCCAGATCAGCTGTGCAGAGCCGTTAAAGAGCCTGAGATCGTCTGCGTCCAGCGGCTGCATATTCCCTTGCCTTTGCGCCAGCGTTTGCTCCATGCTTGCAATGGTGTAGGAAACGGGTACCTCCTCGTTCTGTTCGGGGACTTCGGGAGCGGGACTCAGTGCATCGTGGAGAATTCCGCCCACGATGGCAATGCCCACGCTCATGGCAAGCGTGCCAAGCAGCAACGCACCGACCAGGGCCAATACCGCTGCGATCAATGCTACGCGCCACGTGGGGGCTTTTCGTCTTGCCCGATACGTTGCCGCCTCTTGCAGGAAGCGTTCGTCCACGCCGCCGATTTCGTCGTAAAGTCTGCGTCCGTTCATATGCCCGCCTCCTTTAACACTTCGGCTAACTGCGCACGCATGCGGAACAGCATGGTTTTAACCTTGCCCTCGCTGATTTGCATACGCTGTGCGATATCCGCGATCGAATCGGTGTAGAAATACCTGCGAAGGAATACCACGCGCTTCTCTTCTCCAAGGCCCGCCAAAAATTCGTTGAGCACGTCGCGCAAGCAGCCCGACTCATATTGCTCTTCAGGCGTTTCGTAATCGCCAAGGCATTCCTCCAGCTCCTCAAATACCACCTGCACCCCATGCCGCTTGGCGGCGTGGTTGCGGTCGTAGCGGTTGAGCGAGATATTGCGAATGATCTTGGCCATGTACGCCCCAAGATAGGTCGGACGGTTCTCGGGCATGGAATTCCACGCCGCCAGGTACGCGTCGTTGACGCACTCCTCGGCATCCTCGTGAGAGCCCACGATGGAATGCGAGGTGGCGTGCATCATTTTGCCGTATTTGACCGAGGTCTGGGTAATGGCGTCCTCGTTTCGCGCCCAGTACAGATCCACGATTTGCTTATCCTCCATAAATTCACCTCTTTTGTGTCTCACCCATTAAGACAGGCTTTTTGTAAATTGGTTTCACTTTTCCCGAAAAATTTTTATTTTTTATTCTTCGGATTCCGCATTTCTGTCTGCCGCAGGCGTCACACCCTGCCCCGACAGCGCAATTCCTTCCAATAAATCAAAGTAGCAGGTGTCGTCCGGTGCTTGCACACGCACGCCCTCGATATGAATAAATCTTTGCCCTGCGGCATTTGTGTACGAGGAGAGCCTGCGGTCCAGCGCGTCGTCCGAGTGCGCCGCGATCAGAATTTCATTTCCGCGCAGCTCGGTGACGATCAGCGTGTGGTAAAAATCCCCTTCACGGTCAAAAAGCTGCACCACGTCGCCCGGCATCACCTCACCCCTGCCCACCTCGCGGCCGTAAGGGCCCGTACCGCCGTTTTCCATGGCAAAGGCGGGAGCACCCGTCATAAAATCGTAAAACGCCTCCACGCCGCTCCATGCGGGTGCACGGTCGGTGGGTGAGACGTAATACCACCCAAAGGTTGGTGTAAAATTCATCTCGCAGCTGCCCGCCAGAATGCTTTGCGAGACAAAGCTGGTGCAATCCCCGCCGTATCCCGTGAAATTGATAAACAGCGGATTTCTTGAGCGCGCCCATCTGCGCGCGTATTCGACCGCCCTTGTGCGGTCGTAAGGCTTATAAAGCAGCATATCATCACTCCTTTCCATATATGAATATGAAAGCAGGAGGTAAAAAGACACGGACTGCCCCTATGATCATGCGCGGCAGTCCGTGGTATGAATTATTTTGCGTATTTGTTGTACAGACTGACGTGATCGTCGATATACTGTGCACTCTTGGAGGCGAAGCCTGTCACGCATACGTATGCGCTTCCGTCCGCACCCTCAGCGTACGAAACAAGGCAGCTCTTTGCCTCGTCGGTCAATCCCGTCTTGGCAGCGGTGATAGTCAGATTTGCAGGCTTTGTCGAGCCGTTGCCGTAATAAGCCTCCACTCTTTCCACTAAGTATCCGTGCTTTAAGTAATAGGTCAGCATCTTGTCACCGTCCGGCCAGTAGAAGGGCGCGTTGTAGTACTCGGTGGACATAATCTTGGCGCACAGCTCGTTTTGCATGGTATACGCCATAATGGCTGCCATTTCACGGCAGGTGGTGTAGTGATCGTCGCTGTGCAAGCCGGTCGTGTTGGAAAAATGCGTATTGGTCAAGCCCAGCTCTGCCGCCTTTTGGTTCATCAGCTCCACAAAGGCCTCCTCCGAGCCTGCGATATAGTTGGCAATCTCCATGCAAGCCACGCCGTCAGACGCCAGAATGATGGCATACAGCATGCCCTCCACAGTCAGCACGTCACCCACCGAGTCCTTGGACACCAGCACGCCCGAGGAGCCCTGCGCGGCCATGGCCTGCTGCACCTCCTTGGTGACTGCGATATTATCCTGCAGACTGGATTCGTAGGGCAAATGCTCCACGGCCACCAGCAGCGTCATGACCTTGGTCATGGATGCGGGATACATGCGCTCGTCCGCAAGCTCGCCTGCCAGCACCTCGCCGGTCTTGGCGTTGATCACGATGCTGTATTTGGAGTTGGTCTCGCCGTCTGCAATCGTCTTGCCCTGCCCTGTGGGGAGCGTGGGGCCTGTGGATGCATTGGCGGCAAAGGGATAGGTGGCGTTGGGGTCGTTACCGGGCAGAACCTCGTTGGGGTCGTCCGGCTCGCCGGGGGTAAACAGATCCAGAATGCCCGCAAAAATGCTTTCCAGCCAAGAGGGCTGCTCATCCGTCGGAGCCGTTTGCTGCTCGCCCGTGACGGGCTCGGTCAGATTGGAGCCGGGGGTCTCAACAATGGGGGGCGTATGATCCTGTCTGAGCAGCGGGATCACCCATTGCACGATGGCAAAACCGCCCAGTACAAGCACAAGCAAGCCGGCAAGGATCACGGCAAGGAAGGTCAGCTGACGCATCTCAAGGCCGTTGTTCGGGGATTTGTTCTGATGATTCTGATGATTCATATATATCCTCATTCGACAAACAATTCTTTATAATATCATATCATATATTTGCCCGAATGTCAAGAAAAAGAAAAGAAGACCTCGCATGCCTTGCGAGGTCTTCTTTTGACAGCCTGGGATTTTACGCCAGCGTATACCAGTTGATCAGCACGTACAGCGCAATCACGATTACAACGAATACCGAAGAACCGATGATGGTCAGCTTAGAGAAAATCTTATCCATCTCATTGCCCTTGTTCTTGCCAAAGAAGGTGTCAGCGCCACCGGCAATAGCACCGGAGAGCTTGTGATCCTTGGCCGACTGCATCAGAACTGAAACAACCAGACCGATGGACAGAAGAACCAGTACGATGGACAGTGCAAATACAACCCAGCCTACGACCTCTGCGCCTGCATGATCGCCCCAGCCGCTGATAGCTACCAAAAATTCGCTCATTGTATATATCCTCCGTTTCAAATCATCCTATGATGCGGGCTACGCCCGGGTCTTTTCGACCGTCATACCATGGTATTATATCACAGTTTATTTGAAAATGCAATAGGATAACGGAAAATTTTTATAATTTTCGCGATCTTTTATTCAAAAAAAATAAAAGCGCGCCAAGTCTTGGTCATTCTGACCAAATTCTCTTCTCCGCCAAGTGATATTATAATACAACATTACATAACATATAGATGCGTATTGCATAAACGCATACGATAAAATGCAAAGCTTTTTTGTTTTCACACAGATTTCGGCAAAACCACACGCAAGAGTCCGTGTTTTTTATTGACAATCGCTTCAAAATTTGTTATAATTGTAACACTATATTAGGAAAGAAGGATTTTGGTATGTCAAGAAAATCTCTTATTTTTCTGATCGTAACAGTTGCGGTATGCGTCCTGTGCCTGTCCCTTGGCAGCGTGGTCGCATTTGCCGAGGCTGCCCCCGACACCTCTGCTGATACCACCGTGGCCGAAGCCGCAGAAGACCCCGCCGAGGATATTGCCTCGATTGAATCGTTTGGCGACGAAGGCGTGTGGTCATTTTTGATCCAGATCTTTATTCTGATCTTGGCCCTGCTCGTGGGCAATATTCTGCGCCGCAAGATTCCCTTTATCCGCAGAAGTCTGATCCCCACCTCGCTTTTAGGCGGCCTTCTGATCCTACTTTTCAAGCTGCTCCCCTTCTATGACAACGTGGTCAACCAAGCGACCATGGAGATCATTACATATCACGCGCTCGGCATCGGCTTTATCGCGCTTGGTCTCAAGCAGGCCAAGGATTCGCAAAAAACCAGTGCGGGCAAGGTCATGGAGACCGGTATCCTGACCGCCGCGACTTACGTCATTCAGGGTCTTGTCGGCCTTGCGGTGACTGTGGCGCTGTTCTATCTGATCGGTTTCTTCCCCGGCGGCGGCGTCATTCTGGCACTTGGCTTTGGCCAGGGTACGGGCCAGGCACTCAATTACGGCAAAATGTACGAGACCGATTTCGGCTTCGTTGGCGGCACGACCTGGGGCTTGACCATTGCCACGGTCGGCTTTATCGTAGCAAGCGTGATTGGTGTCATCTACATGAACATCCTGCGCAAAAAGGGCAAGCTCAAGCTGCGCAGCGAAGAGGGTCTGAAGGATTCCTTGGAGGACTTTGTCAGCGAGGGCGAGATTCCCGTGACCGAGTCGGTGGATAAATTCACCATCAACTTCTGCATGGTATTCCTGGTTTATGCGATTGCTTACCTGATCATGCGTCTTGTCAACGTCAATCTGATCTGGGGCTTTAACTTCCTGCTGGGTACCATTCTTGCAGCCGTGGTTCGCTGGGTGATCAAGATGCTCAAGAAGGGCAAGCTGATGCACCGCGAGCTGACCAACAATTACCTCCTCGATCGTTTCAGTGGCCTTATGTTCGACTTAATGATCATCGCAGGTGTTGCGGCGATTGACCTCTCGCAGCTCTCGGGCATGTGGTGGCAGCTTCTGATTGTGTGCGCGCTGGGTACTATCGCAACCTTTATCTACCTGCGTCTGGCTTGCAATCACCTCTACCCCGAGTACCCCAACGAGGCGTTCTTCTCCATGTTCGGTATGCTGACGGGTACAGCCAGCAACGGTATGATCCTGTTGCGTGAGATCGACCCCAAGTTTGAAACTCCCGCAGCCAACAACTTAGTGCTGCAGGGCATTCCCGCCATCGCCTTTGGCGGCGTGCTGCTGCTCTTGTTCAACATTTGCGACACCATTGAGCATTGCTGGCTGGTACTGGCGGTCTTGGCAGCCGCATGGGTGGTATATTCGGTGATCCTGTTCCGCAAGGCCATCTTCAAAAAGGCGTATGCAAAAAAAGCGGCAAAAAAGGCCAAGAAATAATTCGTCACTTGACAAAAAGCTCCGACACGACCGTGTCGGAGCTTTCTTTTATTTACTCAGCTTCTGTCTTCTGATATCTGTTCCCTTGAAGGGCATAATGGTGAAATTGCCGAGCACGCGGCTGGTGATGCGATCCCAATAACGCTTGCGGAACTCGTCGGTTTCCAGATTGGTGCTCAGGATCACGGGCAGATGTCTGTTCAGGCGGGTATTGAGCAGGCCGTACAGGCAAGAGGTGGTGAACTGATTGGTCAGCTCGGTACCAAGGTCGTCGATGATCAGAAGATCGCACTCGGTATAGCGCGAGAGATCCGCGCCCGTGGGCGTGCCCGTACTGTTGCCAAAGCGTTGCGCCTCATAGTCCGCAAACATATCCACGCAGCTGACATACACCACGTCCCAGCCGCCCTCGATCACCTCGCGGGCAATCGCGGTGGAAAGGTGGGTCTTGCCAAGACCCGTGCCGCCGAACATGGCAAGATTTTCGCTTTTTGCGGGATGGAAGCTCCCTGCGTACTCCTTGGCGCGCTCCAGATTGCTCTGCATGAGCAGATAAGTCATGCGGTCGGCCTTGTAATAATCCAGAGAGAAATTCTCAAAGCTCTGCGACTGCATCAGCGTGCCGATGCCGCTGGACTCATATCCTGCCAAAATCAGCTTTTTGCGCATGCAATCACACATTTTATAATCGATATAGCCGGTGTCCCCGCAGGCAGCGCACTCGTACCGGGGTGCGGTGTAATCTGCGGAAAAGCCGTTGCGGGTCAGCACCTCTGCTCTTCTCTGCTCAAGTGCGTGCGACTGCTCCTCGATCTCGGCAAGTGCTGCTTGGTAATCCTCACTCTGCAGCGCGGCTTGCATGATGCGAAGACCCATATCCGAAAGCTGCGAGTCGATCTCTTTGACCTCGGGCAGAATGGCATGGATCTCTTCCCTTCTCTTGCTTGCTGCCTCTTGCACCTCTAAGTACTTGCGGCTGTATTCCTCGCGGATCTTGCGGAAGTTTTCTTGATTATACCCCATCGCCCTTACTCCTTGTGCATGATTTTATCGTAATTGTCGCCAAGGCTCTTGCGCATGGCGGCATCGAAAAAGTCGTCGGTATCAAAGCTGCCGCTCTGCTCTGCTGCCTTTCCCTTGGCGCGTTTGGCGTCGTGTGCCTCCTTTTCGGCCAGGACGTCCGCAGGCGTGCGGATCTCTTCTGCATGCCAACGGCTCAGAATGGAATTGACGTAGCTGACGTTAACGTCGGTCGATGCATCCGCACCCACCTCAAAGGCCAGCGTGATCATTTCCATGTCAAACTTGTAAGTATGCAGCCAATCCGAGAACATACGCTTTTCCTTGGCTGTCAGCGCACGCGCGCCGATGCCGAACAAAGAGCGCAGCTTGCTCTCTGTCCTCTGCAGCTCCTCCTCGCGCAAAAGCTCCTGCTGCAGCGCTTCCATATCGGTAATCCCGCGGTCGTAAAGCGAGATGGCCAGCTTTTCAAGGCCGCGCAAAGAGGGCTTTTTGTCTAGGTTCTTGCAATACTGGCAGTAATGTGTGACTAAGATCAGCACGTATTCGGTATCCAGTCCCAAATAATCGGTCAGACCCAGCACGATATTGACCTCATGCGTGGAAAACAGCTTGCCGAACAAATTCTGACATTCCTGCAAGAGCGCAGCCGTATCGGGACGCGCCTCGAGCAGATCGCCAAGCTCGGCCGTGGTATATTTGGGTAATTCGTCAGTCTTTTTCAGCAGCACCGCACCGCTTGCCTCTGACTTGGGCGCAGTCTGCACCTCGGGCTCGGGCTGCTTGACGCGTTGCGCAGCCGATGCCTTTTTTTGCTTGCCGGCGCTGACACTCAAAACGCCCGCACCGCGCCAGAATGCAACCGCCGCACGCACCTCGTCCTCGGTGCACATGCTTGCCAAGGCAAGCTCCCGAACGCTGCCGCTCGGATCGTAGCCATGACACAAGGAAGCATCCGAAAGCAGCGCGATCAGCACCGCAAGGTCACTTTTCTCGGCTGTGGACGCAGCCTTGGCTGCCTTTCCCGGCAGCACGACCACTTCGTTGCCGTATTGTATCTCTATTGCCATAAGATCTTACTCCTCGTCCTCGGGCACCTCTTGTCCCGCCTTATGCTTCTCCTGCATCTTGCGGCAGATCTCGTAGTTAAGAATCATCAAAGAGTCGCCAAGGTGCACGTTTTCGATCACGATATCGTCTCTGCTGTAGTCCAGCTCAACGCCCATGTAGTTCCAAAGGCCCTTGACGCCGCACTTGACCAATCTCTCAGCCACCGCGGGCACGTCCTCCTTGGGCAGCGTCAGCACCGCGATATCCACCTGATTCTGCGCACAGAATTGCTCCAGCTCATGCAAGGGATAGATGGTCACACCCGCGATCTCGATGCCTGCCATACCGGGATCGGCATCAAACATGCCCAAAATATCCACGCCGCGCTTTTCAAACATGGAAAGATGCACAAGCGCGCGGCCAAGATCCCCCGCACCGATGATGATAGCGTGAAATCCCGCGCCAACGCCCAGGATCTCGCTGATACAGGTGAACAGATAATGCACGTTATAGCCGTACCCCTGCTGACCAAAGCCGCCAAAGCAGTTGAGATCCTGACGGATCTGCGATGCGGTCACGTTCATGCGCGCGGACAGCTCGCTCGAGCTGATGCGGGTGATCCCCTGCGTCAAGAGCTCGCGCAGATAGCGATAGTAACGCGGCAATCTGCGCACGACGGCGGGTGAAATATATGGCTTTGTGCCGTGCTCCTTGTATCCTTCCCGGAGCTCATTTGCTTGTTTTTCGAGTTCTTCGT
This sequence comes from Clostridia bacterium, assembly GCA_017503325.1. Lineage (GTDB taxonomy): Bacteria > Bacillota > Clostridia > Oscillospirales > CAG-272 > SVQP01. The sequence continues at coordinate 17,211 of JAFVTI010000027.1, read as the reverse complement.
ATGCCAAGATTCATACCTCCCGAGACATCTTTTTGTGTAAATCGACGATATTTTCAGCTGTTAAAAAATTGACTTTTACACAAGAAAATTTTTGTTTGAAAGTTTTCAACACGTGTTTTTCTGAATAAAGTTATCAACAGTTTCAACAGGCTTATCCACAGTTTCGCTTGTAGATCCGACCTTTTTCGCGTTTTTTCCACGTTTTTCCATGAATAAATTCCTGCATAAATCAGTTTTCCACTACGTTTTCCACACCCTGTTGATAACTTGTGTGGAAAACCCGTCGGCCTTGTTTATTCACAAAAACGTATCAAATTTCGTCCATTTGACGAAATTGATTTATTTTCCAAAAAGGGATTGACAAATCTCTCGCTTTAGTCGTACGCGCTTGCGTTGAGGTCTGTACCCGCTCTTTCGCCGTCCATAAAGGCAAAGTAGCCTGCTGCCGCAACCATGGCGCCGTTGTCACCGCAAAGCGAGATGGGCGGCACGACCAGCGTGACCTTGTGCTTATCACACAGCCCCTGCAGCGCGCGACGCAAATGCGAGTTGGCCGCCACGCCGCCTGCCATGACCAGCACCTTGGTGCCCGTTGAGATCAGCACCTTTTCGGTCTGCTTGACAATGCCCTTGACGATGGTATCGGTGTAGCTTGCCGCCATGTCGGCCGCGTTGATCTGCTCACCGCGCTGAGATGCGCCGTTGATCAGATTGAGCGCCGCGGTCTTGATGCCCGAGAAGGAAAAATCCGGGCTGTCCCCTGCCAGAGCGGGAGAAGGCAGCGCATATGCCTTGGGATTGCCCTCGTAGGCCAGCTTGTCCAAGGCAGCTCCGCCGGGATACGGCATACCGATCACGCGGCCGACCTTGTCAAAAGACTCGCCTGCAGCGTCGTCGCGCGTGCCGCCGATCTCGGTATATTTGGTGTCGGTATCCACTCTGTAAAACTGCGTGTGACCGCCCGACACGACCAAAGCAATATAAGGTGCCTTGAGTCCTTGGTGCGTCAGATACGCAGCACCCACGTGCGCGTGAATATGATTGACCGCCACGAGCGGGATTTTGTTTGCATAAGCAAAGGATTTGGCGAAATTGACGCCCACCAGAAGCGCACCGATCAGGCCGGGATTGGCCGTGACTGCCACGCAATCAAGATCCGCCACCGTAATGCCCGCGGTATCCAACGCCTCGCGCGTGATGCGCGAAACCGCCTCCACGTGCGCGCGGCTGGCGATCTCGGGCACGACACCGCCGTACAAACGGTGTACGTCCACCTGCGACGCCACGATATTGGATCTGATCGTTAAATTCCCTGCCTCGTCTGCGTGTATAACCGCTGCAGACGTTTCATCGCAGGAGCTTTCCATTCCAAAAATGTACATAAACTCTCCAAGTAATTACAAATATGCTGTCATGATCACGCCGTCCTCGGTGGGCTTGGAATAAAAGCCCGGACGCGTGGCAATGGCGCGAAAGCCCATGGAGCGGTACAGCGCCTGCGCCGCCTCGTTGGATTTGCGCACCTCCAGCGTGACCTCCTCAAACCTTTCGTCCATCGCGTGCTTGAGCAGCGCGCCCACGATCGCCTTACCGATGCCTTGGCGACGGTAATCGGGGTGCACGGCAATGTTGGTGATCTGTCCCTGATCCACCACGCACAGCATGCCGCCGTACGCCACCACCTTGCCCTCTTGCAGGTAGACCACGCCCATACCGATGCCCTCGCGGGTCAAAAGTTCCAGGCTCTGCGCACTCCAGGGGGTGGCAAAGCACAGCTTTTCCAGCTCTGCAACGCCGGGGATATGCTCGGCCGTCATGGACACGGGATAAATTCTCTTTCTTTTCTTGTTCTGTTCCATCACTCTACGTATTTGTGCAGCACGTCGCCTACGGGCACGCATCTGCCGTCGTCTCTGTTGTAAATAAAATACTTGCCGTAATTGGTTTCGATCTCCTGTCCGTTCTCATCCGTCGAATACACGATCACGTCGCTGCTGTATTCCAGATAAGTCAGGCGGTAATACAGGAAGGGATATTCCTCGGAGGTCATGCGCAGTCTCAGGCTCTGCTCGGCCATGCGACCGGGATACGGAACGCTCTCGCTCTCAAGGTAAGTGCTTACGATCTCGTTGATCTCGGCCTGCGTTTCCACGCGCGCAAACGCGTGAATGATCTCGCCCTCGCGGCAGATCAGTATCTCGTCGGCCGAAAATTCCTGCAGCGTGGGCAGCGTAACGCCCTTTTTATACAGCACGTCACCGTCCGCCGTGGTCAGCCAATCGCCCTCCTCGGCGTTGGCAACCGCAAACAGATCAAATTCTCCAATGCCCGCAACCATCGTGCCCCAGGGCTCTTCGGAAAGATACGAAACCGGCTCGTAGCAGGAGGGCGCACGCAAATATTCGTTGCCGCGCTTATCCTTATAGCTGCCGTCCTCCTGATTGTATTCAATTTTTGCGCCGCATGCACAAAGGCAGAGCAGCATCATGCAAGCAAGCGCAAGTGCAATGTATCTGGTCTTCATAAAACGCTCCTTAATAGCCGAACTGGCCGCTCAACGAGTCGTCGTTTTCGATCCAATCGGCGACGTCAATGATGCGGAATTCATCCTTGGTATCACGAATGATGACGCGTGCAATGCCCGCATTGATCACCATTCTCTTGCACATCATGCAAGAGCAGGTGCCGCCCACGATCGAGCCGTCTTTCGGGTCGACGCAAGCCATGTAAAGATCTGCACCCAGCATTTGCTCGCGGGATGCGGCGATGATGGCGTTTGCCTCGCCGTGCACCGAGCGGCAAAGCTCGTATCTCTCACCGCGCGGGATCTGTAAATGCTCACGCATGCAATAGGAAATATCCGAGCAATTCTTGCGGCCTCGGGGAGAGCCGTTGTAGCCTGTGGACACGATGACGTCGTTTTTGACGATGATCGAGCCGTACTTTTTGCGCAGGCAGGTGCTTCTTTCCGCAACCGTTTGTGCAATATCAAGATAATAATTATGCTTGGATACTCTTTCCATAATATCTCCTTCTCGGGGGCATCCTCCCCCACGATATAATCATTCAGTTTATTATACCAAATAAGCCGCCAAAAATCAAGGACTTTGGCGACAAAATCACAGAATATGCAAAAAAAGAAGAAAATCCTTGCCCTCCGGCAAGGATTTTCAACCGTTATGCTGCATTTGCAGCTGCTCAAAGGCTTTTGAGCAATGCAGGGATCGCCTGCTCGAAATTGACGCCGTACCAATTGTGTCCGGGCTCGGCCTCGGTCAGGCGGATGCTCTCATAGGTATAGTCCGCAGCAATCACCAGCGCCTCATTAAGGCTCTTTCCTCTGGACAGAGCCCCCACGCAGGCGGAGGCAAACACGTCACCCGTGCCGTGATACTGCACCGGGATGCGGTCGTGATAATACGAGAAGAACTCATCGGTCTCGCTGTCGTAGGCCATCACGCCGGTTTTGTGTGCGTCAAGGCTGACGCCTGTCAGCGCGGCCTTTTTTGCACCCATGGCGCAAAGCTTGCGCAAAACGTCCTTGACGTACTCCTCGTCATAGCCCTCGGATACATAAGGAATGCCCAGCATAAACGCAGCCTCGGTCATATTGGGCACGATGATATCGGCCACGGCACAAAGCTCGGCCATCTTCTTGGCAAACGCCTCGTCAAAGCCGTAATATAACTTGCCGTTGTCACCCATAGCGGGGTCAACGAACAAAAGCGCACCCGGAAAATCCTTTGCCATCTGCTTGACCAGATCGATCTGATCAAACGACGCAAGATAGCCCGTGTAGATCGCGTCAAAATCAATGCCCTCGCTCTTCCAATGCGCGGTGATGGGAGCGATCTCCCCTGTCAGATCGTGCAAGGTAAAGCCCTTTTTGAAGGCCGTATGCGTGGACAGTACGGCGGTGGGCAGAATGGCAGCCTCCACGCCCATAGCCGAAATGATGGGCAATGCCACGGTCAGCGAGCACTTGCCAACGCAGGAAATGTCCTGCACAGTTACAATTCTTTTCATTCTTCTATCCTCTTTTCAATTCAGTCATAAAGCCCTGTTGATAAATATCTCTCTCCCCCATCGGGCAAAATCACGGCAATTCTCTTGCCTGCCATGTCCGCGCTGCGTGCAAGCGCATCCGCTGCAGCCAATGCCGCTCCGGACGAAATGCCGCCAAGCAGCCCCTCGGTCTTTCCAAGCAACCTGCAAAACGCCATGGCCTGTTCGGTCGTCACGGTCAGAACCTCGTCATATACGCTGCGATCCAGCACGCTTGGAATAAAGTTTGCGCCAATGCCCTGAATGCCGTGCGCACCCGCAACGCCACCCGAAAGCAACGGCGACTCGGCAGGTTCAACGGCATATACGCGCAGCCCCGGGATGTTTTCCTTTAGGTACTTGCCCGTACCGCTCAGCGTACCGCCCGTGCCAACGCACGCGACCAGAGCGTCCAGCTTCCCGCCCATCTGTGCAAGCATCTCGGGTCCTGTGGTCAGGTAATGTGCCTGCGCGTTTGCGGGATTATCAAACTGCCCCAGCATAATCGCGCCCTCTGTGCTCGCCACGATCCTCTCCGCCTCTGCAAGTGCGCCCTGCATGCCAAGCGCCGCAGGTGTCAGCACCACGCGCGCGCCTCTTGCGCGCATCAGAGAAATACGTTCTCTGGACATACTGTCCGGCATGACGATCACAGCCGAAATGCCCATGGCAGAGGCCTGCGCCGCCAGCGCAATGCCCGTGTTTCCAGAGGTGGATTCCACGACCGTACCGCCCACGGCAAGCTTGCCCTTGGCGATGGCATCATCCAGCATGCATCGAACGGCTCTGTCCTTGGCTGAGCCCGCAGGATTGCACCATTCGCATTTGACAAGCACCTGTGCTTGCCAATTCTGCTCTGTCTTCATGCGCTCAAGTGAGATCAAAGGTGTATTTCCGATCATGCACGTTACCTCCCCGAAAAACTGAGATATTTATTATAGCATATTTCCGACTGTTTTTCAATATGTCTCCAAAAGGAAAGGTGATTTTGGCAAATTGCCCATAAATTTACATCTTGGGAAACACATTTTGACGTTATAGCCCAAGTTAAAATTTGCCAAAAGGGGTTGTTTTTGGGGAAGGTTTATGATATCATTGGTTGAAGTCACTTGAAAGTATATGATTTATATGTTAGTATATGAGAACATTTTCTTTTTTTGGAAGGAGTGTGTTTGATGTTACCGCTTGATACGCTATCCGACAAGGCTTTGGCGGCTCTGCAGGACGCGGGCATTGACCCCGGGCAGATCGACGTTGCCTTTTATATGGACCTCGGACTTGACGCACAGTTCGGCCGGGTCTATCTCGCAATCAGCCGGCAAAACGGCACGCTGTACCGCATTACCGAAGGGGTGGAGACCTTTACCCTTTCGCAGCTATGCGAGCCGAGCATTGATAACTTTACCACCACCAACCGTCTGACCGCTACCATGCACGCGGCGGACGATCTGCCCCCCGAGCAGGGTGAGATGACCGACGAGGAGTTCGCGCCCATCCGTGCCGCTTACGAAGAGCGCGGAAGGTCTGAGGTCATCGGCTTTTGCACCAACTCCTGCAAGCGCAAGCTGCTGGCCTTTCTGAATATCTGGGAAAGACTTGCACGCGGCGAGGAGATTGGCGAGGAGGATCCCATCTTTGAGCAGTTCAACGCAAAATGCCCCAAATGCGGCAAGCCCTTTGACGATCCGCTGCGCCGCATCTGCAAGGGCTGCGCCAACAAAAAAGGTACCCTGCGCCGCTTGCTTGGCTATTTTACCCCCTTCAAGCCGCAGCTTGTCATTGTCACAATCTGCCTTTTGCTCTCCACCGCCATCTCGCTGATCTCCCCCGTTATCTCGGGTCAGGTGCTCTACGACCAGGTCATCTCCCCCACGGGCAGCATGCGAGAGGAAAAATACGTATACATTTTGGTAGGCGTGATCATCGGCCTTGCCGTGCTCTCGCTTGTCATCGGCATCGTGCAAAGCCGCGCAAACGCGTATATGTCCACGCAGGTGACCAAGCGCATGAAGAACGACATCTTCCGCGCCATGAACCGCCTCTCGCTCTCCTATTTCAATCAGCAGCCTACGGGCAGACTGATCAACCGCGTCAATTACGACGCCGAAAAGGTGCGTAACTTCTTTATCAACGGCGTTCCTTATCTGATCGTGCATGCGCTGCAGTTCATTGGTCTGACCGTCGTACTCATGATCATCAACCCCTGGCTGACGCTCATGATCCTTTTGCCGGTGCCCGTCATCGTGCTGATCTTCAAATACCGTCTGCCGCATCTGTGGCGTTCCTTCTCGCGCGCATGGCGTGCCTCCTCCTCGCTGACCGGCGTGCTCAACGACTCCCTTTCGGGTATCCGCGTGGTCAAGGCGTTTGCCAAGGAGGACAAGGAAACGCACCAATTCTTCGGCTATTCGACCAAGCTGATGAACGCCAATCTGCGCTCCAATCTGATCGCGCTCTCGATCTTCCCGGTCATCTCGCTGATCATCGGCGTATTCGGCAACATGGTCTGGGGCGTGGGTGGTATCCAGGTCATCGGAAAGCACATGAGCTACGGTGAGCTGACCACCTTTATCGGCTATATGGGCATGGTATTTGCCCCCTTGAACTTTTTCTCCCAGTTCACCAACATGCTCACCGACACGCTCAACAGCGCACAGCGTATGTTTGAGGTGCAGGACATGGTGCCGGACATCACCGACGCGCCCGATGCCGTGGAGCTGCCCGAAATCAAGGGTGACATCGAATTCAAGGACGTGGGCTTCCACTACAATCCCAACCGTCCCATTCTCAAAAACGTATCCTTCACCATTCATCAGGGCGACCGCATCGGTCTTGTCGGCCACACGGGCAGCGGCAAATCCACCATTGCCAACCTGATCACACGTATGTACGACGTGGTCAGCGGCAGCGTGACCATTGACGGCGTGGACGTCAAGCAGATTAAATCTTCCTCGCTGCGCGGCGGGATCGCCATCGTTTCGCAGGAGATCTTTATCTTCCGCGGCACCATCGCAGACAACATCCGCTACGGCAAGCCGGACGCTACCATGCAAGAGGTCATTGCAGCCGCCCGCGCTGCCAACGCGCACGACTTTATCATGAATCTTCCCGAGGGCTATGAGACCCGCGTGGGCATCGGCTCGCGTTCGCTTTCGGGTGGTGAGCGTCAGCGCGTATCCATCGCGCGTGCGCTTTTGCTTGACCCCGCCATTCTTATCCTTGACGAGGCAACCGCCGCCATGGACACCGAGACCGAGCACCAGATCAGCCAGGCAATCGACAAGCTGATCGAGGGCAAGACCAGCATCAGCATCGCGCACCGCCTCTCCACGCTCAAAAATTGCAACTACATCATGGCAATGGAAAACGGCGAGCTTGTGGAAATGGGCACGCAGGAGGAGCTGATGGAGGCAAAGGGCGTTTATTACAAGCTCTGGACGCTGCAAAACGAACAGATGACCAAGGTTATGGAAGGCAAGTAAGCGTGAGATTTCACTCCGTACTTCTTAACCATTCACACAAAACGAATTGAGCCGCCGCAGGGCGGCATGGAGGATACCATGCAAGAAACAGCACTTTTCGATAAAAGAATCTCAATTCCACTCACGCCCGAAAATGCAAAGTTTTCACTTTCCGCAGGCGGACTTCTCTCTCTCTCGGTCACTAAGCCCGACGGCACCGAGGAGCATTTTGAGCGCGTGATTCCCATCCGCGCCTTCCCCATCACCGATCCCGATTGCTATATCTGCATCCGCGAGCCCGATACCAAGAGAAACGGCAAGGGCGAGGAGATCGGCATGATTGAGCGCATGGCCGACTTTGACGAGCGCACGCAGGAGCTGCTGCTTTGTGAGCTGGATCGCCGCTACTTTACCCCCGAGATCAAAAAGATCCATTCGCTCCACGAAAAATTCGGCTACCTTTACTTTGACGTGACCACCAACGCAGGCCGCTCCGAATTCATCATGGCCAACCCCTCGGGCAGCTTCCGCACCCTGGAGGACGGCAGAGTTTTCATGTATGACATTGACGGCAACTGCTTCTGCGTTACCGATCCCGATGCGCTGGATAAGGCCAGCCGTAAAAAGATAGAGATCTATCTATAAGGAGGTCTTTCATGAAGCTGATTTACGAGCTCCCCTTGGCCCAGCGTCAGGCGCTTGAAGCAGCGGGAGGCAAGGACGAGCAAATCCTTTACTGTATTCCCTTTGAATATGACGAGCAGCGCATGGTGGAGGGCTACATGGTTCTGACCCCCACACATCTTTACAAGCTGCAGGACGGCGCGCTGATCGACTCCTGGGAAATTTGCCGCATGAGCGATTTTCACGTCGAGCAGCTGTACGGCTGTGCCGCATTCTACGCCAAGCTGGATGGCAATTCCGTGCTGCTCTGCCGCTTTTCCACCGGGCGAAGCCTTGTGCGCTACACCATCTTGGCACAGGGCTGCAGTAAGGTGGCCGAAGGGATCACCGAAAACCTGCCCACCAGCGACGAGCCCGAGCGTTACTGCCCCAAGTGCGGCAGACCCTTTATTCGCAACACCCAGCTCTGCCCCTACTGTCAGGACAAGAAAAAGATCTACACCACGCTCTGGCGCATGACCAAGGGCATGAGGATCTGGATCATGGCACCGCTGATCACGGCGGCAGTTGCGCTTTGCCTGACCTTTATTGCCCCTGTTTTCCAGGAATCCCTGATCAACGATTACATTCTTGCCGAGCATCCGCTCTCAATGGACAATTGGCAGGATTGGCTTTGGATGTTCTTGCTCATTTCGGGTGCCATCGTCTCAATCGACGTTCTTCACCGCGTGCTCAATATCGTGCAAAGCCGCATCTCGGCAGTCACCGGCGCACGCTTTACGCGTATGCTGCGCACGCTGCTCTTTGAAAAGATCCAAACGCTTTCCATGGCATCCGTGCAAAAAAAGTCCACGGGCGACCTGATGGGCCGTATCAACAACGACGTCAACGTGGTGCAAAACTTTGTCGTGCACCTGCTGCCCACCTATTTTGCGCAGTTCGTTTCGTTTATCGTGGGCTTTGTGCTGATCGTGACCATGAGCTTCCGCCTGGGCGTGCCCATGCTGGCGCTGTATATTTTCCTGCCGCTGCCCATCGTGCTTTATGCCATCTGGAAATTCCGTGACAAAATGAAGCTGCGTAACCGCCGCGCCTGGATCTTGGGCAGACAAACCAATCTGACCCTGCAGGACACTTTGAGCGGTATCCGTGTGGTCAAGACCTACGGACGCGAGCAAAGCGCAATCGATACCTTTGCCGACTGCACCGAAAAGCAGGCTGTGCAAAACTACTCCAACGCCAAGCTGTTTGACACGGTGTTCCCCGTGCTTGCATTTATCCTGCGCCTTGGCAGCTATCTGATTTTGTGGCACGGCAACCTGCTTTTGTTCCGCGGCGCGCTGGGCGTGGGTACGCTCAACCGCTTCAATACCTACACAAGCATTATTTACGCGCCCCTGATGCAGATCACCACCATTCCCCGTAATATCTCGGAATTCATGACCTCGTTTGGCAAGATCATGGAGATCATGGAGGAGCAGCCCGAAATTGCGGACATTGCTAAGCCCGAGCACGTCAAGCTGTCCGGTGCGGTCAGCGTCAAGCACGTCACCTTTGGCTACGAGAGCGCCTCTCCCGTGCTCAAGGACGTCTCCTTGGAGGTTCGTCCCGGCGAGATGATCGGCATCGTTGGCCATTCCGGCTGCGGAAAGTCCACGCTGATCAACCTGATCATGCGTCTTTACGACCCTGCCGAGGGCTGCATTGAATTTGACGGCATCAACGCAAAGGACATCGAGCAGGCATCCTTGCGCTCGCAGATGGGCGTGGTGCTGCAGGAAACGCATCTGTTTTCGGGCACGGTACGCGATAACATCCGCTACGCAAAGCCGCACGCCACCAACGCAGAGGTGATTGCCGCGGCGCGCGCTGCCAACGCGCACGACTTTATCATGTCGTTGCCGCAGGGATATAACACGGTGGTTGGCGAGAAGGGCTATTCCCTTTCGGGCGGTGAGAGACAGCGCGTGGCCATTGCGCGTGCGCTGATCCACAATCCCAAGATCCTGATTCTGGACGAGGCGACCGCGGCGCTTGACACCGAGACCGAAAAGCTGATCCAGGACGCGATCGACGGCATGACCGAAAACCGCACGGTATTTGCCATTGCGCACCGTCTTTCGACGCTGCGTAACGCAGACCGAATCTTAGTGCTTGATCACGGCGAGGTAGCCGAGTGCGGCACGCACGTCGAGCTCTTGGAGCAGAAAGGCATTTACTACAAGCTGGTTATGGCGCAGGCACGTGCCGCGCTGGAAAAGACCGGAGGCATGATGTAGCAGATCGCATATGCGCCTGCAACGAAATTCGCTCCGATGGAGCGAGTGAAAAGTAATTTGGCAAAGGAGTCTGTCCTTCAGGGCGGGCTCCTTTTGTCCATTATTTTGTAGGGGAGGAATATTTGCAAGCAAATCCACCGCCCGCACGAAATCGGTTTATTGATGAAATATCCGAACGGAATTCTCACATCAACACGTGCGGGAAGATCATATCTTCCCCTACGATCAATCATCACGATTTGCAGATATGCAAAAATCCCTTGCCATTTTCGATTTTTTCATGTATAATAAGGATAGAGTCATCACCATGGAGGTTATCATGAAACAAGTCCATCTGATCTGTAACGCGCACATTGACCCTATCTGGCAATGGGATTGGCAGGAGGGCGCGGGCGTGGTGCTTTCCACCTTCCGCTCGGCCGTCAACCTGGCGCGCGATTTTGACTATATCTTTTGCCACAACGAGGCAACCGTTTACAAATACGTGGAGGAATACGATCCTGCCCTGTTTGAGGAGATCCGTGCGCTTGTCAAGGCCGGCAAGTGGCACATCATGGGCGGCTGGTATCTGCAGCCCGACTGCAACATGCCCAGCGGCGAGAGCATGACCCGCCAGGTTTTGGAGGGCAAGCGTTATTTTGAAAGCCGCTTTGGCGTCTCCCCCACCACCGCCATCAATTTTGACTCGTTCGGGCACAGCCGCGGTCTTGTGCAGATCATTGCCAAGTGCGGCCAGGACAGCTATATCTGCTGCCGTCCCGACTCTTACGCCTGCCCCGAGCCCGCAAGGCAGTTTATTTGGCAGGGCTTTGACGGCTCTCGCATCAAGGTCATGCGCGCCTTTGACGGCGGCTACAACACGCCCATGGGCAACTCTCTGAACGCGATTATCTCCAAGGCCAATGCGCAGCCCGAGGACACGGTTTGCGTGCTGTGGGGCGTGGGCAACCACGGCGGCGGGCCTTCGCGCAAGGACCTTGCCGACATCCGCGATTATATGAAAGAGGGCGACGAGCTGTATCTGATCCACTCCACACCCGAAAAATTCTTTGCAAGCATTGATCCCACGGCAGTCTACGACCGCTCGCTGCGCATCTCCATGCCCGGCTGCTACACCTCGATGGGCAAGATCAAACGCAAGCACGTACAGCTTGAAAACGAGCTTTACGTGGCCGAAAAAATGATGTCCGCCGCTTGCATTTCGGGCGCGCTTTCCAAGTATCCCGAGGATGCCTTCCATACCATCACCGAGGATCTGCTGAATGCGGAATTTCACGACGTGCTGCCCGGCTCCTGCATTCAATCGGGAGAGGACAATGGACTGAAGCTGCTTGATCACGGCCTTTTGGAGGCAGAGCGCCTCAAGACCCGCGCTTTCTTTGCGCTGTGCGCCGATCAGCCTGTCGCTGCAGAGGGTGAATACCCCGTGCTGGTTTACAACCCCACCGCGCAGCATATCCGCGAGAACGTGGAATTTGAGCTGATGCTGGCAGACCAGAACTGGACCGACTCGGTTACCGAGATCACGGTCAAGGACGCTGACGGCAACGTCGTGCCCTCGCAGCGCGTCAAGGAGGAGAGCAACCTCAACCTCGACTGGCGCAAGAGAGTCACCTTCATGGCCGACGTGCCGCCCATGAGCATGCGCCGCTACGGCGCGTATGCCCGCGTCACCGACCGCAAGCAAACACCGAGAACCGACGATTTGGTATTTGACAACGGCCACAAGCGCGTGGTCATCGACCGCGTGACCGGCTTGCTTTCCTCGTTCTGTCTTGACGGCACGGAATACGTCAAGGACGGCTTCTCTCTTTGCATGTTTGACGACAACCCCGACCCCTGGGCCATGCAGCCCTTCCAGCTTGCAAGGCTTGGCACGGGCGAGCGCGCCTTTGTGCTGATGAGCGAGCCCGACGGCGTGTTTGCGGGGCTTGCGCCCATTTCGGTCATCGAGGACGGCGATATTTACTTAGGCGTTGAGGCCTTTTTCAAGTGCGACAACACCCGCGCACGCGTGCTTTACAAAATCTACAAGAACAACGATCTCGTTGACGTGGACGTGACGCTGTTCCTTGGCGACATTGACTGCTTTGTCAAGCTCAAGGTGCCCTTTATGCAGGGCGGTGAGCTGTTGGGCCAGACCCTGTTCGGCACAGAGCAACTTTACACCGATGCAAGAGAAAACGTATCGCAGCGCTTTATTGCCATGCAACACGAAGGCGGTCTTTGCACCACCCTGCTCAACAACTGCATCTACGGCAGCCACTTTGAAAACGGCTCGCTCTACCTTTCCCTTTGCCGCGGCGTCAGCTACTGCGCGCACCCGATCCCCGGCAGAGAGATCATTCCCACCGACCGCTTTATCAAGAAGATCGACCAGGGCGAGAGCGCCTACTCCTTCCGTCTCGGTGTCTTTGACCGTGACGACCTGGAGAATGCCGCGCAGCGCTTCAACCACAAGCCCTACACACTCAACACCTTCCCCACGGGCAGCGCACATCCGCCCATCAAGCCCTTCTCGATCGCACTCGGCAACGACGCGATCAGCCTTGTGACGCTCAAGGGCGCGGACGGCGAGACGGATGCCTTTATCCTACGCTTGTTCAACAACACCCCCGATCAAAGGGATGCAGAGCTTGCACTTTGCAACGCTACCCTTCCCCTTTGCTACGGCCCTTACGAGGTCAAAACCGTGATTTACAAAAACGGTACGCTGACCGAGGCGGACGGACTCTTGATTTAACGAATCACGGCGGGAGCAAGCCCCCGCCCTACGGTGAAAACCAAAAAAATCAAAAAATCGGCAGAGGAAATTCCTCTGCCGATTTCATTTTTATTGGTAAATCAACGGTCCAGATAAGCCTGTTCAAATTCCACCGAGTTGATCATGGGGATGATATGCTCTCTTTGGCGGATGTTGCCGTCCTTTTTCAGCTCATCCGAGCCGATGATGATCTTGGTGCCGTTTCGCTCAAACCTCTGGATCTGATCAAAGCAAACGTCAAAGCTGCGGTTGAGCTTGTCGCGTCCGTAAATGCCGTCCGAGGTGATCACGGTATGGCTGAAGCAATAGATCAGAAGCGAGATCAGAAAAGGCAGCGCAATCAGCCAGGCAATCGCACCGATGATGATGCTGAAGATCCAACCGATCAGCGGGATCAGAAATGCCACAAAGCCGATCACGTGCGCAATGATCAGAAACAGCGCGATCTTCAAAAGCCTCCACAGAATATGCGTGACGCTGATCTTGGATCTGATCTTGACTTTTCCGTTTTTTGCAGTTCTTCTTTCATGTCGGGTATCCATATCGTAAAACCGTCCTTTCGGTAACAACCTCTTATCTTATTATAAGACAAATTCCCGACAAAGTCAATAACAAATTATTCTCCCCGCAGACTTATTCCGGAACAGCCACACCGCCGTCAACCCAAACGCCCTCGTCAATGCTGCGCGCGTCTAAGATCAGGTTGCCGTCCTCAACCGCAATGCCGCCGCGGAACGTCACCACCACAAGGTCACCCACGCCAACGCCTGCGTATTCAATGCAGCGACGAATGCGGATATCCTCCATGGATACGCGGAACACCATGCCCTCGTCCGGTTTGACGCACATGACGCTGTCGTCGATATACACGAATCCGTCCTTAATCTCAACAACCGTACCCGCAAGCATATACTCATAGGGCTCGTAGGTCGTTTTCTTTGTCGAGTTGGCAAGGGCATAGTCTATGATCTTGCCTGCTGCCTCGGTGCCGATCTCGTAAACGTAAGCGTATTCAAACACGTTTGTTTTGAGATAGCCGTCCTCGGAAATATACAGCACCTTTCTGTAAACACCAAGGCGATCCGAGGTCACCGAGAAGGACAAATACCTGCTGTCCCGATTCCACTCGTCATCCGAGCACACGCGGGCGTCACGGCAATCTGCCAGCATGTCAAGCACGTACGCGTCATCCGTCAGCGAGTAATACTGCTCCTCGCGTCCCTTATGCTCGGAATAATCCTCCAGCTCCAGCACCTCGGAAAGGCTGTAAAGATCATAGAGCTCGCCAAACGTGGCAGGCTTATCCAAAAAGCCATCGCGACTCTTGTACACGTACCATTCGCCCTCCATGCCCAGCGCAATGATGTTTTGCTTGGGCATGCCTTGGATCTGTCGCACCTCAAAGCCAAGGTAATTGCCGAGCTTTTCGCCAAGATGACGGACCTCCACGGTATTGCCGCTGCAATCATAGCCTTGGAAATTCCAAAGGATATACCTGTGCTTTTCCTGCACGGTCTGATATTCGTTCGGCCATTCGATCGCAGACTCGGTGCCCTGCACCGATGCGTATTTATAATGTCGCTTCATGTCTCCGAATGAGATCACCTTGCCCGTCGGATAATACCCCTCGGGCAATACATCATCGGGAAGCATCATGGGCAGCGCGATCGCGCCCGCCAAAATTACCAAGGCTAAGCTTGCTGCCAATACCGTCCACTTAACCCACGGGCGCTTCAGAGTCTTGGGCGCTGCAGGTGCTGCGGCTGCCGCGATCAGATCATCATCGATCTGTCCCAGCGTTTGCACAAATTTCGGAATTTTCATACTTCAATTCCCTCCCCCTTCAAATACTCCTTGAGTTTGTTTCGGGTGTGATACAGCATGCTCTTGACCTTGCTTTGGCTAAAGCCGTATCGCTTGGCAATCGCATCCACCGAATCAAAGAAATAATACTTGCGGATAAATACGTTGCGTACCTCCGGCTTCTGTTCCCGCAAAAACGCATTGATCAGCGCGATGATCTCGCCCTCTTGCCTGCCCGCATAGCCCTCGTCGGGCAATATTTCTTCAAGCTCGGCAAAGGATACGGTCAAGTCACGATTTCGCTTGATGCGTGTCAAGCCTGCCAATTTTTTCAGAGACAGATTGCGCGTAATGCGGCAAGCAAACGCGCCCAAAGACTCCGGCCGCGCCGGCGGAATAGCATTCCAAAGCCCCGCGTACGTGTCGTTGACGCACTCCTCGGCGTCCTGCGCATTGCCCAAAATGTTGCGTGCAACACCATGGCACACCTTGCCGTATTTGGCCTCGGTCTCGCTGATCGCCCGCTCATCCCGCGCAAAGTACAGCTCAATGATACTGCGGTCATCCATACGTCTCACCTCCCGTTTTGTGATGGCGCCTTCACTTATCAAGTACCCATTTGGGGTAGTTTGGTTGCAAAAAGCACGAAACTTTGATGCAAAAAAGGAGATCCATAGGGGATCTCCTGAAATTTTGGCGGAGGCAGAGGGATTCGAACCCCCGTGGGCGGGTGCCCAAACGGTTTTCAAGGCACAATAACCAGTCGGAAATTGACGGATTTTGCGCGATGATAAAAGACGATAAAAGAAGCTGAAACCCCAGTATTTACAAGGGTTTTCGGCTCTTTTTTGTTCGAACCTCTAAAAATCCCCGTGCCGTAAAGCATAGCGATTTCTAAAAATATTTCTAAAAAATTTTTAGAAATTGTTTTAGAAATGCACCCCCGTTTGTGTGGCTGTTGTTGCCGCATGTCAGGGACAGCCACATGTTTTTCTGCTGATATTATAACATAGAATCGGGAAATCTTCAAGTAGGTTTCGGTATATAAGGCGAACAATAATTTTGACGAGATGCTTCCCCTCCGCAAGCTCTATGCATATTTTAGGATATTGGAAAATCAAAATAATGCATATTTCTGGATAGTCCAAAACGCGAATTATGCATATTTTCGGGGGATGTGCTTTTCAGCATAATATGATTCCAACAGCTTCGCTATCCCAAAACTGCGTCGGAGTAATCAAAGATAAACACCGAGCAATTATCCCCCTTCTGAAAAAATACTCCAGTAGATTTGGGGTGATTGAAAAAATTAGCTGATAAATTGAAGAATCCACCAACGCCTCTTGACAAATCACCTATCATAGTATATAATAATAATTGATTACAAATGATAGGTGGTATATCATGAAAGATTTGATTAAAGCTATCCGCTTTGCAGCCAATATGAATCAAGAACAATTTGCGTCGACACTTGGCACGACGCCGCTTTCTATCAACCGTTGGGAGAATGGTAAAACTCTGCCAAACCGCATGGCGCAGACACAATTATACAACTTTTGTAGAGAGCATGCCATTGATGTTGCACAGCTCATTATAGACACAAAAGCATACGGAGATACTGATAATAAGCTCGTACTATATCACGGATCGAAGAAAGGTATCATTGGAGATATTGCACCTATCAGCCGTGACGAGTGTGACTTCGGTAGCGGCTTCTACATGGGAACAAATACGCTTCAACCGTTAACTCTTGTTTGCAACGAGGACAAACCTAAGTTCTATACGGTTGAGCTTGATATGACTGGGCTGAAGGTATTGACCGTTGAAATCAGCATGGATTGGGCTATGCTTATTGCCTACTATCGCAAGGAAATGGAAAGTGCTAAGGGTACTCCTATCTACGAGAAGTACGCACACATGGCTGACGGCTACGATGTGATCATCGGCTACATTGCCAACGACCGTATGTATACCGAGCTTTCTCGTTTCTTTAACAGAACTCTTACCGATGTAGCTCTTATCAACTGCCTCTCCGCCCTTGACCTTGGCAAGCAATACGTTGCAATCAGTGAAAAGGCGTGTAGGCAGATTAAAGTTCTGAAGGAAGAACCTCTCTCCCAGTTGGAGCTTTCGTTGCTCAAGGACATGAGTGCAGAAAGAAGAAAAGAAGGAATTGCGCTGGCAGAGGAAATCGAGGTTAAATACCGTCGCGAAGGCAAATTCTTCGACGAAATAT
>JAFVTI010000026.1 GCA_017503325.1 Clostridia bacterium | reverse complement strand
GATGAGAATAAAAAATGGGCTGCTTCATTTGAGGCAGCCCTGTTTTCAAACAAAAAATATAGAGTTGCTGCAGGTGCTGGCGAACGCAGTTCGCCCCTACGGAAATTCATATAGAGGGTTTACGATAACGAAACCCAAAACAAAAACACTCGTAGGGGCGAACTGCGTTCGCCAGCGCCTGCCACAACTATTTAATACAAACAATTAAGGACTGCATCCGTGTGATACAGTCCTTGTTTTGCGCGTATTTCACCGCTAATTTTGCAGCCCTATCGGGCTGCTTTTTATTTATGAATCACTCTTTTTTCCTTCTTGCAAAATATGCAACTGCTGCGCCGATGGCAACCGCCGCGCCGATCATAATGACCGCCACTGCGGTATCAACGGGTGCGTTGGGATTTTTCTCGGGCTCGGTCTCCTGCTCGGGGGCTTGCGTTCCCGATTCGGTAGTCACTTCGCCTCCCTGCTCGGTAGTCACTTCGCTTCCGGGCTCGGTCGTCTGCTCAGTCGTCTGTTCAGAGCTCTGCTCCTCCTGCTTTTGACCGATCTCAATTCTGCCCGATCCGCTCACGGGGGCATAATCAATCAGCATACCGGGATACTTTGCGCCAAGCGGCGAATTGGTTGCCCCTACGATGCCGCCCTCAAAGCCGCGCACGTAGTTTGCCAGCACCATGTAGTCCTCCATGACGTAATCCAGCACGTTGACAGCACCGTCAAACATAGCGTATCCGTCACCCAGATCGCGCAAGGTATAATTGTAGCCTGCAAGATTGTAGGATGCAGACAGATCCAGTGCCTCGTATGCACCCGTTTCTTTGTTGTAGATCATCACGTCGTAAACGCGGTAAGCCTCGGGCGCACCCGTCCAGGTACCGAATTCATCCGACTTGGTGGTATTGGGCACGGTGGGGTCAAGCTTATAGGTAATCCCTGCAACGTGCAAAAATCCACCGCTTTCTCCCTCGCCTACCAGTCGGGCACCCCATTCAAGCGCATCCAGCAGCTGCTGACCGCTCACGGTCTGCAGGCAGGCTACGTTACCAAAGGTATGCATATCCTTGCAGAGCTTGTAGGTAATATCACCCGTCATGGCCTTGTTGCGCACACCGCCGCCGTTCATAATGGCCACGTCCACGTCAAGCCCCATGTGATCGAACAGGTAATACAGCGCGTCTGCCGCAAAGTCGCCCGAATTGGTTTCCTGTACGCGCACAAGGCGATTTCCGTCTGCATCGTAATTATCAAATACGATCTCGGTCGATCCGATCTTTTCGCCAAGCTTTGCGTCAATCTCGCCAAGCCATGTATGTTTGATCTCTGCCACAGCCGCATCCGAGATCAGCTCCGTCCCCCGGTACAGCTCGGACTTCAGCGCATATCCCGTCACAGTCTCGCCGTCCTCGGCCAAAATCTCCTCAACCTCAATAAAATCGGTGGTAATCTCGCCGCTCTCGGCGTCAATAACCATCATGCCGATACGACCGAAATACTCCCCCGTCTGTGTCAGCACGACCGAATTGCCGTCCTTGTCCTTGACCATCTCACCCTTGATTGTATGGTGCGAATGGCCGTCGATAAAAGCGTCCAGGCCGCTAAGCCCCGCAATGGTAACCGTACTGGTCCAGTTTCCGGACGAGCCGTCAATGCCCAGGTGTCCAAGGGCGATCACGTCTGTCGCGCCTTCTGCCTTTGCCGCATCGATCGCCTTTTGCACGTCGGCTCTCATCTCGCCGCCGTCATCCCCTGCCGAGATGCCGTAGATAAACTCGCCGTTTTCGTCTTGAAAATACGCGGGCGTGGACTTGCTGAAGGTCTCGGGCGTGGTAATACCCACAATGGCGATCTTTCGCTCGCCGCAATCAAAGGTCACGTAAGCGGGCAACACAGTCTCGCCCTTGACGCCGTCGGCTTCGTGATAGAAATTGGCCGACACGTAAGGATATTCCGCCCACTCGATCACGTTCTTGCAGCCTGCCATGCCATAGTCAAACTCATGGTTGCCAAGCGTGGCCACGTCATAGCCTGCGGCATTCATCAAAGCAATGATACTCTTGCCGCTGTCCATGGAGCCGTAGGCAGTGCCCTGGATATGGTCTCCCGCATCAGCAAGCAGCACGTGCGCGTACTTGGTCTGCAGCTCTGCCTTGATGGCTGCCAGCACATCGTAACTCAAAGGGCCGTCAATATAGGTATGTACGTCGTTGGTATAAAGAATGACGACGTCCTCGCTTTTCTGCTCCTGCTCCGCGCCTACGGGCACGCAAAGGCACAGAAAAAGCAAAACGGAAAGAAATAATGCACTCAGTCTTTTCATATATGCCTCCTGTGAGGTATGGATATAATCATTATACAGAAATTCCTTGCCCTTGTCAAGAAAAAGTATGCGTCGGCCTCTGTTTTCATCTTTACAAATCCCGTCGGATGTGATACAATGATGTCGATATTTGATCATCTCAGAACAGGAGACAGCTATGCTTCTGACAAAGGATAAAGGCTTTTACCGCACGTTTTGGAGGCTGTTTTTCATGATCGTGCTGCAGAACGCGATCGTACTCAGCGTCAACCTCGCGGACAATTTAATGATCGGCAGCTACAGCGAGACCGCGCTTGCGGGCGTGGCAGCCGTCAATTCATTGCAATTTCTCTACCAGCAGCTGACCATCGGCATCGGCGACGCGCTGGTCACCATGGGCAGCCAGTACTGGGGGCAAGGACGCACCGCTCCCATCAAGCAGCTTGGCAAGGCCGCTTTGCTGGCGGGCGCATTCCTTGGCGTTTTACTGTTTGTGCTGACAAGCCTGTTCCCCTATCAGATCGTGGGGCTTTTCTCGGAAACCGAGGCGATCGTGGAACAGGGCGTGCAGTACCTTGCCATCGTGCGCTGGACCTACCTGTTCTTCGCGGTCAGCTCCACGCTGCTCTCGCTGCTCAGAACCGTGGAGATCGTGCGCATCTCGACCGTGGTATCGGCCATCGCGTTGGTCACCAACTGCTCGATCAACTATATGCTGATCTCGGGCAACCTCGGCGCGCCGGAGCTTGGCGTGCGCGGTGCGGCCATCGGTACGCTGATCGCGCGTGCATTAGAGCTTTGCATCATTCTCGCCTACTATATGTTCATCGATAAGCGACTTTGCGTGCGCAAGGACGACCTGATCAAGACCGACTTCTCGCTCATGCGCGATTATTTCAAGCATTGCTTGTATTTCGTCATGGTCTCGTTCATTTTCGGCAGCTCGGTCGCGCTCCAAAACGTCATTCTCGGCAACCTCTCGGACAGCGCAATCGCCGCAAACTCGATCGC
This sequence comes from Clostridia bacterium, assembly GCA_017503325.1. Classification (GTDB taxonomy): domain Bacteria; phylum Bacillota; class Clostridia; order Oscillospirales; family CAG-272; genus SVQP01. The sequence goes on along the minus strand of JAFVTI010000026.1, from coordinate 841 downwards.
AAGCACGCTGTTTCAGATGCTCAAGGTCATGGCGGTGGGCGCGGCGTCCGCGACCGCCATCATCATCGGCAAAACGGTTGGCTCGGGAGACCTCAAAAAGCTCAAGGAATACGTGCGCACCTTCCAGATCATCTTTTTGTGCATCAGCCTACTCACAGGCGTAACGCTTTTCATCATCCGCTCGTTTATCCTGGAATTTTATGACCTGACTCCCGAGACCTATGCCATGGCAAAGAACTTTTTGCTTGTACTTTGCGTCACGGGCATGGGCACGGCGTACCAGATGCCTGTCAACATCGGCATTGTCCGCGGCGGCGGAGACTCCAAGTTTGTGTTTATCAACGACCTCGTCAGCATCTGGGGCATTGTGCTTCCCCTCTCCTTCCTTGGCGCGTTCGTATTTCATTGGGATCCCACCATCGTGCTGCTCTGCCTGAACAGCGACCAGATCTTTAAGTGCGCAGCCGCCGCCATCAAGGCCAACCGCTATAAATGGGTCAAAAAGCTGACGCGCGAGACGGCGGAAACGTAAGCATAAAAAAAGCAGCCCGATGGGGCGAAAATAGCGGTAAAATCCGCACAAAACAAGGACTGTATCACAAGGATGCAGTCCTTATTTGTTTGTATGTATGTAGTTGCCGCAGGCGCTGGCGATCACATATTTCGGCTTTGCCGAAATTCTCGCCCCTACAGGGAATTCTGTAAGGGGTTTACGATATAAAACCCAAAACAAAAACACTTGTAGGGGCGATCATTGATCGCCAGCACCTGCTGCAACTACATATTTATTTGTTTGAGCACATGGCTACCTCTCAAGAAGCAGTCATGCGCTCATTTTCTC
>JAFVTI010000025.1 GCA_017503325.1 Clostridia bacterium | reverse complement strand
GTATATGTTTCTCCCGCCTTTGTTATCAACAGTGTCATTATGGGTGTAATTTTGCTCATCTCATTGATATCTCTTTTTGTATTTGCCATTATGTATCGGATTGAGTTCATCGGTTTGGCAGCATTGTTTGGTTCTTGGTGCATGCTATCTATCATCTGTATTTTGCTGGCATTTTTCTCAAAAAAAGGTTTTATGTATGCAATTATAAGTGAAACTCACCTACAAACCAAAATGTTTCATAAAGACTATTGCACATTATGTTGGGAAGATGTGAAACATATTGCCTTTACAAACTCTTTCAATTATGGTCATGATACACAGCCAATATATATGGTTCTTTCTCATAATCAAATAGATTCCACGCATAATATTGCACTTTCTTATAACCCGAAAACCCAAATCGTGATACGAATATCTGAGAATAATTGCCTAAATATCATAGATAATATGACACTTAAGATTGATAAATATGTTTTCGTAAATCTAATTGATTTTCACACGATGAAATCCCTTTTAAGTGAATTTAAGGCTGTGCATTATGAAAAAATAGATAGCGGTTGGAAGGTTCAGTATAAGTAAGGCAACAAATGACGGTTCTTTGTTTCATCTCAGCCCCGCCGCTTCGGCGGCGGGGCGAAGCGGACAAGCTGATGCTGTTCCCTGCTGATTCGCGCGCGTAACAGGGGGACGAAACCAAGCTGCGGGACGTCGAGGGCGCCGTCCCCTGCAGGATGACACGCTGGGGTGGAAGTGTCGTTCAGGATAACACTCGGGGGATACTAATGAAAAGATCTTTATGCGACAGAGAGTCATCCGAGACTTTTATTACACGAAATCGCATACCATCAAAGAATCCCGTGGATCGCTTGTGCGATCCACGGGACATTTGTTATTTTACCAGCGGGCTTGTCTCTCCCCATTCGGCAATTCCCTGCTCCAGCAATCTTTGATACTCCGCCTCGGAAACGCCAAAGCGTGCCATCAGCTGCTGCTTTGCGGCGGCGGGGCGGTTTTGGTTAAAGTCGCGGATGACGTTGATGTAGTACATCCAGGACGGGCGGCCGCCGTCGTACGGAGTTGCCGTGCCGTCAGTGCACTTCCAGCGATCCAGCTGCATCTGCATAACGGGCGCGACCGTGTCCACGATCTCCTCCAGCACGGGCGAGACCGCCTCGGGTGCGTAATACACCTCGGTCAGCCAGATAAAGCGCATCAAAAAGCGTTCGCGGAACTCGGGGTTGCCCATCAGACCGTTGATCAGTCGGCCAATAACGGACACGTTGCTGATCGATCCGAACAGGTCGGTGTTGATATCCGAATTCAATCCCACGCCGTGGTCGGTATCCACCACGCAGAATCGCCACTTGGTATCCTGCCCCGAAATGCTATCGGGATTGCTGTTGCGCCATACCTTGACGTTATTGCTGGGCCAGTCGCTGCAGCAAAGGTAGATCTGCGCGCAGAAATAGTCAATCAGATTGTCGGTATCCACGCGGTCGCACACGTACTTGTAATGCACGGGATCGGAGAGATCGTTGCTTTGCGCGTAGCTGACCAGATTATTGAAATCATTCGCGTCTGCCTCGGTGCCGTGGGTGTGCTCGTAGTCCACGTTCCAGCCCGCGGTCAGAGGGTACGGACATTCCAGCACGGCAAGATCCTCTTCGGGCACGCCGTACACGGTCTCGAAGTACTTTTCGTCAAAGCGCTCGCGCGCGTTGTAAATGCCCCAGAATTCGCCGTTGATAAACACGAATACGGGCTTATACGCCATGGTTTCGGCATGCAGGAGCGAGTCAAGACGCGCAATGTACGCGTCACCGATATGAGAGCGCGAGATGGTACAGCCCGAGTTGTCACCGCCGCCGTTACGCAACAGCAGTCTGCGGTAATACACGGTGTCGTCGCCCGAGGCAGTCTCGGTGGCATACTCGCCGAAAATGTTATAGTTAAATGCGTTGAGGTTCTCGGAAACGTCTGGGTTTGCGTTCTCGCGGAACAGAATACGGAAGGATTTTTCGGTCATGCCCAAGGAGCCCTTGCCGTTGAGCGCGATCTCCACCCAGGAGGAAAACTCGCAGCGGTCGTCGGTCATGTACTCCAGGTAGGCCACGATACGCTCGTGCCCCTCCGAGAAATTCATGTAAATATTCTTGCCGTCGGGATCGGTGCTGATAAAGTCCTCGGGCTGCACGGCAAGGCAGAAAACGTCCAGCTCGTCCGCGCGGATGTCCTTGCCCACAAAGTAGGTCTGCGTGGTCACGGGGGTGGAATCCTTGCCGTTGGTGGCGTATGCGCGCACCGTCCATGCGCCCATCTGCGAGAGCACGTTTGGCGAATAGGTATTGCCCATGGCAAGGATCGCATTCTGCGTCAGCTCACCCCAGGTCAGTGCGCTCGTATCGGTCATGGGAACGGGCTGCTCGTATTTTTGCGCCAAAACCGTGCGAGGGTCTGCACCGTTAATCGTGTAGTAGACGGTATAGCCCTTGGGAGCGGTCATTTCCAGCGAAAATTCCTCATCGTAAAAGCCGCTCGTGTGCGAAAACACGACCTCGTTGGCTACGGAATGCACGGCCACGTTGACGTCGCCCGCGCTCGTTTGCGGACGGATCTGCCCAAGCAGTGTAAAGGACGCGCGGGTCAGATTGACAGTATCAAAGGGCGCGTAGGGAGAGTCTGCGTCGCGGCGGATCAGCTCGTCCTTGGAGGCACCGCCCACGTAGTGCCGCGCGTCGGAGGCATCCAGCACGTGCACGGAAAGATAATCCACCACGCCGCTCTGCCCTGCCATGGGCGCATTGTTCTTGAGCTGTGTGCCCACGGGTGCAATGACAAGTCGCATATCGTTGCCGACCAGCAGCATATCGGGGCGTTGCGCATCGTACTGTGCGGTTTCAAGCACGGGTGTGCTCTTTGTGCCGGTTTCATGACCCGTCAGCAGATAATAGCCGCCCGCGGGAATGCTTGCGCCAAAGGGCAGCGCATATTCGCGCCACACGTAATCGCCTCCGCAGACGTGCACGGCAAGGCCTTCGAGCGAAATTGCCTCCTTGCCCGTGTTATAAAAACAAACGTAGCTGTGCGCCACGGGTGCACTCTTGGACGTGCCGCCCGCATACACGGACGAAATGATCAGCTTGGAAAAGTCGGCAGAGGCGTCCAGATCGTCGGCCGTCGGGTACCTTTCGTCGGGCAGCACGATCTCGGTTTCGATCTCGGTCTCAACGGGCGCATCGGTTTCCTGCCCGGAGCTCTGCTCGGGCAGCGTCCGGCCCGAGCACGCGCCAAGCAGAAGGCAGATCGCCAACAGCGCGCATAAAAGGCTGATTTTGTTTCGGATCGGTTTCATATCGGTCCTCCAATCAAGTTTACAGTTGCCAGATAAAATCGTTTGGTGTACCTGGAAGTTCGACCGGCTCGCACTCGGCCAGAGCATCCAGCTCGGGGCGCGCATCGGCGATTGCCTGCCAGTATGGCTCATCCAAAAAGAACAAGCCGCTCATCAAAAACAGATTGCGCAAGCCCAAGGAGATCTCCAGGCGCAGCTTTTGCACCAGATGCTCGGGGGAAAGCGCATTTTCGGGATAGACGGTGGATTCGCTGAATGCATTTTCGGTGCTGCCGATCGCGCAAAGGTGCGCGCGGATCGAATGCGCAATTGCATCCCCTGCAAGCGGATGCGTAAAGCTTGCATCCTCAAAGTGCCCTTCGCCCACGCGGAACAGCGCGTTCGGATAGCGCTTCTTGATACGGTCGATATCAACTCCGTGTCTGCGGTCACCGTTGTGCATGATCATCACACCGGGTGTCATGCCGTCGGGCACGGTCTGCTCCAAAAAGCTTTGCACCGCGTCGCATTGCACGTCGCTCCAGGCGTTCCAAAGGTCGTCTCCCTCGGTCGCCGCGGCGAAGATCTCGGGTGCAGACAGATGCGCGTATTGCGGATATTTCTGACCAAACGCCCGCATACAGGCAGGACAGCAGCATCCCTGCAGCGCAGGCCCCCAAGGTCCTGCGCGCAGATCGTCGTCAAAAAAGATCTCGGTAAAGCCCAGCTCGCAGTACCTTTGCGCGACGGCACGGCTGTCATCCAGCATTCTCTCACCGCGCATACAGCTTGCAAACGCCACAGGCTGCCCCGCAGCGTTGATGCGGCTTTGCCACGCAGGCGGGATGCCGGGGTCTCCCCCGTCACCAAGCAGCGCACCCCCGCCGTGTCCCACGGGCACGGTCAGCACCTGCACCCGGAAGCCGTGCTGCTCCAACAGCTTTTTGGCATCCATCAGCTCCTGCTCGGTGGCAAGATGCGTGCCGTATGCGTAGGCATCCAGCCACACCGTTTCTACGCCTGCCTGCTTCATCCACGCAATGCGCTGTGCGGCATTCGGAGCTTTCAGAATGGCGCGGGGCTCAAAATCATAGTGGAAATGCAGTTTGTTTTTCATATTGATTCCTCGGTTACAACGCGCAAGGCGTCGGGCATTTGCTCGGGCTTTTGCCCATTTGTGCTATGCAGCTCGGTGCCGCGCGATTGCATTGCAGCAAACGCGGCAAGCATCTGATCCGTGATCATCTCTCCCGGCACGACCAGCGGAATGCCGGGGGGATACGCCCATACGTACTCGGCAGAAACAAAGCCGTCCGCCTCGGAAGCGGGCAAGCAAATCTGCGGCAGATCCGCCACCTGCCAGGGGGCGTAAACCGTATGCAGCTGCGGCAGATGTACAGGGTACGCAGACGAATCAGCCTCTATACGAACATCGATCTCGCAAAGCGCACGGGCAAGAAGCGCAAAGCCCTCATCCGTGTCAGCCGGCGAGGTCATGGCAATGATGTAATCGCTCGCCGCCATTTCAATTTCAATTTTGTATTCATGACGCAGCACATCGGCAAGCTCATGCCCGCTCAGATTTGCGCCGCGCGTACTAATCACCAGCTTGCCGGGATCGTATGCAAACACGCCATCGGGCAAATCGCCTCTGAACAGAAGCTGCAAATGCTGCAACGAGGCAGAGTCTGCTTCGAAAGCCGTCAGCCTTTGCAGCCATGCGCGCATGAGCTTCTCCCCTTCTCTTTGCAAAAGGTGAATGCAGCGCGCGGATTCCTCCATAAGAACGTACGAAGGGCTGGAGGTCTGGAACACCGCCAGCTGTGCGGCCATGGCCGCAGGATTGGGGCAGCTCTTGCCGATCAGAGCAACCGCAGTCTGCGTGGGTGCGGGCAGGGTCTTGTGCAAGGAGCAGATGACAACGTCCGCGCCAAGCGTAACCGGATGCGCGGCAAAACCGCCAAGTCCCAGGTGTGCGCCGTGTGCGGCATCCACAAGTAAAAGCGCACCGCGCGCATGCACGACGCGGGCAATGCCCGCAATATCGCTGATGACGCCCTCGTAGGTGGGGCTTGTCAGCACGACCAGCCTCGCGTCGGGCGCATCGGCCAGCGCGCGATCCACCTCGGCGGGTGAAATGCTTGCGCAGATCCCGCTTGCGGGGTCGGTTTTGGGGTAAATATAAGTCGGCTTCAAGCGGCAAAGCTCGATGCCGTGATAGACGGATTTATGGCAGTTACGCGCCACGACCACAGAGCAATCATGCCCCGCATAGGCGCGAATCGCAGCCAAAATGCCCGAGGTCGAGCCGTTTACCAGAATATGCGCTCGTTTCGCGCCCCAAAGCGCGGCGGCGCGGTCGCACTCCTCCTTGATCACACCGCTCATGTCGTGCAGATTGTCGCTGCCCGAGATCTCGGTAATATCGCGATCATACGGAAAATCACGCCCGACAAGCCCTACGTTTCGCTTGTGCCCCGGCATATGGAAGGGATACTTATCCACGCCGTCCAGCATCCAGGAAATTCGGTTTTTATCCATGGCTGCCTCCCTTCGGCTTGACCGATTCGTAAAACTCCAGCGAATCAAAGCCACGCCCCAGATGGTTGAGCAGATAGGTCTGCGCGGTGCGGGAGAACTCGACCACGTCCTCCGGGTCGGATAATTCAAACGAGAAAACGCGATCGGGGGATGCGTGCAGCACGTAGCGCACAGCTGCCGTGACCGCGGGAGTCATGGCGCAAAGCACGCTCTTTTCGCGGTCACCGTCCGCATCCGCGCCCACCATGGGCGTGCGGATCAGCTTGGACTGTCTCGACAGGCAATCGGCGCAAAGCAGGCGGCCGTTCATGACGTCAAGATAATTGAGCCGCTCGTCGATGCTGCCGCAGCGGCAGCAAGCGTCCAGCTCGGGCAAATATCCCGAAATGGCGGCGGTACGCAGCTCAAACACGCCCTTGACCAAGGCCTGCGGCTTTTTTTCGCGCCCGATCAGATAAAGCGAATTGAGCAGCATACGCAAAAGCTCGGGGGCGGGCTCGTCGCGGTCAGATAGCTCGTTGGCCACGTCGCAAAGATAGACGCCAAGGCTCATGCGCACAATGTCTGCGGAAAGCTCGTAAAAGGCGTTGAGCACGCTTCCCTGCCGCAGCCAGTAGAAGTCGCCCTTGCGGTACAGCTCAAAATTGCCGTACGTAAAAAGCTGAGAGCACGCCATAGCAGGGTTTTTGAGCGATTTTCCGCCCTTGACCATAACCGAAATTCTGCCGTGCTCTGCGGTCAGGATCTGCAAAAGCTTGTCGTGGTCGCCCGTGTTCTGCACGCGCGTGACAAGTCCGTCGGTGCTCATTTGCATATTGGTGCTCTCCTTTCATTATTTTTGCTCGTGCAACAGAGTTCTCAGCTCTTACTTAAAAAATAGTGTTATTGATTACGCTGAGATAATTTTCTCCGTTCTTTTTTGACGGAGTAGCCGCAAAAAAAGAACCAAAAAACGGCAAGAAAGACATTTCGCCTCTGCGGAGGCGAGGAGGGCTTCGCGCCCTCCACCTGCGCAAACTTTTGGAAAAGTTTGATCAAAACCTTCAATACTTATTCCGGCTTATACCCGAAATTGGAAACGGCGGCTGCGCTCTCACGCCAGTTTTCCTTGACCTTGACCCAAAGATTGAGATAGACCTTGGTGCCAAGCAGCGCCTCAAGATCCTCTCTTGCGTAGGTGCTGACTCTCTTGAGCTCCTCACCGTTCTTGCCAATGATAATGCCCTTATGCGAGGCCTTTTCGCAATAAATGGTCGCATAGATGCTGACCAAGGTGCGCTGATCCTCAAACTTGTCGATCACGACAGCGATTCCGTGCGGCACCTCCTTATTAAGCGTGCGCAACAGCTTTTCGCGGATCAGCTCGGCAGCAACCTGTCTTTCGGGCTGGTCGGTGGCAATATCCTCGGGGAAATACCACGGCGACTCGGTCAGGAAGGGCTTACACTCGTCCAATACCTCTTTGACACCCTTGCCGTTCTTGGCGCAGATCGGCACAACGGCGGAAAAGGCATGCTTGTCCGCATAGGCTGCGATGGTCTTGGCAATGATCTCGCGGTTATACATATCGATCTTATTGAGTGCCAGCACGCAGGGCACGCCGCTCTTTTTGAGATATGCGATGATATCCTCCTCCACGCGGGTGATCTCCTTACCCGTGTCTGCCACCATGATCACGGCATCCGCCTCGTACATGGTGTTGTTGGCCTCCTTGACCATATAGTCGCCCAGCTGATTCTGCGGGCGGTGGATACCGGGGGTATCGATAAAGACGTACTGATCCTGCCCCACGGTGTGAATACCCGTGATGCGGTTACGCGTGGTCTGCGGCTTGGAGGACACGATGGCCACCTTTTCGCCAAGTATTGCATTGAGCAGCGTGGACTTGCCCACGTTGGGTCTGCCCACGATTGCGATAAATCCTGTTTTTCTCATAATCTGATCCTTTTAATTTTCAATATTTCGATGCGCCTCGACAAATGCGGCGATATCATCCTTATAAAGGTCGGCACTCTCGCCTGTTTTCAGGCAATACACCTTGATATACTGCGGGCTCTGCGATTTTGTCGGCCCTCCGACCACCACGGCAAACGCCTCGTCCCTGACCTCCAGACGCCAGGTGACAAAGCCGTCCGCCTCCGAGACCGTTTCGCTTTTGCCAAATGAACGGAAATCCCGCCAGTCCGCCTCGCCGCCCTTATCTGCAATCATCAGCAGCGCATCCATGGGGATCGCGCTCTCCTCCAGCTTCTCCTGCTCGGCCGCCTGCACCCACTCCGAGATCTGCCAGATGCTCACAGGGCCAAGGAATACCAAGAATACGACCAAGAACGTCAAAAACGTGATCAGCTTGACGTTAGCCGTCAAGAAATTCTCAGTCTTGCCCGCGGTCTGCTCCTCGGGAGGCAGCTCTTCCCTTTTCACCTTTTGCTTTTTGTACGGGTTTTGCTTTTTATAGGGATTTTCTCTTTTTTCAGGCTCTTGAGAGTCCATCATGCGTTATGTACCTCCAATCCAAGCAGCTTCATGATCTCGGATTGTCTGTTTCTCATGTCAAGGTCGTCCGCCTCGCTGCGCTCATGGTCGTAGCCCAGCAGATGCAGCATGGAATGCACGCAAAGGAACGCAACCTCGCGCTCATAGGAATGGCCGTACTCCTCGGCCTGCGCCTGCGCCTTTTCAAGGGAAATGACGATATCACCAAGGTTATTGCGGATCTCGTCCAAAACAGGCTCGTCCGCCTCGCCCTCGTAATCAAAAAGCGGGAAGGAGAGCACGTCGGTCTCACGGTCGATCTGTCTGAACTTGCTATTGAGCTCGCGGATGCCCGCGTTATCGGTAAAGGTCAGCGAGACCTCGCAGCCATTGCAAAACTGCTCGTAGTCCAAGGTCGCCTCGATCGCGCGGCGAAGCAGGATCTTGAGCTTATACGTAATGGGCAGGATTTCCTGCTCGTTTTCAAAATAGATCTTCAAAAGCATTTTACGTCTCATTTGTCACGTTCCTCTCTTTTGCTGTGATGATATTTCTTTTGTCTTTCGCGGGTCTCGTGCTTTTCTCTGTCGTATTTCTCGTATGCGAGAATGATCTTTTGCACAAGTCTGTGGCGCACCACGTCCTTTTCGGTAAAGCGGTGCAGCGCAATGTCCTCAATGCCGTCCAGTATTCTGACCACCTCTGCAAGTCCCGATTTTTGTCCCGAGGGCAGGTCGGTCTGGGTCAGGTCACCCGTGACCACCATCTTGGAGCGGAATCCGAGTCGGGTCAAGAACATCTTCATCTGCTCGGGCGTTGCATTCTGCGCTTCGTCCAGAATAATGAACGAATCATCCAGGGTGCGTCCGCGCATATAAGCCAAGGGCGCAACCTCAATGATGCCCTTCTCTACCTGTCTCTGATAATTCTCGGGCCCCAGCATTTCAAAGAGTGCGTCGTACAGCGGACGCAGGTAGGGATCGATCTTGCTTTGCAAATCGCCCGGCAAAAAGCCCAGCTTCTCGCCCGCCTCAATGGCAGGGCGGGTCAGAATGATGCGCGAGACCTGTCTGTCACGCAGCGCCTTGACAGCCATGGCAACAGCTAAGAAGGTCTTACCCGTGCCCGCAGGGCCAACGCCCAAAATGATGGTATTTTTGCGAATGGCGTCCACGTACTGCTTCTGTCCCACCGTCTTAGCCTTGATGGGCTTGCCCTTGGTGGTCACACAAATGCAATCGTCGCCAAGTTCCGCAAGCTCGCGCCCCTTACCGCTGTCCACCATGTCAATGACGTATCGCACGCTCTGCTCGGAGAGCTGGCTGTATTTGATCATGCTTGCCAGATATTCGATCACGGCAGCACCCTTGTTGACCTGCTTGCGATCCTCACCCGCAATGATGATGCTGTCTCCTCCGTCATCGGTAGCGCGATTGCGCACCTGCACGCCAAAGGTCTGCTCTACGGCACGCACGTTGGTATCGTAGCTGCCGAAAATGGTGGCGGTATCCTCAGAAGAGGCGACCTTGATAATTCTCTGTTCCATACTTCAATCCTTTTACTTTGGGTTTTTCAAATCGATCTCAAAATCCTGCACCACGGCAATGTCGGTAATACAGGTCACGGTGGCATACAGCGTCACGCCGTCCTCCCCGATCTCGGTGCGGATGCGCTTGTCAAGCAGCTCCCCATCCGAAAGTGCGGCGGCAATCTGATCGGACAGCTCCCTGTGCGCCAGCGCAAGTGCCTCTTTGGCATCACGCTGGGCCGTGACGTAAGTGTAGGGCAAATACCGCTCGGTATGCAAATACAGCGGCAGCTCCACCCCCGCCCAAGGGCTATAGTTATCCACTATATCTATTTTATCACAAACCGCCCCCCAATTTCCAGTACTTTGGAAAACTTTTATGGAAAAAGAGAAGAAATTTATCGATTTTTTCTCCAGAATCTCACCCGTGTACTCTTTTTTCTCATAGGTGTAGGGGATTTTGACCGTAAACTCGCGCACCGTCCGTGCAAACACCTTGCCCGACGCTCTTGTAAAGCGGAAGCCCGTGGCCTGGCTGTCGTACACGCCCGCGATCAGAATCTCCCCTTTTTTGACCTGTTCCCCGGCCGATACCAGCACGTTGCCTCGGTAAAGCTCGACTGCCACGATCTCCCCGCTGCGCTCGGCAACCACGTGCGCAGGGCGCAGCACGGGACGCGAGTCGGGCAGCCTTTGCTCGATCAGCTCCACGTTTGCCACGTTGCCGCGGATGTTGACCGACAGCCACGCGATCTTATCCGAGGCGAGCATGACGCGATTTTCCAGCTTGTCGGTATCCACCGACGGAATATAAGTGCCCGGGCCAAAGCCCTGCTCTGCAAGCATCTGCTTGACGGCCGAATCGGTCAGCGTCTCGTTGCCCACCACACGGATATCAAACACAAAGCACTCGGATGCCGCCACCAGGCAAAGCGCGCACAAGGCCCCCGCCAAAAGCCCAGGGCGAGACAAAGCGCGGCGCGCAAGCTGCGGCACGCCCCCGCGCTTGATCACGGTATACGGCAAATCACTCTGCTGCATCAGCGCGCAAAGCCGACGCGCCTGCCCCGTGCGCAGGCAAAGGCGCAGGCACTCCGGTTCACTGCCGCCGTCCAGATACGCGATCCCATGCCGCATGCAAAGATTGAGCACCTCCTCGGCATGCGCTCGCGCGATCCCTACCGTGGCATACCCAAGCAAAACGTACGAAAGATTCATGTGCCCTCCTCCTCAAAGCTGACCGAGGAAATGCGGCCACCCACAGAGAGCGCGCCCGAGACAAACGAGGTGCACCAAAGTCGCTGCCCGCGCACACACAGGCGCGTTTTGCCGAGATCCAAAAGCATTTCGTTCTCACCGTATTTGAGAATTTTGCGGCAGCCCTCCAAAATAAGGCGCTCCTGCCCGCGGATCTCCACGCGGATCCCGCTGACGATATCGGGCGAGATATCGAATTTCTTCTCCAGCCATTCCGCCGCTCCTATCCTGTCCCCTTTTTTTGGTCTGTGCATATTTTCCCCCAACGTCGCTATATTGTAATACGCTTTCATTGTAATACGCTTTATTATATGAAATCCTTGGAGGGTGTATGAACAACGTAAAACGCCTCCCTGCCATGAGTGCGGGAAGGCTTGGCTTTTCGATTTTGGGCACAGGATGCATTCTGCTTTTGTTATTTTGCGCAGACAGCGCGGTCGCGGCACTCAGAGATGGCTTGGTGCTTTGCGGACAGACCGTCATCCCCGCGCTCTTTCCCTTTATGGTGGTCTCCGAGCTGCTGGTGGGCTGCGGCGGCGCGGCGGCACTCGGACAAATCTTCGCAAAGCCCCTACATAAGCTGCTTGGCGTTCCGGGGGCCGCCGCCTGCCCCATCCTGTTGGGCATGCTTTGCGGCTTTCCCACGGGAGCGCGCACCATGGCGGCACTGTACGACAAGGGCGCGCTGAGCGCGCGGCAATGCACCCGCCTATTAACCTTTATCAACAATCCAAGCTCGGCATACATAATCAGCGCGGTAGGCATCTCGCTGCTTGGCAGCCGCAGGCTGGGACTTTTGCTTTACGCGGTCTCGCTGGTATGTGCACTGATCACAGCGCTTGTGACCCGCGTGCTCATGCCGGACAAAAGCCAAGCCGCAGAGCCGACACCGCAGCCCGTGCGCCTTAGCGCGGACGTATTCACACAGGCCGTGACGGGAGCAGCGCAAAGCATGCTGGCTGTGTGCGCCTACGTGCTGTTTTTCTCGGCCATCCTCGGCGCGATGGAAAGCGTTTGCGCCCGCCTTTCCCTGCCCGCACCTCTTGGGGCTTTGCTTTACGGCTTGGTGGAAATGTCGGGCGGTGTTGCGCGCGCCGCGCAGATCGGGGACACCGCCAAGGCAACCGCGCTTTGTGCCGCGCTTTGCTGTTGGTCGGGCATTTCGGTCATGTGCCAGATCATGACCGTCTGCCGCGACAGAGCATTTCGGTTTGGCCCTTACGTGCTGGCAAAGCTCGCGCAGGGCTTGCTTGCTGCCGCACTTTGCATGCTTGCCGTCCGCTATCTCTTTCCTCTCCTGCCGCCCGAGCACACAAGCGCGTCCCTGCTGCTCCCCCAAGGCACGACAGAGCTGCTTGCGCACACAGTCAACGCCTGCTTTTTGCTATCCTGCACCGTGCTGACCGCAAGGCAATCCAAAAATTCATCTCACCGTAGCCCCGCCGCCGACATATATTGACAATGAAGGGCTCTTCCCTTCACGAAAGGCGGTCTCGATATGAAAACACCGGATCTTTTCAAGCAGCAAAATACGCAGCCCGAGTATGGGTTTACGGATGCGCTGATCGGCTCCGCCACGCATGCAGCCCGCGCGCGTGACGCGCTTGCCGCTGCCGCCATCCGTGCGCAGACAGTCAAGCACAGCACCAGGGCCTACGGCTGTATTTACGGAATCAGATTTCCCGCAGCACAAAAGCCCAACGTGACTTACGTGCTGGATCGCGCCGGTATTGCCGTGCGCGAATACGTGGAGAGCACTCCATGAGCGCGCCGATCTATCTGGATCACGCAGCCACCTCCTGGCCCAAGCCTGCAGCCGTGCACCGCGCCGTGTTTGATTGTCTGACGCGCGCGGGCGGCAACCCGGGGCACGGCTCGCACGCGCTGTCCGACGCGGCAGCGCAGATGGTTTACGATTGCAGATGCGCCCTGGCCGAGACCTTCGGTGCTTCCCCCGAGCGCGTGATCTTTACCTCGGGTGCTACGCACGCCATCAATCTTGCCCTGCACGGTGCCTTGCGGCAGGGCGACCACGTGCTTTGCTCGGACATGGAACACAATGCGGTCTATCGCCCGCTTTATGCGCTGCGCGAGCGTGGCGTCATCGAATTTGACACCATCCTCTCCCCCGCATCCGACCCGCGCGCGGGCACGGCCCGCATCATCACGGATGCGGCCGCCAAAAGACGGCCGAATACGCGCATGCTGGTCTGCTCGCACATGTCCAATATCGTCTCATCGGTCATGCCGCTTTCGGCGCTGGGTGCGTTTTGCAAGCGGCACGGCATGCTGTTTTGCGTGGATGCGGCGCAATCTGCGGGGCATTTGCCCATCAATGTGGGGGAGATGCAGATCGATATGCTGTGCATTCCCGGACACAAGGGGCTTTACGGCCTGCAGGGCTGCGGTGCGTTGATCCTGGGCGAGGGCGTAGAGCTGACACCGCTTTTACAGGGCGGCAACGGCGTGCTCTCGCTTTCGGGAATCATGCCGGATCAGCCTCCCGAGCGGTACGAAGCCGGTACGCTGCCCACGCCCGCCATCGCGGGGCTGCTTGCAGGCATCCGCGAGGTCAATGCGCGCGGTATTGGCACGATTGCCGCGCAGGACAGACACCTTTACGATCGCGCTCGCGCCATGCTTAGCAGATTTGAAGGCATGCGCGTCTATGCGCCGCATTGCCGCGGGCCCGTGCTGCTCTGCTCGCATGATCGCATGCCTGCAGACGCGCTTGGTGCAGAGCTGGATCGGCGCGGCATCTGCGTGCGCGCCGGCTTTCATTGCGCGGCGCTGGGACACGGCACGCTGAAAACACCCGATACGGGAGCGGTACGCCTGAGCTTCGGCATGGATACCACCCCCTCCGACCTGGATGCGCTGTATAGCGCACTCAAGGATATTTTGCTGTAAAAGACAAGAGCGGCACCGCAATCGCGGTGCCGCTTGTGTACTATTTACTTTTGGGAATAAAGAATTGCTTGGATGAAGATTGATCCGACATTCTGACGTAAATGTAGCAGTTCTTTTTGCTGACGTCCGTAAACGAAACACGCGCATCCCATTCCTGCATCGTTCCCGCATAAGCATATACGTAAATATTCTCAAGCGCGTCGGGGGATTCAAAGGTTTCCAAAGTCAAGGGCAGATGAATGGTAAACACCTGCATATCCTCTATGATCATACCGTCAAAGCAGTCCTTTTGCAAGGTGGTTACACCCTCGGGAATATTCAGGTGGATGCCTTCTCTGACACCGCCCTCTCCGAGCTTCAGCTCGCAACCCATAAACGCATAGCTGCCAATGGTCTTGATGCCCGCTTGCTTTGGTACGCGACCTTCTCCAAGGCAACGTAAAAGCGTTCCCGTAGCAGTATCCACAAGGCAGTCATCAATCATTTTGAAGGTGGAATGGCTCTCATCCACCGTCACACTTTGCAGCTTGTCAAGGGACTGCCACATATCCGAGCCTATCGTGGTCACAGTTTTGGGCAGAGAGAGCTGCTCAGCCAGATCCAAGGCAGACACGCGGCACATGACTAAGCAAAGCTCGGCCTGCTCTGCGCTTCCACTCTGCTTGGCCAGGGATAAAATTTCTGCATTGTTCTGCTCATACTGCGCCTGATTCCAGCCGCAATACGTATTTAGCATTTCATAAATCTTCTCCAGCTCGGATTGCAATACGCCGGACGGGGCAAACACGTATATATCCGAATAAGCCAGGATGGGATACTGAGCAAGCAATGATTGCGTTTTCTCCTCGCTCTTTCCCTCTAAGGTGAGATCAAAGAAATAAGATGAAAATTTCATCAAAGAAAAATCGTCCATCCCATTTTCTTGGGCCTTGGCATACAACGCCTCATACGTGGCGGGAGTCAGCGCAAAGGGGAAATTCTCCCGACCTGTCAGATCATACGAGCCGTGTGCTGCACAGTTAAGATCAATTGCAGTTACCGTATCCCCGGCAGGAGAGCTTTCAGGAATCTCCAGCGCAAAGGGCTCGGAGCTTGCGGGATTTGTGGTGATGGCGCGCAACGTACAGGTGCCGTCACCGTTGGAATCAAAATACAGATGATACGGCTTGCCATCCTCAAAGGATTCATGGAATTCCAGACTGTCAAGCAAAGGATCCACCAAAGTCTGTTCGGTTTCGTCTGCCGTATCGCCACCGGGCGCAATGTCGCTGCTTGGTGCGGTGTCATCACTTGGAGCGGTGTCGCCATCACAGCCCACAAAGCTCGTGCACAGCAAGCAAAGCACCAGGAAAAGGGCTAAAAAAGCAAGTTTCGTTTTCATCAGTGTCTCTCCTTTTTTGTTTTTCTATATTTTAACACGGATTCTCCCGATTGTCAAGAAAAGCCTGTCACCAATATAGACGGAGAATCTGCGCCCCAAGTCCGACACTTTTCAAAATTTTTATGAGTAAAAGCGGCACCGCGATTGCGAGACTTCCTTATGGGAAGTCTCGCAATCGCGGTGCTGTTTGTTTGTTCGAATACAATTATTCGTTCACGGGAAGATAGAAGATTTCGGGAGCATCCATATCTGCCGTTTTCAGCAGAATAAAGGCATCCTCCTTGGTCACACCGGTGAACTTGACGCGCTCGTTCCATTCCTGCAGCGTTCCCGCATAGTCATATACGCGTTCCTCGTAAATATAGTCAACTGCATCGGGATCCTCGAAAAGCGTCAGGCTTGCGGGCAAATGCACAGTAATGGACGACAAATCCTTCAAAGCCACGCCTGAGAAGCAATACGACTCCAGCGTGGTCACGCCCTCGGGGATATACAGCTCAGCAGAGCCAAGCTCACAGCCGACGAATGCGTAGCTGCCGATGGTGGTGATGCTTGCTCCATCGAGGATGCGGCCATCACTCAGGCAGCGCAGCAGCGTGCCGGTCTCGGTATTGATCAGGCAGCCGTCGATCATGCGGATGACACCGTTGTTTTCATCCACGCTCACGCTTTGCAGATTGTACAAGTCTCTCCACATGGAAGAGCCCACAGAGGTTACGGTATCGGGAATGCTGATACCCACGGCGTGCTCGGTGCCCATATAGCGCATCAAGGACAGGCATGCCTCGGCCTGCTCAAGCGACTCACTAAGCTTGACCAGCTCCAGCACGTTCAGATACGCCGCCGCCAAGGATTCCTCGGTCCATGCGGCATACTCGACAAGATAGCTCTGAATCTTCTGCTGCTCCGCAAGGGATGCGTTCATATCAAACACGTAGATATCCCCAAGCTCTGCAATGGGAAACGCGTCTGCAGCCTCCCTGCGGGCGGGCTCTTCCATATCGGTCAGCGAGATCATGAGATAATATGCCTTGAATTTGTTAAGATCAAACGCCTTCAGGCCGTTTGCCTGCATTTTGGTCCAAAGGGTATCCAGATCCTGCGGTCTGATCACCAAGGGCAGCAGCTGCGTGGAGCTCTCGTTCGGATCCCAACTGCTTCTTGAGCGGATCAGCTGCAGATCTACCTCCACAACCGTGTCACCCGTGGGCGAGGTCTTGGGGATCTCGATCACAAAATCCTCGGTGTTCTCGGGGTTGGTGGTCATATACTTGACTGCGCAGGTGCCGTCTCCGTTGGACATATAGTACAGGTGGTAGGGCTTACCGTCCTCAAAGGTGTCCTCCAGCCTCAGATCAGCAAAGGGAAGGTTCTCTTCAAAGCCCTCCTTGACGTCCTCGGCCATATCGCAGGATGCCAGCGGTACGCAAAGCAGAATTGCGGCAAGCATCAACGCTACGTATTTTACGCGTGTTTTCATAGTTCTTTCCTCCTTCAATCATTTTGTTGGCAGGCTTTTCCGCCTTCATCTACAAAGACGGCAAAAATCCAAAACCTTACACACCTTTTTGAAAAATTTTGAAAAAATCCCAAACAAAAAAGCGAGCCCGCCAAGGCGGACTCGCTTGCGATCCATTTATATAACCTGCTTTTCGCGCAAGAACTCGTCCAGCACGTCAGCTGCCAGGGCGACCAAGTTTGGACAAGGACGCTTGGCATAATACTCGGGGGTTCTCTGCTCGGGGTCTCCGCCTGCGGTGGTCTGCACGCCCGCCAGCAGCTCCCGACAAACAATCGAGCCGCCCGACTGTGCCCCAAAGCGCGCGGCAAGCTCACGGATATCGGCATACACACGCTTTTTGCTGTCCATATCACCGGGCTCAGAGTAGCCGCAGACCAGATCGTACACCATGAACATGCCGCTGACAGCGCCGCAAACCTCACGCAGTCTGCCCATACCGCCGCCAAAGCCGCTTGACAGCTTAGCCGCCACGGTGCGGTCCAATCCCGTAACATCCTCGAATGCCAATACCACCGCCTGCGCGCAGGTGTAGCCCTGCATGAAAAGTTCTTTTGCGTGATCTCCTCTGGTTCTCATGGTATTTCTGCCTTTCCTTCAAACTTTCTTATCGGAATGATTCTTTGCTGTATTGATAGATGCAACAAGCATCGCACGAAGGGATTTGCATTTTGATTCAAGATGATCGTACTGCTCCGTGCTAATATATCCGGTTCTGTAAAGTAATTCCAGCCAATAGCCGGTTTCATTTGCTTCCTTAAGTGCAATTTGCATTTTTGATATAAAATCTGCAAATCCGTGTGCATATTTGGCTTCACGAATATTTGCTCCGATAGACGTCCCGCTTCTGCCAATTTGATTTGATATAATACTTTCGCGCTGTTCTTTCAGCTGCTTGACAAGATTGACAATTTGTACTGCAAACTCCATTGAAAGCTCGGTAAGCTTATCATTGCTCATGTCATCACCACCTTGAAAAGAGTATAGCACAAAATTGAAGGTTTGTCAATGAAGCATCGACTTCGTCGACGTGAAGCGGCGGCTTTGCCGCCATGAAGCACTCACTTCGTTCGTGCGAAGCGAAGCGCTTGAAACTTTTCCGTGTGGCGAAGCCACGCTTCACAGGGCATCGCCCTGCTTCACGAGTTGCTTTGCAACTCGCTTCATGCGCCATCGGCGCGCTTCATTCAAAAACAAAAGGCACTGCAATCGCAGTGCCTTTTGTTTTTGTGGAGCTGGTAATCAGAATCGAACTGATGACCTCGTCATTACCAATGACGTGCTCTACCGACTGAGCCATACCAGCATTGTGCCGTCTGTTGACGACTTTGATATTATAACAAATCATTTTCGGTTTGTCAATACCTTTTTTCAATTTTTTTCGATTTTTTCAAAATTATTTTTTCCGCCAAATGTGCTTGCGTTTGCAGCCACCTCCTCTTCTCAATTATTAAGAATTATTAAGAATCCCCAATCCGTCCTCTTTTCCCTTGACTTTTCCCCTCTTCTTTGTTATAATGCCCCGAACGACACGAAAAGACATCACAGGAGGACATCATGCTCTGGGGCTCTTACGGCATCGTACATATTATCACCCTGGTTTTATCTGCCGCTATTATCACAGGCCTTTATTTTATTCTGAAAAACCGTTCCCGAAAAACGCAAACCACCGTATTATTCATTCTGTCCTTTGCGGGCATTTCGGCTATCATATTCAACCTGGTCACTTGGAACTCCCCCATTGAGTACCTGCCCTTCCATATGTGCTCGATCACGGCCATGCTTCTGCCCTTTGCGGTCATGACCAAGGGCAAGGTGATCAACAATCTTTTGCTGCTGTGGTGCGTGGGCGCGCTGATCGCGCTGGTGCTCAACCAGGCGCAGGCAAATTACGAGATTTGGTCCTGGACCTTTTTCTTCTACTATTTCCCGCACACCTTAGAGCTTGGCATCCCGATCCTCATGTTCGCCTTGGGACTGACTGAAAAGAAGCTTTTCTGCATTTCCACCACGCTTGCCCTGACCGCAGGCATTTACACCTGCGTGCACCTGATCAACGTCTGGCTTAACCAGTATGCCATAGCAAACAATATCGTGGACTGGGCTGGCAACGTGGTCAAGCTCAACTACATGTATTCGATCGACCCCACGAATCCCGTGCTGCAAATGATGTACAATCTCATCCCGCACCCCTACTGGTACATGTTCGTGGCAACGCCCTTTATCGTGTTGTACCTTGTCATCGTGTATCTGCCCGAGATTATCAAGGCGATCAAAAACAGAAAAAAACCAACAAGTGTATAAGAGACATCAAAAAATCAACCGCCGAGAGCAACCCGTTTGCTCTCGGCGGTTCGTGTTTATCGTTAATCAACTTTTCTCCTGATGCATTCGGTTTTTACACCATGAACGCAAAACAAGCAACCAAGCCACAGCGGACAGGATCAAGATCGGCAAAGAAACCGTCAAAACGGACAAGATCGCCCGAGGAAAGCTTATCAAAAGCTCGGGGCTGACATAAAACCGATGAATGGCACCGAAAAGCTTAGGCAGGATCACGGGCCAGATGGCAAAGCCCAGACTCGCCGACCAAAAGTCCGGATTTTTGAGAATATAGGCCAAAGTCTCCTTGAAGCTCCATTCTCTTCCATTCATATACGCAAGATATTGGGTTTTGTGGGTCGACGCCGTGACTTTCAGATAAACCATGCAAGTACCCAGCATAAACGCATACATGCAAACGCTTTTCCAAAAATACTCTCCTTTACTGTCCGCTTCAACAAACAGCCGCATCACGGTTTGCAGCACCAACAGGCACAAAAAGGAGCTGAGAAAATAACTCCAGAAAAGGACAAGAGAATGCAAGAGAAGCGACCGATTTTTTTTCATGACGCCTTTCCTCCCGATGCAATCAGTCTTGCCATCACTTCCGCATACCCGGGGCTCTCCCGCAAAGCATCAAAAGCGGAATCCTTGCCAAGCAATGCCGCAAATTCCCGACAATACGAGCGCTCCTTTGTATTCATACTTTCCGCATGACATCCTCGATATGCAGGAGAGGTATACTTCCCGTCGTGACTGTCACAGTAAACGGAATACCGGCACATCTCGTCAAGAGCAGCCAGGGCTTGACCGTATTCGCCAAGCTGAACGTAAAGCGACGCAACTTGATAATACGCCGATGCAAGAATGGCCGCTTGGGAAAGGTAGTCCCCTTCCGGGTAAATCACCTTCATCAAATCGATGATCTGACTTTGAATACCGATCTTTTCCTTTGGAGTATAGCATGGCAGGTCTGCAATCTTTCCAAGGCAGGTCGTAAGACTCCCCACGTACATTTTGGCATAGCGTACAAGCTCCGTATGACGTTCCCGATCGATATTGGTATTCCAGCGCATGCGGACCTCTTCCTGGGACACCCATATATGAGGCAGATCATTGACTATTTCCATGATCTCTTGGTATTTCCCGCGTTTTCCATACAAAAGAATCTTGATTCTGTATGCCTGATCGCGAGGGCCGCTCTCTGTGCATTCCTTGAGGATCTTATCGCAAAGCCTCTCCATTTCCTGCTCGCTGCCCTGCATGGCAAGCAGCCCCTCGGCAAGTCTTGCCATCAGCAAATAGGACCTCGGGTATTGCTTCAAGCCGTTTCGCGCAATTTCCACCGATCTTGCAAACTGTCCCGCCCGATTGCATGCCAAGGATTCCTCAAGGATCCGACAAATCTCTTGCTCGTCCCGGCCAAAATCAATGCCCAGAAGTCGGTCTGTACTCACCTGCAGCACTCTTGCTAATGTTGGGAGCTGGGAAATATCCGGGGCTGTGCGGTCGCATTCCCATTGCGACACAGCGTTTGCCGTGATGCCCAGGCACTCTGCCAGCTGCTCCTGGGTCATTTCCCGCTCGCGGCGGAGCCTTTTGATATTTGCGCCAATCGACATAATCCACTTCTCCTTACTTGCTTCAAAAGCGTTTTCGCAATTTGATTATACCATATCCCGGACCTTAATTCAACACAGCCGTTTAACACCGGTTCCCAAGCAACGCTTCACTTCTGTAAGATTGGCTGTATCCTTTTGGTTTGCCCTTGATTATTTGATAAATCTGTGCTATAATGTAAAATGTAATATTATGCAATGAATAGCAGTCATAATGAAACTATAAAAGACGGGAGGGTATCAATGATCGATTTTGCAAATATTGAGAAATACAAAGAAAACAATCGTATTGAGGCCAAGAAAGCTCTTGGCGGTCTGCCCCATAGTATTTGGGAAACCTATTCCGCATTTGCAAACACTCTCGGCGGTATCATTTTGCTTGGCGTAGAAGAATACAAAGACAAATCCCTGCACCTCGTTGACTTGCCCGATCCCGAAAAACTGATAAAAGACTTTTGGGATATTGTCAACAACACAAATAAAGTAAGCGCAAATATTCTCTCTGACAAGGATGTGACGATCGAGAACATCGATGGCCAGCACATTGTGGCTATCCGTGTGCCTCGCGCGCAGCGTAGCGATAAGCCCGTATATATCGATGGCAATCCTCTTTCGGGAAGCTACCGCCGCAATGGTGAGGGCGACTACAAGTGTACCAAGGAAGAGGTCCAAGCAATGATGCGTGATGCAGCAATCAAAACACAGGATATGCTCGTGCTTGAAAATATGGAGCTTGACGCATTCGATTACGACAGCGTGAAGCGTTACCGTATCCGTATGAAGACCTACCGTCCCGGACACATTTGGGAGGAGCTTGAAGACATAGAGTTCCTTTACAAGCTCGGCGCGGTTGGAAGATCAAACGATGGAAAGATGCACCCCACCGCCGCAGGACTGTTGATGTTTGGCTATGAATACGAGATCGTAAAAGAGTTTCCCGCATACTTCCTTGATTACCAAGAGCAGCTTGATCCCAACACCCGTTGGACAGACCGTATCGTATCCTCGTCGGGCGATTGGAGTGGAAATATTTACGATTTCTATTTCCGCGTTTACAACAAGATCACGCAGGATATTAAAGTCCCGTTCAAGCTCGAAGGCGGCGACCGCATTGACGATACACCCGTCCACAAGGCACTCAGAGAAGCTCTTGCCAACTGCTTGATAAATGCCGACTATTACGGCAGACAAGGACTTGTTATCATCAAGAAGAAAGACGTTATCACGCTTTCCAACCCCGGCGGTTTCCGTATCGACGTGGAGGCTGCAAAGAGTGGCGGTGTTTCCGATCCTCGTAACAGTACGCTTATCAAGATGTTTCACCTCATTGACGTTGGCGAGCGTGCAGGTAGCGGTATCCCGAATATTTTCAGCGTTTGGAAAAAGCAAGGCTG
Organism: Clostridia bacterium; assembly: GCA_017503325.1. Classification (GTDB taxonomy): domain Bacteria; phylum Bacillota; class Clostridia; order Oscillospirales; family CAG-272; genus SVQP01. The sequence continues at coordinate 4,165 of JAFVTI010000025.1, read as the reverse complement.
GCCTGCTCCCGTTATCCATGAGAGCTTTGAACCCGACAGGATCACATTATCGCTGATAATCGGTAAAAGCGGCGATAAAAAAGCGGCGATAAAAAGCGGCGATAAAAAAACGGCGGCAAAAACCGTTGCACACAAGCAGGCGATCATCGCCTATCTGACAGAAAACGTTTGTGCAAAGAGCTCTGAAATTGCCGATCTTCTCGGCCTGAAGCCTTCAAGAGCCAAGGAGATTCTTGCCGAAATGATCAAGGAGGACATCGTCGTAGCTCAAGGTGGCAATAAAAACAGAAGCTACAAGCTGAAATCATAAGCTTGCGTTCACGATCATCATTCACAGAGGGCTTTATGAAACTGATTTGGAAATATTTACGAAAATACAAGCTTGAATGCGTCGTAGCCCCCCTATTCAAGCTGCTGGAGGCCTGCTTTGACCTTTGCGTACCCTTGGTGGTGGCAAGCATTGTGGACGGCGGCATCGAGGCGGGTGACGTGGGCTACATCTGGCGCATGTTCGGGCTTTTGATCCTGCTTTCGGTGGTCGGCCTTTCCTGCACGCTGGTTGCGCAATTCTTTGCTGCACGTGCGGCGGTCGGCATCGCGGCATCGCTGCGCCACGATCTGTTTGCACACCTGCAAGGCTACTCGCACGAGCAGACCGACTCGCTGGGCGTTTCTGCAATGATCACGCGCATGACCAGCGATACAAACCAGATACAAACCGGCATCAATCTGACGCTTCGTTTGCTTTTGCGCTCGCCCGTCATCGTATTCGGTGCCATGATCATGGCGTTTTTGGTCAAGCCAAGCCTTGCTTGGATCTTTGTGGCGGTCATTCCGCTGCTCTCTGTCGTGGTTTTCACCATCATTCTTGCAGGCATTCCGCTTTACAAGCGCATTCAGAGCCGACTTGACGGCGTGACCGCCAAAACGCGCGAGACGCTGCGCGGCGTGCGCGTGGTGCGTGCATTCGGTCTGCAGGAGCGCGAGGTGGAGCAATTCAAGGACGTCAACTACGCACAGACCGCGCTGCAGAACTTTACGGGCAGGATCACCGCGCTGATGAACCCGCTGACCTTTATTCTGGTCAACGGCGGTATTGTGGCGCTGGTATGGTTTGGCTCGCGTCAATTCGGACTTCCCGAGGGTGTGACCCAGGGCGAGCTGATCGCGCTGGTCAGCTATATGTCACAAATCCTGGTCGAGCTTGTCAAGCTGGCCAACACCATCATCACCGTGACCAAGGCGGTTGCCTGCGGCGATCGCATTCAATCGGTCATGGACGTACACGCAGGCATGCCTGACGCTACTCCTGCCCCCGACAAAGAGGACGGCAGCAGCGTTTGCTTTGAGAACGTGACGCTGACCTACCGCGGTGCGGGTGCCCCCACGCTGCAAAATGTTACCTTCTCGGCAGCCCCCGGGGCAACCGTGGGCATCATCGGCGGTACGGGCTCGGGCAAATCCTCGCTGGTCGGGCTGATCCCCCGCTTCTACGATGCCACCGAGGGCCACGTATTTGTAAACGGCCGGGACGTCAAGGGCTATGATCCCGAGGTGCTGCGAGATACGGTGGTCACCGTACCGCAAAAGGCGGTGCTGGTCAGCGGCACCATCCGCTCCAATTTGCTTTGGGGCAACGAAAACGCCACCGACGAGCAGCTCTGGCAGGCACTTGAAGCGGCACAGGCCAAGGAATTCGTACAGCAAAAGCCCGAAGGGCTGGACGCACCCGTTTCGCAAAACGGCTCCAACTTCTCGGGCGGTCAGCGTCAGCGTTTGACCATTGCCCGCGCGCTGGTTGCAAAATCTCCCGTGCTGATCTTGGACGACAGCGCAAGTGCTCTGGACTTTGCCACCGATGCAGCCCTGCGCCGCGCGCTGAGGTCGCTTGACCACAAGCCCACCACCTTTATCGTCTCGCAGCGCACCTCCTCGATCGCGCACGCCGATCTGATTTTGGTGCTGGACGACGGCTGCGTGGTTGGCCAAGGCACGCATGATACACTGCTGAATACCTGCGCGGTCTACCGCGAGATCTACGATTCTCAGTTCAAAGGAGGACAGGGCGCATGAAAACCAAAACCATCCTCCGCGTACTCAAATACTTAGAGCATTACAGATTGCTCCTTGCCCTTTCCCTGCTCTTTGCAGCCGCCTCGGTCGCGCTGACACTTTCCATCCCCGTGCTGACGGGTGACGCAATCGACCTTTTGGCAGGAGAACAGACCTTTTCCGAGCGTGCCGTATTCGGCTTGCTTGCAAGGCTGGTCGCTCCCATGGGCATCACGCACGAGCAGCTGAATTCCATTCCCGCCATTCTGATTCTGATCTGCATCGCCATCGGCATCACGGCTCTGCTCCAGTGGCTGATGAATGTTTGCAACAACCGCATTGCCTTCGGCATTGTGCGCAGACTGCGCCAGGACGCCTTTGAACGAATTCAGACGCTGCCGCTTTCCTATCTGGACGCGCACCCCGTGGGCGACACGGTCAGCCGCGTCATCTCGGATGCAGACGCCGTGACCGACGGTCTGCTGCTCGGCTTTTCTCAGTTCTTTACCGGAATCCTGACCATTCTCGGAACACTTCTGATCATGTTCTCGGTGCACCCCGGTATTGCGCTGGTGGTGGTGCTGGTCACGCCGCTTTCTTTGTTCGTGGCCGCCTTTATCACCAAGAAAACGCACACGTACTTCCAAAATCAATCCAGAACACGTGCCGAGCAGACCGCCATTGTGGACGAAATGATCGGCAACCACAAGCTGGTGACCGCCTTCAACCGAGCCGACGAGGCTGTGGCCGACTTTGACCGCGTCAACGACCGCCTTGCAAAAATATCGCTCAAGGCCACCTTCTTTTCATCCCTGACCAACCCCTCCACCCGATTTGTCAACAATCTTGTATACGCAGGCGTGGTGCTGGTGGGTGCTTTGATGGCCATCGCCACGGGCGGAGCGGCTCTGAGCGTGGGTCAGCTTTCCTGCTTCCTTTCCTATGCAAATCAGTACACCAAGCCCTTCAACGAAATCTCGGGCGTGATCACCGAGCTGCAAAACGCGCTGACCTGCGCGGGCAGGCTGTTTGAGCTGATCGACGAGCAGTCCGAAACACCCGACGCCCCCGATGCGCTGATACTGGAAGAGGCGCGCGGTGAGGTAGCGTTTGACTCGGTCAGCTTCTCGTACGTGCCCGAGCGACCCCTGATCAAGGACCTTTCCCTTTCGGTCAAGCAAGGACAGCGCGTGGCCATTGTCGGCCCCACAGGCTGCGGCAAAACCACACTGATCAACCTGCTCATGCGCTTTTACGACACCACAAAGGGTGACATTCTGGTCGACGGAACGCCCACGCGGGATATCACGCGCAACAGTCTGCGGCAGAACGTCGGCATGGTGCTGCAGGACACACATCTTGCACACGATACGGTGCGCGCCAACATTGCGCTGGGACATCCCGACGCGACCGACGAGCAGATCGTGGCCGCTGCCAAGGCCTGCCACGCACATTCGTTTATCAAGCGTCTGCCCAAAGGATATGACACAGTCATCGGCGGCGATAACGACACGCTCTCGCAGGGTCAGCGGCAGCTGCTTTGCATCGCGCGCGTTATGCTGCGCCTGCCGCCCATGCTGATCCTGGACGAGGCGACCTCCTCGATCGACACGCGTACCGAGCAAAAGATCCAAAGTGCGTTTGCGCAGATGATGAAGGGGCGCACCTCGTTTATCGTGGCGCACCGCCTTTCCACCATCAAGCAATGCGACCTGATCCTTGTCATGCAGGACGGTGACATCGTCGAGCGCGGCACGCACGATTCCCTGCTCGCGGCGGACGGCCTTTACGCAAAGCTGTACCATAGCCAGTTTGAGGAATAAAAAATAATCCCGATGGGGCTTACAAATTAGCGGAAAATCCGCACAAAACAAGGACTGTATCACACGGATGCAGTCCTTATTTGTTTGTATGTATGTAGTTGCCGCAGGCGCTGGCGAACGCAGTTCGCCCCTACGAGTGTTTTTGTTTGGGGTTTCGTTATCGTAAACCCTCTATATGAATTTCCGTAGGGGCGAACTGCGTTCGCCAGCACCTGCAGCAACTCTATATTTTTTGTTTGAAAACAGGGCTGCCTCAAATGAAGCAGCCCATTTTTTATTCTCATCCCGCT
>JAFVTI010000024.1 GCA_017503325.1 Clostridia bacterium | reverse complement strand
TTGTCAATAGGTTTTTCAAAACTTTTTTCGAAAATTTTTGACTTTTTTCTATCGACCACAAGCTTGTCTGCTATGTCCGCGGCCGCTCTCGCGACCTTGAATATTCTACCACTTTCCCTCCGCTTTGTCAAGTGTGGGTTTCGACAAAGTATATAGGTATTGCATTCTTGTTTTGTGCAGGATGCACAATGCGTAGATATAAAAGAGCCCTCGGCAATGCCGAGGGCTTTACTGTGGGTTGTTGCGGGATTGCATTGAGCAAACCGTTTTCGTTCTTTCTTTGGAAAAGTAGGCCAAAGAAATGAACCAGTAATTCGCTGCGCGAATTGAAAGGCCGAATCAAGGATTTCGCGCCTGCGGGCGCGACCAAGGGCGCTGCCCTTGGAACCTGCAAGCCTTTGAAAAGGCTTGAGCGAAACTTCTATCCTATTGTTCTAAGAAGGGTTATTTAAGCTCGACAACCGTAACGCCGCTATCGCCCTCGCCGTACTGTCCGCGGCGGAAGGATGCGACTCTCTTATCGGTGCGCAAGAAGTTCTGCATTGCCTGACGTAAGGCACCCGTTCCCTTTCCGTGAATCAATCTGACCGTGCGGAATCCGTACAGGATCGCGCTGTCCAGATATTTATCCACGGCAAACCAGGCCTCCTCCCCGTTCATGCCGCGCAGATCGATCTCGTCCTTAAAATCGTGATTCTTCTGCACGCTGTAGGTCGACACCTTATTTTTCTTACCGTCCTTGATCAGCGATGCTTCTTCCTCGACAAGCTTGAGATCCTTGATATTGACTCTCGTGGTCAGGATACCGGCCTTGACCTGTGCGTTGCCGCTCTTATCGGGTGCATCAACCAGCACGCCCTTGGTACCCAGCGAGCGAATGATGACCTCATCGCCTTTTCGCAGGGCTCTGGGCAGCACATAGTTCTTTTCATCCTCATCCGGCTTCTGCACCGGGTCAAACTTATCACCGTTTTGCCGCAGATGCTCGCGGACAGCACGCTTGGCAGCGTCCATCTCCTCGCCCATCTTTGCGCTATCCTTGGACTTACGCACCTTTTCCATCTGCTCCAGGATGAAATCATACGAAGCCTTGGCGCTCTGTACCATGGAATTTGCTTTGACTCTGGCAGCCTCCAGCTCTTTTTCGGCCTTTTTGAGCTGCTCGTTGATTCTTTGCTCGGACTGGCGCTTGAATTGCTCGTATTCTGCACGCAGCTTGGCAGCCTGTTCGCGGTGCTGCTCCATTTCCATGCGGCTCTGCTCCAGCTGACCGATGACGTCCTCAAAATGGCGATTATCGGTGCTGATCAGCTCCTGCGCTCTGCCGATGATCTCATCAGACAGCCCCAGCTTTTGCGAAATAGCAAACGCGTTGGATTTACCGGGTGTACCTATGATCAACTTATAAGTTGGGCGCAATGTCTCGACGTCAAACTCACAGGATGCGTTCCGCACGCCCGGCGTATTGAGCGCGAAGGCCTTGAGCTCCGCGTAGTGGGTGGTGGCGGCACAAAGTGCGCCCGCGGCACGCACCGACTCAATGACCGACACGGCAAGCGCCGCGCCCTCGACGGGGTCTGTACCCACTCCAAGCTCGTCAAACAGCACCAGCGTATCATTGCCCACCTGCTTCATGATCTCTACAATATTGACCATATGAGACGAGAAGGTGGAAAGAGATTGCTCGATGCTCTGCTCATCACCAAGGTCCACCAGCACCGATTTGAGCACCGGCACGACAGACTCCTGATCTGCGGGAATATGCAGACCCGACTGCGCCATGAGCGCAAACAAGCCAAGCGTTTTGAGCGTGACCGTTTTACCGCCCGTGTTGGGGCCGGTAATGATCACGGTATCGTACCCACACTCACCGCCAAGTGCGACGTTGATGGGTACGACACGGTCGCGGTCGATCAGCGGATGACGCGCGCGAATCAGCCTGTACGTTCCGTCCTCGGACAACGCGGGCGCGGCTGCATTCATGGCAGCGGACAGCTCGGCGCAGGCGAAGCAGAACGAAAGGGTTACTATATTATAATAATTGAGCGTCAGAATGCCCGTTGCGTTGCTGACTGCCTCGGAAAGCTCGGCCAAAATGCGCTCGATCTCGTGCTGCTCCTTGGATTGCAGCACGCGCAGCTCGTTGTTGGCCTCGACCACCGCCATGGGCTCGATAAACAGCGTCGCACCCGAGGATGAGGTATCGTGCACCAGGCCCTTGACCTCGTTTTTATACTCAGTCTTGACAGGGATGACGTATCTGCCGTTACGGCTGGTGACGATATTCTCCTGCAGATACTTTGCATGCGTGCCGCCTTGCACGTACTTTTGCAGGGTATCCTTGATGCGGCTGTTGGTCGCGCGGATCTTGCGGCGGATGTCTGCCAATGCGGGCGAGGCCTCGTCCGCAATCAGATCCTCGGCCACGATGGCGCGCGTAATGCGCTCCTCCAGGTGGCGGTCGGGGCTCAGGCGATCAAAGATCTCGTCCAGCACGGTATCAAAAATATGATTTCCGTGGCAATAATCCACCAAAAGGCGCGAGGTACGCAGCACGTTGGCAACGTCAAGCAGCTCACGCGGCGAGAGCACCGCGCCCTTGTCGGCGCGCTCACAGATCTCGCTCACATCACGCACGTACCCGAACGAGGGCGTGCCCTTGACGTCCAGAAGTCTCTTTGCATCGGTGGTTCTTCTCTGTCTGCGCAGAATCTCCTCGGGGTCGTCCGAGGGAGACAGTCTTGCTGCCATAGCGCGCGCACCGTCGGTGTGCGCATGCTCGGCCAGCATGGCGCAGACCTTATCAAATTCTAAGGTTTGTAGGGTTTTATTCGAAAATGCCATAATTCATTCCTTCATAGGCGATTGAAATCGGCATTTGCGAGTTATTTATTCCTCGCACGAGCCGCAGTCCGAGCAATCGCTCTCGGGGGCGGCAATGCCATCCTGATATTCGGCAACCTTGACCATAATGGCACATTCCATTCTCTTGCGGAACAGCTCACAGCCATACTCATACACGCCCGTGATCGAGCCTGTTGCATGGTAAGCATTGGCAGCGCAGCCGCCCGAGCAATACATTCTTGCCCAGCAATCGGCACAATCGGGTCTTGCGTATGCGTTGCACAGCTTGAACTCGTCGCGCAGGTCTGTGTTGGTCACACCGGTCCAGAGGTCGCCAAGCTTATATTCCTCCTCACCCACAAACTGGTGGCAGGGATACAGGTCGCCCCAAGGGGTAACTGCCATATATTCGGTACCCGAGCCGCAGCCGCTGATGCGCTTGTAGACGCAGGGTCCGTGCTCAAGGTTGAGCATGTAATGATAAAAGGTAAAGGGTCTGCCCTCGCGGCGGCGATCGATCTGTGCCTTGGCGAGAATCTCGTACTGCTCAAACAGCACGGGCAGGTCTTCCTTGGTCAGCGCGTAAGGATCCTCGGGCGCACAGACCACGGGCTCCATGGAAAGCTGGTCAAAGCCCAGATCCAGCATGTGGAAGATATCGTTGGTGAAATCGGGATTATTGTGGGTGTAGGTGCCACGCAGATAGTAGCCCTTGCCCTCGCGCTTTTCCACAAAGTGCTGGAACTTGGGCACGATGGTCGCGTAGCTTCCCTTGCCGTTGACCGTCTTGCGCAGTCTGTCGTGCACCTCTTCTCTGCCGTCCAGCGAAAGCACCACGTTGTGGCACTCGCGGTTGGCCCACTCGATAACCTCGTCGTCAACCAGCACGCCGTTGGTGGTCAGCGTGAAGCGGAAGTTTTTGTTATGCGCCTTTTCAATGCTGCGTGCGTATGCCACGATCTCCTTGACCACGTCAAAGTTCATCAGCGGTTCACCGCCGAAAAAGTCAACCTCAAGGTTGCGGCGCGTGCCCGAATGCTTGATCAGAAAATCGATGGCAGCCTTACCGACCTCAAGCGACATGACAGCTCTCTCACCGTGATATTTGCCCTGTGCTGCAAAGCAATATTCACAATTGAGGTTACAGGTGTGCGCCACGTGCAGGCAGAGTGCCTTGACCACTGTGTTTCTGTTCTTGAAATCAAACGCCTTGTCACGATAGACGTCGGGCGCGAACAGCTTTCCCTGATCCTTGAGTGCGGTGATATCGTCGTAGCACTCGGAAAGCTCTTCTGCAGTCACGTCCTCGCGCTCGCCGTATTTGGCAAGCATGGCGTCCACGATGGTCTGCTTATCGTTTTGCTCATACATGGCGATCATGTCGTAAGCAACCTCATCCACGCAGTGCACCGAGCCGCTGTATATATCCAATACGATATTGTATCCGTTGAGTTTATATTGATGTATCATAATATTTCACCTCACAATAGTAACGGGGCTACGGCAATCTGCCACAGCCCCGTTCATGGACTATGTATCTTAGTCCTTGTTAGACTCGCATTCCTGATTTGCAACGCCGCAAGAGGTCTTGCAAGCGGACTGGCAGGAGGTCTGGCACTCGCCACAACCGCCGTTGTTTACGCTCTTAGCGAGGTCACGGGTCTGAATAGTCTGAATTCTCTTCATGATAATATCTCCTTACATGAAATAGTTTAACAGATGTATTATATCATTGTTGATGGTTTTTGTCAATAGGTTGGGGATAAAAAACAGGACAAATGATGGTTGAGATAGCCCCCTTATAGTACTTTGAAAATTTTTTTGGTTTTTTTCAAAAATAACGGAACTTTTTTGAAAAAAATGCGTCTATATAGGTGAAGGGGCAGTGGAAGGTTGGCAAAAGCGCATGTCGAATGCCTGCAAAAGCGCACCCCTTGACAAAATTCACATTATATACTAAAAGAAAACCGTGAAATGCGCACAAAACAGCAAAAAATCCCAAAGCGCGTGCGGGGATCGCGTGTCACAGTGAACAGTTCTCAGTAACGCTGCGCATCACAGAGTACCGTCCCCGGTAACACTCGATGATAGCAAACCGATTGCTTTTGATTACAATCAAATGTCAAGAGACAAACTACCATTCTCGCAAACAAACTCGGCAAAGCAAGTGTTACAGGGGACGGTTCTCCGTGACACCTGCGGTGTTGCCGAGAACTGTCCCCTGTGATGCGCGAAACAACAATTTTTTAAGCAAAATTAAACTGCACAGAGAACCGTCCCCTGTGCTAGATAGGAGTCAAACAATGAAAAAAGTATATGTTTCTCCCGCCTTTGTTATCAACAGTGTCATTATGGGTGTAATTTTGCTCATCTCATTGATATCTCTTTTTGTATTTGCCATTATGTATCGGATTGAGTTCATCGGT
>JAFVTI010000023.1 GCA_017503325.1 Clostridia bacterium | reverse complement strand
TGCTTATTGTGTGCATAAAAACTTTTGGGGTCAGGGATATGCAACCGAAATCGCTCAAGGAATGATAGATTATGCTCGTGCCCAAGGAGCCGAGAAGGTAACCATTTTTGTAGGGCAGGAAAACGCTGCATCTAATCGTGTGGCTCAAAAATGTGGTGGAAAAATTGTCGGCGAAAACACATACCAAAAAAGAGGCACAGATATTATCATGAAAGATTTCAAGTACGAGGTAATATTGTAAAAAAATGAGCGATATGCCTTGTTCGGAGTAATACGCAAATATTTTGGAGAAAGCAGAATGAACATTACATACAGACAAATGCAAAAAGAGGATATTGCAAAGGTTACACCTCTTTTCATCGAATATTGGAACGGAACGGGCGACGAATGGACTCCCGAACTTGTATACAGTAGAGTTTGGCAGGTGCTTGGCTCTCCCGATTCTTATTGTATGATTGCCGAGGACGGCGAAAATGTCATTGGGTTCGCAATGGGCAGATTTGAAACCTTCTACGATCTTACGGCTTACAATCTTGTGGAGATCATTGTGGCATCCGAATACCAAAAAAGCGGCATCGGTACAAAGATGATGGCAGAGCTTGAAGAAGAAGTAAAGGAAATGGGTGCTGCTATGGTTCAGCTCATTTCCGTCAATGATGAAATGCACGAGCATTTCTATGGTAAGCTCGGATACGGCGATGCCACCAATTTGAAATTGAAATCGAAGTTTTTAGTGAAAATGGAATGAATCAAGGAGTCTATCTATGAGCGAGATTAAACACGAGTCAATCGATAACATACCTAAAAGCCATAAAAACGAGCACGAGGGCTACGAATATTATCGCCGTAAATTTGTCCCCTTTGGAGCTGCCCAAAACTCTTTGGTTAGCATTTATGAGATACCCCCGATGAAAGCGGCATACCCCTACCATTACCATCATAACAACGAGGAAACGTTCTATATTATCAGCGGTGAAGGAATTTTGCGAACTCCGAATGGTGAACGTAAGGTGAGCGCAGGAGATCTTTTGTTCTTTCCTACCGGTGCGGAAGGTGCGCACAAACTGACAAATTCATCTGAAACTGAACCCCTTGTTTATATCGACTTTGATGTAGTACACGATGTAGATATTACCATCTATCCCGACTCTGAAAAGATTGGTGTGTGGGGTATGGGCATTAACAAGCTCTATCCGCAGGCAAGCGAAGTGGACTATTACGACGGAGAATAAAACAATGGACAAAAAATTACTCGGCAAATGCGGCTTTTACTGCGGTGCTTGCCCTACATACATAAAAGGTGGTTGCCGTGGTTGCGAGGAAGAACACACTACGGGAGATTGCTTCACCCGTGATTGTGTGAAAGAAAAGAAGCTGAATTTCTGCGGTGAGTGCAAGAGCTTTCCATGTGATACGATTATGACCAAGCCGCACTCCACTGTGCTTGATAAGGATTGGCTTGCGTGGAAAAAGAAAAGCGAGAGGAACGGATAATTTATGTCTGATGGAGCTTGGTTTACAATAGATAAGGTCAATGAATCAACTTATATCATAAGTGAATACCGTCATCCCGAGGAAACACATTGTTATTTGCTGTGCGGCTCTGAAAAGGCATTATTGATAGACACCGGTTTGGGAATTTCCAATATATATGGTGAAGTTATAAAACTGACGGATAAACCGGTTGTGGCGGTAGCCACGCACGTGCATTGGGATCATATTGGCGGTCATAAATATTTCAGCGAGTTCTACGCTCACAGGGATGAACAGAGTTGGCTTTGCGGTGAATTTCCTTTGCCAAGAGCCTTTATTCAAAAAATGCTTGTCAATGATTGTGATCTGCCAAGCGGTTATAATTTGGAAGAATATGAGCTGTTCCAAGGAATCCCCGGCAGATTGCTTGACGATGGCGACATAATCGAATTGGGCGATAGAAGCATAACAGTTATACATACACCGGGACACTCTCCGGGGCATATGTGTTTTTGGGATGAAGCCAATCGGTTTATGTTTACCGGTGATTTGATATACAAGGGAGTCTTGTATGCGAACTATCCTTCCACAGACCCACAAGCGTATTTGCAATCTGTAAATAAAGTGTTAGCTTATGAGCCTACAAGGATTTTCCCTGGTCATCATTCCTTGGATATTTCGGCAGCTCTTATCGAACAAGTTGAAATTGCTTTACAAAAGCTTGACGGTGATAATTTACTTTGCCACGGAAGTGGCAGATTTGACTATGAGGATTGGTCAATTCTTTTATAAGGAGACTCAAAATGAGCGATATACTTTTCAAAACAGACGATTATGTTTTTTCGTACCGTGTCGGTGGACTTCTGATTCACAATGGCAAGGTACTTATGCAAAAGCTTGTCGGTGAGGACGGCTATGCCTTTATCGGCGGTCACGTTGCTTTTGGTGAAACGACCGCAGAAACGATCGTAAGAGAATTCAAGGAAGAGATCGGCGCTGACATCAAGGTTGAAAGACTCTTTATGGTGAACGAGAATTTCTTCCCTTGGGGTACTCGCCCTTGTCAGCAGATCAATTTGTACTATCTGATTTCCTTGAAGGACGAAACGCAAATACCGCTTGATAGAAATTTCAAAGCACTTGACGAGATTGGCAACGAACGTATAGAGCTTGATATGTGTTGGATACCGCTTGAAGACGTACCGTTCAAGAATATCTATCCGCCGCAGGCAAAGGAATACATCGTGAACATTCCCGACGAGATCGTTTACTTTGTTTATAAGGAGTGAGTGTATGGGGAGCGTTATATTAGTTTGCGGTTTGAATGGCGCAGGGAAAAGCACACTGGCAAAAGCACTTGCCGAAAAAATAAATTGCCGCTTCATTGATATTGAAGATTTATACTTTTCTCACCAAGACAATCCGGATTATCCATATGAAAAAGCCCGTCCTTATGAAGAGGTTGTGTCAATGCTAACAAACATTGTAAACGGTGAAAATGACTTTGTTTTGGCATCGGTAAGAGGTAGCTTCGGAGAGGAATTTGTTTCTCACTTGAAGTGTGTAATCTCTATTGAAGTTCCAAGGGAAATACGATTAAAGCGAGTAAATCATAGGTCATACATGCGTTTCGGAGAGAAAAGCTGTAAAGGCGGTGATTATTACGAGCAAGTTAAATCATTCTATGATTTTTGTGCTTCAAGGGATGATAATTTAGTGAATGATTGGCTATCAACGATATGCTGTCCTATCATCAGAGTAGATGGAACGTTGCCAATAAGTGATAATGTAAATCTGATTGCTGATAAGTTGAATTCACAGAAGGAGTAATGATGGATTTTGAACAACTTGCAAAAATAGAAAACGAAAGTGAACGTGTAAACAGAACCTATGATATATTCAACGAGGATGCAAGGCTCAATCATTCCAAAGCCGCGCGTGTTGAATTTCTGACCACCGTTCACTACATAGAAAAATATTTGAAAGAGGGCGACAAGATACTCGACATCGGCGCGGGTGCAGGGGAGTACAGCCTGTATTTTGCCCGCAAGGGTTACGCGGTGTCGGCTCTTGAGCTTGCCGATGCCAATATTGCCGCTTTCAAAAAGAAGCTCACACCCGAAGATAAGATCGACCTTGTGCAAGGCAACGCGCTTGACCTCTCTCGCTACGCGGACAAGTCGTTTGACGTCGTCCTTCTGTTCGGCCCGCTTTATCATTTGAAAAATGATGCGGACAAGCAGAAATGTATCAGCGAAGCAAAGCGTGTCTGCAAGGATGGCGGTAAGATCTTTTTCGCCTTTATTTCCAACGACTTTGTTTTTCTGACCGAGTTCGGATACGACGTGAATTATTTCAGCAACGGCGATTACGACAAGGAAACCTTCAAGCTCCACGACTTTCCGTTTGTGTTCCACACGGTAGGTGCGGCAAGAAAGCTTCTTGCCGACGGTGGTATCAACATTCTGCACGAGGTAGCGTCCGACGGCGCCTCCGAGCTTTTGGCAGAGCGAATCAATCAAATGAGCGACGAGGATTACGCGCAGTATCTTCGCTACCATTTCTACATCTGTGAAAAGCCGGAGCTGCTTGGTATGAGTAACCACTTACTGTTTGTGGGAGAAAAGAAATAAACGGAGAAATCTCATGGAAGAAAAGCAAACCAATTAGAAAGAATTTTGGCAGGCTGTGGACGCGCTGATATCCACGGGCGAGATTGTGATCGACCGCCCCCGCGGCAGTGCGCATCCGCGATACCCCGAGGTGATATACGAGGTGGATTACGGCTACGTCAAGGGCACCTCCTCTATGGACGGCGGCGGAATTGACGTCTGGCGCGGCTCTTTATCTGCAGACTGCGTGGACGCGATCATTTGCACGGTGGACTTGCTCAAAAGGGATTCCGAGATCAAGCTGCTGATCGGCTGCACCGAGCAGGAGGTTGCTTGGATTTATGCATTTTGCAACGAGTCCGAGTACATGAAGGGGATTTTGATAACGAGGGAATAAGGAATAAAAAAAGCCAACGCGGTAAGGCGTTGGCTTTTATGTTGTTGGGATGTTATGTGAGGAAACCGGTTCCGTTCTTTTTGAGCAAGGTGCTGCAAAAAGAACCAAAAACAGCGTGAAAAGAATGTCGCTCGTTGCGACGAGCGACCAAGGGCGCTGCCCTTGGGACCTGCGACCTTTTTGAAAAAAGGTCGATCAAAAACTTTCATCCTGTAAAACTTTGGCTAAATTTGTTTCGCTGCTAATTTCCGCACGAAATCATTGATTTCGTTGCCCACCTGTGTGACCTCGTCCCAAAATTCCTTGGCGGTCATTCGTGAGATGCCGTAGCTGACCGCGGAGAACTGCAGTAGTCTGTCTCCCGTCACCACACGAATGCTGTAATCGGGTCCCAGGTCGTGCATGACCTGCTCGATATACGCGTCCGCCGTTTGATCCTGTCTTGTATACACGATGCGATAGCCGTCGTGCTTGATCTCTGAGCCCGCGCCGTCCTTGACCAAGTATGCGTCGAACACCAGCAGCACGTCGGTTTTGGTAAAGGCGTGGTAGTTGCTCATGATGTCCATCAGCGTCTCTCTCGCCTTTTCAAGGCTATAATCGGCAATTTCCTTCAGCTCGTCCATGGAATAAATGACGTTATAGCCGTCCACGATCAAAAGATTCTTGGGAATCCTGATCGCCTTTGGCTGCTTGGGGGCTTTGCCGTTGGCAATTGTGATCTTGGGCTCGGTATATTTCTTTCTGCGGATCGGGCCAAACTCACGCAGCATAATGGCCTCCAAGTCCTCGTCGCTCAGCTCGTATTTCTTGGAAAGTGACTTGACTTTGGGAATGACCGCAACCGCGCTTTGCGAGAGGTTAATGCCCGCGTCCAAATGCTTGTGCGCGTCCACCTCCTGCCATGGGATGACCACGCCCGCGCCGTGCGAGCAGAATACCGAGTGCGGCGTGTTTTCAAGGTCGCCCTCGGGATCGTACGCAGCCTGGGCAACAATCTCATCCGCATTGTGGCAGGGCTCGTAGCCGTCCGAGGTGCAGAACAGTCTGCCCGCGCCGCGCGTGTAGGCGATGACCTCGCGCGTATAATCGTGCAGCGTGGCAACAGGGCCGCGGCCTATGATGGTAGTGGTTTCCTCGTTGCCCGATTCCACCTCAAATTCTGCCGATCTTGCCTGCAGGTCGCTCATGGCGCGTCCCGTCATGCCGCTCGGCACCTCCAGGCGGAACTTATAGTAGGGCTCCAGCAGGGTGCATCCCGCCTTCATCAGCCCGTGTCGTACCGCGCGCAGCGTTGCCTGGCGGAAGTCGCCGCCCTCTGTGTGCTTGAGGTGCGCCTTGCCCGCCACAAGCGTGATTTTTGTATCTGTCAGCGCGGCACCGATCAGCGTACCGCGATGCGTTTTTTCATAGAGATTGTATAGGATCAGCCTTTGCCAGTTGAGATCCAGCACGTTTTCCGAAACGCGGCTGTCAAAGATCAACCCCGTGCCCTTGGGCTGCGGCTCAAGCAGCAGCTGCACCTCGGCATAATGTCGCAGCGGCTCAAAGTGTCCCACGCCGATCGTTTTCGCGGCGGTTTTTTCTTTATAGAGAATTCTGCCCGCGTCCAGCGTGCAATCTACCGAGAAACGCTCCGAGATCAGCCGCCTGAGCAGATCGATCTGCACCTCGCCCATCAGCCGTGCCTCGATCTGTCGCAGCTCCTCGTTCCACCAAAGGTGCAGGGAAGGCTCTTCCTCCTCCAGCTCCTTGAGCTTGGGGAAATAGACGTTCACGTCACATTCGGGCGGCAGATTGATGCGATAAGAGAGCACGGGCTCTAAAACAGGCGCGCAGGTGTCCGCCTCCAGCCCGAGTCCTTGCCCGATATAGGTCGCGCTAAGCCCCAGCACCGCGCAGATCTCGCCTGCCTGTACGCTGTCCACCTGCTCGTATTTATCCCCCGAATACAGCCGCAGCACGCTGACCTTTTCGGCGTATCTCTTTCCGTCCGCCGAGAGATAGACGATCTCGTCGCGCGCACAAAGCGTACCGCTTGTCAGCTTGATATAGGTCAGTCGCGCATTTCCCGTGCGCGAGATTTTGAATACCCTTGCACCAAAGCCTGTGCCCTCGTAGACGGGAGAAAGGGTATAATCGTCCAGCACCTGCAACAGATAATCCACGCCCTGCATGCGAAGCGCAGAGCCAAACAGGCAAGGGAACAGCCTGCGCTGCGAAATCAGCGCGGCAACGTCCTCGACAGCAATCGGCTCGCCACCAAGAAAGCTGTCCAAGAAATCCTCGTGCACAAGCGCAAGCCGCTCGTCAAGCAAAGCCTTGTCCTCGTCCTCGTAAAAGGCGCAGATGCGCCCGTCCAGTGCGGCAGCCAGCTCGTCCGCCATTTCCTGCTTGAGCTTGATGGCCACGTCGGTCTTGTTGACAAAGATCAGCGTGGGCACACTATAATAGGCAAGCAGCTGCCAGAGCGTACGGGTGTGATTTTGCACGCCCTCGGTGCCGCTGACCACCAAAATTGCGTAGTCCAGAAGCGAGAGCACGCGCTCGGCCTCGGCCGAAAAATCCACGTGCCCGGGTGTGTCCAGCAAAATGAAATCGCAGGCCTCGGTCGAAAAGCGTGCCTGCTTGGAAAACACGGTAATGCCGCGCTCGCGCTCCATGGCGTGCGTGTCAAGATAGGTGTTCTTGTGATCCACGCGGCCTAAGGTGCGGATCCTTCCCGAAAGGTAGAGCATCGCCTCGGAAAGCGTAGTCTTTCCCGCGTCTACGTGCGCAAGAATGCCTATAGTCAGCTTTTTCTTCATGGGCGTGCTCCTTTCGTAAGATCATTTCTACCATTGTACCACATCTTGCCTCAAATTACAAGTTGTTATTCGCCAATTTTTGCGCATAAGCCTTGCGCGAGCGTGTGAAATGTGTTATAATACGTTAAACGTAGAAAATAAAAATATAGGACTATTGGAGAACAGCATGAAACAGACTTTGTTGAGAATATATACGGCGGCAATCCTGCTTGGCCTGCTTGCTATGTGTTGCATTACGGTGCAGGCAAGCGACGGTGAGTCGGTTTGCGAGCACACCTTTGGAGAATATGAGCTGACAATTACACCCGATTGCACGCAAAAGGGCGAGGCCGTGCGCACGTGTAGTGAGTGTGGATACTGCGAGGCCATCGTTGTGACGCGTCCCGGACACGTACCGGGCGACTGGGTATTGGACGTTGCACCGCAGATCGGCACGGCGGGCAGCATGAGCAAATCCTGCACGGTGTGCGGTGAGCTTTTGCAAAGCGAAGCAGTAGCCCCGCTCCCCGAGCCCGAGCCTGCACCCGAGACGCCCGAGGTGCCCGAGGTGCCCGAGCAAAGCTGGATCGACGTACCGCTGCCGGTTGCGTTGCTTGCATTCATTCTCCCGAATCTGATTTTGGTTGTCGTGCTGATCATCCGCGGTATCCGAAACCGTATAGCAAAATTAAAGCTGTAAATAGATCAAGAAGGGCAGAGCGATACGTTCGCTCTGCCCCAATATTGTCTTTTTGAACAAATTTCGACCTGCGTTCTTGTGCTGTTTTTTTGTCGGTATTCATTGACAATTCATATATATTGTGATAAAATGGGTGTTAAGGGTCGGACAGGCACAATATGCTGTCCGCACTCCAAAAATTTCATAAAAGGGGAGTAACCATGGCTAAAAATTTAGTTTATGACATCCATGACAAGCCGAAATTCGGCAACTTACTCATTTTCGCCCTGCAGCAGGTGCTGGCCATTCTGGCAGCGACCATTGCAGTTCCCGCCATCATCGGTCTTCCGACGCAGATGCCCGCCGCCATTTTTGGTGCAGGTGTAGGTACGCTGATCTATCAGCTGTTTACCAAATTCAAGAGCCCCGTGTTCCTGGGCAGCTCCTTTGCGTTCATCAGTTCCTTGTTTGTTGCACTTGCATACGGTTATTGCGGTATTGTACTGGGCTCTGTTGTTGCAGGTCTTGTATACGTAGTAATCGCTATCGTCATCAAGTTCGTTGGCACCGAATGGGTGGGTAAATTGATGCCTCCCGTTATCATCGGCCCCACTGTTGCAGTCATCGGTCTTTCTCTGGCCGGTAATGCAATGGGCGATATGGTCAAGTCCAATGCCATTGCTGCCCCCGCTCTTCCCGCACACGAGATCGTTGGTACTCCCATCGCATCCTATAACCTGATCGCGCTGCTTTGCGGTCTGATCACCTTCTTTACCGTTGTGATCTGCTCGACGCAGAAGCGCCGTCAGATGCCTCGCCTGATTCCGTTCATTATCGGTATCGCTACAGGCTATGCTGCTGCGTCCGTCTTCACCGTGATCGGCAACGTTGCAGGTATCGAATATTTCAAGATCATCAACTGGCAGCCCGTCATTGATAACTTTGTTAACGCAGACGGCGCATTCAAGGGCGTTGAAGCGTTCTTCAAGGTGCCCACTTTTGCAATCGTTGAAGCCATTAAGGAGCTTGTTACCGGCACTTCTTCTCTTGAGGGTGCTGCTTACCTGATCTACACGCAGGATATTCAGGGCTCTGTTGCAAACATTGTTGCAGTCGTCGTGGCGTTCCTGCCCGTGGCCCTGGTCGTATTTGCAGAGCACATTGCTGACCACAAGAATCTTTCTTCCATTATTGACCGCGATCTGATCAAGGATCCCGGTCTGGACCGTACGCTGTTGGGTGACGGTGTAGGCTCTATCGGCGGCACGCTGTTCGGCATCTGCCCCAACACCACCTACGGTGAGTCTGTTGGTTGTGTAGCTATCACCGGTAACGCCTCTGTGATTACCATCACCACCGCAGCCGTCATGTGCCTGATCCTTTCCTTCTTCAGCCCTCTGATGGTAATTCTGCAAACCATCCCGTCCTGCGTCATGGGCGGTGTTTGCCTGACGCTGTACGGCTTTATCGCTGTTTCCGGTCTGAAGATGATCAAGGACGTGGATCTCAACGAAAACAAGAATCTGTTTGTTGTTTCCGCGATTCTGATCGCAGGTATCGGCGGTCTGGCTGTTCAGATTCCGTATGCATTCGGCACCGAAGGCGGCGCAACAGTCGTGAATGCTGCTATCCAGGTGACCTCGGTTGCAACCGCGCTTATCCTCGGTATTATCACCAACGCGGTGCTTTCCAAGATCGAAAAGAAAAAGTAATTTATAATCCCCAAGAAAAACCGCTCCCCATCGGGAGCGGTTTTTTATATGCCATACGTTCCCGTCAAGGGATCACGGAAGATTCCCAGCTCGGGCGTGATAAAGGTGAAGAGGAAAAAGAGCAGGGCAAGCCCGCAAAGCACCAAGATGGCTGCGATTTTTGTGCATCGGCGCGGTTTGTCATTTTTGAAGAGAGCGAATTCATAAATATATGCAATCGCGGCACAGACAAAGAAAATGGCAATATTGAGCCAAGCGGGCGAGCGGCCGATTACGCCGTTATAGGTGTAGAATATGACGGGGATCAGCGAAATGCCAAGCAGAATACCGCGCAGCTTGACGCACCAAAAGCAAGGCTTGTCGGAAAAGAAAAAGCTTTGCAGGATGGCAAAGATCAGCATAGGCCAGAACAGCAGCTTCATATGCTCCCAAGTGGATTCGTTGACGCCCGAAAACGGCGCGATCCACGCAGCCTCTCCAAGCCATTCATATAAAAAGTGCAGCAGCGTGCCGCCAAGAGAGGTTGCCCCAAAGCCGACAAACTGCCAAAGTCCGATCGATCGTTTCATTATTCACCTCAAAAGCAGATTTACTAAACTATATGTCAATACAGGCTTGTATATACGGAAAATTGCAAGCAGGAAACAGAGAGTTGCTTGCCAAGCTGCTGTTTGTGTGATATAATCAAGCCAAGGTGGTGATAGTATGGAAACAAAGGAAATTATTCGCGAGCTGCGAGCAAAAAAGGGACTTTCGCAGGAAGAGCTGGCACAAAGGGTATATGTGACAAGACAGGCTGTTTCTCGCTGGGAAAACGGAGAGACCGTGCCGGGAATTGAAACGCTCAAGCTGCTATCCAAGGAATTTGACGTGTCGATCAACACGCTGCTCGGTGCGCCTAAGACGCAGTATTGTGAATGCTGCGGCATGCAGCTGGAGGATGGCTGCATCAGCCATGAAAAGAACGGATTTCTCAACGAGGAATACTGCAAGTGGTGCTATGCCGACGGCGAATACACGCTTGACGTTTGGAAAAAATACGTTGAGATCGGCGGAAAAGAGAAGTTTGAGCAATTCAAGGCGCAGCTTGCAGAGGAATTCAACGCGCTTTTGCGCATAGAGAACTTGCCCCGGGTGGAGAATTTGAACGTGCTGTCGGGGGCGTTTATCAATATGGAGTATCGATTGCCCAACGGCCAGACGGTCAAATTCCTGGATGATCATGCCACGTATCTCGGCAGCCAGCTGGAGGGCGAGGCAGGCATATGCTATGGGATCGCGGGAAATATGGACTTTTTGCTGATTTGCTCCTATGAGGAAAACGGAGAGAACCCAGAGCTTGTGCTCTATAAAAAACGATAACCGAACACCGACGCTTGGCATTGCCTTGCGTCGGTACTTTCATGTGACAGGGCAAAAAACTCTTGAACTGCGAAGAGATTCATGCTATAATAGAAAGGAATATAAAGGAGGCGCTTATGAATACGACGTACCAAAACAAAACCTTTTCAATTCTTGGCGACTCCATCAGCACCTTTGAGGGGCGCAGCGAGCCAGACTATGCGGCGTTTTACGATCTTGCGCATAAGCTGGAAGCTGACGTATTTGTGCCGGGGGATACCTGGTGGGGCGCGGTGATCGATCAGCTGGGCGGCGTGTTGCTGGTCAATAATTCCTTTGCGGGAAGCACGGTTTGCTGGAGTCCGCGCTATGAGATCCAATCGTACGGCTGCAGTAAGGAGCGCACCTCGTCGCTCGGGCATGCCGAATGCGATCCCGATGTGATTATGGTTTATATGGGCACCAACGATTGGGGCAAGGGAGTACCGCTTTACGACCGGCCGCATGACGAGTATCCGGCCGGGACTCCGCCCGTGTTTTATCCGGCCTACAAGGTGATGCTGGAGAGACTGCGAAGAAATTACCCGGATGCCGAAATCTGGTGCTTTACCTTAGCAAAAAGCTGTCAGACAAATTCTTCGGATTTCGTTTTTCCGTATTGTTACCGAGGTCGTCATATAGAAGAGTATTGCAAGGTCATCCGCGATCTTGCCGCCGAGTACGGATGCAGACTGATCGATCTGTATGCCTGCGCCGAGCCTTACGATACCATAGACGGCTTTCATCCAAACGCCAATGGCATGCAAACCATTGCAAAGGCTGTCCTACAGGAAATTTCACGCTTTTGACCAAGTAAAGGAGAAGATTATGGGAAACGAAAAGGTGTACGGTATGCGCTTTGCCAAGGTGTATCCTTTGCTGATCGCCAAGGCGGAAAAGAAGGGCAGAACGCGCGGTGAGGTTCTGCAGGTCACGGCTTGGCTGACGGGATATTCGTACGAGCAGATCGAGGCCGCGCTGCAAAGTGACCTTGCCTACGGTGATTTCTTTCGTCGGGCTCCCGCACCCAATCCAAACCGCAGCAAGATCACAGGGGTGGTTTGCGGCGTGCGCGTGGAGGCTGTTGAGGAGGACTTGATGAAAGAGATCAGATATCTGGATAAGCTTGTGGACGAGCTTGCCAAGGGTAAGCCCATGGAAAAGATATTGAGATCATGATGACCGCAAAGCCGTGCAAGACGGCGGACGGGATGAATAAAAGATGATTTGAGGTGTAGGTAAGATGCTGTATCAAGCCAAGGAATCAAAGATCAATGTTTCGAATATGCAGTTTGATTATATCACCTTTGGCAGCGGGGCAAAGCCGTTGATTATGATCCAAGGGTTGAATACGCGCGGCATCAAGGGTGCTGCGGTGTCTCTTGCCTATACGTATCGCATGTTCACAAAGGACTATAAAGTATATCTGTTTGATCGAAGACCCGTCTTGCACGACGGTATTACGGTCGGTGAGATGGCTTCGGACGTCGCTGCGGCTATGGACGCTTTGGGTATCCGGAATGCGGACGTGCTTGGCGTTTCGCAGGGTGGCATGATTGCGCAGTATCTTGCCATCGGTCGTCCCGATCTGGTCAGAAGAATGGTGCTTGCCGTTACGCTTTCCAAAAACAACGAGACCGTCGAGCGTGTGATTGACGGTTGGATCGATATGTCAAAGCGTGGCGCGATGAAGGAGCTGGTTGCGGACATGGCAGAGAAACTGTATTCCGAGACGTACGTAAAAAAATACCGCCCGCTTATGCCGCTGCTGACCATTTTGCAAAAGCCACGCGACGTCGATCGTTTTGTCACGCTGGCAAAATCCTGCCTGACTTGTGATACTTATGAGCGTTTGGGTGAAATCAAGCGTCCGACGCTTGTCATAGGGGGCAGACAGGACAAGGTGGTCACAGGGGAGGCATCCGAGGAAATGGCAAAGAAAATCGGCTGCAGATTGCATATGTACGAAGGCTTGGGTCATGCCGCATATGAAGAAGCGAGTGACTTTAACCAAATCGTATATGACTTCTTGATGGAATGAACGAAAGAGAGCTTTAGATATGCACGATCAAAAACGCTGCAAATGGTGCAACCAAAAAAACGCGCTGTACGTTGCCTATCACGATACGGAATGGGGCGTGCCGCGCTTTGACGATCAGTACCTATATGAAATGCTGATTTTAGAATCCTTTCAAGCAGGGCTTTGTTGGGAATGCGTGCTCAATAAAAGGGAAGCGTTCCGCAGGGCTTACGATTATTTTGACGTTGACAAGGTCGCCTCTTATGACCAGCGCAAGATGCAAGAGCTTGCTTGTAACCCCGGGATCATCCGAAACAAGCGCAAGATTGCTGCAAGCGTCCGGAACAGTCGCATATTTTTGTCAGTCGTCCAAGAATTCGGCTCGTTTGATGCGTATCTGCGCACCTTTACGGGCGGCGCAGTCGTCTATGAAACGGGCAAGACCACAAACGCCTTGTCGGACGCGATCTCGCGGGATTTGCAACGCAGAGGCATGACGTTTGTCGGCTCTGTGATCATCTATTCTTACCTGCAGGCAATCGGCGTGATATATTCGCACGAGCCGGGGTGTTATTTGTATAGCCGAAGAGAGCCGAACTCATAAGCCCTGCGGCGAGAATTTTTCGCGTCTTATGCCAAATATCGCCTCGCAAGATGCGTATCTTGCTTCGACTCGCTTTGACAAAAGCCATCAAAAAATTCAACGCCGGAGGGTGCTGCGCAGTTTTGCGCGAGCAAATATTTCGCAGATGCAAAGAGAAAATGCGAAGCAATATAAGATATTGCAAGCATTTTCTCTGCCGCAGGTGCAGATATTTGCCGAGCAAAACCGTGTGAGTTCGGCTCTCTTCGGCTATAAAGAAAGTGAATGAAATGCAAATGAAAAAAGTCATCGTCATCGGCTGCCCGGGGAGCGGAAAAAGCACCTTTTCAAGGGCATTGCATAAAAAAACGGGCATTCCGCTGCATTACCTTGACATGATGTACTGGAATGCGGACAAAACCACGGTGGAAAAAAGCGTATTTCTCAGTCGTCTTGCTGCCGTGCTTGACACCGACGCATGGATCATTGACGGCAATTACGGCGCGAGTATGGAAATGCGCATGCAAGCGTGCGATACCGTGATTTTTCTCGACTATCCGCTCGACGTTTGCTTAGACGGCATTCGCGCGCGACGCGCAAAGCCGCGTGAGGATATGCCGTGGATCGAAACCGAAGAGGACGCGGAATTCTTGGAATTTATCAAGAGCTATGAAGAACAGCAACGCCCCGGAGTGCTTGCGCTGCTTGAAAAATACCGCGATAAAAACGTGATCGTATTCAAGAGCAGAGAACAGGCAGAGGCTTTTTTGGATGGAAAACCATAACTGTATTGCAAAATGTATAAGCCCAGGAGGACAGTATGTCAGAGATAATATATGGTGTTCGTAAAACAGATGGTAAAGTAATAAGTATTGAAGAAGTGTCCGAAGATATGCCGGGCTTGTCTTGCATGTGTGTATGTGCTTACTGTGGTAGAGATTTGCAAGCTTGTTCGTTGAAAAGTGTCAAAGTTAGTCGTTATTTTCGACATCAAAATACCACGAACAGTAATGGCGAAGGAACATTTATTTGTAATCCAATTATTGCGAACGAAACAGCACTACACAAGATGGCTAAGCAAATTATAGCTGAAGAAAAGAAAATATTGGTACCGAGCAAAACCGTTTCTTGCGCTGATGCGGGCTTGTCTGATCTACCTGATTCAATAGTTAGAGATTTGAAGCCTTTTATACTTAGAGATAAAAGAGAAGTGACTGCACAATTAGTAGAGACCGAGAAATATTTGGGAAACTTTACTCCTGATGTCGTGATGACAACAAATCGAGGAGAATTGTTAATAGAAATATTTGTGAGACATAAAGTTGATGAAATAAAAATAACAAAAGTAAGAGAATATGGCGCTGCTATGATGGAGATAAATCTAAGCAACATTGTTGAAGATGCCATAACAAATGCTGATCTACGAAATCTCATATTGTGTTCTGAAAAGAACAAGAGCTGGAAGTATTATCCTGTAACTGAAAAGGATTTGCTATTGGCTAAAAATTATTATGAGAATATTGACATGGTTAAAGAATGTCGTGCCAAAGTTATTAGGGAAAAAGCAAGGGGGGAAAATCTTCTCTCTAATAAAAAAAGAAGGGATAATAAAATAAAGTATTTGTTTGAGCCAAGCAACTATCGGTCGGAAGTGTTACGTTTGCGTAGCGATGTTTCATTTTTGAATTATTGCTCAGAAAACAAGCAACCTTCGTGGTTTGATTTTGAAAAATTCTATGAAGAAAACCAAAGTATTCCTTTTTTCATTGATATTCCAATATCTGGTGAAATGATTTTTCAATGTGACCGTCGAATATGGCAAAGCGTTCTCTTTAATCGTTACGTATATGGAAGAAAAGAAAAAAATGCAAAGATTAACCTTGAAAAATTGTTTGACGATTTGAAAAATGACCATCAGATAAAAATTGATTATGATTTGACTTACAAGTTACCACATCCTATTCTACCAGATCAAACGATTTGGCTTCGTAAAGAGGTTGTAAAGAGGTATATGTACTACTTGGAAGTAATAGGTTTTATCTCATCTCAAGACCAAGATAATTGTTGGAGTACTGTGAGTATGAGAAGAGAGATCCAGCCCCCATACCGAGAAACAGCGGACGTATTGAAAAGATTTCTTCAGAATATTGATCAGTACTCTCCTAACATTGATAGGCTGATAGATGAAGAATTAGGAGAGTATTTTGATAGAGAACTGCAAAGTAGAGAGGAAGAAAAATGTCTTGCTGAATATAGACGGCAACAAAACGAGATAGCGGAGCGTTTGCGTAAAGATCAAGAAATCAAGAATAGAATAGAAAAAGAGAAGATTGAAAAAGAAAAAAGAAAAAATGCAGAATTACAGAGAATATATGATTTAGGTTTTCGCGAAGTTTCCCCTTTGAATTTCAACGAGAGCATTAACAGATTTGATAAATACAACAATAGATGGGTAAAATGTAAAATTTGCATGGCAATTAAACGCGAATATGAAATGATCGAATACAATTTTGGCATGGGTACATGTAGAAGCTGCCAATTAAAGAAAGA
The DNA here is from genome assembly GCA_017503325.1 of Clostridia bacterium. GTDB lineage: Bacteria > Bacillota > Clostridia > Oscillospirales > CAG-272 > SVQP01. Next base: position 12,196 of record JAFVTI010000023.1, on the reverse strand, counting down.
GAGTATTCAGTAAAAGCAGAGAAGGAACAAAATAATCACCATGAACAACGTCAACAAAACCTTATATATCCCGCTGTATGGCAAGTCATACGTCAGCCAAAAAGGACTGTTTTTGCACGACCCCAAGGCGGAAGAAATCTGGGAGGCAGAGCAATTTGCGCTCAAAGGGAAGTCCAAATCCAAATATCTTGCATACTACATGGGCATTCGTTCGGCTGTCTTTGACGATTGGGTAAAGAGGCAAATGGAGAATGCCGATGACGCGGTGGTCATTCATATCGGCTGCGGCATGGATAGCCGCGTGTTGCGCGTAGGTGAGAGCCGCCATATCTGGTACGACGTGGATTTTCCCGAGGTCATTGAGGAAAGAAAACGCTACTATACCGAGGACGGGCGCTATCATATGCTCGCAGGAGACGCAAGAGATCCCGAGGCTTGGCTTTTGCAGATTCCGCAAAGCAAAGTTGCTATCGTGGTCATGGAGGGTGTGAGCATGTACCTGACCACGGAAGAGCTGCAAGCAGCCCTTGGCGCGATCGACCGTCACTTTGACAAGGTCGCGCTGCTGATGGATTGCTATACCACCTTTGCCGCCAGAATGTCCAAATACAAAAACCCGATCAACGACGTGGGCGTGACGGTCGTGTACGGCATCGACGACCCGCTGCTTTTGCAGAGCGACGCGCTGCGCTTTGTCGCAGAGCACGAAATGACGCCCGCGCACTACATAAATCAGTTACACGGCGCGCAAAAGGGGATCTTTTCCACGGTCTATGCCGGCAAGCTTTCCAAAAAGCTGTACCGATTGTACGAATTCAAAAAATAAGACAGAAATCATCCGAGGAGACGACATGAATACGAATTATCGCATACTTGTGCTGCTTTTGCTTGCAGCCATGATCCTTTCGTTTGCAGCTTGCAAGGAAGGGGATACGCCAGCACAGCCCGACACAGAGCCCCGGACAACCCAGGCCGCAACAGAAGTCGCAACTGAAATTGCAACAGAGGAGGACACTACCATGTACATCACAATTCAGAACCCCATTCACGACGGCGGCGGTGACCCTTGGGTCGTACAGCACGAGGGGGCGTATTACTATTGCTACTCGGCAGGAAACGGTGTCAGCGTTGCAAAAGTGCCCTCTATCTCGGAGCTTTCGCAAAGCGGACGACGCATCTATATTGCCCCCGAGGGCACCATGTATTCGCACGAATACTGGGCACCCGAGCTGCATTATATCAACGGCGAGTGGTACATTTACGTAGCGGCCGACGACGGCAATAACCACAATCACCGCATGTACGTGCTCAAGGGTACGTCGCAGGACCCTATGCAACGCTTTGAAATGGTGGGACAGATCACCGATCCTTCCAACAAATGGGCGATCGACGGCACGGTCATGCAGCTGAACGGAGAGCTCTACTTTATCTGGTCGGGATGGGAGGGCGACGTCAACGTGGCACAGAATATCTATATTGCACATATGAGCGATCCTTGCACCATTGATTCCGAGCGCGTTTGCCTGTCCGTTCCAGAGTACAGCTGGGAAAAGGTAGGCGAGCCCTATATCAACGAGGGTCCTGCCGTGCTGCAGCACGATGGTAAGACCTTCCTTGTGTATTCCGCATCTGGTAGCTGGACGGATGACTACTGCCTTGGTATGCTGACCTTGACGGGTGACGACCCCATGAACCCCGAGCATTGGGAAAAATCCGCCAAATCCGTTTTCAAAAAGCGTCCGGGCGTTTGCTACGGACCGGGGCATAACTCCTTCTGCGAGGCGCCCGATGGCAGCGTGTGGATGATCTATCATGCAAACCAGGTCTCGGGCACAGGCTGGAGCGGCCGTTCGATCTGGATCTCTCCCGTGACCTTTGACGAGGCCGGTGTCCCCGAATTCGGCACGCCAAAAAAGCAAGTCAAGTTCCCGCTGGAGCAGCTTGAAGAGTAGCCGAACGGGAGCCGAACCGAATTGCCCGACGACGATGCATTTTCGCATCTTTCGGCGTGCTTTTACTCGCAAGATTAGTATCTTGTTTCGCAAAATCACACCAAAATCTATCAAAAATGCATTCGCCGGCGGGTGCGCGCAGTTTTGACGCAGCAGATTTTTTCGATCCCAAAAGCTTTTCCCGCAGGGCATATAGGCAATATGTCCAAGGGGAAAGATGAAGGGATCGGACAAATCTGCCCGTCAAAACCAACTTGGTTCGACTCCCGTTCGGCTAATCATATTGACAGTATTAAGGAGCTAATCAAATGCCCCGAGGGCTTTTGCCATACCGCGTGGAATTGTATCTATCAGTATGTGTTTGCGCTTGCAAACGGTGGCGGCAAGCAAGGCTTTTTCTATGACGACTGGACAAAAGAGCCGGGAATTGCGATCAGCAGCTGTAACGATGGCTTCCGCCCCGTGATCTTTAAGCTGGAGGCAACCGATATTCCGTCGGAAAAGTAAGCAAAAACGCCAACAATACACCGACCGATACGCGGCCGGCACGCAAGAATTTTCATTTCGTGGTCACTTTTGTGCAACTGGTGCAAAGGGGCTTGCAAAATTTTTCTGCGCGTGTATAATGTAGAGGATGTTAATAGCCGAATTTTGCAAATTTCGGGGTGCCGGGCGAAATAAAATCGTTCGGGAAAGCCACGAAAATCGCGCAAAATTTTTCGAAATAAAGAGGGTACCCTCTTTATTTCCCCCGAGAGTCTGCTGGTGCAGACTCTCGGGGGGCAAGGAAACACATACATATAACTCAAAAGGAGACTTATCAACATGAAAACAAACAACAAGGGCTTCTCGCTCGTAGAACTTATCGTCGTGATAGCCATCATGGCAATCCTCGCCGCTGTGGCAATTCCTACGTTTGCTACCTTTATTACTAAGGCGAATGTGGCTTCTGACGTAAGCTTTTTGAATGACCTTGAGTACTCTGCTCAGTTGGCACATACTGCTACCGGTGATAAGCTTGTAGCAAATAGCGTAAAGGTTACACTTAAGAATGACGGTACCATTGAAAGTGCGACATATACAATCGATAGAGATACCGATGTTACTGTAACTATTTCGAAATCGGAAGGCGTATGGACTGTAACAGAGTGCTCTGATGCTGAACTGAAGAAGGATGCTCAGGCAACTATTGATACTATTGACTGGTCTTATAAGTTCAAGTCCACTAAGAAAGCAGGCGAATGCCAGATTGATACTACCGACGCAAAGAAGCTTTCTGGCACTGCTACAACGAACTAACCCCTAATACCTCCCCGAGAATCCAACAGCTCGGATTCCCAAGGAAAGAGTAAAAACCCGACGGGAATCCCGTTTGGGTTTTTACTGCGTTTATAAAGATTTGAAAATTTTCGCAAATGCGCGAATTTATATAGGAAAAGAAACAATTTTTACGATTTAAGGAGATTTATTATGAAAAACAATAAAGGTTTTTCCCTTGTTGAGCTTATCGTCGTGATAGCGATCATGGCCATCCTCGCAGCCGTCGCCGTCATCGGCGTCAGCGTCTATATCCCTAAGGCTCAGCAGGCAAACGATAAGCAGCTGGTGAGTGATATTGAGTATGCATTGACTTTAGCTGGATACAACGGAGATTTTGAAGAGGGGCAGGGCGGTTATATTATCCTTACAACCGAGGGGGTAAGTAATGCTGCTGATATTAAGGAAAACAACCCCGAATTAGCGCAGGTGTTAGCAAATGCTTACGGCGATAAATGGGATAAGGAAATGAAACTCGCCTACGATGAGTGGGGAAATAACTATCTTTTCGTTGGCCTTGCGGGCAATAATGCGCAGTCTGTTTATAATTCTACGTATTACGCTGTATCTGATGAATTGATGGGCCAAGTAAAGGATATCACCGATGCTGCACTTTCTATTTTGGATAGTGGCGTTGGCTCTGGAAATAGTCGCAACGATATGATCAACATGTTTGCTGGTGAAGGTGATGCCGATGGTGAATCTGCTTTTTTGGAAGGTGTTGCACAACAGTATGGTTACAGTAGCCTCGATGAGGTTTCTAATGAAGAACTTCCTAATTTGTTGGTGCTGGCAGTTGCGACTGACATAACAACAGAGAGCAATAATCCCGATGGTTATGAAATGAGCCAAGCCTCTGGCCTGATTAAGGATTTCGCTCTTTATAATGGATATGCTGCAACCGCGGAAGGAAAGGCAGCTGGCTTTGATGAAGAATATGATAAATTTGTAACCGCATTGAACAATGCCAAGAATAGTGATAACCCAATTGGTGCAGTGGCAGATGCATACAATGAATTAAAGAATGCTGCTAGTACAGATGCTTACGAAACGTATGCAAATGGCATAGGACAAAATGATGTGAAAGCTTTTGATGCCATGCTTGCGGGGTTGGCTGGCTCCACCCTTGGATCTAAAGAGCAGACCAAAGATAATCTGGGAGATGCAAACTTCTTTACGACCGGCGTTGGTAACACGCTGTTTGGAACTTATATTGATTCTGTGGAATCGTTCGTAGGGGTACAGGCAAACGATGCGTTTATGACTCAAATGTCTCAGCCCGGTGTAGTTGGTATTTACTTCACTTATATGAATTCTCAAGTTGTAACCAACAACTCTTTGCCAATTGATTGATCATTTACTCAATAGTTATAAGTCTTATATTATGAACTTGAAAAGGACTACCTTTTGTCATAATATGCTGTTTTTCTATATCTGTATGATCTTAGCAAAATATTCTATAATGCAAAGGAGGTAAAACAATGCAAAACAGGAGATCAAGGAAAATATTTAGCATGTTTTTCCTCGTTTTGATAACGGGGATGTTGCTAACCCTGTTTTCAACAATATTCGTATATGCAGCTACATCCGGCACGTATACTCCAGTTACGGGTGTAGAGGTTGGAGTATCCGGCGCGACAAGTACATCACACTCCAACGGCGCTGTTACCGTTACTGCAAAGGGCTCTGGAGGTGTTATCTTTGGCATTGGCGCCAGTTCAAAAATTGCAACGATTACGATTAAGAATAGTTCTGATAAAGAGGGTACGCTTTCCTTTGACTACACTCCAACGAGCGTCAATAGTTTAGTAATTGACGGTGCTGCTAAGGATGGTTCTACATCAGGATCGTTTTCTAAGGTGATGGCTGCGGGTGCTACTATTACTATTACGGTAACTACAGCGAAGAACAGCACTACAAACACGCTGGTTATGAGCAATTTCTCTCTTGCCCATACCGCGGAGTCTGCTAATGTTACTGTGGAGTATAACGAGGGATATAGTGTTAGCGTGGATGGTGACGCAGTAACCTCCGGCACTCAAGTGAATGCGTCTAGCGCGGGTATTACTTTATCTACGGAAGCAACGAATTTTGTTGCATGGATTAACACTGCTGACAATTCTGTTATTTCCAATGCTCCAGAGTTTGAACTCAAACCCACTGGAAATATGACGGTAAAAGCCATAAATACAACAAATGCTTGTTTTGAGGTTGGTGCAAAAGTTTATGAATCGCTAATGGCAGCGGTAGGTGCGGCTTCAAGTGGAAGTAATAAGACCGTGGTTTTAGCGAATACCGGTATTCTCCCAATGGGCAGTTATACCATACCTTCCGGTGTGACATTGTTAATTCCATTTGATGATGCGAACACTCTGATCACCAACGATATGGGTGATAAAATGAATACGAATAATTCATCTCCACCCGAAAAGGCTCTGTATAGACAGTTAACAATGCCCTCGGGGACGAGCATAACTGTGAACGGCGCGCTGAGTGTTGGCTCGCAGGCACTTAACCAGATGGTTGGGCAGGTCGGCCCTTACGGTGCGATCGTTATGGATTCCGGTTCGAATATTACCGTGAAGAGTGGCGGCTATCTGTATGCTTGGGGTTATATCTTTAATGGCAATGGTGGTGGCGGAGCCGTAACCGTTGAAAGCGGCGGCACGGTTTATCAGGATTTGATGGTGATGGACTACCCCGGAGGTGCCAGTACCACTTTAGATTTGTACAATGAGAGCAAAGTTTTCCCGTTGAGAGCGTATTCTGTGAGAAACGTGGAAGTGCCTATGACATATTTTTATGGTGCAACTGCGAAAGCCTTCTATTGCATGTTTGGTACAACGGCTGGCACGCATTACGGGCATATTACGTTTATCGGTACGGATTCTTCTGCTGCTTTTCAAATCGGAAATGGTGGCTCGATTACGACGTCCTATTTGTCCGGCAAGCAATATATGACATTTTGCGGCACTATTTCTGTAAATTCCATGTCTGTTACAATAAAGAAAGGTTTGACGATAACTGTGTCGTCTGCCAATACTACAGGAATTCCGGTGCCGAGCGGATTTGATCTTACTGTGGCAAGCGGAACGCTAAACCTGAATGATAATTTGATCATGACCGAGGGCAGCAAGGTCATCATTGCGCAAGGTGCCACGGTGAATACCAATGGCAAGAATGTTTATGTATTTGATGCAACGGATGATGCAGGTGCGGTAAGCGCAACCGATGTTCATGGGACGTCGTATACGCTGGTGGATTCAGATGCAGTTTTAGATGTCAATGGCACCTTAAATGTTAGTGGAGGTTTTTATACCTCGACAAATAAGGCAAGCATTATAAGCAGTGCGGGTACAGGTGTTATAGTTATTACGACCCCGTCAAGCAATACAACTGTGGCTATAAAAGCAGGGAAAGATAATGCACCGACCTATGATGTTACTGCCGCGTATCTGAAAAATGCTACAGCTGGCTCGTATACCGAGACCACTGCCGGCACATTCAATTATGTCAATGGTGAATGGGTATGTGATCCTTGTGCAGAAGGGCACACTCTAGACTTTGTTGCAGCAAATGCGGCTACATGCACGGAAAACGGCAACAATGAGCATTGGAAATGTTCTCAATGTGATAAAGTGTTTTCTGATGAAGACGGAACTGCAGAAACTGATGAAGCGGCTCTGACGATCGAGAAATTAGGCCACACTGAGGCTGATGCCGTAACAGAAAATAACGTTGCCGTTTCTTGTACCGCGGACGGTTCTTATGACACAGTTGTGTACTGTTCGGTTTGCGATACAGAGCTCAGTCGCGTGAAAACGACAGTTCCTGCGACGGATCATGATTATGAAAGCGTCGTTACGACTCAGCCTAACTGTACAGAAAAAGGCTTGAGAACTTACACCTGTAAGCATGACGCAAGCCATACCTATACCGAGGATATCGATGCACTTGGTCACACCGAAGTCATTGACAAGGCTGTGGAGGCTACGTGTACCGCGACCGGCTTGACCGAAGGTAAGCATTGCTCCGTGTGTAAGGAAGTGCTTGTTGCACAGACCGAGGTTAAGGCTAAGGGCCACACCGAAGTGATTGACAAGGCTGTGGATGCCACTTGTACCGCAACCGGTCTGACAGAGGGCAAGCATTGCTCTGTATGTAATGAAGTGCTGGTTGCACAGACCGAGGTTAAGGCAACGGGTCACTTCGATTCTGAGGACGATAAGAACCACGATTGTGATGCTTGCGGAGAACCGTTGAGCACTTGTGAAGACAAAGATCATAACCAGAAATGCGACATATGCGACAAGACTGTAGCATGTGAAGAGCACAAGGAAAATCCCGTCGTGACGGCTCCGACTTGCACGACAGCGGGCTATACCACGTATACGTGTGAATATTGCGGTGCTTCCCGCACAGGCAACGAGGTCGCTGCGCTTGGCCACGATATGATCACCGATGAAGCGGTAGCAGCCACCTGCACCGAGACCGGCTTGACAGAGGGCAAGCATTGCTCTCGCTGTGACGATGCTACCACCGCTCAGACCGAATTGCCCGCGCTTGGCCACGATATGGTGATCGATGAAGCGGTAGCAGCTACCTGTACCGAAACAGGTCTGACCGAGGGAAGTCATTGCTCGCGCTGTGACGATGAAACCATCGCTCAGACCGAAGTGCCCGCTCTTGGTCACGATATGGTAACCGATGAAGCAGTAGCACCCACCTGTACCGCAACCGGTTTGACAGAGGGAAGTCATTGCTCGCGCTGTGACGATGAAACAACCGCTCAGACCGAGGTGCCTGCGCTTGGTCATACCAAGGGAGAGGCTGTTCAAGAAAATAAAGTGTTGCCCAGCTGCTATGCAGAAGGTTCTGTTGATAACGTGACTAAGTGTGCTGTTTGCGGCACCGAGCTCAGCAGAATTACGGGAAAGATTGAGAAAATCCCGCACACCCCCGCAGCAGCGGTTCAAGAGAACGTAGTGAACGCCACATGCTTCGCTGAGGGCTCTTATGATGAAGTGATATATTGTTCTGTCTGCGCTGCTGCTGGCAAAGTATTTGAGATCAGCCGCACGTCGATAACAATACCCGCAACCCAAGAGCATACTTGGGATGATGGTAAAATCACAACTGAGCCCGGATGTGAAACCACCGGCGTGAAGACCTTCTACTGTACGGTAGAGGGCTGTGCCGGAACCAAGACCGAGACAGTTTCCGCGAACGGACATACTTGGGATGATGGTACAATCACAACTGAGCCCGGATGTGAAACCGCCGGTGAGGAGACCTTCTACTGTACGGTAGAGGGCTGTGATGGAACAAAAACTCAGAAAGTTCCTGAAACAGGGCACAATTACGAATACAGCGTTGTGACAACACCTCCTACCTGTGAGCAAGACGGCTACTTCACATACACCTGTGTTTGTGGCGATGCCAAGGTAATTCCGGATACGGAAAACCGCGCAACCGGACACAAAGATGAGAACGGTGATAACATTTGTGATATTGATACCTGTAAGGACATTATCTGTGATCACACGTGGACGGTTACGTTTAAGTGGTCTGAGGATTCTTTGACCTGTACTGCTATCGGTATTGCTTCTTGTAACAAGGCTGAGCACAATAAGAGTGATGTGGCAACTCTTGACAATTTGAGATTGCAGGTAGAAGTTACCCAATCGGCAACTTGCACTACTGCCGGAACAGCATGCCATACGGCTATATTCACCGAAAGCTGGATTGGCTTGGAGGAAGGTCAAGAATTCATTGAAGTTGAGAAAGATGACGTAGTGATCCCCGCCATCGGACATAGCTCGACAAAGATTGAGGCTCAAACCCCCACCTGTACCGAACCCGGAAACGTGGCTTATTGGCACTGCTCCGTTTGTGAGAAAAACTTTGAGGACCAAGCCGGAGTAACCGAGATTACTAACGTGGTAATCAGTGCAACCGGCCACAGCTATACTTCTGTAGTTACTCCTCCGACTTGCGCGAAGGACGGATTTACGACCTACACTTGCGCTTGCGGTGATTCCTATACGGGCGATGAAGTTCCTTCAACAGGGGAGCACGATTATTCCGTAATCAATTGGGATCGCAGGGAGAAGTGGAGTGAATGCTCTGTTTGTAAAGACAGAACCAATGTTGAGGCTCGTACTTATAACATCACCATTTTTGACTATTGGGAAAATACGACTGTCAGAAGGGAATATACCTACGGTAAGTATCTCTGGCTGAATTATTCGACCTCCAACGTGCTTGAGTTGAATCATCTCGGTTGGCAGGTTGGCGATCAGGTCGTTCCTGCACATCTGGTTTGGGAGAGCTTTGATATTGATGAGAATACAAAGGAGCTGACAGTGACCGAGGTCACACAGGCCGGAAATGTCAAGCCCGGCGCGATCATGATGGCGGTCAACTACAACCCGACCGAGCAGGGTAAGGCCATGACGGTGGACTTGTTCATTTACGTGGATTCCATGGATGAAAAGTATAAGCCTATTGTCATGTTGGATGGAAGGGCGATAGATGAAAAAGATGTGGAAATCATTGATCCTTCGCTTATGATGTACTTTGTCAGTATCGAGCTGTCAGCAGATCAGCTGAAGCAAGGCGGTACCAATGCGCAGATCACTGTAGATTACGACCGCAACGGCACAGCAGACAAGACGATTAATAGCGTGGTGCTTGCTTACCAAACGGCACTTGAGACCTATTTGCAAAATCTTGGCAGTGATAATATCGGTGAAGAGTACGCCGGTGCTCTGCAGCAGAACGCAATTGACTGCGTAGTGGATTACGGTAAGGCAGTGCAGTACGTCTTTGGTAATCCCGAGGGGCTTGAATTTGGCGGATATAAAGAAGCAGATATTCTTGCGTATGCAGAGCAAGCCGAAGGAGTAAGCATAAAGAAGGACGATCATACCATCAACAATATCACATTTGTGTGGAAAGATGCTGACGTGAATTTCGAAAGCGAATACAGTATTCGATACAAATTTACGTTAAAGGGAGCTGAAGGCTATACGCCGACTGTGGCTCACTTGATCGTCAGAAACAGTGAAGGACAAGAGATCGGAAATTACGATAACCTTACAGTTTCTACAGTGGATGGTCAGTATGCCGTGATGTATCCTGTTCCCGCAAGTGATTTGAGCGAGGCAAATACGACGGTTCAGATCACAGTCACCTTGAGTGATGGGGCAGGGAACACCACGTCAGCGCAATCCTCCGAAATGAATTACGGTATTTATGCTTATTTGACTCGCCAATTATGGCAGCATACTAAGGGATCTGAGTGCTTTAATAATTTTGAGGGCGTAGACAAGACCAAGGAATACGTCGATATGCTGGTCAGCCTGATCAGACTTGGCGAATCCGTTGACGAAATCGAAAAAATGACGTCGAACAAAAACAGTAATGAATGAATGGGGACGCCCATTCTTATGATCCAAAACAGCCGATCAAGGCAAAAAAGGGGCTGTTGTCTTACAACAGCCCCGATTGGAGTACGAGGTTTATATGAAGAATAATAAAGGTTTTTCGCTGGTCGAACTGATAGTGGTGATTGCGATCATGGCCATCCTTGCAGCGATTGCTGTGGTCAGCTTTTCCATCTATATCGACCGTGCGAATGATGCCGCAGATTTTGACTATTTGTCAAATTTGGCATATCTTGCAGAGCTGTATGCCATTGAAAATCAGGTCGGCTTACACTCTGTTGTCGTTTCGGAAGACGGAGTGCACGGACCGGAAGATATCGGTTTGTGGATTATTGATCCTGCGACCGGAGAACCAACTTTTTATACCTATAAATCCGAAGGCTGGGAGAGCATTCAGGAAATCTACGATGCTGTCGGTGATTGGGACTTCAAGGGCGAAGGCTTCAAGGAAAATACCGACTTTATCCCGGATTTTTCCGAAGGAGATCTGGATAATTCTAATAATGGTGACGAAGAGTGCGAACACCAAATCACAACGACAAGAAAAGATCCCACCTGCAAATATAGCGGATGGGAGAAACAAACCTGTTCATTATGCAGAATGGAAATAGTCAACGTGCTTCCTGCAACAGGTGTCCATAATTTTTCCGATACGCCTACGTATGAAAAAGGCCGCTATGATTACTTTGTCTGTACTTATGACGGATGTAACCAAATCAAAATTATGAGCGACAACGGTTCTGTGATCGTACCTGTCGATTAAGCGATGAAAAGATTTGTATTGATAGGTGTGCTTTTGATATGTCTATTGGTAGCGTGCACGAAGGACGATGTGCCGCACGAGCACGTACCGGATGATGCGGATTGCCAACACGTGCAATATTGCGCTGATTGTGGCGAGATGCTTGCAAAGCAAGGACCGCACGATTATCCGCAAAGCCCCGATGCCGAGAAAAACGGATATTTGTTTTATACTTGCCGTTCTTGCGGCAAAATTGAAATTGTCAACAAGGAAGGCGCGCCTGTTGTGCCTGTTGAGTGAGGTGTTATAAGATGAAAAAAATAATCTGTATGATCATATCAGTGTGCTGTTGCATGGCTTTGCTTTCCATGAGTGCCTTTGCTGACAATTACGGACAAGAAGACGATTTTGGCGATCTTACGCCTTCCACCGAAGCTACGACAGAGGTAGAATCATCGGAACCTGAAGTATCTGAGCCAGAAGAGAGCAGCGAGGAAACGACGCAAGATGCATCTGAGGCGACGACCGAAGAGGATACAACCGAGCCTGAGACTACGACCGAAGAGGATACAACCGAGCCCGAGGAATCGGTAAGCGAGGACGCGACTACTGCACCTGCAGAGAACGAGTCCACCGAGCAGCCCTCCGAGCAGGAGACCCAAGAGCCGACTTCTGAACCTGTTACAACCGAAACGGAGGAGCAGGTGACTGCAGGGCAGACGACTGCGCCTGTGGGC
>JAFVTI010000022.1 GCA_017503325.1 Clostridia bacterium | reverse complement strand
TTATGATTGCAGGACACCTGCGAGAAAAAGACGGACATTATTACTGTGTACTCAGCTACACCGATTACACAGGCGAACGAAAACAAATATGGAAATCCACGGGACTTCCCGTGAAAGGAAACAAGAAGCGCGCTGAGGAAATGCTATCGCATCTTCGCAAAACCTTTGTTGTGCCGAGGGCTCCCGCTGACTATTTTGATTTTAGCGACAGAATGCTTTTCACCGATTTTATGCGGGCTTGGCTTGAGGTGGTACGAACCACGGTCGTGCCTACTACCTTCGGCGGCTATCAGACCACGGTGGAAAAGAAGTTCATTCCGTACTTTGAGAAAAAGAATCTGGCACTTGCCAACGTGCAAGCCAAGGATCTACAGACCTTCTATCTCCACGAGATGAAAACGCTGTCGGGAACAACGGTCAGACACGAACACGCGCTACTTCACAAGATCCTCAAGTACGCTTACCGAATGGATCTCATCCCAAACAATCCCGCCGACAAGGTTGACCCGCCACGCGCGGAGCGCTTTGAAGGCTCGGCGTACACCGAGGAGGAGCTTGCCTTGCTCATCGAAAAATCTTGGGATCACAAGCTGGGGCTTCTCATCTACATTACGGCTCTGTTGGGTCTGCGCAGAAGTGAGGTGCTCGGACTTCGGTGGAAAGCCATTGATTTTGAGGAGAACAGGATCACCATCAACCACACGGTCACAGAGGCGCGTGTGGACGGCAAAACCGTTATCATTGCCTCCGACCGCACCAAGACCAAGTCGAGCTACAGAAGCTTTCCCATGTCGGACACGGTGAGAGAGAAGCTACTTGCTTGGCGCGAGGTGCAAAAGCGAAACCGCAAGATCTGCGGCAACAGCTACAACATGAAGGACATTGACTACGTCTTCACCGACGAGATGGGAAACCGCTTCAAGCCGCGCTACATCGAGGACGCTTTTCCAAAGATTCTGGAACGCAACGGGTTACGCAAGATCCGCTTTCACGATCTGCGCCACACCTGCGCAAGTCTGATGCACAAAATGGGGCTTTCCCCCAAGGAAGTGCAGGACTATTTAGGGCATTCCACCGTGAGTGTAACTTTAAATATTTATACTCATTTGGACTGGAGCAGCAAGGAAAATGCCGCAAAAGCCATGGAAAACGCGGTAAAATTACCCGAAAATGTGCAAATCACGAGCAAATGGGAGAGCTGAAAAAGCCTTATGCCACAAGGCTTTTTCGGGGGTCAGGAGAGAATTTTCGAGTTCTCTCCAAGGCGAAAATTCGGGGGGCTTAAAACAAAGAAAAAAGCACCTGATTTTTAGCGAATATCACTAAATTCAAGTGCTTTTTACTGCACAAAACTGTGCAAAATGTGGCGGAGGGTGTGGGATTCGAACCCACGTGCCCAGAGGGCAAACGGTTTTCAAGACCGCCTCGTTATGACCACTTCGATAACCCTCCGTAGGGTATATTTAGCGAAATGCTCCGGAATTTGGAGAGAATTTCGCGAGAGAACTATGAAATTTTTGTATGATGGAAAATGCCGAAAACCCTTGATATTACAAGGATTTTGAGGGAACAAAAGGAACTTCTGCGCGCGGGTTTTCAAGACCGCCTCGTTATGACCACTTCGATATCCCTCCGTATATGAACTGCCGTTCGGCAGATTTCATCGGATATTCAATTTTTTTAGAAATATTTTTAGAAATGCTGTTTTCGATTGCTTTCGGAGTGCCCGAAAAGTCAGTGTTTACAAGGCTTTTCTGCGTTTTTGCGACCGTTGTGCTCGCAAATTTTCAAGACCGCCTCGTTATGACCGCTTCGATAACCCTCCGTGTTGACTATTTAATTGTGCTTTTTCTGCGTTTTTTCTCGCCTTTAGAATTCTCGATAGAGATCATTTTGGGCAAGTATTTTACCGTCTCGAAAACGGCGTGTTTTGAACCTCTTTTGGAGTTCTCCATCTTGCATCATCGCGCGGCTGTCAGACATTTCAAGACTCGTGCCCGTTATGACCACTTGATTTCAGCTTGCTGAAATATTGCCTCTCATACTCAACAAGGTGTATTATATCACAAACTTATGGATTTGGCAAGAGTTTTACTTGAATTTTTGATACGAATTGCTGTGATTTGAGTAATATATCCAAATCTTTCCGAATCAACAAATATCCGGCCAACTTTGCTGTTGCAACATCATCCATTCACCGTAATTATAAGGGAGATCTTTACGATCTCCCTTTTTTGATTATATTCAGATCTTACACGTATATCTTGCGCTTCCCTTTTCTTGCGCAAGCACCTGTCCGTCGGGCAGAATGACCTCGCAGGGCATGTCGCAGCCCTCGGGCAGGGTGACGTCCAGTGTCAGCTCGCCGTCCTTCTTTTCCCAAGCAACAGAGATGATGCCCTTGGGCGTGGGCACGGTTCCCTTTGCCCAAGACAGATCAAAGCTATGCACGTGCGGCTTTACGCGCACCGATCCATAACCGTCCGCGGTGGGATACACACCAAGCACCATGGCCGAGAATTCATAAATAGGCGCAGAGCTCCAGCCGTGGCATTCGCTTCTGGGCGAATCGGGGTTCTCGCACCAGGTGGTGCAATGCCAGTCCAGCATGGTTTCCCAGCCCTGCAGCTGGCGCGCGGCATATTGATCGTAGCGGCCGGCAAGCTCCAGCGCACGGAACATATAGTAGCTCATGGAGAACGAGCAGATGGCCACGGGCACGTGTCCGTCAAACGTGCGGTCGATCAGCTCTCCCGCCTCCTTGCCGCTCACAGCCCCCGAAAGGATGGCCCACAGCGTGGTGTGCTGGCTATACTCCTTGGTGCTCGGCGTATTGCGGTACAGTCCGACCTCTTCGTCATAGCAATATTTCTTGACGTTGGCGATCATACTTTGCGCTCTTTGTCTGTAATCCGCGGCCAGACCGGGTCTGCCTGTCGTATCGCACATCTCTGCAGCTGCATTGAGTGCTGCTGCGTACATCAGCGATGTGACCGTGATCGGCTCTTCTCTGCCGCCGTTCGGAACGCCGATCTCCCAGCCGGGCACCCAGTCCACGAAGTGCCAGTAAGGCGTCACGCCAACAAGTCCCTGCTTTGTCATATAGGGTTCAAAGCTTTCCAAAGCCTTATCCACCGTGCCGCTCATAGAGCGAACGCGGGCAATTGCCGCATCCGTTCCCCCCGCGTAGCGCAGATAATCACGCAGCATCAGCACCCAGAACAGGGTGAAATCGGGAATGATCTGCACCATGGTGGAGGGATAATTGGCCTGCAGCATGCCGTCCGCCATTTGCGAATGTGCGAAATCGGTGATCGACTTGAAGGGCATACGGTCATCCGCGCTCATGCGCAGCGTAAACAGCATCTCCAGGGCGCTGTCCATGTCGTATTGCTGCTGCTCATAGTAGGGGCAGTCCACGTACATCTCATGCATGCAGCAAAGCACGGTGTTGCGGGAAATCTCCCACATTTTGTTATATCGCTCGTTGGAGCAGGAGAACACGCCTGCCGCATCCAGCGGATAATGATAAAATGCATAGGAAAAATCGAGCAGCGCAAAATCGGGATCCTCAAACTCCACGCGTACAAAGCGGTATGCGCGATACCAGAAGGGCTCGAAGCTCTGCTCTTCCCCTGTTGCAATCAAAGAATCAAACGCACCGTCCATCTGTGCGGTGGGATGGTCATACGCGTCGCGTACGTGCTTATAGCGATGCCCCGCCTCATCGGCCACGCTGTAGCTCTCCGCCCAGATAAGACGGATTTTGCTTCCCTTGCGTGCCTTGAATCTCATGCGGATCTTGGCGGTGGTATACACGCCCGCATCATATTCCGCAAAGTCACGCCCGCGTCTGACCTCTTTCATGGGGCGATAGGGCTCGGTTTCCATTTGCGGGATGGCTCTTTCTCTGAGCACGTAAAGCTCACCCAAACCGAACTGATTAAAGCCCTTGTTCAAAAGACAGGGCTGATACCGCTCAACAACGGGAACGGTGATACGCTGCGAGCCGCCCGACCACTGCTCAAAGGGCGGGATGGAAATATGCAGACCCGGCATATTGGAAAATGCGCACGCCTGCTCTTCTTGGCACGTCCAGCTGTGATCCGTGCCGAGCGGGATGACCTCGTCGCCGATCTCCAGCTTGCCGTCAAACCAAAAGCCGGGGTGAGACCCACGGAACACCGAGATAAAATACCCATCGGTCACGTACAGCACCTTGGCCTCCAGCTTGTTCTTGCCCTCAACCAGGTACTTGGTCAGATCCTCGGATTCATAGTAGGTCTGATAGGACGAGCCCTGACAAGGT
The DNA here is from genome assembly GCA_017503325.1 of Clostridia bacterium. Taxonomy (GTDB): domain Bacteria; phylum Bacillota; class Clostridia; order Oscillospirales; family CAG-272; genus SVQP01. Next base: position 52,307 of record JAFVTI010000022.1, on the reverse strand, counting down.
CCTTCTACGGCAAGATGGCCGTTGATATACAGCGCATAGCGGCTGTCTCCGCTGCAGTTTGCCGTGAGCCTTGCACCCGCAGGGGCGTCAAATTCCTTGGTAAAATAAAAAAACTCGGGGGATGCGGGGCGACGGTCCGCGCAAATCCAAAAACTCATAAGTACCTCCATACCGTTGTTTTTTGGTTGTCTTCATTATACCACATCGAAACAAATTTGTCTATATGCGTAAATAAAAAAGAGCAGCGATGGAACTGCTCTTTTATTCGTTTCCCTTTTTATGCTTTTTCTTATCGCGGGTGGCTTCAAAGCTGACGCCGATCAGGAACTGCGCCACGTCCTCGGGGACATCGGGCAGCAGCACCGAGATCCAATGCAGCTTATTCATATGATACGCGGGATACACGCCCACGTCTGCGCCAAACGATCCGAACATTTCGGTGGGAAGCTTGAGATTGACCACGTCAATCACCTCATCGCTTGCCTGTCCGAATTTCCTTCTCGACACGCGCATGGCAATCGCATACCATTTACGTGTGGCGGTATGCCGCATGACCGCTGTTTCAAAATCCTCTTCAAAGGGATAATCCGGCAGCGTGCCAAAGGTCTCCCTGCAATATGTAAAAAACTCCTGCTTTGTCATTTTTTCGTTATTTTCTCTTATATTCGGGCATGGATAAGGGCGCATCCTGCTCAAAGGTCGTTCCCCACGCGCGCGTAAACAATCCCACGCCCGCAATCAGGATCTCCTTGGTATAGCTGCGCTGCTCAAGTGCCATGCGCACGTCGTAATGGCGTTCCTTCTGGTCATACAGCCATTGGTTGCAGGGATAGTACAGAATGGATGCCTGCACGGTCTCGTAAAACTCCAGCGGCACGTCCTCAACGCCGTGATGCGATACCTGGCAGACGTTGCTTTGCAAATACTCGCCGTACGTATCCATCATCCAGACCGCGCCCTCCTTGCCGGTATCTCCCGTGAACAGCGCGCTGTAATCTTGTGTATAAATACGGGTCACAAGGCTGGAATTGTTGAAATAATTGTTGTGATTGCCTACCTTGAACAGATCGTCTGCAGCAAGCAGCACCTCCATTCTGAAATCGCCAAAGGCAAACTCCATGCCCGTGTGGGCATATACAAGCTTCGCACCCAGCTTGGCAACGTCGGCGTGGATCCCATTGTTGAAATAATCATCTCCGCCGATCTGCTTTGCCAGCGCGGACTCAATGGGCGCAAAGATCACGTACTCTACCTTGACGTCACTTGCATGTTTGTTGCAGATATAGGAGAATGCAGGATAGTGATCGTCGTGCGAGTGAGTCAGTACCCATGCGCGGATCAGAGGAGTTCCCTGCTCCCCGTGCAGCTCCCGAAGCTGCGCCAGCACCTTTTTGCCGCGCGGTGAATAAGAGCCGTCGTATACGATAAACGAGCCGTCCGGCAGCTGTACGATATAGCACATGCCGTTGACGTTGCTGCCGTCGCGCAGCTGCGTGATCGAAGGGGTAAAATCACCCTGCATAATCTCGGGCGAGGATGCGGGCGGCAGGGCTTCTCCTGCACTCTCGGAGAGCACGATGCAAAGCTCGCTGCTGTGCGCGATCCGATACACGTGTGCCATATCGGTGTCTCTGACGTAGGTAGCAAACAGATTGCCCGCCTTTTCGCTCTCGTTGTACAGCGTGTAGCCGGATTCCTCGTAGAAGGTGCAAACACCTGCAAATTGCTCGGCGGTCTTGTTCTTGTAGGTATAGAGAACGGACTCGTCCTGGCAAACGTATTCGTCGTCCGCCTTGCCAAAGCCCGCAGGGTCAAGCGCAGGCACGCGCGGCTCGGTCTCGGCCTCGGTGGAGACATCAACCACATCCTCCCCGCCGACCTTTCCGCAGGCGGCCATGGGAAGCAGCATAGCAAATAACAGCAACCAGACAAACAGCGTCAAGCATACGTTTCTTTTCATGATCTTACATCCTTTCAAAGTTCGATTTCTGCCAGAATTGCGAAGTGATCGGAATAGTAAAGGCCTTGCTTGTCCGCATCGTCGGGAATGATGCGGCAATCGGTGCAAGCACCCGACGCGAAAATATAGTCGATCTTGGAATACTTTTCGGGGTCTTTTCTGCCAAAATCATGGAACGTGCCGCCCAGCTCTGCCGTAACGTCACGCGCGCCGCGCGCCTCCATGGCAGATTTGATGATGCCAATCTCGGGCTTATGCGGCTTTGCGTTCATGTCGCCCGTGAGAATGACGGGCTGCTTGTAAGCATCCAGCATGGCGCACAAAATAGCCGCCTCCAGCTGTCTTGCCACGGGGCCTTGGTGGTCAAGGTGTGTGTTGCAAAAGCAGATTTCCTTGCCTGCTTCATGGTGATACAGCACAGCCACGGTTGCCATACGCGGGCAAGCACTCTGGTCGCCGCCCAGATTCGAGCCCGGCACGCGCGGCGTACCCGTCAGCCAGAAGTTGTCCACGCTGCGCACGGCAAAGGCATGCTTGCGATACGCAATCGCCATAGATTCTCCGCGGCAGTCCTTTTCCCTGCCGCAGCCCACAAACGCATAATCGGGCATGTGCTGCTCCAGATATGCGCGCATATGATGCGTGCACTCCTGAAAGCCGATGATATCCGGCCCTGTGCGCTCCAGCATGCCGATCACGCGGTCATGGCGGTTGGTAAAGCTGTTTACGCCGTCGCCCGTGTTGTCCACGCGCAGATTATAGGTCATTACCTTGATGCTTGCCATGTTTCGCTCTCCTTATTTTTTATTTTTCAGTTCAGTTTCAAATGCTCAAACAAGCGGTATACGTCGCCCGCACCCATGATCACCACCACGTCGCGCTCACTTACTTCATCCTGCAGCATGGCCGCGATCTTGTCGTAATCCGGCACATATCGCGCGTGCGAGCCGATCCTGGAAGCCAGCTTTGCCGAGCTTATGCCCTTGCTGTCCTTTTCTCTGGCGGCGTAAATGTCTACCAAGATCACGCGATCCGCTGCGGCAAACGCCTTGACAAAGGCATCCGCCAATTGTGCGGTGCGGCTGTACGTATGCGGCTGGAACACGCAGAACACGCGCTCAAAGCCCATCTGTCCCATGCCCTGCAGGGTTGCCGCCACCTCGGTGGGGTGATGTCCGTAATCGTCGTACACAGGTGCGCCGTTCAGTCGTCCCTTGTATTCCATGCGTCGGCCCGCACCGCCAAAGGCGTGCAGTCCGTGGGCGATATCCTCCGAGCAAATGCCGCACAGGTGTGCGCACGCGGCTGCTGCCAATGCGTTATATACGTTATGCTTGCCCGGAACGGACAGCGCAATATGCGAGAAAAACTCACCGTCCAGCAAAATGTCAAACGCGGGATAGCCGCCCTCGTAGGTCAGGTTGATCGCGCGGAAGGTGGCGTATTCGTTCTCAATGCCAAACGTGACAATCCCGCCCAGATACTGCTCAACCGAAGCCATGACCTCGGAGTCGTCGCAATTGACCACGGCAAAGCCGCTCTCCCCCGTCAGATCGGCATACTTGCCAAACGAGGTGCGGATCTGCTCCATGCTCTTGAAATAATCCACGTGCTCCATCTCCACGTTGAGAATGACCGCAATACCGGGATTGAAATCCAGGAAGGAATCCATATATTCGCAGGCCTCGAAAATAAAATTCTGCTTGCCGCCAATGCGGTATGCACCGCCAAGGCAGGCCGTAGTCGCACCCGAGAGCACGGTGGGGTCAGCGCCCGCATCCACAAAGATCTGTGCACACATCGAGGTGCAGGTGCTCTTACCGTGCATGCCCGCAATGCCCACGCGGTGCACGTATCCCATCATGATATAGCCAAGGTAATCCGCGCGGGACACGCACGGGATCCCCTCTTTTCCCGCATAAGCGTATTCGGGGTTTTCGGGTGAGATGGCAACGGTATATACCACCATGTCAGCACCCTCGGCAGCCGCTGCGTCATGCTCGTACAGCACGCGGATGCCTGCGGCCTCCAGGGACTCGGTCACGGCGGTGCGCGAACGGTCGGTTCCGCTGACCGAGTATCCGCGCTGATGCGTGATCAGCGCAAGCGAGGACATCATCACGCCGCCCACACCGATAAAATGAATATGCTTTGCGCCGTCGATCATCTTGGCGATGGCCGCAGCGCCGTAATGCGTATTGGGAGTTGCCATATTATCTCCTTGTATAATACTCAAAAAAATAATTTATTCACAAAAAAACGGACAAGTTCACAAAAAATACCGATTGCGATTGAATAATGATCACATTACGGCTTTATACTGGTATATGCAGTATTATCTTTTTTAGAATGACGTTTCGATCTTCCTATGCTGTAACTTTATGAAGACGGAGGTCTGATTTATGCAGATCACAGATATCAAGATCAGAAAGCTTTTTGATGAAGGCCCGATGAAGGCCATCGCTTCCATCACCTTTGATCATCAGCTGGCTGTACATGACGTAAAGGTCATTTATGCGCGCGAGAAGTACTTCATCGTAATGCCCAGCCGCAAGAACCCCGACGAGACCTACAGAGATATCGCTCACCCCATCAATGCGCAGTTCCGCGCTACGCTGGAGAACGCTGTGGTCGAGGCTTATTTCAAGGAGCTTGAGCTGGCAGCACAGGCACCCGCAGAGGAGCCCGTTGCATTCTGAGTAGGGCTTAACGCAAGAGAGGAACTCCCCACGGGAGTTCTTTTTTTGTTGCCTTACAGGTGGCCAAAGCCGAATAATACTCCCTCGTTGCGCACGCTCAGCGTACCGAAATGACCGTCGTGCAGGCTGCCCGGATTGCACACGAGCAGCGGCTTTTGCAGCTCGTGCAGGCCGACGCGCGTGCCCGCATCCAGCCACTCCTGCCTTTGCACATGCGTGTGCCCATACAAAAGCACGTCCGCCCCTGCCTCGGCCGCAAACGCAAGGGCGCGCTGCATACCGCCCTTGACGCCGTGGGTATGCCCGTGCATCATCAGGATGCGGTAAGCACCCACCTCAAGCAAAGCATGCTCGGGCACTCTCTGCCCTTCAAACGTACAAGAAAAATCGCAATTGCCGCGCACGCACCGCACGCTCAGGTCCTGATATTCCAACACGCGCAGATCGTGCAGCCCGTCGCCCAAAAACAGCACGGCATCGGGGACGCGCAGCTGCCTTTGCATGGCCAGATCCACAAGGTCGGCTCTGCCGTGGGAATCCGAAATTACCAAATATTCCATATCAATAAACGCCTGCGGGAAGCACCTTAGCCTCGGGCTTATAATGGACACCGCGCGGGAGCACAAAGCGCAAAGCGTTACGCGCAACAGAGATCTCCAGCTCGTCCACCTCGTCAATCTCACCGTCCACGCAGATGCTTTGCGTGGCGTCAAACGAATAGCGAATGCGCTCGCACTTGACGTAATCAATGACTTTCCTTGCCTTTTTGTTGTCAATAAACGTGCCCGTCTTATACAGCTTGACCAGCGTCAGAAAGCGGATTCTGGTCACGTTTTTGATCAGCAGTACGTCCATCACGCCGTCGTCAAGCAAGGCCAAGGGGGTGGAATGGAAGCCGCCGCCGCACCAGGAGCCGTTTGCCACAGCCGTCAGCAGCATGCGTCTTTGCTGCTCCTCGCCGCCGTCCACAGACACGCGTGCCTTGACACCCGGCTTGCGAATCAGCGTGATCACAAGACCCGCGATATACGCCATGCCGCCCGGGATCAGCTTGCTTCTTTTGAGCTTGGCAGTCTGCTTGACCACCTCGCAGTCAAATCCGATATTGACCATATTGGTGCAAAGCTTACCGTTATATTGCAGCAGATCCAGCTCGGTGACCTCTCCCTCCAGCTGCGCTGCCACGTCCAAAAACGCCTCATTCCCCTCGAAATTGCGCACAAGATCGTTGCCCGTGCCCACGGGAATCACGCCAACCGCCGCATTGGCAAAGCCATACGCGCCGTTGACCGTTTCGCTGACCGTGCCGTCACCGCCGCAGGCATAAAAGCGCAGCTCGGTGTCGGGATGCTGCAGGCAGCAGGAGCGCACGTATTCGGTCGTCTCACCGCAGCAGGTGGTCGTATGTATTTCATAGTCCACATCCATCTTTTGGCAAACAAAGTCGATCTGCTCGCACAGCCCGGCCTGCTTTTCTCCCTTTCCCGCAGCGGGATTGACGATAAAGACGTGTTTTACGTTCTGATTCATAATCCTTTTCCTTTTGGTTGAATTTGATACACTCAATCAGTTTATTATACCATACTTTTTCCCGATTTGTCTACGGTTTTCACAGAATTTTCATCTGCATCATACCCTATTAAAGCAAAGCCGAACATGAAAAGGAGGATGAACATGACACTCGACCGTAACGCAGTAAACAAGCTGCTTGCCCTGAACGACAAGCAGCTTGCCATCGTGATCAAAAAGTTGGCAGGCGAGGCAGGGATCGATGCTTCGGCCATACAAATCAACGCTGCCAACATAGCAGCCATCCGCGCAGCGCTTTCCATGGCCACCGACGAGGATCTTGCCCGCGCTGCCGAGCAGATTTCCAACATGCAAAAGGGTGGGCAGCACCATGGCTGAGGGACGGGACATTCTGTCCGGCCTTTTGGATGACCCTGAGGTGCAGGCGGCGGCAGATGAGCAAAGCCCCGAGCCCGCAAGCGTGCCCGTTGGTGCAGATGCGGGTCTATTTGGCGCGATTCCGCCCGAGCTGCTTACCAAGCTGCCTGCACTCATGTCGGCCCTTGGTCCCATAGCCAAGGGGACGGAAGGCAAGGACTGTAAGGATGACAAGACCGCGCTGCTGCTCGCGCTCAAGCCCTATATGAGCCCCGGGCGGTGCGATGCGATCGATAAGCTGATCATGCTTGGTCGCCTTGGTGAGATCATGCGGCAGCTACGCTGATATCGTATGGAGGTGAATATGTACGTAAAACCGTCACGCAGGCAGCTTCACACCGGGTTTGTTCCCGACAATTACAACGGCACCGCCTTCTCAGAGCCGCAGGACGAGCAACAAGCCCTCGACCCGCCGTCCCAAGCACCCGAGCCCGAAAGCGAGCCCCTTTCCCTGCCCGCCTCTGCCGTATCCGAAAAAGCCGAGGAAAAGGGCCTGCTCTCCTCGCTGTTTTCGGGCTTTGGAGGCTTGCGCTCGGACGACCTTTTGCTGCTGGCGCTCATTTTGCTCATGTCTCGCGGCGGCGACGAGGGCAAGCACGCCTCGTCAGAGATCCTGCCCCTGCTCGCGCTGCTGTTATTCATGGGGTAGGATAAGAAAAAAACTCTTGACACCCCCGCTTTGTCGGCAGGCGTGCCAAGAGTTTTCTTTTTATGATCTTTTCACGTTGATCTTGACCAGGTTATCCACCAGCTCGTTGTCAATGACCTCGTTGGCGGCTTTTCCCGCGTAGCGCGCGGTCTGGTAAACCTCAAACAGCTGCTTTTCGTCGTCCTCGATTGCAATCTCGCGCCCGATCTCCCGGGGCGTTTGATGATACTTCATGCTGTACCCTTGCTTGATCTTGCGGATCATATAGTCCACAAAAATGAAGCGCACGCGCGCAGCGTTGTCGGGCAGCTCGTGCCACTTGCCCTCGTTACGCAGCTTTTTGGCCTTTTTGGCCTTGGTTTGCTTTTCTGTGTAGACAAAGCTCTTTTCGTCCTTGCCCTTGAGCCTTTGCTTGCCGATAGAAATGCCCACAAAGCCCAGCACGCGGTTGACTGCCTTGAGCACCGGCTTTGCCACGCGCTTGCCTACCTCCAGCACCTTGAGCGCAAGCTTACGCTTGAGCGAGGGGGAGAGCATGCGGATAAATTCAATGATGGCAAATACTGCGCCGCCCGCGACCATGAGAACGCTGATGCCTCTGATCTTGTCACCGTGCAGCACCAAAAAATCGTTTGAGGGATCGATATTGTGCGCGGCAAAGAATGCAGAGCCCCAAAGACCGACGCCGCAGACGATCACGCCCACAATGCCCAAAATCAGTCGCTTTTTGTTGATGGTGTGCCAGATCTCACCAAAGTCCACGCCGCTGACGCTGTCCTCTGCCCTCGCGCGCTTTTTGCGCACGATCTGCGGGGCGTCGGGGACGTCACCCCCTACAGACGAGGATTTTTGGGCATCGGGAACGTCACCCCCTACGGATTTCTTTTGCTTTTTAGGTGCTTTGGGTGCGCTCGACTTGTATTTGGAGGCAGCCTTGCGTGCCTTTTGCGCAAGCGTTGCGCTATCCGAATACTCGGAGATCTGCTCAAAAATCTCGGCCGCCTCGATCAATTCGGGGCCCGATTGCGCCTTTTCGTAAAGCTCGTTGGCCGCTGCGTACGCACATTCGGCATAGTGCTTCTGATATCTCTCGGAAAGATCGCGGGAATCCTTGTATCCCTTGATCTTATTCATCTTGTAATACGCCTCACGCATATCCTGCCAGCGGCCCTCGCTCTGCTCGTACAGCGTGATCGCCTCGGCATAGCAAAGTGCGGTAGCCTTGGCCTTATAGGTGCGCGCCCACTCGCGCGCATCCATGTAGTCCGAGATCTGCGAGAGCACCTGCGCTGCCTCGAAATAATCGTCACTGCACAGATCGGGGCGGGAGGTAAAATCCTCGCGATATTCGCGGTACGCGCCCGCGGATGCCGCACGCACGCACTTGGTATAGTAGGCAGAGGCATCCTTAAAGGTATCCAGCTCGCGGAACTGCTTTGCAAGCTCCAAGAATTCGCGCCAGGTAGAGGTGCTTGCAAACCGATGCATCAGCTCTGTATACTGTTGATTCAGCTTTGCTTCATTCGACATCCCAAGCGTCCTCCCCTTCCAAAATGATCACCTGCACCGAGTTGCCAAGACGCTCCAGCGCGTCGGTCCTTGCCTGCACCTCGGGGTTTTCGGCAAAGGCCACGATCACGATCTCGGTATCCGCCATGCCCTCTGTGACCGCGTTCTCCAAAAGAGACGCGAACGAGCCGCCCTCGCGAGGCGTGATGCAGGCCATTTCCTTCAAGATCTCCAGCATGTGCGCCTGACCGCTCTCGCAGGGGAATCGCAGCGACATCTCGCCGTTCTGCGACTTGCAGTTTGCGGCAAAGCCCACGCGAAAACCGCCAAAGGCAGCGTCTCTGACCAAGGCCGCGCAGAAGGAAAGCCCCTGCTCTCCGCGGCGGTTATATTCCGCGCCCTCCATGCTCTGCCCCATGGGCAGGTGGAAGTCCATATAGATCATCATGCGTCGGCTGGCGCAAAACTCTCTGGAATTGACCTTGAAGGGCGAGGTGGACGCACCGCCAAACGGCACGCGCGCCGACGCCTTGAAGTTGATCTGCGAGATCTGATCGCCAAAGCGATAATCGCGAATGCCCGCAAAGGAAAAGGGATCCTGATAAAGCGGGCGGCGGCTGACGTAGTCGCCCTGTAGCCTTCCTTGCGCAAAATCCTGCATATCCAAGGGGATCGCCTTGGGGTACACGTAAATTTCCGCGGGCGCATCCTGTGCGATCGGCCCGGTTTTGGAATAGATGGACGCAACGTGCAAGGAATAATGCCCTCTTTTTTTGCAAATAACCTTATGCCTGCGGCGGATCTGCATATACGGCCACAGATTGAATCGGCTGATCAGATATTGCATCTTGTCCTTTTCCTCAGGGTCGCGCTCGTATTCCTCCAGCTCCAGCTCGTTGTAGAAATACGACTCGATATCCACCCACAAAAGCGGAAACGCGCCCGTGTTGCGCACGGTTTCGATCAGCTCGACCTCGTCGCCCTCGTACACACCGACCTCGGAGAACGAGCGTGAATACTCGATCCTTCCAAGCCGCTTGTTGCGCAGGGCGATATAAATGCGGTACAGCACAAGTGCCACCAGCGCAAGAGCAAGCAGCGAGACAAGCACGTAAAACTCGGGGGTTTTTGCAAACTCCACGAGTCGGTCGGCCATGTCCGTGATGTACTCGGCAACGCCTTTTAATGCTTCAGCCGACATTATCTCTCCTCAAACACAGCCTCGGTGGGAACGGTGACCATACCGAGAATGTCTTCTATGACGTTATACGCCGCATTCTTATGAATACGCGCGGAATTTTCCAGCATGATTCTGTGGTCCAGCACAGGGTGTGCGGCACGCTTGACGTCGTCCGGAATGACGTAGTTTCTGCCCGCAATGGCAGCGTATCCCTTGGAGGCTCTCATCAAGGAAAGCGCACCGCGGGGGCTGACGCCCAGAATAACCTTGGGATATTTTCTGGTTCTCTCCACGATGTTGGTAATGTAGCTCATCAGCTCGCGGCAAACGTACACCTTGGGCAGCTCCTCGATCGCGCGGCAAAGCTCCTGCTCGGTGACCACGGGCGAAAGCGTCTCCAGAGGGCTTGCCTTATCAAAACGCTCCAGAATGTTGACGCCCTCGATGTGGTTGGGATATTCCATGCTGCCCTTCATCAAAAATCTGTCCAGCTGTGCCTCGGGCAGCGGGAAGGTACCCATATTCTCTACGGGGTTCTGGGTTGCAATGACCATAAAGGGGGCGGCTAAGCGATAGGTCTTACCGTCGATGGTGGTCTGACCCTCTTCCATACATTCCAAAAGACCCGACTGCGTCTTGGGAGTGGCACGGTTGATCTCGTCCGCGAGCACGATGTTGGCAAAGATCGGGCCGGGCACAAACTCAAACTCGGACTTTTTCATATTAAAGAAGTTGATGCCCGTGATATCTGAGGGCAACAGGTCGGGCGTGAACTGAATACGCTTGAAGGAGCAGCCAACACTGGCAGCCAGCGACTTGATCAGCATGGTCTTACCCGTGCCGGGCACGTCCTCCAGCAGCACGTGACCGCCGCACAGCATGGAAACCAGCAGCATATCAATGGTGTCCTCTTTACCTACGATGACCTTACCGATGTTGTCCTTGATCTTGGTATAAACCTGTGTAATATTCTGCGATACAGAAACCGACATAATTGCCTCCAAAAAATACTTAATCAGTTTATTGTATCATATTTTTCATAGGCTGTCAAGGGAATGAATCAGCAATACATATTCCTCCCCTACGAAGTATGTAAAGCACAAACAAAATCCCCCGACGAACGTTCTCGTTCGTCGGGGGAAATCGCATCAGCCCTCCAGCTGTCTGCCAAGGAAGCTTGCGGCGGTCTGCACCAGCTTGCATTCCACGTCGCTGTGCATCTCGCCCGTGCGCTCGACTGCCTTATCGGCTACGGACACCACGCAGCCCACAATATCGCCCTCGCTGATGATAGGCATGGCGCAGCTGACGTAATGCGCGGTCTCGTGCGAGATGACGGGGTACTTCTCTTCCCCCTCGCGCCACAAATACAGTCCTCTGCCCTCGATCACGCCCTCCAGCTCCTCGGAAAGCGACTTATCCGCATATTCCTTGCGCGGCACGCCCGCAGATGCAATAACCGCGTCGCGGTCACAGATCACCACGCCAAGGCCGCAGATCTTGTGCAAGGTCTCTGCATACTGCCCCGCGAACGACGCCAGCTCGCCGATGGGCGAATACTTTTTGAAGATGACCTCGCCCTCACGATCGGTAAAAATTTCCAACGGATCTCCCTCTCTGATGCGCATGGTGCGTCTGATCTCCTTGGGGATGACCACGCGTCCGAGGTCGTCAATTCTTCTCACAATACCGGTTGCTTTCATATATATAAACCTTTCCATACATCAAAATTTCACTGATTTGGTGATTTCCAATGATATTATTAGAAGAATTCACGAAATTTATCCAAGTTTGACGGTGGATATTTTTGACATACAAAAAAGGAAGGTTCCGCTTTTGAAAGAGCATATCGGCCCGTGCCCGGGAATCGCTTGCCTGCAACCGCACTCTGAGCAGCATTGCATGTTTTTTGCCAACGCAATTTTTGCTTACACGATTGATTTTTTTCGCATGATATGCTATAATGTGCAAAGCCCCCGGAGGAAGATTATGACGAGTAGAAAAAAACAGGTCGCAGGATATATCTGCGCTATTTTGAGTGCCGTGATATACGGTTGCATGCCCATCATGGCAACATATATTTATGCAGACGGTGTCACACCCATGACACTGGTTTTTTTACGCAATGCCCTGGCGCTCCCCAGCCTGGCCCTGCTCGCTCTTTTGCAAAAAAAGACGCTGTGGCGTCCCATTCGGAAAATATTGTCGTTGGGAATTCCCGCGCTGTTTGGCTGTGTGCTGACACCCGTTTTGCTGTTTTCCTCCTACGTATACGTTGCCTCCGGCATTGCAACCGTGTTCCACTTCGTATATCCTTGCCTTGTGCTTCTGATCGGTCTTGTTTTTTTGCACAAGCGCGTCTCTCCCGCCGTTGTGGTCAGCGTGATCCTGTGTCTTGCAGGCGTGCTGCTCTTTTACGATCCGCATGCCACCATTTCTCCGCTGGGCGTAGCCCTTGCACTTGGTTCGGCTTTGGCGTTTGCTATTTACGTCGTGCTGCTCTCCCGTTTTCAAAGCGCAGAGTTTTCCGGCTTTGCCTTTTGCTTTTACGTAGCGCTCTGGAGCAGTGTGATCATGCTGATCCTCTGCTTATGTACGGGGCAGCTTTCCCTGCCTGCCACACTCGGCGGCTGGGGACTCAGCCTTCTGTTTGCTACTTCGGTTACCACCGGCGCAGTCGTACTGTTTCAGCAGGGATCTCTGCTCATCGGCGGTGAGAAGGCATCCATTCTCAGTGCGCTTGAGCCCATCACGGGCGTGGTGATCGGCATCGTGTTCATGCACGAGCAAAGCAAGCCCGCTGTATTGATCGGCTCGGCGTTGGTCATAGCCTCCAGCATTCTGACCACCATTGCGGACCTTGTCAAAAAAGAAGAGTAAACAAAATAGAGCTGTCCCAAATCACTCCGCTGTTCTTTTTGAAAAAATAAATATCCCCCCGTTATTGAACTGCCCCAATTTGTGCGGACAGTTCATTATACGGGGGGATATTTATTTGAAGATTATCTTTGTCCTTTGTCGTAAGGAATACCCTCTGCCTTGGGTGCGCGCGATTTTTTGGAGGTAAACGCAAGCACCAGCAGTACGACCACGTAAGGCACGAGATTATAGAAGTAGATGGGAAGTCCCAGCTCCTTGAGCGCAAAGATGCCGTCGCCGTTGATATCCAGCGATGCATAGGTTGCGCCGATGCACTTGAGCAGGCCGAACAAAAGCGAGCCGAACGCAATGCCAACAGGCTTCCAGTTGCCAAAAATCATGATAGCCAGCGCCAAGAAGCCCATGCCGGCAACCGTGCCCTCGGCCGTGCCGCTGGCGGTGGTTGCGATATAGATATAACCGCCAAGGCCTGCAAGCGCGCCCGAAATGGTGGTACCCAGATAACGCATACGTGCGACGTTGATGCCCACGCTGTCCGCTGCCTGCGGATGCTCACCGCACGCGCGCAGACGCAAGCCGTACTTGGTCTTGTAAAGCAGGATGGACAGCACCACGAACAGCGCAATGACGATATACGTGGAGATAAACATCTTATCAAAGAAGGGCTTGAAAACGTCGTTCATGTCGGGATTGGAAATGATAAAGCCGAGTGCCTTGGGCATGGAGAGTCTGTCCTGCATGGACACGATCTTGACGATCAGCAGCGTCACGGCGGGTGCGAGCATATTGAGTGCCGTACCGCCAATAGTCTGATCCGCCTTGAGATTGATGGCCGAGAACGAAAGCAGCAGCGAGAACAGCGCCCCCGCAAGAGCCGCTACCAGCATGGCGATCAGGAAGACGATCTGCGTATTGTCGCCAAACATACCGGCCGTTTGCATGATATACACGGCCAATGCGCCCACGAACGAGCCAAAGATCATAATACCGTCAAGCGCGATGTTGATGATACCGCTTCGCTCCGCAAACACGCCCGCAAGCGCAACGATCATGAGCGGAATGGTATAAACCAGCGTTTGTTGAATGAGAAAGGTCATTTGCCGTCTTCCTCCTTCCCTGCTTGTGTCGCGTCATCTGCTTTGATTGCGACGTCAGCTTTTTCAGCCTTGGCCGCCTTGCGTCTGGAAAGCAGATCCTTGATCAGCTTGGAAAAGCCTGCAAAGTAAATGATGACCGCGATGATCAGGTCGGACACGTACTCATTGTAAGCGGTAAAGCCCGCAAGGTTGTATCCGCCCTTATCGATATAGCGCAAGAACCCCGAGCCGAAAATGACGCCCAGCGGATTGTTGCTTGCCAGCAGCGCAACGGGAATGCCGTTAAAGCCCGTGTCGGGCAGCTTGCCGTAGGTATTCCAGGCAAGCTCTGCGCCGCCGTTGAGGAAATAGAGCGATGCGCCCAATGCTGCAAGTCCGCCTGCGAGGGCCATGGACAGCACGATGTTGCGCTTTTCGTTCATGCCCGCATACTTAGCTGCGTTTTTATTGTGACCGCACGCCTTGAGCTCGTAGCCCAGCGTGGTTTTGTTGAGCAGAATAAAGATCAGAATCGCGATCGCAATGGCAATAAAGATGCCGATATCGATATTCGAGCCCGGGAACAGCTTGTCCAGTCCCAGCTTGGGGGTGGACACGCCGTTGGCGGTGGTGGGCAGCGTATACGCCGACTTACCGCCCGCAGCATTGATGAATTGCTTGTTATTGTAGAACACCCAGCTGACCACGTTGGCCGCGATCCAGTTGGTCATGATGCATACAATGACCTCGTTGACACCAAGGAAGGCTTTGAAAAATCCGGGAATCATGCCCCACAGCATACCGCTGATCATGCCCACGAGCAAGGCAAGCAGCCAGACCCAGAAGGCAGTTGCGGGAGTGGTGGGGATGGCCAGCGCAACGATGACCGAGCTCATCGCACCCATGAGGTACTGGCCGGGGGCACCGATGTTGAACAGACCTGTTTTGAATGCGATGGCAACCGAGAGACCGGTCAGCATCAGCGGTGCGGCCTCAAACAGCATATCTCCCAGTACAAACGCGATATTTTTGGATCCGCCGCTGGCGAAAGGTCCTGCTAAGATGATACCAAGACCCTTGAACGCATGGGATACGGGAATCTTATCCGAAAACAGCGCAAGGGCAAGCAGCACGAGCCAGCCGACAAAAATGCCCGCTGCAATGCAAAGCAAGGACGAAAGGACCGATTTGGTTCCTTCCTTTGCAAAAAACGCTTTGATACGGTTTTTCACTTACTCTGCCTCCTTTCCCTCGCGGCGCTTTGCGCCTGCCATATAAAGTCCGAGCTCCTGTACCGTGGTAGCCTTGGGATCCAGCTCACCCACGATCTCGCCCTCATACATCACCAAAATGCGATCGGACAAGCTCATGACCTCGTCCAGCTCCAGCGAGACAAGCAGCACAGCCGTGCCGCGATCTCTTGAGCCTACGATCTGCTTGTGGATATACTCAATTGCGCCAACGTCCAAGCCGCGCGTGGGCTGTACCGCAACCAGCAGCTTGTGCTCACGATCCATCTCGCGCGCCACGATCGCCTTTTGCTGGTTACCGCCCGACATGGAGCGCGAGGTGGTGACCGCTCCCTGACCCGAGCGCACGTCAAAGCGCTCGATCAGATCGTCGGTGTAGGTGCGCACCTCTTCAAAGCGGATGAATCCGCCCTTTTGAAATTGCGACTCAAAATACCTCTGCAGCACCATATTCTGCTCCAGCGTATAGTCCAGCACAAGGCCATGCTTGTGTCTGTCCTCGGGGATATGGCTCATGCCGTGTGTATTTCTGTAACGAATGCTCTTTTTGGTAATATCCTCGCCAAGCAGCCTGATGCTGCCGCCCGAGGTTTTGACAAGGCCTGTCAGCGCGTGCACAAACTCGGTCTGTCCGTTGCCGTCAATGCCCGCGATGCAGACGATCTCGCCCTCGCGTACGTTCAGGGAGACATTATGAACCGCATCCTTTTTGCCCGCGCCGCCCTTGACGCTCAGATTGTTGATCTGGAGCACGGTCTCGCCGGGTTGTGCGGGCTCCTTATCCACCACGAACTTGACGTCGCGTCCGACCATCATATTGGAAAGCTCTTCCTTGGTGGTCTGTGCCACGTTGACCGTACCGATATATTTGCCCTTACGCAGCACGGTGCATCTGTCCGCGACCGCCATGATCTCGTTGAGCTTATGCGTGATAAACAGAATGGATTTCCCTTCTGCCGCCAGTCCGCGCATGACACCCATCAGCTCGTCGATCTCCTGCGGGGTCAGCACTGCGGTGGGCTCGTCAAAGATCAGAATCTCGTTGTCACGGTACAGCATTTTGAGAATTTCGGTTCTTTGCTGCATGCCCACCGTGATATTCTCCACCAGTGCGTCCGGATCAACGCCAAGACCGTAGGTCTCGGAAAGCTTTAACACCTTTTCTCTTGCCTGCTTCTTTTTGAGAAAGCCCATGGTGTTAGGCTCAACGCCCAGAATGATGTTATCCAGCACGGTAAACACGTCCACCAGCTTGAAATGCTGATGCACCATTCCGATCCCCAGCGCATTTGCGTCGTTGGGGTCCTTGATGGAGACAACCTTGCCGTCCTTCTTGATCTCACCCTTTTCGGGCTGATAAAGGCCGAAAAGCACGCTCATCAGCGTGGATTTTCCCGCACCGTTCTCGCCAAGCAGCGCGTGGATCTCTCCGCGACGCAGCTGCAGGGTGATATCATCGTTTGCGATGATGCCCGGAAATTCCTTGGTGATGTGACACATTTCGATCACGTAAGGATAGTCCGAGGCCACGGTGACCGCATCCTTTCTTGTTTGCTCACTCATATCAAGTGCTCCTTTTTCTTATATTCCGATATTCTGCCTTTTTCTTGTCTGCACGCACATGCAGATAACAAAAAGGAAGAACATCCTCCGCCCTTCCCTTTTCAACCGGGCCGTCGGGGCTTTCCCGAGGGAAAGCCCCGCAGCCAAATTTATTCAGTTAAGATTTTCTGCGTTTGAACCGAAAATTATTCAAACTCAACGATCACGATCTCAAAGCCCTTGAGCCACTCGCCGTTATTTGCGTCGGTGGGAACGTCAGCCTTGGGAGTTACTGCGCCGCTCTTGATCTTTGCAAACAGCTCGTTGTACTGCTCAGCGGTAAAGCCGTCGATTCTGGAGGTTGCGATGGGCAGACCGGTTGCATCGTCAGCAGCACCCAGGTTCTGGGTCTTACCGGACAAATCGGATTCCCACTTGCCGTTGTAGTACTGATCCAATACCTTTGCAACGGATTCCTTCAGACCCTTCACGGCACTGGTGATAACCAGCTCGGAAGCGAAGGACTGGTCAACGTCAACACCGATGATCTTGGAGCCGGGGTTTGCCTCAGCTGCTGCCTTAACAGACTCGAACATAGAGCCGCCGCATGCGAACACGACCTCAGTGCCGCCGCTGTACCAGCCGTTGATCTGAGCCTGCAGCTCGGGAGATGCGCTGAAGTTTGCGCCGTGCTGATAGCTGTACTTCACAGTTACTGCGCCTGCTTCCAGACCGAGGTCCTTAGCTGCTGCGTCAGCACCCTGAACAAAGCCGTAACCGAAGCGGTTGCACGCGGGGTTGGTACCGCCGCCGCCACCGGTGTAGCCCAGCTTTCTGTAGCCGCCCATAACGGCTGCATAGCCTGCAAGGTAACCGGATTCCTGCTCCTTGTAAACAACTGCGGTTACGTTGGGGAGAGGATTGCCGTCGTCGTCGGTCAGAGTCCAACCGTCAATGAATACAAACTTTACGTCGGGGTTTTCCTTAGCGACCGTGGTCATAGCGGTTGCCTGG
Source organism: Clostridia bacterium (assembly GCA_017503325.1). Taxonomy (GTDB): domain Bacteria; phylum Bacillota; class Clostridia; order Oscillospirales; family CAG-272; genus SVQP01. The sequence continues at coordinate 34,601 of JAFVTI010000022.1, read as the reverse complement.
AGGAAGCCGGGAGCGATGATAATCTTCGCACCGTTGGTGATTGCCTGTCTCATAGCAGCGATACGGTCGTTGTCGGTTGCATCCGAGCCGTTCGCGGGCTGGTAGTACTTGTAGGTCTTGCCGTTTGCGAGTGCGTAAGACTCTGCACCCTCCCAGGTACCCTGGTTGAAGCCCTTATCCATGAGCTGGCCAACGTCGGTTACAACTGCGATCTCGTAGGTATCGGTCTTGTTACAAGCAGCAAGGCCCAATACAGAGAGCATCATAAGGAGGCACAAAGTCAAGCTTAAAACTTTTTTCATTTTTCCTCTCCTGTTTTTGGGATGATCCCATATTTTCAGCATGTATATGCTGTTTTTATTATAATCTATATATCAAAAACTGTCAATACTTTTGATCATATATTTTCAATATTCCTTCACATTTTTATCAATATTGCACAAAGAAAAGCTGCGCCAATCGCTTAAAAAGCGATTGGCGCAGCCCCCCTCGGTTGGTTTTATTTTCGGTAAAAGCTGTTTCCGCCGATGAACTCGCGCACAAGACTTGTGGGCGGGATCTCGTCGTCCACGTCGGCTGCATGGACAAAATTGAGCACCTTGACGATGGCGCGCACCTCCTCGAAGTACTCGTCGTCCGGCTCGACCTCCAAAAGCAGCGGGAAGATATGCTTTTTGAGCACGGCCAGCTCGTAAAGCGTGGCGCTGTTGAAAATGACATCAGCCTGCTCCTGGAACGGGAAAATCCATCGCGCCTCGCCGCGTCTGACCGAATCCCACATCGAAAGCGTACGCGAGACCGACGCGCCGCGCGTTTCAAAGTCGCGCACGATGCGGCGAAGCAGGCGCAGGTAACTGGACGGAATGCGGTTGTGCAGGTCCAGATTGAGCGGCAAGAGCGGGCAGACGAACATTTTGAATACCGCGTCGTGCGGCAGATCACTTGGCAGCATGACGGGGTTGAGCGCATGCAAGCCTTCGACAATGATGACCGAATCGGCATCCAGCTGCAGCACGTGCCCGTGCCATTCCCTTTTTCCGGACTTGAAGTTGAACGAGGGCAGCTCAACCCTCTCGCCGTCAAGCAGCGCGCGCAGATGCTTGCCGAACAGCTCGGTATCGATGGTGTTGATATGCTCCAGGTCGACCTGACCGTCAGGACCGGGCGCGATCTTGTCGCGGTCGATATAGTAGTCGTCCAGGCTCATAAGGATCGGCTTCTTGCCGTGTACGCGCAGCTGCGTGGCAAGGCGGTTGGCAGAGGTGGTCTTGCCCGACGAGCTGGGGCCTGCCAGCATGACAGCCCGCGCACCGCGCTCGCAGATCATATCCGCCACCTGCGAAAATCGCTTTTCATGCAAGGCCTCGTTGACGCGGATCAGCTCGCGCACGCTGCCCTGCTCCACCATTTCGTTCAGATCCGCCACCGTGCGGCAGCCCATCAGATTGCCCCATGCAATGCCCTCGCTGTAAACGCTGTAGTAATTGTCCATCTCGCGGTAAGGTGCCACTCTGTCGGGGTTTGCCACGTCGGGGAATACGAACACAAAGCCGTCCGAGGTGGGATGGATCTCCCATGTGCGCAAATATCCCGTGCTCGGTGCCATTTCGCCGTAATAGTAGTCGGCAAAATCACCGTATTCGTATACGTCCAGCGTGGGATAGGTACGGTAAGAGAGCAATTTGGCCTTATCGCCCTGTCCGCGCTCGGTATAAAGCCTAATGGCCTCGGACGTGGGAATGCGGCGGAAAGTCAGAGGAATATCGCGTGCCACAATATCCGCGACGCGCTCGCGCAGACGGTCGGCTGAGAATTCTTCGACCTCGCTGACCTTGATATACAAGGCAGAGCCCAGCGTGCAGCGCATGGTGGCGCGTGCGCTTGGCCACAGCTCGTGCAGCGCCAAAAACAGCACGAACTGTGCCGTACGTGTATACGCAGCTCTTCCCTGCGCGTCAGAATAGCGCAGAAGGCGAATTTTTCCGCCTGAGGCGGCCATTGCCTTTCTTTTGGACTCACGGTCGGGCAGCACGTCCTTGTGCCGTAGCGGAATATAATTGAGCGAGAAAACGTCTCCCGCGATCTTTGCAACCAGCGGCTCGTCTGACAGCCTGCCCGTGCAAAGGCCCATTTCTTTGATAATATCCAGAAGCGATTGCCCCGGGCGCGCTTCCACTTCTCTTTTATCTATGATCAGCTTCATGTATTGCCTCCTCTTTTCTTGGTGGTCTATCATTCATGATATGAAAAATCCCGTGTAATATACCCGAAAAACAAAAAACGGCCGACTATCGTGCACACGGTAGTCAACCATTATCGGTGGTCTGTAGAAACGCCTGCCCTTATTGCAGGCTTATACCAGGATATCAAGGGATCTCTCCTTGTCCCCAGTATACCATATATGACAGATTTTGTCAATACCCCTGCCCCGATCGGGGGCAGGGGTATCATTTTATCAGCCTTGCTGTTCCAATACTTCTTCAAAAGATTTATTGATCTTTTCTACGTTCTTCTTGACCGTTTTTTCATTTCTGCGGAGCAAAGAGCCCACGGTATTGGTACCGGACGCATGAATGGAACGGACGTTGGCACTGCCGAAGGCAAAGGATACGCTGAACAGGTTGATGGGGTCGATCGCAACACCGTTTACCACGCGGTCCAGCATGTCAACAGACTGCGGGTCCTTGCAGTACTTGCTGGTCAGAGCCACCTCGTAGTAAGCGGGTTTGACGCGGTTATAGCTCTCGGAGCCGTAGGCCTCAAGGAAAATGCCCAGCTCATCGATCTGATCGTAGCAGGTGGAGGGCACACCGTACAGAATGACCTCGACCTGAACGTGGGTCTTGTACTCCTGGGATTCGTTCAGCTTGGGGATAGGCAGAATGCCGTAATCCTTGGTCATATTACGGATGGTGGGATCCTCGACCGCGATCAGGCGGTAGGTGATCAAGGCGGCCTCATCCTGCGCAAACTTGGTCAGCACGTCACCATCGCCCGCGTTGGTGGTAGCGGTAAACGAGCCTGTATTGTTGAGCAGGCGAAGCACAGCGTCCAGAGAGTCGGAGACGCGCGCCTGATCGATCTCATAGGTGTACATATTGTCCGCATCCTTTTTGAGAATACAGATATCAGAGCCTTCCCAGAAGCCGTCCATCATGGAGCTGGTCGGGCCGATACGTGCACAGAAGCCGTAAAGGTCAGCGGCGTCTCTGCTGCCGCTGCCGTTGAGATCCTGATAGAAGCGCTCGGCAATGCTTGTCATGTAGTCAATGGTCCATTCACCGTTTTCCACAACCTCGTAGAGCTCGTCGCCCATGCCCTCGTTCTCCAAGAGGAACTTATTGAACATGGTCACGAACATGTAGCGGTAGTAAGAGAGCGACATGGGACCTGTGACAAAGAACTGCGAATCCTTGAAGGAGAGCGCATCGTTAAAGCCCTGGGACCAATAGTTCTTGTCAAAATCGATATAAGAAGTGGTGCGCAGGTCGGTCATGCGTCCCTCCAGCGCAAGCGTCATAGAGGTGTAGGATGCATTGGCAACGATATTGTAGTCGGTGCCACCCGCAATAACCATGTTGGAAACCGCGGCAACCGCCTCGCCCGCAATACTGCCGGGCTCAGGCAGCAGCTGCACGACCTCGATATTGCACTTCAAACGCTCTTCCAGTGCAAGATTTCTGTTATAAACGGCATCGTTGATGGGGTCGGAGTCCATTTCCTCCACGTAAACCTCGCTTTGGTTTACGCCCTCGACACGCGAAATGATGACGATATCGCGGCCGCCCAGATCGACCTCGCCCAGATCGTCACGGTCGTTGCTGGTTACGATCTCCTCGCTCTGCGCTTCAGTGGACTGTGCCTGCTCCTCGCCGGGATCCTGCTCAACGCAAGAGACCAACGCCAGGGGCAGAACCATCACGATCGCCAGCAGTAAAACAAGTACTCTTTTCATTTTTTCCTCCTGATGTTTTTGAAAACAAAGTCATTCATTGTATATTATAAACCAAAGGACTTAGCGTGTCAAGCACTTTTTTTAGAGCCACCACGGGACAAGCGTCATTTTCCACAAGATTTTTTTCGCGATTTTTTGATATTTATTCAAAAAAACTCTATACAAAACGAAAATTTCGTGATACAATAAAGTGTAAATTTATTCCGCAAAGGAGCTTCTTTTATGAAACTGGTTTATAAGGGTAAAACAAAGGACGTATACGAGCTGGAAAACGGCAACGTAATGCTCAAGTTCAAGGATGACTGCACCGGCAAGGACGGCGTATTTGATCCGGGCGAAAACAGCGTTGGCCTGACCATTGACGGCATCGGTAAGGCAAATCTGATCTCCTCTATCCACTACTTCGAGCTGTGCAAGAAGGCCGGCATCAAGACCCACTACGTCAGCGCAGACGTGGAAAATGCAACCATGGAAGTGCTCCCCGCGGAATGCTTCGGCAAGCCCCAGGGCGGCGGCGGACTGGAGGTCATTTGCCGTCTGGTCGCAACCGGCAGCTTTGTTCGCAGATACGGTGAGTATATCAAGGACGGCACTCCCCTGCCCGGCGGCTACGTGGAATGCACCTTCAAGAACGACGCAAAGGGCGACCCGCTGGTTACCGGTGAGGGCCTGGTAGCTCTTGGCATTATGACTGCCGAGATGTTCGAATCCCTCAAGGCTCAGACCCTGGCCATCACCAAGATCGTTGCCGACGACCTCAAGAGCATTGGTCTTGATCTGTGGGACATCAAGTTTGAGTTTGGCTACCACAACGGCGAGGTTGTGCTGATCGACGAGATCGCGTCCGGCAACATGCGCGTCTACAAGGGCAACACCATCGTTGAGCCTACCGCGCTGACCGAGATGATCAATAACAGATAAGAAAAAAGTGAAGCCTGCATCCGCACGGATGCAGGCTTTTTGTTTATAAAACACCGGCAGATCGAAGAAATCTGCCAGTGTTCTTTTTTCTATGGTTTTTCAATTTTCACAACACAAAAATCCTTATACTTCTCTGTTTTCCCTTCAAATACTTCATTCATCAACGCAATATCCATGCTCCACGTTGAAATCACATAAAAGCATCCTGACGGTTTTAGCACACGCAAGCACTCTTTTTCAATCAAATCCCATTGTGTGTGCACGTGTGCAAATGCATTGTACATGATCAAAGTATCAAATATACCATCGGAATAAGTCATATGACAAGCATCCATTTTTTGAAAATTTACATTTGAAGGCATATCTGTTGGAACTCGTTGTGTTTCAATATCAATGCAATCTACGCTTTTGGCATACCTTGCAGCAGAGACAGAAAACTCTGCGCAACCGCACGCTACCTCAAGAATACTCTTATCCGCAATATCCGAAGATAAAGCTTTCACAATTAAGTCTGTCTTTTTCATACAAATTGCTTCTTATCTTCTAAGCATGATCTCAATGATTTCCCTGTCGGTATCCTTCATGCCCTGGCGTGCCATGTCGCTGACGTTGTCGATGGTATTCTCCACGCCCTTGGTCACGATGCCGTCGCCGCCCACGAACTGCTTTCCCTGCATATACATATGCATTCCGAGCAATCCTGCCTCAACCGAGGACGCGATCTTTGCAGCGCAGCTTGCCTTGGCACCGTCGCAAATGACGCCCGAATTGATGGCAAGTCCGTTGACCACGGTGTGCGCGATCTCGCGGTATCTGCCGCCGTGCAGATACATGACGCCCGCAGCCGCGCCGCAGCCTGCGCTGGTAGCGCCGCAATACGCGGACAAGGCACCAATACCGGTCTTGAGACGAATGGTAGTCAGATTGGACACCAGCAGCGCGCGCAGCATCCGGTCATGCGTCACGCCCATTTCCTTGGCGTAAATGATGACCGGCAGCGAGGCCGTCATACCCTGGTTGCCGCTGCCCGAATTGATCACAACCGGCAGCTCGCAGCCGTTCATACGCGCATCCGATCCGGCTGCAGCGTATGCCTTGGCCTTATTGGCAACGCTGTCACCGTACGCCGCCAGCAGCACCTTGCCGATCTCCGAGCCGTAATGGCCCGAAAGGCCCTCGTTGGCGATCGCCATATTGTATTCGATCTGTCTTTCCAGCACGTCCGAGACGTCCGTAAGATCGGCAGCATCCGCAAATTCCACGATCTGCTCAATATTCAGCAGATCGTAATGTGCCTCCTCGCGCTCGACCTTTTCGGGCTTTGCCGCAAACAGCACCTCGCCATCTCGCTCCACGCTCTCCACGTGCGTATGCTTATTGGTCAGCAGCACGCTCGCGCTGCTCTGCCCTGCATAGACCGTGATGCGGATCGAAAACACGCAATTGCCGTCCATGCGCACCACCTCAATAGGTGTGGCATCACGATATGTGCTGATCTTTTCAACCTCTGTCTCGGTGACGTGCGAGATGACCTCCAGCTCAGCATACGGGTCTCCCGCGACAATGCCTGCAGCAACCGCTGCCTCGATGCCCTTTAAGCTGCCCGTGTGCGGAATAAATACACTTTTGACGTTTTTGATCACGTTTCCGCTGACGTCCACGCGCACTCTTTCGGGAACAGCTCTCAGAGCCGCTCTTGCAATGGCGGACGCATATGCGATGGCGATCGGCTCTGTGCAACCCATCGCGGGGATCAATTCTTTTGTTAAAATGGCGCAATACGCGTCATAAATCTGCTTTTCCATAAAAATCCTCTTAAATTCCGCGGAAGCCCTTGCCGATGATCTCGCTGCTGTTGGAAACGATCACAAACGCGCCCGGATCGATCTGCTTGACGATCTTTTTGAGCCTTGCACCCTCAACGCGACGGCACACGGTCAAAAGCACCGTCTTTTCCTCGCCCGTATATCCGCCAATGCCTTGAATTTTGGTAAAGCTGTGGTGAATGCTCTCGGTGATGTAGCTGCTGATCTCCTCAGGCTTGGTGGTAATGATGGTAAAGTACTTGGAGGTATTCATATTCTCGATGACGCCGTCCACCAAGAACGCCTTGGCGAAAAGGCCCAACAGCGAGAACAATCCCGTCTGCATGCCGAATACCCAGAACGCGCTCAGCGCAATGACAAAGTCGGTCGCCAACAGAGCCATGCCAATATCAAGATTGGTATATTTCTTCAGAATCAGCGCAACGATGTCCGTGCCGCCCGAGGAAGAATCGGTAAAGAACAGCATGGCCGAGCCGATCGCGGTCAGCAATATTGCATACACCAGCTCGAGGAAGGGCTGGTCGGTAAAGGGCTTTGGCATGGGCCAAACGTGCTCAAGCACAAACGTGCCCAGCGAGAAAAGCAAGCTGCAATACACGGTTTTGACCGAAAAGCCCTTCCCCAAAAAGATAAAGCCTACGATCAGGAGCAGCACGTTGATCACGGTCAGAATATTGGCCGAGGTAAAATACGCCGCCAGATCTGGAAAATACTGCCCGACCGCACCCGCAACGACCACCGCGATACCGCTGACGCCGCCCGTCGAAAACCCGTTGGGAATCTTGAAAAAATACACGCCGATCGTGGTCAGCAGAATTCCCAGATTCATGATCAGAAAATTTTTGAGCTTTTGTTTCATATCAATCTCCATACCGCAAGTGGCGGCTCAAATCGTGAAGTTCAGGCGCAAATGGTATCATATGACGCAAACCTTCACGCAAGTCATCGTTCGTCATTTCTTTACATCAGTATATATGGAACGGCTCAAAATGTCAAGACCTGCACGCAAAAATCGTCAAAGAAAGGGGCCAAGCCATCGGCTTGGCCCCTTGGGGTATTTGATTTTTCGAATTACTTTTCGTCAGCCTTGTCTGCGGGAGCAGTTGCCTGCAGCTTGAGTGCATGACCGCCGGTCAGCGTGATCATCTTGATCGCCTGCAGCGAGAAGCTGTGTGCCTCTACGACCAGTGCCTTATCCAGGTCACCGTCTGCCAGGATCTTGACTCTCTTGCAGTCAGCGTCGATCAGCTTCTTAGCCTTGAGCACGTCAATGTCAACCTTTTCTCCTGCTTCGAAATGCTGGTTGAGCGTACCAACGTTGACAGCGCCCATCTTACCGGAGGCTGCCTCTGCAACGACCAGCTCGACAGCGTGAACTGCCTGTGCGTCAGACATCAGCTCGTCAACCTCAGCAGCAGCTACGTGTTCAACGATGTGGATCTCTTCCAGTTCGGGAGCCGCTTCGACAGCATGATCGGCAACGATCTCGGCGTCGGTGACTTCCTTCTGCTCGGGCTCAGCGGGTGCTGCCTCGGGAGCAGGGTTCTTGGGGAACAGCTTGTGTCCGTACAGAATGTACGCAACGATCAGAATTGCAATAAAGACGAGCAGGATGATCAGGAAGATCCACCAGCCGTTCTTATTGTCGGGCTCGGTGACGGGCGTCGTCTCAGACTCGCTCTCTGCAGGACCGGTAGTGCCCTCGCCGCCGGGAGTGGTCGTGCCTTCTTCCTTTTCGTGTCCGCATACGCACTTACCGTCAGTGTAGGTGTGCTCCTCGGTCTCTACGTATCCGCAAACCGAGCAGGTACGGGAGTGGGTAGCATCCTCAGCGGTGTAATCGCCGAAGGTATGTGCTTCAATCACCTGAACCTCATAGAATGCATAATCGCGTGCAGTCTGCTCAAACAGCTGTACAGGATCTGCATTTTCCATGGAGCCATACTTCCAGGATGCAACGTAGTGACCTTCTGCCGTGGGCTGTGCAACCGTGAATGCAGGGATGCTCTCAGCCGTCAGGGTTTCACCATTGTCGGTATTGATATCAACAGAGGTGATCAGGTTGCCGTTAACGTCATAGAACTCAACGGTATAGATAAACTGCTTGTAATCAACAGCATAGTAAGAGAAGTGCGTAGTGGTGAAGGTCAGCGCTTCTGCACTTTCTTCTGCGGTCAGCTGTTCAGCAGCGTCGCCGTTTAGGTAGTAAATGTAACCGTGGAACTTGTTGGTCTCCTCGAAAGGAACAACTACGGTAGCAGTACCGCCGTTTGCGCCGTCGAACTTGGAGCCGTCGAGCTCAAAGCTGTATACAGCATAGTAAGCATCAAAGGTGGGGCAGCCGTCCTCTTTATCGATCAGAGAAGAAACAGACAGCGTGATCTCATCCTTGGTTGCGTTATCCTTGATGTTGAGCAGCGCCTTATTGTCCAGCAGCATGCTGATCGCATGTGCGCCTGCTACGCCGGTGTTACCGGGGATCTCCACTTCAAGAGCGACATCGGCATTGACGCCTGCCAGATCAAAGAGGAAATCGGGAATGATCACGGATACGGTCAGACGGTTGTTGTTCTGAACGTAATCGCCGAGAGTCAGCTTGAATACGTTGCCCTCACGAACCAGACCTGCGTGCTCTTCCAGGTGACTGATCTTGTTGAACTGTGCATAGAAGTCGGTGTGAGCGGTCACCTTATCCATCTTTACACCGTCTGCGGTGTACCAGCCGTCAAACTCGTATCTGTACTCCAGATCAACGCCCTTTGCAGGATCAGCGACAGCAGGAACGGTGTTGTATGCAACCTCCACGGTGAAGGGCTCCTTGCCATCCACGTGGAAGGTAACGTTTGCGGTAAACTCGGCTACGTAGGTAGCGTGAGCGGTAGCTGCGGGCAGCTCAAGGTCGTAGCCCTCCCAACCCTTGAAGTTCAGCGTGGACAGGTTGGTCAGCGTCGCATCCCAAGCGGGAACCTCGCCATACTTCACTTCTACAGCGTAAGGAACGCCCAGAATCTCAAAGGTAACGGTCGCGGTATACTCTGCTACATAGGTAGCGTCACCGGTAACGACGGGCAATTCAAGACCGTAGCCCTCCCAGCCCTTGAAGTTCAGAGTATCGAAGCTGGTCAGAGCAGCGTCCAGTGCAGGAACGGTGCCATAGTCAGCAACGACTTCGTAGGTCTTATCCAGAACCACGAAGGTAATGGTGTGCTTATCTGCCACGTGCTTTGCGTACAGAACGGTATCAGCACCGGGCATGTTGGTGATCTCATCGCCAAACTCATCGGTCCAACTCAGGCTGTAGCCTTCCTTGACAGCGTCCTTGCCGTAAGGAGCAATTTCTGCACCGTAAGGCAGGAAGCCTTCGAATACCACCTGATCGCCATCCATATAAGTCACACGATACAGATCGGAAATGTTGACGGTAATGCTGAGATCAGAGTTGATCTCACGGGAAGGAATGTAGTCAGCCAGAACCAGCGTCTTGCCATATACGGTAACGCTGACATCACCCAGCACTCTTGTAAGCCATGCACCGGGATTATAGTTGCCGGTAATGGAGATGCTGAACTGGCCATCGCCCTGATAGGTGTCGGTCAGCTTGGTATCGTGGAACTTTTCGGGAACCTTATTATATACCAGATCGATCAGATCGATCGCCTTATCGTATGCAGCCTGTGCCTTTGCGGAATCGGGCAGTCTGTTCTGGTAGTCGGCAAATGCCTCGACCATATCTGCCACGATCTCCTGTGCACGTGCCCGGCTGACGCCCAGCTTATCTGCTACACGAGCAGCTGCATTGTCCAGACGCTCACTGCCGATCAGGGCATCTGCGTCTCTGAGCTGTGCCAGAGCCAGCAGATCGTCGTAAGTCACCATCGTAGAAAGATTGTAAACAGACTTGACAGTGACGGAAGCCTGCTTATCGGTAAAGGACTCGGGAACCTTATCGATCAGAATGTTACCATACTCCTTAGCCAGCTCGAATGCGGGACGGAAGGCCTCGATCTTTTCGATCAGAGCCTGCTCCTTCTCGGATGCCGCATTGACGTTGTCAAGCAGATACTCAACGACGTCGATGAACTGATCGTAGGTCAGCAGGTCGAACAGATCCATCAGCTCGCCCACGGTTGCGCACTCGCTGATGCCTGCAACGATGGTCTGCTTGGTCTGCTCGGAAATGGACGCGCTGTTGAGCGCCTTCTTCAGGGTCTTGGTAAATGCTGCGGGAACGTAGATCTCAACCGAGAGATTGCCGTTCTCATCAACGCGGTAGTCGGTTGCTCTGTCAATCGCATCGGCACCCTTGCGGATCAGATCCAGGTTGCCCTTGAGCGCGACGTTCAGCTCAACGTCAAAATCCTGCTTGCCGGTAGCACCCAGCGTAATATCGTAGGTAGCGATCACGCCGTCGTCACCGATATTTGCAAGGTCGGAGGGAGTAACAAGATCGGAAAGGAACGCTTTCTTGAAGCCGCCTACCGAGATAATCTCGCCAAAGTTGCCTGCCTGGACAGTCTCCAGCAGCTCAAGCAGCTGAGATGCACCGTAGCCGTCAATGCCAAATACTTCGTAGCCGTTGACGTCAATGGTATTGGTCTTACTGTTGTACATTTCCATAGCAGCGGTCTGCAGGAATGCCATGAGGGCTTCCTTATATGCGCTCTGCGCACCGCCTCTGATGTCGCCAAGCACATCACGGAGAATGTCATTGTAGTTGCTTGCGGTTACGTTGATATACAGAGTAGCAACGCCGTCCGCATAGGTCATTTCGTATTCACCGTAGTTGATGGGCAGACCGTTGATCTCATTTACGATAGTATCAACGATATCTACGGTTTCACCGTAAAGGGTAATGTCCTGATCGGGCATCAGAACGTAGGTCATATCCCAGGATACGTACTTGCCTGCGCTGACGCCTGCAACGGAGGGCTGCTTGATCAGCTTCTTGTAGTCGTAAGGAACGGGATCGCCAATCTGCTTACCGTCCAGCACCCAGGTAACGTTATGTACAACAGGAACGTAGACTTCGCCCTTTTCCTCGGCCTCAGCCTTATCCTGCTCTACCTTCTGCTGGTGAGAAACGGAATCCTTCAGATCCTCAACGGTTGCACCGTTCTGAACCGCATCCACGACCTCGTCGATGCTGCCGAAGTATTCCTCAACCACCTTACCGCTGGTCAGAATATCAGACCAGCCCTTGGACTTTTCTGCCTTTTCATATACAGCGGTCCAGGTATCACCCTCAACCGACCATTCCTTGAAGGTATAAGTGTAGTTCTTATCCTCGGGCTTGTCGGTATCCAGAGCAGCTGCAAATGCAGCGATCTCCTCTTCGGTGTTGAATTTATCTACGATCGTGCCCTTACCGGTCACAAAGGTAACGGTGATATCACCGACAGCCGCAACGTTTTCAACCGAGAATACTGCCGTGTACGTCGCGTCAGCCTTTGCGGGCACGACTACGGGAGTCCAACCGGTGAACGTATAACGGAAATCGTTGATCTCATAGCTCAGCGCTTCCTCGTTGCCGGGGAATGCGGGCTTTTCACCGTAAGGCACGCCTGTCAATTCGTAAACCGTGCCGTTGACGTCCCACTTGATGGTGAACTCATCCTTGAAGACATTGTCAATCACGGAATTCATGTTATCCAGCGTGTTGTTCTCTCCGCCTTCTTCGGTACTGCTGCCTACAAAGCTATCAGCAGTTTCCTTAAAGCTTTCGTCGCTATTGTACTTATCCTCGACGTATTCCTTCATCTGCTCTGCAGCATTTTCGTCATTCTTGACCTTGTTATACTGCTCAAGCATCTCCATCAGGAAGTCGAGATCGCTTCCTGCCAGAGAAGAGGGAATGCCGGGGGTTTCTGCAGCGAACGTGGGAACCGAGATCACAGAGGTCAGCATTGCAAGGCAAAGCAACGCCACAAGGACTCTGCAACCGATTTTAGCAGTTTGCTTCATTGTTGTTTCCTCCGAATGTGAAAGATTTTTAAGACTCGGGAAATATGTCTTCCCTACCGAATGATCGGTTCGGGCGCCTTAACATTATGATTATATGCACAGACACTTGAATACCTGCCTCAAGGCATGGTAAGCACAGTACTCTACAATATGAGAATTATATCACGTTTTTTCTGAATTGTCAAGGCCAAACCGCGTTTTTTGCCCCGCATTATAAGAGGCTTTCATGGTCGGATTCCGTTGAGCCCTCTGATGTAAATTTCGTCGTTTTGACCGAATTTTGCACCGCATTTCCGGATTTTTAATGAAATGTTACACTTTTGTGACACGTGTAACAGCGCGAGCGGCCGATCGCGCTGCCGTTTTGATTGGTCGTTCACATTTTTTTTACAAATAGCGACAAGATGTTCCGATCTTCGGAGAAAGTCGACCGCCGTTTATTCATCGCGCTTTTTTCAAAAGCCTCACTTTTTGAATTATCTACTATACGTTAATTATTCTATTTTGTGTTGATTGTTCAAAAACTGCAAAAATGTCATTTTGCAAACAAAAAAAGCCCGTGCATCCTTTTGGGATGCACGGGCAAGCGTGCTTATTGTGTCGGATCAATCGATCCTACGCCCGAAGAAATCAGTCCTTCTTCTTAGCTACTACGCAAGCACCCAGAGCAAGAACTGCTACGATTGCACCTGCGCCGACGATACCGCCGCAGCCGCCTTCCTTGGCAGCCTCGGTGGTCTGCTCAGGATCATCAGCGGGAGCCTCGGTGGTGGGAGCATCGGTCTTGGGAGCATCGGTCTTAGCCTCGGTCTCAGGAGCCTCAGTGGTGGGTTCCTCGGTGGGAGCCTCGGTGGTCTCAATGGTGATAGAGGTCATGCCGTCCAGAGTCAGAACCATACCTGCAGCCTCGGGATACCAGCCGTCGCCGGCTGCCAGAGAGCCAAGAGCGTTGGAGGTGCCCCATGCGCCTACGATACCTGCATCGGAGCCATCCTCATTGGTGTCGTGGTCCAGATAGCAAACCAGCATGTTCAGAGAAACCTTGTCCTCGCCGCCGGTCCAAGAGGGAACCTCTTCACCGCCAACGGTCAGCTTTTCGGAAATATCATTGTACAGGGTCTGCCAGGAGATTGCGAACTCAGCATACCAGCCGGAGCCGTCCTCTGCCTTCTTGGTAGCGCCCTTTACGTGGCCTTCTCTCCATTCTTCCTCATCATCGGAAGCCATGGTGTAGTCAATGGTAGAAGCGGTGTCGCCCTCGATGCACTGAACGGTCATATCAACGGTGCCGTCTTCCTGCAGACCGAAGGAATAGAATACTGCTCTGCCGAACGCCTCGGTATTTGCTGCCCAGCCGTTGAAGTCGAGCTGGATCTGGAATGCATCCTTGTTGTATGCGTTGTCATCGGAGAACTGAACGTCGGGGTCATTGATCTTGAACGCGATGTACAAAAATTCAGCATCTGCGCTGAACCACAGGTTGATGGACCAGTCGTCCTTGACTTCGCCAACCCAAGCATCCAGGTTGTACTTATCGATGTCGTATCTCTGGAAACCGCCGTTCTGCCAGTCAGAAACGTCGCCGTCAAGAGTGATCTGGGTAGACAGATCTTCTACGTACTCTGCCTTCACTTCGCCGAAAGCGTTCCATTCGGACTCGTCAACTGCAGCGTTAACGGTCAGAGCGCCCAGAGAAGCCAGCATAGCTGCTACTACGAGCATTGTAAAAAACTTCTTCATTAGAAATTCCTCCATTAAGATTATTTTTGTTTACCGCTTCGCCGCGGTTGTTTACCCTACTATGGTACAGACATTTTTTGTCCGCATTATGTATTATTTGTTAACTGTTTGTAACCTTGGAGGTGTTTTTTGTGCGTGTCGGTATAGTTCACCAAACTCCGGGTTGATTTTTTGTGCATTTTGCCATTATCCCTCAAACACCAGTTGAAGCGGTGTTTTGCAAAGCGTTTCCTTATCCAGCCAAGTGCTCGTGCAAAGTGGGATCAGATCGGCATAGCCATCGCGCATGATGCGGTTCTTGAAGGGCGTCGGATCGGCAGCTCTGCCAAGCATCAGGTCCCCCAGCATCAGCACGTATCCGCCCTCACCCACGGCAGGCTTCTCCTTTTGCACGTGCAGCTCCTCGCGAATCTCCACCACGCCGTTCTCGTCGGGTGTAAAGGTGCAAAGCCCCCGCCCGGGCAGATAAATTGCCAGCTTGACACCGTCCGTCTCACCGCTGACAGTATATGTCGCGCGGCAGACATACGGATACTGCGTTTTGCAACAAACGTGTACTTTTTTACCCGAAACGGTCAGATCCGCCTCGGAATCGGTCATGTACGGCACAACGATCGTATCTTCCCTGATCATATACGCGTAACGCGCGCACGCGGAAAGCCCCTCGCCGCCGCGCATCGAGCAGCACCACCACGCCTCGTAGTCGGGCGCAGTCAGCATACCGTCGGTCGCACAGGAATCGCAGCCAAAGCCACCGTTGCACCTCTGAGTGCGCAGCATGCCGTTGTAGAGAATGCGGTTGATGATGGGCAGGTATTTTTCATCTCCCGTTGCCGCGTACAGCTGCGAGACCACCATAAAGGAATCCACGATCGCGCAAGGCTCAGTCCACTCGGGACGCAAGAACCAGTTCTGATTTTCATAATTGACGGTCATGCCGTGCGCCAGATACTGATCGAAGATGCGCTTTGCTGCTTCGAGGTACTTCTCCTTGCCCTTGGCAAAATACATGCGCAGAATACCGCGCGTAGCGGTCAGCGTAGCGTGCGTCTGCAGCTTCATGCCCACGGGATCGAGCGAGAGGAACTTTTCGATCATTTCCTCAAGCATTTCGCCAAGCATTTGCCTCATCGGCGACTCGGGATAGATGCAATACGCGTGCGAAAGGCCATCCAGCGGAATATACGCGCAGCCGGTATCGGTGGAAAGATGCCAGTTGCCGCTGGTGGCAAACACATGCCCCGACGCCGCACCGCCGCCCGTGCGCAACGTGGAATCGGTGGGGTACTCGCGATACGTCTCGCGCAGAGGCAGGAACAGATTGGAGACCACGCCCTCGATCAGAAACAGCGTCACGTCCGATCTTTTGTATTCATAATAGGAACAAAGCGCGCGCAGAAGCCAGCCGTGACCCGAAAGCTGCTGCTCATCCGCCTGCGGGTGCGGCAGCTTACGGCCAAGAAAGCCGTTTCCGCTCAAGGCCCTTGCCAGCTGCTCCATGGCGGCGTCCAATGTGCCCGGCTCGCGGCCTGTCGCCATGGCGGTCAGGGTCTGCGAGAGCATGGCTCTCCCTTCCCAGTCGCCCGGCCAGGTGTCGATGGACTGACTTTCGAACACCAGCGGAGGCAGGTACATATCCGATTCCAGACGCGCGATCTGTCGCGCAAGTCTCTCGGCGATCTCACCCTTTTGACGGACTGCGCCGTGGGGCGCAAATTGAAGTGCGGAATGTTTCATAGAACCCTCCATGTCTCAATCATTGATTGATTATGTTAACTATTTCGATTGGTTTTGCGGCAATATGGGTGGCGCCGGCGTGCTCCAGCTCCTCACAACTGCCGTAGCCGAACAGCACGCCAATCGTGTCAAGCCCGTGCGCAGCACCGCCCAGCACGTCGTGCTCACGGTCCCCGATCATGACGCAATCGCCCGCATCCGGGTTGCCCAGCAGCCCGAGCGCGCGCTCGACCACCTCGGCCTTTTTGGTGCGCGTGCCGTCCATTTCGCTGCCCGCAACCGCCGTAAAGTAGCCGTCCAGGCCAAAATGCTCCAGAATTTGCTTGGCAAACACCTCGGGCTTGGAGGTGGCAAGACAGATCCTGACACCGCTGTCACGAAGCTTGGCCAGCACCTCGGGGATGCCGTCGTACACAAGGTTTTCAAAAATGCCCTTGACGGCATAGTATTCGCGGTAGTAGTCCACCGCCTTCATGGCATCGGGGCGCGAAAAGCCGTAATAGACCTCAAAGGATTCGTGTAAGGGCGGGCCGATGAAGCAGAAAAGCTGTTTTCTGTCCTCAACGTGAATGCCGAACTTATCCAGCGCGTATTGCACCGATCTTGTAATGCCCTCGCCCGGATCGGTCAGCGTGCCGTCCAGGTCAAAGAGCGCGTATTTGTACTTGCTTTGACTCATACTCAAACGCCTCCTTCTTGCGCTCGTCTCCACTCGATAAACTCCTCGTACGTGCCCGCGCGATCTACCCAAGTGCCGTCCTCGCGGATCTCAATGATGCGATTTGCCACGGTATTGACCATTTCGTAGTCATGCGAACTAAACAATATGTTACTTTTGAAATCATTGAGGCCATCATTGACTGCAGAAATGGACTCCAGGTCAAGGTGGTCGGTGGGTTGATCCACTACAAGGAAGTTAGAGCCGAACATCATCATGCGCGAGAACATGCACCTTGCCTTCTCACCACCCGACAAGACCTCCACGCTCTTATAAACGCTATCCCCCGAGAACAGCATGCGGCCAAGGAAGCCGCGCAGATAGCTCTCGGTCTGATCCTTGGAATACTGTCGCATCCAGTCGAGGATATTTTCCTTGTGTCCGTTGAAATACGCGCTGTTATCGTGGGGATAATACGAGGTAGAGATGCTCACGCCCCACTTGTAGCTGCCGCTGTCCGCCTCGTCCTCCTCCATAAGCACGCGGAACAGCGCGGTGATGGCCATTTCGTTGCCCACAAAGGCGATCTTGTCCCCCTTGCCTACCATAAAGGAGAGGTCCTTGAAGAGTGCCTTGCCATTCTGCGTCTTGGTCAGCTCCTTGACCGTCAGAATGTCCTTACCGGGCTCTCTGTCCATCGAAAAGCCGATAAAGGGATAGCGGCGCGAGGAAACGGGCAGCTCGTACACGGTCAGCTTGTCAAGCAGCTTGCGGCGCGAGGTCGCCTGGCGCGATTTGGACTTGTTTGCAGAGAAGCGCGAGATGAACGCCTGCAGCTCGGCGATCTTTTCCTCAGCCTTCTTGTTCTGGTTCTTGATCATGCGCTGCATGAGCTGCGAGGACTCATACCAGAATTCATAGTTGCCCACGAACATGCGGATCGCGCCGTAGTCGATATCCACGATGTTGGTGCACACGTCGTTTAAGAAGTGACGGTCGTGCGAGACCACCAGCACCGTGCCGAAGTAGTCCGCAAGGAAATCCTCCAACCAGGCCACTGCGTCAAGATCCAGGCCGTTTGTCGGCTCGTCAAGCAGGATAATGTCGGGGGTTCCGAACAGTGCCTGTGCAAGAAGGATCTTGATCTTGTCCTTTTCGTTCATGTCCGCCATGCTCTCCCACAGGCAGGACTCGTCAAGCCCCAGACCCTGAAGCAGCTTGGAGGCGTCGGATTCGCTCTCCCAGCCGCCAAGCTCGGCATATTCCGCTTCCAGCTCGGAAGCACGCACGCCGTCCTCGTCCGAAAAATTCTCTTTTTCATAGATGGCGTCCTTTTCCTTCCAGACGTCGTACAGACGGCGGTTGCCCATGATGACCGTGTCCAGCACGGTGTATTCGTCAAAGGCGAAGTGGTCCTGCCCAAGCACCGACATGCGTGCGTCCGAGGGGATGCTGATCTCACCGTGCGTGGGCTCCAGCGTGCCGCAAAGCAGCTTTAGGAAGGTGGATTTGCCCGCACCGTTTGCGCCGATGACACCATAGCAGTTTCCGGGCGTGAATTTCAGATTGACGTCCTTGAACAGCACCTGCCCGCCAAACTGAAAGGATAAGTTCGTAACTGTAATCATTTACCATTCTCTCCATGTGATCATATTCTGTTTTATTATACCAAATTGTACGCCCCGGGTCAAGGGCTCAAAGGAGGAATTATGAAAAAGGCGGCAAGGCACCCGATCACCATTCCCGCATACACGCGGGGCGAGGAGCTTTTCAATATGATCTCGCACGCAGCAGGCGGTGCTTTGGGCATAGCGGTGCTGGCCCTTTGCGTGGTGCGTGCCTCGCTGTGCCGAGACGCTTACGGCGCAGTCAGCGGAGCTTTGTTCGGCGCTTGCATGATCGTACTCTACGCAATCTCCAGCATCTATCACGGACTCTCGCCTCGCCTGGGCGCAAAAAAGGTGTTCCGCGTGCTGGATCATTGCGCCATCTTCCTTTTGATCGCAGGGACGTATACCCCCTTTTGTCTGTGCGCCATCAGGGAGGTCAGCGTGCCCTTGGGATGGACGTATTTCGGCGTGGTCTGGGGTCTTTCGGCCGTCGGGATCACGCTTTGCGCGGTGGATTTTCACCGATTTCGCACCGTCTCCATGCTGCTTTATCTGGGGCTTGGCTGGTGTATCATGCTCTCTTTTGACCTGCTTTGCCGCGCGCTTGCCCCGCAAGGCATCGCGCTTTTGCTCTCGGGCGGAGTGGCCTACACGCTGGGAGCCGTTTTGTTCTCGCTGGGAAAATTCGTTCCTTATATGCATTCCGTGTTCCATCTGTTCGTGCTGGCAGGCAGTATTTTGCACGCCGCTTGCGTGCTTTTGTACGTTTTGTGAAAAAAATGACGATTTTTTTGTGCAAAGTACTTGACAAGCGGATTTTAGTTTGCTATAATGAGTGCAAATTTTCAAAAGCTATGACAAAGACGGGACAGTCAGGGATTGGCACAGAGAGGCGGCGTTTGGTGAGAGCCGCGGCAAGACAGACTTTTCCCCATCACTTTCGAGCCGGTCGTTCGATAGGTAGGACGACCCGATGCGGCACCGCGTTAGTGTGCACAGGGGTCATGCGCCCCGATGAGTGACACCCTTTGCGGGTGTAATTTGAGTGGTACCGCGAGTTTTTGCTCGTCTCAAAGGATTTCTTTTGAGGCGGGTTTTTGTTTTTTCAGTCAATTATCCGAGGCGGATCGGCCGCCCCGGGAACGAAAGGAGATTTCAAAATGGATTACAGTTTGAAGGAAGTTGCGGGGAGAATCAAGGATCTGCGAGAAGCCAAGGGCTACACCCCCGCAGAGCTCGCCAAACTGACGGGCGTATCGGTCGAGGATTATCTGCTGCTTGAGCAGGGCGAGACCGATTTCAGCTTTACCTTTATCTACAAGTGCGCAAAGGCGTGCGACGTCGAAGTGGTCGACCTTCTGGAGGGTCGAAGCACCACGCTGACCTCCTTTGCCATTACCAGACGCGGAGAGGGCCTGAAGATCCTGAAGCAGCACGGCGTGGAGTACAATAATTTAGCGCCCAAGTTCAAGGATAAGCTGGCAGAGCCCTTTTTGGTAAAGTTCCCGTACATTCCCGAGGAGCAGAACGCCCCCATCCATCTGAGCTCCCATAACGGTCAGGAATTTGACGTGATCGTCAAGGGCTCGCTCAAGGTACAGGTCGGCAATCACGTGGACGTGCTGCACGAGGGCGACTCCATTTTCTATAACAGTCTGATCCCCCACGGCATGATCGCGGTCAGCGAGGGCGGCTGCGAGTTCCATGCAGTCGTGCTCAATCCCCAGGACGGCCTTGTCAGCGAGGAGTATCCCGAAACTCCCTTTGTCGCACCCAAAACTGTGGCTGCAGAAAAGACCACCGCAACCGTTGCGGACAACTTCATCGAATCCTACTACGACGAGAATGGCGTATTCAACGGCATCAAGTTCAAGAACGAGGATAAGTTCAACTTTGCCTTTGACTGCGTGGATGCCATCGCGCAAAAGACACCGGATAAGCTGGCCATGATGTGGGTGGCAAACGACAAGACCGATCGCAAGTTCACCTTCAGCGATATGAAGAAGTACTCGGCCAAGACCGCCAACTACTTTGAATCCCTGGGCATCAAGAGAGGCGACACGGTCATGCTGGTGCTCAAGCGTCACTATCAGTTCTGGTTCTGCATGCTGGCGCTGCACAAGATCGGCGCGGTTGCAATTCCCGCAACCAATCAGCTTGTCGAGCACGATTTCTCTTACAGATACAAGGCAGCGGGCGTCAAGGCCATCGTGTGCACCGCGGACGGCGCGGTTTCGGATGAGGCTGAAAAGGCTGCTGCGGAATTCCCGGATATGTGCAAGATCTTAGTCGGCGGCAAAAAGCCGGGCTGGCACGACTTCAACGTGGAGATGGAGCGCTTCAGCACGCACTATTTCCGCAACGAGAATTCGCCCTGCGGTGACGATCCCATGCTGATGCTGTTCACCTCGGGCACGACCGGATACCCCCGTATCGCAACCCATTCCTACAAGTACGCGCTGGGTCACTACCCCACCGCAAAGCATTGGCATAACGTGCAGCCGGGCGGCCTGCATTTCACCATCTCGGACACCGGCTGGGGCAAGGCACTCTGGGGCAAGCTGTACGGCCAGTGGCTGTGCGAGGCGGCAACCTTTACCTACGACTTTGACAGGTTCCGCTCCGAGGATATTCTGCCCATGTTTGCCAAGTACGGCATCACCACCTTCTGTGCACCTCCCACCATGTACCGCTTCTTTATCAAGGAGGATCTGTCCAAGTACGATCTGTCCTCGATCAAGTACGCCACCACGGCAGGCGAAGCACTCAACCCCGAGGTCTCGATCCAGTTCAAGAAGGCAACCGGACTGACCATCATGGAAGGCTTTGGTCAGACCGAAACCACGCTGTCCATTGCAAACTTCGTGGGCACGACCCCCAAGATCGGCTCTATGGGCAGACCCAGTCCCCTTTACGACGTGGTGCTGCTGGATCCCGACGGCAATCCCTGCCCGACGGGTGATACGGGCGAGATCTGCATCCGTGTCAACGATAAAACTCCCTGCGGCCTCTTTATTGGCTACTACCAAGATGAAGAGAGAACCCGCGACGTATGGCACGACGGCTATTATCACACGGGTGACCAGGCAACCATGGACGAGGACGGATACCTTTGGTTCGTGGGTCGTATCGACGACGTGATCAAGTCGTCCGGCTACCGTATCGGTCCGTTTGAGATCGAGTCGGTCATCATGGAACTGCCCTACGTGCTGGAATGCGGCGTCAGCGCAGAGCCTGACGAGATCAGAGGCCAGGTAGTCAAGGCCAGCATCGTGCTGACCAAGGGCACCGAGCCCACCGACGCACTCAAAAAGGAGATCCAGGATTACGTCAAATCTCACACAGCCCCCTACAAGTACCCCCGTATCGTGGTATTCAGAGACGAGCTGCCCAAGACCATCAGCGGTAAAATTATCCGAAATAAGCTTTGATTTTGATGGGTATTTTTTGCAACTTTACCAAATGAAACTTGCAAAAAAACCTTGACACGCGCAGGCATCTATGATATAATTATAGGTAATTTCTTGAAAGGCAACGACGAAAAATTCGTTTGCGAAATCATTCTCCAGAGAGTCGGCGGACGGTGCGAGCCGACGGATGATGCAAGCGATCTGATTTCCGAGCCGAGGGAAGAAAGCGAATGTCCTCCGATCGGTCGACACGGCAAGTAGACCCCTCCGTGCACGCCGCGTTAAGGCGGGGATGCGCCCCACGGGTAAGCATCCGCAAAGTGGCGCAATCTGCGCAATTTGAGTGGTACCGCGGACATATTGATTGCCCGTCTCAAGTCGACTTGAGACGGGCATGCTTTTTCCCGACACCCAACCAAAATACAAGGAGATTTTTAGAGACATGAGTACTCTGACAGGACTTGAACAGAAAATCATAGAGATGGCCGCGCGTATCCGCGAGCTGCGCGAGATCGAGGGTCTGAGCGTGGAATACATGGCCAATGCCACCGGCGTCAATACCGAGGAATATCTCGAGTGCGAGGCCGGCAGACGGGATCTCAACTTCGCATTCATCTACCGCTGTGCACAGGCGCTGCGCGTGGACGTGACCGAGATCATCGAGGGCTCGGCTCCCAGACTGCAGACCTATACGCTGACACGCCGCGGTGCGGGTCAGAAGATCGAGCAGGCGCACGGCATGAACTACTACAACATGGCCTACACCTTCAAAAACAGGATCGCAGAGCCGCTGTTCGTGCGTGCCACCTACAGCGAGCAGGCCGAGAATGCACCCATCGCGGTCACCAGCCACCAGGGTCAGGAATGTGACATCGTCATTGACGGACGACTCAAGGTGCAGGTCGGTGAGCACGTGGAGATCCTGAGCGCGGGCGACACCATTTATTACGACTCGTCCATCCCGCACGGCATGGTTGCCGTGGGCGGTAAGGACTGTACCTTCTACGCCATCGTGCTTGACCCGGATGCGGCCGAGCAGATCAAGGCGGTCGAGACGGGCGCAGCACTCAGACTGCCCGTGCAGGACGATCAGAAGCGCGTTTACCACAACTTTGTGGATACGGTGGAGGACGACAAGGGCATTCTCAGATCCCTTTCCTTCAAGAACACCGACCGCTTCAACTTTGCATTTGATATCATCGATACGCTGGGACGTGAAAAGCCAGACAAGCTGGCAATGCTGCACGTCGCGGGCGATATGACAGAGCGCCGCTTCAGCTTTGGCGATATCAAGCGCGCCTCCTCCCAGTGTGCAAACTACTTCAAGTCGCTGGGCATCAAGAGAGGCGACCGCGTCATGCTGATCTGCAAGCGTCACTACCAGTTCTGGTTCTCCATGCTGGCGTTGCACAAGATCGGTGCGATCGCCATTCCCGCCACCAATCAGCTGCAGGAGCATGACCTTTCCTACCGCTTCGGAGCTGCAGGCGTTTCCGCCATCATATGCACGGTGGACGGCGACGTGGCGCACCAGGTTGAGCTGGCAGCAGCCGAAAGCCCCACGCTGACCACCAAGATTCTGGTTGGCGGCAAGAGAGACGGCTGGCGCGACTTTGACAGCGAATATTCCCTGTTCAGCGGCAAATGGGAGAGAGACGAAAACTCCCCCGGCGGCGACGATCTGATGCTCATGTTCTTCACCTCGGGCACCACGGGATACCCCAAGATCGCGGCGCACAGCTACAAGTATGCGTTGGGTCACTTCCATACCGCCAAGTACTGGCATTGCGTAGACCCCGAGGGCTTGCACCTGACCATTTCGGACACCGGCTGGGCAAAGGCGATGTGGGGTAAGATGTACGGCCAATGGCTGTGCGAGGGCGCGACCTTCGTTTACGACTTTGACCGCTTTGACGCGTCTGTCATTCTTCCCATGTTTGCAAAATACAACATCACCACCTTCTGCGCTCCCCCCACTATGTACCGCATGATGATCAAGCAGGATCTGACCAAGTACGATCTCTCCTCGATCAAGCACGCAGCCATCGCGGGCGAGGCACTCAACCCCGAGGTCTACCACCGCTTCAAGGAGCTGACCGGACTTGAGCTCATGGAGGGCTTCGGTCAGTCCGAAACAACGCTCGTCATCGGTAACCTTGCAGGCATGACGCCCAAGATCGGCTCGATGGGTAAGCCCGTACCGCTTTACGACGTCAGCATCGTTGACCCGGACGGCAATCCCGTGGACGTGGGTGAATCGGGCGAGATCGTTATCCGCACCGATAAGGAGCACCCCAACGGTCTGTTCCAGGGCTACTACAACGCACCCGAAAAGACCGCGGAGGTATGGCACGACGGCTACTACCACACCGGTGACGTGGCGTGGCGTGACGAGGACGGCTACTACTGGTACGTCGGCCGCGTGGACGACGTCATCAAGTCATCCGGCTACCGTATTGGTCCCTTCGAGATCGAATCGGTCATCATGGAGCTGCCCTACGTGCTGGAATGCGGCGTCAGCGCAGCACCCGACGAGATCCGCGGCCAGGTGGTCAAGGCCAGCATCGTGCTCACGGGCGGCAAGCAGCCCTCCGAGGAGCTTAAAAAAGAAATCCAGCAGTACGTCAAGTCGCGTACAGCTCCCTATAAATATCCCAGAATCGTGGTCTTCTGCGACAGCCTGCCCAAAACAACAAGCGGAAAGATCATTCGTAACAAGCTGTGATGCACACCCCGCGTCTGACGCTTTTCGTGGGCCATTACGGCAGCGGAAAAACCAACCTGGCAGTCAATTACGCCATGCACTTGCACAGGCAGGGCAAGTCGGTGGTGCTGGCTGACATGGATATCGTCAATCCCTATTTCCGCTCCAAGGACAGCGAGCAGGAGCTCTCTGCCCTTGGTATCAAAACGCTCTCTTCCCCGTACGCCAACACCAACCTGGACGCGCCCGCCATGCCCGCCTCATTTTACGGCATTTTCGAGCATCGCGACTCGTATGCCGTGCTGGACGTGGGAGGCGATGACCGCGGTGCGGTCGCGCTTGGCAGATACGTGGACATGATCAAGGAAGAAAACGATTACCGGATGATTTTCGTGGCCAACGCGCACCGCGCGCTGACCCCCACCCCCGAGGATGCACTGGAGGTGCTGCGCGAGATCGAGCAGGCATGCAAGCTGCCCGTGAATGCCATCGCCAACAACTCTCACCTCGGTGAATTTACCGATGCGGACACCGTGCTTGCGTCGCAAGCATACGTGGATCGGCTGTGCGAGCTTTCGGGCTTGCCGCTGGTCATGACCGCGTACGATGCACGCCTTGACGCGCAGCTGTGCGACAGGGTGGCGCATCCGTTCCCCATTACGCTACAGAAAAAATACTATTGAAATACATACGGAGGACCCCTACTATGGCAAAATTAACCATTGATGCCGAGAGATGCAAGGGCTGTGGGCTTTGCGTGGCAAACTGCCCCAAGAAGCTTTTGCAGATTGCAAAAGATAAGATCAACTCCAAGGGCCATTGCCCTGCCGAGATCACCGATATGTCCGCTTGCGTGGGCTGCGCCAGCTGTGCGCTGATCTGCCCCGACTGCGTGATCACGGTGGAACGCTGAAGGAAAGCGAGGTAAACAAACATGTCTGATAAGGTACTTATGAAGGGCAACGAGGCGATTGCCGAGGCTGCCATTATGGCGGGCTGCCGTCACTATTTCGGCTACCCCATCACCCCCCAGACCGAGATCGCGGCTTACATGGCCAAGAAGATGCCCAAGATCGGCGGCTGCTTTTTGCAGGCAGAGAGCGAGATCGCGGCCATCAATATGGTCTACGGCGTTTCCGCTGCGGGCAAGAGAGTCATGACCTCCTCGTCCTCCCCCGGAATCTCGCTCAAAAGCGAGGGCATTTCCTACTTAGCAGGTGCAGATCTTCCTGCGCTGATCGTCAACGTCCAGCGCGGAGGCCCCGGTCTTGGCGGCATTCAGCCCTCTCAGTCCGACTACTTCCAGGCCACCCGCTCCTGCGGTCACGGCGACTTCCATCTGATCGTGCTGGCTCCCAGCTCGGTACAGGAAATGGCTGAGCTGACTGTCAAGGGCTTTGATCTGGCCGATAAATACCGCATGACCTCCATGATTCTGGCAGACGGTACCATGGGTCAGATGATGGAGCCGGTTTCTCTTACCGATATCAAGCCCACCGCAGTGGAAAAGCCCTGGGCCGTAACCGGCACCAAGCTTGCGCGCAAGCACAACATCGTCAACTCGCTCTCTCTGGTTCCCGAGGAGCTGGAGACCCAGAACTTCGACCGCTTCGAGCGTTATCGCTTGGTCGAGGAAAACGAGGTCATGTATGAAGAATTCATGATGGAGGACGCAGAGATCTGCATCGCAGCCTTCGGTATTGCGGCGCGCGTCTCCAAGAACGCCATCATGGCTGCAAGAGCCAAGGGCATCAAGGTGGGCATGATCCGTCCCATCACGCTCTGGCCCTTCCCCAAAAAGGCATTCCGCAAGGCGGCTGATCAGGTCAAGGCATTCTTGTCCGTGGAGCTCTCCATGGGTCAGATGATCGACGACGTCAGACTTGCAGAGGAATGCATCCGCCCCGTATATCTGTGCAACAGAGCGGGCGGTATGATCCCCTCTCCCGAGCAGGTGCTCGAGAGCATTGAAAAAATCGCAGGAGGTAACTGATCATGGTAGTTTTCAAAAGACCGCACGCTCTGGCGGATATGACCATGCACTACTGCCCCGGTTGCACGCACGGTATCGTGCACAGACTGGTGGCCGAGACCATGGATGAGCTGGGCATTGAGGGAAACACCGTGGGTATTGCCCCCGTTGGATGCTCCGTTATGGCATATAACTACTTCAATTGCGACATGGTGGAGGCGGCACACGGCCGCGCACCCGCCGTTGCAACCGGCATCAAGCGCGCAAATCCCGAAAATATCGTATTCACCTATCAGGGTGACGGTGACCTTGCCTCGATCGGTATGGCAGAGACGGTCCACGCCGCTGCACGTAACGAGAATATTACCGTCATTTTTATCAATAACGCCATCTACGGCATGACCGGCGGTCAGATGGCTCCCACGTCCCTGCCCGGTCAGGTCACCCAGACCTCTCCCTACGGCAGAGATACCGCGCATTGCGGCTTCCCCGTCAGAGTATCCGAGATGCTCTCGCAGCTGGAGGGTCCGCAGTACATCGAGCGCGTGGCTGTCACCAGCGTTGCAGGCATCCGCAAGGCAAAGAAGGCCATTCTCAAAGCGTTCCAAAACCAGATCGACGGCAAGGGCTTTTCGCTTGTCGAGGTCATCTCCACCTGCCCTACCAACTGGGGCATGACGCCTGAAAAGGCAATGCAGTGGGCAAACGAGAATATGCTGCCCTACTATCCGCTCGGCGTTTATCGCGATCGCGATGCCGAGAGCAAGGAGGATGCAAAGGCATGAAAACTTTACAGATGTTGATTGCAGGCTTTGGCGGTCAGGGTGTTCTGTTCCTTGGCAAGATCGTAGCGTATCAGGGTCTGATCGCAGATAAGCAGGTCAGCTGGCTGCCCTCCTACGGCCCCGAAATGCGCGGCGGTACCGCAAACTGCTCCATTATCATCAGCGACACCCCCGTCGGCTCGCCCATCGTGGCAAATCCCGATTGCCTGGTCGCCATGAACCTTCCCTCGCTTGACAAGTACGAGGACGCAGTTGTTCCCGGCGGTAAGATCTTTGTGGACAGCACGCTGATCACACGCAAGATCGAACGCGACGACGTGGACGCATTCTACGTGCCCGCAACGCAGATCGCCAACGACATGGGCATTCCCACGCTGGCAAATATGATCATTCTCGGCAAGGTGCTCCGCGAGTGCCCCGAGATCGGCATGGACTACCTCGAGGCCGCTATGGGCAAGGTGGTCAGCGCCAAGAGAGCCAACCTGATCGAGCAGAATCTGAACGCCATCAAGCTGGGCTACGATTACAACGCATAAGGAGTTTTTATCATGTTGGATATCAAGATCATCGAAAACGACAAGACCTGGGAGCTGCCCGAGGAGAGCAAGCTGGGCTTTGGCCGCTATTTCACCAATCACATGTTTGTCATGGATTACAATAAGCAGGAGGGCTGGCACGATGCAAGAATCGTTCCCTTCGGCAACATTTCCCTGCACCCCGCATCCACCGTGCTGCATTACGGTGCCGAGATCTTTGAGGGCCTGAAGGCTTACCGCCGCCTGTCCGACGGCAAGGTGCAGATGTTCAGACCGCTTGAAAACATTCGCCGCATGAACGTTTCCGCAGAAAGACTCTGCCTGCCCGCCATCCCCGAGGAGGACGCGCTGCAGTGCTATACCGAATTCGTCCGCCACGAGCAGGCTTGGGTTCCCCATACCGAGGGCACCTCGCTCTATATCCGTCCCTTCCTGTTCGGCAACGACCCCTACCTTGGCGTGCACGGCGTCAACGAGGCTGTCTTTATGATCATCGCCTCGCCCAGCGGCTCCTACTATAAGGAGGGCATTAATCCCGTCAAGATCATGATCGAATCCGAGGACGTGCGCGCCGTCAAGGGCGGCACGGGTCACATCAAGTGCGGCGGCAACTACGCGGCCAG
Organism: Clostridia bacterium; assembly: GCA_017503325.1. Lineage (GTDB taxonomy): Bacteria > Bacillota > Clostridia > Oscillospirales > CAG-272 > SVQP01. Next base: position 6,163 of record JAFVTI010000022.1, on the reverse strand, counting down.
CACAAGAGCAGGCGATAAGGCCGAAAAGCAGGGATATTCTCAGGTACTCTGGCTGGACGGCGTGGAGCGCAAGTACATCGAAGAGGTGGGCGCGATGAACGTCATGTTCAAGATTAACGGTGAGATCGTCACCCCCGCACTCTCCGGCTCTATTCTGCCCGGTATTACCAGAAAATCCTGCCTGGAGGTGCTGCGCGACGCGGGCTATCCCGTATCCGAGAGACGCCTCTCTGTTGACGAGCTGATCGCAGCTGCCGAGAACGGCACGCTGGAGGAGGCTTGGGGCACGGGTACTGCCGCAGTCGTCTCTCCCATTGGCGAGCTTTGCTACAACGGCGTTCGCTATCCTGTCAGCGGCGGCAAGATCGGCGCTGTGACCCAGTCCCTGTACGACACCCTGACCGGTATTCAGTGGGGCAAAATTGCTGATAGCAAGGGCTGGACATACGAAATCTGATAACTTGGAGAAACCATCATGCGCACTCTCATTATTAACGATATCACGCTTTGCACCAAGGCAGCACAAGACACGCTTTCCTTCCGCGAAAAGGTACAGGCAGCAAGACTGCTTGGAAAAATGCAGGTCTCTCAGATCACGCTGCCGCAAATGAAGAGCCATAAGGCGGACGCGCTGCTGGCACGCACCGTAGCCTCGGTGCTGACCGATTCGGTGCTGTGCGCGCATATCTCGCCCGACGGATCGGATGCAGAAGAGGTCTTTGCCTCGATCAGCTTTGCAAAGAACAAAAAGCTTGCCATGGCTCTGCCCATGTCGCAGGCACAGCTGGAATTTTTCTATCATCTCAAGCCCGCAGGCGCACTTGACACGGTCAAGAACGGCATTGCGGCTGCGCGCGCACTCTGCCCCGACGTGGAATTCGTCGCCCGGGATGCCATCCGCAGTGACTATACCATTCTGACCACCTGTGTCGCAGCTGCCATTGAGGCGGGCGCTTCCACCGTGACGCTGTGCGACCCGGAAGGGTATGCGCTGCCCGGTGAGATGATCGCATTCATCAATCAGCTCAAAGCTGACGTTCCCGCGCTTGAAACCGTCACGCTGGGGCTTGCTTGCTCGGACGCTTGCGGTCTGGCACTTGCCACCACGCTGGAGGCTCTGCAGGCAGGCATTTCGCAGATCTCGGTCTGCAGCCACGGCACAGAGGCGCCCAACACCGCCGCTATGCTGGCAATTCTTGCACAGAGAAGCGAGCAGCTGGACGTGACTACCTCGGTGCTCTATACCGAGGCCAAAAGCTGCGCGAAGGGTGCTTCCGCGCTGTTTGATAAAAAAGCGAGCGGCAAGGTATCCGTTACCGTACAATCCGAGAGCGAGGGCTTCCGCCTGGACGCACAAACCGACAAGCACGCCGTGCTTGCAGAGGTTGCAAAGCTTGGCTATTCCCTCTCTGCAGAGGATTCCAACCGCGTCTTTGAGGAATGCAAGCGGATCGCGCAAAGCAAGGTCATCGGCACGCGCGAGCTGGACACCATTGTCGCAGCCGTTGCCATGCAGGTGCCCTCTACCTATAAGCTGATCTCTTACGTCACCAACAGCGGCAACACCTTTGCATCCTCCGCACATATCACGGTGGACAAGGGCGGCAAAACGCTGCAGGCCATCTCTCTTGGTGACGGCCCGATCGACGCAGCCTTCAAGGCGCTTGAGCAGATCGTGGGCCACCACTACGAGCTGGACGATTTCCAGATCCACGCCGTGACCGAGGGTCGCGAGGCAGTGGGCTCGGCGCTGGTCAAGCTGCGCTCGGGCGACGCACTGCACGCAGGTCAGGGCATTTCCACCGACATTATCGGCGCATCGATCCGCGCATATCTTGACGCGCTCAACAAGATCGTTTACGAGGAGGGACGCGCGTGAAGCTTTCGTTTTCCAACCGTAAATGGACGTCCTGCTCCTACGCCGATCTGCTTGCGCTTTGCGATGCGACGGGCATGCAGGGACTGGAGCTTTACGACGTTGCCGACACGCTCGGCGCTCCCGGTCAGCCTTTTGATGCTGCCTGCGCACGCAGCACCACGCATACGCTGATCGACAACCATGTAACCCCCGTTTGCTTTGATACCTCGGCCGATCTTTCGGATCCCGAGGGAGACTGCGCAGACGTTCTGCGCTCCTATATCGAGCTGGCAGCCGATTTCCGCGTGCCGTTCGTGCGCGTGCACACCCGCACCGACGAGACCGATTGCTTCAAGACGGTCTGCTGCAACCTTGAGCCGCTTTTGCCCTATGCAGAAAGCATGGGTGTGACGCTGCTGCTTGAGACTGCGGGCTGCTTTGCGCATACCGACAAGTTGCGCGAAATTCTCAATCTCTTTGCAAGCGACAGCCTGGGCGCGCTTTGGGATATGTATAATACCTGCATTCTGGCGGGTGAATCCCCCGAGACCACCATTACCAACCTGGGTGCTTACGTCAAGCACGTGCACGTCCGTGACTCCAAGAACGGCGAATACTGCTTTATGGGCGAGGGAGACCTTCCCATGGAGGACCTGATCCGCGCACTTTCCTCGGTCAATTACGACGGCTTTGTTTCTCTTGAATGGGATCCCGACTGGATCCCCGACCTTGCCGATCCCGAGATCATTCTGACCCAGTTTTCCACCTACATGGAGCGTTTTGCCAACACCGCGCGCGCACAGGATCACCTGTACGATAACAATGCGCATACCGGCAAGTACGTCTGGAAAAAGGACACTCTGATCGACATGACCTTCTCGCAGGTGCTGGACCGCATGGTAGAGCTGTTCCCCGACCAGTATGCATTCAAGTACACCACGCTCAATTACACCCGCACCTACGCACAGTTCCGCCGCGACGTGGACAAGTGCGCACGTGCGCTGCTTTCCCTGGGTGTTCGCCCCGGTGCCAAGGTTGCAGTCTGGGCGACCAATATCCCCGAATGGTATATTGCCTTCTGGGCGGTCACCAAGATCGGCGGCGTGCTTGTCACGGTCAACACCGCGTACAAGATCCACGAGGCAGAATACCTGCTGCGTCAGTCGGATACGCACACGCTGATCATGATCGACGGCTACAGGGACTCCAACTACCGCCAGATCATCCGCGAGCTCTGCCCCGAGCTGGCAGAAACTCCTGCAGGAAAGCCCCTGCACTGCAAGCGTTTGCCCTTCCTTCGCCGCGTGATCACCTGCGGCTTTGAGGAACCGGGCGCTTTGACCTGGGAAGAGGCTTTGACCTATTCCAAGAATACCCCGCGCGAGGAGCTGACCCGCGTTGCGGCCACGGTTTCTCCGCACGACGTATGCAACATGCAGTACACCTCGGGCACGACCGGATTCCCCAAGGGCGTAATGCTGACGCACTACAACATCGTCAACAACGGCAAATGTATCGGTGACCGTATGGATCTTTCCACCGCGGACCGCATGATGATCCAAGTGCCCATGTTCCATTGCTTTGGCATGGTGCTCTCCATGACCGCCTCCATGACGCACGGCGTTTCGATCTACCCCCTGCCCTATTTCTCTCCGCGTCCCGCACTGGCGTGCATCCACCAGGAGCGCATCACAGTATTCCACGGCGTGCCCACCATGTTTATCGCACTCCTCGAGCACCCCGACTTTGCCAAGACCGATTTCTCGCACATGCGTACCGGTATCATGGCAGGCAGCCCCTGCCCCATCTCTGTCATGCGTGACGTGGTGGATAAGATGCACATGAGCGAGATCACCATCGTGTACGGTCAGACCGAGGCCTCTCCCGGCTGCACCATGTCCTCGACAGATGACCCGCTGGAGGTCCGCGTGGGCACGGTTGGTCGTGCGTTGCCCGAGATCGAATGCAAGGTGGTTGACCCCGAGACAGGCGAAGAGATGCCCGTCGGACAGAACGGCGAGTTCGTTGCCCGCGGTTATAATATTATGAAGGGTTATTACAAGATGCCCCGCGCCACCGCTGCCGCCATTGATGCGGACGGCTGGTTGCACACGGGCGACCTTGCGGCTATGACCGAGGACGGAAACTTCCGCATCACGGGCAGACTCAAGGACATGATCATCCGCGGCGGTGAGAACATTTACCCCAAGGAGATCGAGGAATTCATCTATACCCATCCCAAGGTCAAGGACGTACAGGTCATCGGCGTGCCCGACGAGCAGTACGGCGAGGAAATCATGGCATGCATCATTCTCAAGGAGGGTGAGAGCATGACCGAAAAGGAAATGAAGGGATATATCCTGGATCACATGGCACGCCATAAGGTCCCCAAGTATATCGACTTCGTGGACTCCTTCCCCATGAACGCGGCGGGTAAGATCCTCAAGTACAAAATGCGCGAGGACGCTGTCAAAAAGCTCGGATTGCAAAAGGCAGACAGCATCGTGACCGCATAAAGAAAGAACCGAAGTCACAGGGCTGAGTCAAGAATGATTCAGCCTTTTGCTTTGCCAAAAAATATCACTTGCCCGTCACAAACATGAAGGTTTTCTTAAATCGACCAAAATCTGCTTGACGGGGGCGGGGGCTTGTGCTATAATAAGGCGCGGAACGGAGGGAGACATCATGGACAAAACAAAGAAAAACGCGATCATCATCCTGATCCTGACGCTTGCGCTGTGCGTTTGCATGGGGCTCGTGGACGCCGTCCTCTCCCCGCCTTACGCCGTCAAAAGTGCCATCAAGCTATTTCTGTTCGGCGCCATTCCCATCATTTATCTTGTATGCACCAAATCGTTTGCGCCGCGTCAGCTGTTCTCGCTGCAAAAAAAGCATCTTGCGCTGATCCTTGGACTGGCCGTGAGCATCTTTTCCGTGATCATGGCGGCATTCTTTGCCCTTCGCGGCTTTATTGACTTTTCTTCGATCACCGATTCGGTGACGGCCGACGCAGGCGTGACGCGCGACAACTTCGTGTTCGTTGCGCTGTACATCGCACTGATCAATTCCCTTTTGGAGGAATTTTTCTTCCGCGGATTCTGCTTTTTCGGTCTGCTGCCGCTGGGCGTCCCCTTTGCATATATTGCAAGTGCCCTGATGTTCTCGGCCTATCACATCGCATTCATGGACGGCTGGCTCTCACCCGTCATCTTTGCGCTCGCCCTTCTGGGCATGGCCATAGGCGGCTGTATTTTCGCCTTTCTCAACCACAAGACCAAGAGTCTGTTGCCCTCCTGGCTTGTGCATATGGCAGCAAACCTGGCAACCAACCTCATCGGTATCATCATGTTCTACAGTATCTGATAAAAGGAGGTGGACGCTCATGACCGATTCCCCGAAATACGTTTACGTCATTTTCTCTTCCACGCAATATATGATCGCCAAGTTTATCCGTGCCATGACCAACCACCGCTACAATCACGTTTCGATCTCGCTGGACGGCAATCTGCAGACGCTTTATTCATTTGCCCGCCGCTATGACGACACGCCCTTCTGCGGCGGCTTTGTGGTGGAAACGCCCGAACGCTACATTCGTCGCAACACAGCGGCTACGGTACAGATCTGCGCCATCCCGGTCACGGACGAGACGTACAGCGCCATACAAGCTCACCTGGACGGCTACGTGGCCAAGGAGCAGGAGTACGTATATAATTACATAGGCGCGCTTTCTTTTTTGTTCCGTCGCCGCGTTGCGCTGGAAAAATGCCACACCTGCGTGGACTTTGCCACCGAGCTGATTGCCATGACCGGCGCAGGCATTTCCCCCGATCGCTTTTATTCGATCCGAGGACTGGCGCGCAATCTGAACAAATACAAGATCTACGAGGGGTACTTCTACGCGCCCCTGACGCTCTCGGATATGCCTTCCTCTTATTTTACCAAGCATTCGAAAAAATTCAAGTTCAAGCAGACCGTGGCAAACGTGTCACTTCTCATGAACCGCTATTGGAACAGCATTCGATGGAAGCCGAGGCTGAAATAAAAAAAACACTTACTCATGGGGCTGATGAATTAGCGGAAAAATATACGAAAAAAATTAGTTGCCGCCGGTGCTGGCGAACACAGTTCGCCCCTACGGGAATTCGTGTAAAGAGTTTACGATATGAAACCCAAAACAAAAACACTCGTAGGGGCGAACTGCGTTCGCCAGCGCCTGCGGCAACTAAATATTGAAAGCATATGCATAAACAAAAGCTGTCTTTTGGTTAAGACAGCTTTGTTTTTTTCGCTTATTTCTCAGCCCCA
>JAFVTI010000021.1 GCA_017503325.1 Clostridia bacterium | reverse complement strand
TGCTCTGATCTTGTAGGGCAGGGGCTTGCTCCTGCCGATGCTCTGATCTTGTAGGGCAGGGGCTTGCTCCTGCCGATGCTCTGATCTTGTAGGGCAGGGGCTTGCTCCTGCCGATGCTCTGATTTTGTAGGGCAGGGGCTTGCTCCTGCCGATGCTCTGATCCTTGTAGCGACCGGCGACGGTCCGTATAGCACCAAAAAGACCGAGTTCTGATGAACTCGGTCTTTCTGTTTTTACTTTTTCTTTTTGAAAACCACGCAGGGGATGACCGCAAATCCGATCAGGATGATTGCGCTGCTTACGGCAGACTTGCATCCGCCGGGCTGCTCTTCGGGAGGCGTTGTGGGGTCGGTTTCGGTGGTCTGCTCGCCGGGAACAAACTGCTCGGCTGTCTCAGGGTTGACACAATTCTGGAAGGTGTAATTGAGTCTGCCCAAGGGAGCTGCATCACCGTCGGTGTAGAATTGCTCCATGGTGGTGATCTTACTGTCGCTGTCCGCCCACTTGAACTGCAGCTTGATGCCGGTCGGGTTGGTAATGCCCAGCATCTCCATGGGGACTGCGATCATCATTTGGTTTTCCTTGGCTCTGTAGCTGACCTCGCCAACCACCTCAAAGGAATATGCACCGTCGGTGCCGTTGTAGCGGGCAAGGGTTGTGATAAACGCATCCTTTGCGTCATAGTTGACGATGTAATCATAGCCGTACCAGCCGGTCTCTGTGTTGCAGTCGGTGTCCACAAACAGCTGCATCCATGTGGACTCGTTGTCGTACATGGTGACGTAATCCTTGGTTTCCACGTAGAAGTATACGTTCTTGGTATCAGCAGTGACCTTGGAAGCAACGATATCGTTTCTGCCTGTGGTGTTTGTGTACCTGACTCTGCCAAAGCCGTAGGCGTCGCGGTCGACCGTATCGCCTGTGGGGTCGGTGTAGGTGACGAGTACATTATCCCAAACCTCAAAGCTGCCCGTGACGTTGACCGCGTTGCGTGCATCCTGTACGATGACGGGCGCAGTACCTTTCAGCCTTTGGATATTGTAAGCCAGCTGCATATAGTAGTTGTCGAAATATCCGCCCTTCATCATTTCGATATCGCGGGAGAATTCGTTGGACGCACAGTCCACAAAGCCGATCTTATCGGGGTAATCCTGTCTTTGGGCGATCCATTCGTTCCAGCCTGTGACCAGTACGTAGGGAACGTCTGCTTCAATGGCACGATCCCACTGCGCCTGGAAGTTGAGACCCTGCACGTACAGATTGGGATCTTTCTTGAGATTCAGGAAATAATCGGTTCTGGTCTTGGCGTTATTGACCTTGCCCGTAAAGGATCTGCCAAGATTGCTCTTGTCGCCGTAAATGGCGGAATCCGAGAAGCAAGCGGTGCCCAGATGCTGTGCAACCGATACGTTGATCACGCTGGGATTGCCTGCTGCATCGTTGTAAACGTTCTGCGGCCACTCAAAATCCATCCAGGGCCAGCCGTTTTCCTTCATATCCTCGGTCGGCCACTGGTTAAGCTTGACGGTAAAGAAATCGTTGACATTGGCTTCGTAGGGAGCGACAATAGCGGGTTTGCCGTCGATTTTATACCACGTGTCGGGATAGTAGCCGGGCTCATAAATCTCCTCGTAGATCTGTCTGACACGGATTACTGCATCTGTGTTGGTGTAGAACATGACCTCGGGAGCGTCGAAGCCCTGCTCGTTGAATTCGTGCAGGATCGCCATGAGCTTGAGCGCGTTTTCGGAATAGGTGGCAAGGTTGGTGGTATCAAAGAACAAAAAGTCAATGCCCGCGTTGATCAAAAGCTCCACGTGCTTGCGCATGACGTATTCGTCATCGATGTAGTAGTAGCCGTAAAGCGGCTCGTTCCAGTGATGCCAGGTGTGCACGTCGCCCCAAAGGGGATTGTTGACGTTGCCTGCGTCGTCGCCCGCCGCGTCAATGATCTGCTGCATGTTCTGCACGCCATGGTCGCCGTGCTCACCGTGCCACAGAAAATAGAACAGGCCCACGTCGTGATCCTCGGTCACAACGCCAACCTCGGAGGAATCTGACAGCGAGCGATCCAGATCGTCCGTGCCCGCATAGCCGCCAAACAGGTTGATCTCGTTGTTGGGGACGGTATAAGAAACTGCGTTTTCACCCTCTCCGTAAGAAATCGTGGCGTATTTGCCGTCCTCGGAGTAGGTGATTTTGAGCGTGCCTGCATAGTGATCGTCAGCAGAGGGCGTGATCTCGGAGAATTCGGGATCGGGCCACTCGGTCTTGGGCAGCGTTGCGGCCTCTTCTTTTTCCTTCTCCAGTTGCTGCTCATACTCGTGATAAGCGGCAATGTCAAAGGCCTCGGCCTTTTCCTTGGTGTCAAAGAATGCTACGTAGCGCATGTCGATCGCATCTCCTGCCTGCACGCCTGCATGGGAATGCAGCGGGTCAATGCGGAATTGCGTGAAGTAGACGCTCTCAAGGTCTGCCCAGCCGTCACAGCGAATGATCAGCGTGTGCCACTCGCCGTCCGCGATCCAATCCCATTCCAGGTGGGATGCGGGATCCTGCGACATGGCAACGCCGTCGTTGCGCGCCACGTACATTTCGCCCATATGCTTGGCCGTGGTGCGGTATTCAATGCGCATATAAGCCGCGTCACTCGTTTTCACGTCGGGATAATCCAGGTTAAGCGCGGGGTCGTTTGCGCTTGCGGTAAACGAACCGTACTCTCCCTCGACAATCTGATAGGAGAGGTTTGCAGCGCTTGTAAACTTTAAGGTGATCTCGGGCTTGGAAAAGTCGTAAATGTAAGAGGGGATCGCATCATAGTCCTGCGCAGCTGCGGTCAGAGTGACTTGCGCACCGAGCAGAAGGCTGATGCAAAGCAGCAGAGAAATGAGTGTACGTTTCATTGATTGAAACCTCCGTTCAGTTTCATTTGACCGAATTATATCATATTCCGGTACTCCGTGTCAATCAAAACAGTCAAGCCATTGCAAGATTTGGTGATAATGTCGGTTTTGCCATGTCCAGTAATATGCAAATTGACAATGTCCGCGCGCAAAAAATCGGCTGCCCGTCGGGGCAGCCGATCAAATCAGTGTTTCTTCTTTTTTGGGATCAGTGCGAAGGGAAGTGCTGCTATGCAAACAATTAATGTTGCGCTACCAACAGCAGCCTTGCAACCGCGCTTTTGCTCCTCCCCGGGGGCTTGGGGTTCACTCGGAACGTACTGCTCGGCTGTCTCGGGATCGATGCAGTTTTGGAAAGTATAGTTGAGTCTGCCCAAGGGAGCAGCGTCGCCGTCGGTGTAAAATTGCTCCATGGTGGTAATTGCGTTCTTACTGTCTGCCCATTTGAACTCAAACTTGATACCGTTCGGATTGGTAATGCCAAGCAAATCCATGGGGATCTCGATCATCATTTTGTTTTCCTTGGCTCTGAAAGCGATCTCACCCACGATCTCAAAGGCATACTCGCCATCCGTACCGTTGTATCGTGCTACGGTGGTGGTGAAATCGTCTTTGACGCTATAGTTGACAATGAAGTCGTAGCCGTACCAGCCGGTCTCGGTATCGCAGTCCATATCCAAAAACAGCTGCATCCAACAGGTGTTTTCTTCGGGAAGGGTGATCTCCGATCTTGTTTCTACGAAAAAATACACGTTCTTGGTGTCTGCCGTGACCTTGGATGCAACGATATCGTTTCTTCCGGTCTCATTGACATAGTGATTGTCTCCAAATCCTTTGGCATCGCGGTCCAGCATGTCCTTGGAAGGGTCGGTGTAGGTGATGAGCACCTTATCCCACACGTCAAAGCTTCCCGTGACGTTGACGGCATTGCGTGCATCCTGCACGATGACGGGTGCCGTACCCTTAAGCCGTTGGATATTGTAAGCCAGCTGCATATAGTAATTGTCAAAGTAGCCGCCCTTCATCATTTCGATATCGCGGGAAAATTCGTTGGAAGCGCAGTCCACAAAGCCGACCTTGTTGGGATCGTTCTGCCTTTGTGCGATCCACTCATTCCAGCCCGTCACAAGCACAAAGGGAACGTCTGCTTCAATGGCTCTGTCCCACTGCGCCTGGAAATTCAGACCTTGCACGTAAAGTGCGGGATTTTCACGGATCCTTTCGTAGTACTCGGAGCGTGCTGTTCTGTCGTTGACGTTCGATGCAAACGATCTGCCGAGATTCAGCGTGTTGCCATAGAGAGCGGAATCCGAGAAGCGGACTGTGCCGCTGTGTTGCGCTACGGATACGTTGATGGCCGATGGGTTGCCTTTGGCATCCTTGTAGATGTGCTGCGGCCACTCAAAGTCCATCCAGGGCCATCCGTTTTTCTTTTCCGCCTCGGTAGGCCATTGCGGCTGCTTGACCGTAAAGAAATCGTCGATATTGGCGCTGCGAGGGGCAATGATCAGCGGTTTGCCGTCAAGCATATACCAGGTGTCGCTGTAGAATCCGGACTTGTAGATCTTTTCATAGAGTTCCTGCACACAGGCCTCTGCGTTGGTGTTGGTATAAAATACCACCTTGGGTGCATCAAAGCCCATTTTGTTGAAATCGTGCAGGATTGCCATGAGCTTGAGCGCGTTGTCATGGTAGGAATAGCCGTTGGTGGCATCGAAATACAAAAAGTCCACGCCGGCGTTGATCAAAAGCTCCACGTGCTTGCGCATGACCCAGTTGTCATCGATGTAGTAGTAGCCGTAAAGCGGCTCGTTCCAGAAATGCCATTCATAAGGACGCCCCCAAAGCTCACAATCGGGCTTGCTTGCCTGTTCTATGCCAACCTTGTCAATGATATGCTGCATATTGAGCGCGCCCGAGTCACCGTGCTCGCCGTGCCAAAGAAAATAAAAGATGCCTACGTCGTGATCCTCGGTCACCACGCCCACCTCGGAGGAATCAAACAGGGAACGGTCCAGGTCATCCGTGCCCGCATAGCCGCCAAATAGGTTGACCGCATTGTTGGGGACAGTATAGGAGACTGCATTTTCCCCCTCTCCGTAAGAGATGGTGGCATATTTGCCGTCCTCGGAACAGGTGATCTTGAGCGTACCCTCGGTATTGTCGTCGGGATGCACGTCCATTTCCTTATATGCGGGCTCAGGCCACTTCTGATCGGAGGGGCGTACACCCTCGGGAAGCGTGATCCCGTTCTTGTTGACGTAATCCTGATATGCCGCCAAATCAAAATCCTTGGCGGATTGCTCGTTTGTAAAGAAAGCCACAAATCTTATGTCGATGGTCTCGCCGTTGCATTCCTCCAGCCCCAAACTTATGGGATCAAAGCGCAAGGCGGTAAACGCCACGCTCTCGTCCTCAGCCCAGCCCTCGCAGTACAGGATCAGTCTGTGCCATTCGCCGTCGGTATTCCATTTCCATTTCAGCGCGGAGTCGGGAGTCTCGCCCATGCCTACGCCGTCGTTGCGGGAAATATAGATTTCGCCGCTGTTGGTGCTTTCGGTTCTGTATTCAATGCAAAGATATTTCGCGCTATCCACGTAGATACCTGGCGCGGTCAGAGAAAGCTGTGGGTCGCCTCCAAGAGCGGTCAGCGACGTGTGTGATCTTTCGGTGATTTCAATCGAGAGATTGAACCCGTTGCCCGATATGTTGCTGAAAATTAACCCGGTCGAAAAATCGTAGAACCATGAAGGAAGGACGACTTGCTCCTCGGCGTTGCCCGGCAACACGGCAAGCATTCCAAGCAGCAACACCAGTGTCAAGGATGCGGCAAAGAGCTTGATTTTCATAAAAAACTCCTGACAATGTTGAACTGTATTCATTATATCATACTGCTCGGCCACTGTCAAGAAAAGGCGCAATGCGTGAAAAATTTTGGTGAATTTGCGAAAATCCCTTGCGTTGGCCATGGGGAAACTGCTATAATAAAAGAAAATGTATGACAAACCGACAGCAAGCAAGAGGAGGTTGTATGATGAGCAAATATCTGGAATACCTGACCGAGGCCGCGCAAAAGGCGGGCGGCACGTTTTATAAGATCACCGAAATACACAAGGGCAAGATTGAGACCGTTACCCTGAAGCCGGGCAACGCCTGCCAGAACAGCTATTCGGTGGCCAAGTCCTTTGTGGTCACCGCGATCGGCATGCTGTACGACGCGGGGTTGATCGATATGGGCGAGCGCATCGTGGACATTTTCGCGGACGAGCTGCCCGAGGGAATGGACGAAAAGTGGCAGTACATGACCGTGCATCACGCCATGACGCACACCTGCGGCTTTCCGCTCGGATATCTTGACATCGACGCGATCGATGCAAGCAAGCTTGGCACCGACGACTATCTGACCTATCTGTTCAAGACCAAGCTTGATTTTGTGCCGGGGGAAAAGTGGGCGTACAGCGATGCTGCCTTTTATCTGCTCTCGCGCGTGGTCAGCAAAAAGAGCGGGGAAAAGGTGGACGATTTTTTGTGGACACGCCTGTTTTATCCGCTTGGTTACCGCGAAATGGCTTGGAGCAAGTGCCCCAAGGGATATCCCATCGGCGCAACCGGGCTTTACATTTACACCGAGGATATGGCAAAGCTGGGCGAGCTGTATCTGCGCGGCGGTGTTTGGCAGGGTAAGCGCATTTTGTCCGAGGAGTGGTGCGAGATCACGCGCAAACGCGGCTACGAGTTCCATAATATCTGCTCTGGCAAGGCATACGGCAAGGGCGGCGCGTTCGGGCAAATGCTGCTCTACATCCCAGAGCAAGAGAGAGTGGTCGCATGGCATTCCTTCGGTGGTGGAGACCTTTTGCCTGCGGTGACGCTTTGGAGGGAATGAGCAGCATGGCAGAAGAAAGCATCAGGAAAGAGCTGCAATGCATCATCCACCCCTTGAATTCCTTAGGACATTATAAATACGTTGTTGTATGTGCCAATTATCAAGGGAAATGGATACTGAGCAGACATAAAAGCCGCGACACATGGGAAACTCAGGGCGGTCATATTGAGGATGGCGAAACTCCGCTTGAATGTGCAAAGCGCGAGCTTTTTGAGGAAAGCGGGATTATGGATGCTGAGTTGTTTGCCGTCTGCGATTACTACGGCTACAACTCTAAAAGCTTCTCACACGGCATGGTTTTCTTGGCTGTTGTTCACTCCCTTGGAGAACTTCCCGAAAGCGAAATGAAAGAAACAAGAATATTTGATACTCTCCCTGCCGAGCTTACATATCCGCAGACTTCACCGAAGCTGTATGCGGAAGCGGAGAAGGTATTGAAGGAAATAATGGAGAAATAGCATGACGATAAACTGCGTATGGGAACATAACGGTAACGACACTTTGCTGTATGCAATCGATTTTATCGGCGCATATACCCGTGGTGAAAGCCTTGAAATCGCTAAGGCGAAGATGCCCGTGGAGATTTGTTCTTATCTCAAATGGTCGGGCGAGGATATATCCGAAAACATGGAAGTTGTGATCGTCCAAGAAAAAGACTCCGAGCTTGCCATCAAGGATGCAGATTCCGATGTGCTTTTTGAAAGTGAAAAAGCACCGCTGACGACCGAAGAATATGAGCAGCTCAAGGCGCTTGCGCTGAAGTCAGCGATGGATTTTATTACTTTGTATGAATCTATCCCCGACAAGAGTGCTACCGCCGCAGCTGAACGCAAGACTTTTTATGGCCAAGTTCCGCGCTCGGGAGATGAAATGTACGAGCATACCAAAAGTGTAAACGAATATTATTTTGCGGAGATTGAGGTTGATGCCGACAACTGCGGCAATATATACGAATGCCGCAAGCGCGGCTTTGAAGCACTTGAAGCAAAGCCCGATTTTCTTCAAAATGCCGTGATTGAAGGCAGCTATGGTGAGCTTTGGTCGCTTCGCAAGGTCCTCCGCCGTTTTATTTGGCACGACCGTATTCACGCAAGAGCGATGTATCGAATGGCGCTAAAGGTTTTTGGCGCAGAGAACGCAGCAAATCCGTTTTGCTTTTGAAAATAGGGAGACGCATTCATGACTGACATATATTCCACAATTATATCCAAAACCCCGATCGACAAGGGCTGGTCGGGGGATCAAAAATACAGAGCGGTCACGCATGACGGCTCTGTATATCTGTTGCGCGTGGCTGCGCCCGAGCGTGCCGAGCGCAAGCAGCGCGAGTTTGCGCAAATGCAAAGGGTGGCCGCGCTGGGCATTCCCATGTGCAAGCCCATCGAGTTCGGCACGTGCGATGAGGGCGTTTATGCCTTGCAAACCTTTATTGAAGGGTACGATGCCGAGCAGCATATTCCCACGCTGCCCGCGCAAAAGCAATACGACTACGGCTGCGAGGCAGGGAAGATCCTTGCCCGTATTCATACCCTCCCCGCGCCCGATGGCGTGCCCGAATGGGAAGGCCGCTTCAACGCCAAGATCGACCGCAAGATCGCCATGTACCGCGATTGTCCCTTGAAGTATGACGTCGATCAGCCGTTCCTTGATTACATCGCAAAAAACCGCCATCTGCTCTGCGGGCGTCCGCAGACTTATCAGCATGGCGACTACCATATCGGCAACATGATGGTGGACACGGACGGCAGTCTTGTCATCATCGACTTTGACCGCGACGACTACGGCGACCCCTGGGAGGAATTCAACCGTATCGTGTGGTGTGCCGGGGCTTCTCCCGCGTTTGCATCCGGCATGGTGGACGGCTATTTTGACGGCAACGTCCCCATGGATTTCTGGCGTTTGCTGGCGCTGTATATCAGCTCCAATACGCTGAGCTCCTTGCCCTGGGCAATTCCGTTTGGCGAGCGCGAGATCGCGACCATGAAAAACCAGGCAGCCGAGGTGCTTTCCTGGTACGACAACATGCAAAACCCGATCCCTACGTGGTATCGGTCTACCCGATCATAAACAAAAAACGGCGGTGAACAACCGCCGTTTTTTTGCGGGAGGCGAAACGCCCCCTACGAATCTCCGTGAATCTTTGTCGTAGGGAAGTGGTTTCCCCTCAGCGGCTTTTTCAAGACCAACTCAATCCTTATCTTCCAATTCGTCCAGTCGACTTTCAAGCTCCTCCAAGCGGCCCTCCAGCTCGTCGCAAGCATCCTCGCAATCGTCACGCACGCAGGAAAGCTCGTCCATCTCGCAGCGCAGATCATCCATATCCTGCTCAAGCTTTCTGATCTTTTCTTCAAGGCTGCTCATAAATCCGCTCATTTTGATCTTGGGCGTACCCTCCAAAAGCTCGATCTGTTCAAGCTCAAACGACGCTCCCTGGCCTTCAATCGGGTCAAGGCGAAGCCCTGTCAGCGTGCCGTGCCAGAAGCCGTTATTTGAGGTGTCAATATAAATATCCTGCATCTGACCGGTAGCCAGATAATGCACGCTGAAGTGATGCTGTTCGGTGTAGTCCTCGCAGCCGGGTGTCTTGAAATACAGTTTCATTTCAGCATTGATGTGCGCGTTCGCGTTCATGTCATACCAAGGCTGCCTGTTCTGATCAAACAGAGCTGTCTTGATGCGCAGATGTATATATCTTGCGCGGTCAATATTCAGATCCGGGTCGTCGCAAACAAGCATGGGATCCCAGACTTGGCGCATAGCCTTGACGGGATCGGACAAAAAGGTAATACCGGGCAGCTCGGGGCACAGCTTGGCGTTTTTGAGCACGATGGTCGGTTCTTTTATGCCTTCCAGCTTGTCATCATTCTCCTTACATACAATTTTTTCCTTGTACGCATCAGCCTGCATTTCATACATGACCTCTCCCTGTGGCGAAATCAGCATGACCGATTCGATCTCCGTGCGTCCATGACCGTCGGCAAACGGATCTATACGCAAGCCTGTCAGTATGCCACAGAACAGGGGGTGATTCACGGCAAGATCCAGCGTCATTTTATTACCGTTTGGGTAGGCTGTGCGAATAGATTTATATTCATCCCAATTCGCATTTTCACGGGTTGTAAAGAAAACCTGCAGCGCATGATGATTGCGGTTTCCCGTGGTGGAAAGCTTGATCAGAATGCGGCTGACTCTGTCAAGCCCAATGCTCAACCCCGCGATGATGCATTGCGGGTCAACAATTTCCCCCACCTTCCGCTCAACGGGTACGGCTTTCATGCAAAGCGCACCCTTGTCGTCCATGATGTGCAGACCGTCCGGCTTCCATTTCTTTTTATCCTCTGCAGACATTTTGGAAAAATCAAAGCTTGCCACGCGCGGTGCTTCGCGCAGCATGATCTCCTTAGATGCGCCCTCGTCCTTGGCAGTCAGCATTTCGAGCAGTCGCTCCAAGGATGCCACGCGACGCTCAAGCTCCCCCTCGGTTGCCTTGGGCGCGGAAAGACCAAGCAGCTCGTCGGTTGAAATTCCAAAGAGCTTTGCTAAGCGCGGAATTTGTTCAAGGTCGGGATTTGCCACCCCGCGTTCCCATTTGGATATTGCCTGTGCAGAGATCACCAACTGCTCAGCCAGCATTTCCTGCGTCATGCCGCGCTCCTTGCGCAGCGCACAGATCTTTTCACCAATATTCATGTACCCGTAGCCCCTCTCGTTTTGTTGTGCTTTCATTGTATCATACCCGGCAAAATCCGTCAATGACTTGTTTTTCCAGTTGCTAAACCGTGGGTTTAGTCGAAAATATACAGAATGGTTGTAGGGGCGATCAGTGATCGCCCGCGGGCGACCGCAGGTCGCCCCTACGGCAATTTTGGAATATTTGTATGGTTTACGCCTCCGCCAGATCAATGACCTGCGTGCCATCGGTCATGAGATAATGCTTTTTGACGCAGCGCAGGGAAGAGATCCAGCCGCGCACGATGATGGTTTTGAATATGTTGGTGTCGTAGCCCCCGGGGCCCATATTGTTCCATAACCAGGAGGGCGTTGCCCACAGGCAATAGGTGGGATGGATGATCTCATAGACCTCCTTTTCTACGCCGCCCTGACCGTGATGCGCCATTTGCACGTAATCCGCGCGCAAAAGGGCATGATCCACGGTGTTGATCAATTCTTTACCGCCGTCCGGCTCCAGATCGCCAAGGAACAGAATGCTCTTGCCGTCTGCCTCAAAGCGGAATACGGTGGAGGAATTGTTGATGTAATCGAACGCGGTGTTATAGGTGCGAAGCACGCGTACGGTCACGTTTCCGTCATCAAACGTGTATACGTCACCTGCGTTTACCGTTATAACGGGGGTCTGTCTGTTTGCGATCGCCTCGCGGAACATGCTAAGCCAGACCTCGGTGGAGTAATGGTCCTGCATTGGCTCCCAGCGCACAAGATATTCGTCGGGCGGGAAATTGTAGTACACCGCATCCACCCGGATATCGGGGTGCTTTTGCAGCATTGCGATAAAGCATGCAAAGTGATCGTTATGAAAATGCGTCAAAAACCAAGCCTTTACGTGGCCGCCAAGGGCTTTGAGATATTCATAGAGGTAGGGCTCTTCGCTGTCAAAGCCGCCGTCCACGACGATCAGCGTGCCGTTGGATTCCAAGATAAACGAGGTGTTTATGGTATCTGTGACAGATTTGAGAAAATGAAGCTTTGCCATAATTCGATCCTTTCTTAATTGTCCTGTGAGGTCAGCGTGACAATGACAAGCTCGGGTCTGTTATTGAATCGCAGAGGGAACGAGCTTTTGCCGATGCCGCGGCTGACCACCATGCTGGAATTCTGATAGGTATATACGCCGCAATCGTATTCGGGCAGTACACCCTGACCGGGCGCGTACAGTCCGCCGATCAGCGGCAGGCGAACCTGACCGCCGTGCGCATGTCCCGAAAAGGTCAGGTCGATCTGCGCCTCGGCATACCGCCAGAAGTATTCGGGGCGGTGAGAGAGCAGGATGGTGTATCCGTCCGTGCCCGCCAGCTCACGCAGCTGCGCAGATGAGTACAGCGTGCCCTCAAAGTTTTCGTCGTCTACGCCAAGCAGGGTAATGCTTGCATCCCCGCGCTCCAGCTTGACCGCCTCCGCGCGTAGGATGTCCACGCCTATCTCACGCATCTGCGCTTCGATCTCATAGTATTCCATGCGATTGAGCGCACATTCATGATTGCCCGTGACAAAGTAGCAGGGGGCGATCTGCATGGCCTTTTGCAAAAAGTCCAGCACGACGGGAACGTTGGGGTTACGCGCATCAATGGTGTCACCCGTCAGCACGATGATATCGGGCTTTGCATCCTGCAGCATGGAAAGCAGCTTTTGGTTGCCCTCGTCGTATTCCGCATTGTGCAGATCCGCCACCTGTGCGATCACAAATCCGTCAAACTCGCGCGGCAACCGCTCGCTTGCTACCGTGTAATCGGTGCGCACAAGTGCCGTATTGGCCCACAGCACCCAGGCCGCAAACGCTGCCGCAAGCAGTACGACAACGCAGGGCAGGATGATCAGTAATTTCTTTTTGGTGCTCATAAATTACAGGTTGTAGTATTTTTCAAATTCCGCAGGATGGGGAATGGCTGCCATGGCACGGCATTCCTCTCTCTTGGTCTTGATGAAGTTGTTGATCAGCTCGATCGGGAATACGCCGCCCTCTGTCAGGTAGTCGTGGTCGGCCTCAAGTGCGTCCAAAGCCTCGGGCAGAGAGGTGGGCAGATGGTGAAGCTTTGCCTTTTCCTCGTCAGAGAGGTGATAGAGGTTGACGTCGTAGGGACCCCAGCCGTTTGCGTGCGGGTCGATCTTGTTCTTGATGCCGTCAAGTCCCGCCATCAGAATGGCCGCATAGCAGAAATAGGGATTGCAGGTCGCATCGGGATTACGCAGCTCAAAGCGACGCTTATCGGGCGACTTGGCGTATGCGGGAATGCGGATGACCGCACTTCTGTTGGACGTTGCGTAGCCGACCGTGACGGGTGCTTCAAAGCCGGGAACAAGGCGCTTGAAGGAATTGGTGCTGGGATTGGTCAGGGCGCAAAGGGAAGAGATGTGCGCTAAGATTCCGCCCATGAAGTAGTGCGCGGTTTCGCTCAGGTGCGCGTAACCGTTGTCGTCCGAGAATACGGGAACGCCGTCCTTGAACAAGAGCATATGCACGTGCATGCCGCTGCCTGCCTCACCATAGATGGGCTTGGGCATAAAGGTGGCGGACTTGCCGTGCTTGAGTGCGGTGTTGTGAATGATATATTTGATCATCATGGTCGCGTCGGCCATGTGTACCACCTCGCCAAGCTGAGGCTCGATCTCGAACTGACCGGATGCGGCCACCTCGGGATGGTGATAGTTGATCTCAATGCCTGCATCCAGCATGTGCAGGCACATTTCGCTTCTTGCTTCGTATGCGCGGTCAAAGGGCTTGGCGATATGGTAAGCCTTTTGCTTGGGCACGATGACGCCGTGCCCCTGGGAATCGCTGTTCCAATAGGACTGCTCTGCATCCACGTGTGCACCGATATAGTTGGGGGAGACCTCCCAGCCCACGTTATCAAACAGATAGAACTCAAATTCGGGCAAAATTTTCATAGTGTCTGCCACGCCGCTTGCCTGCATGTGCGCCACGGCTGCCTTGATGATGTTTCTGGGATACTGCGAGAGAGGCTTGTTCTCGGGGCTTGCAATGATCATGGCGTCACCCGTCATGGAAAGCGTGGGGATGTCGCAGAAGGGGTCGATGACCGCCGTGTCGGGGTCGGGGATAAAGACCATGTCGCTCTTTTCCACCACGGCGTAGCCGTAGTTGGAGGCGTCAAATCCGATGCCGCTCTTCATGACCTCTTCGGAGAAATTCTGTGCGGGAATGGTGACGTGGCGGTATTGACCGTGAATATCCACCATTTTGAAATCCACCATTTTGATGCCGTTCTCACGGATCATGCTCATAATATCCTGTACACTTTTTGCCATTGTTTTACTCCTTTATAATTTGATATCTTGGTATGTAAAGCTAAAGAAATCTGCGTAATTGCACCTGCCCGAAAGATCCTGGCAGGCTATGCCCGCAAGCGTGCCCGTATGCCCCTCGTGCCCGATCTCGCTGTATCCCTCATCGGCAAGGTTGGAGCAGTCAAGCGTATCTCCGACGGGTGAAAAATGTTGGCCGTCATCCGAGAACAAGAATTGCAGCGTGGTGCCCGTGATACGTGCGCGAAGCCAAACTGCTCCGCTGTCGCTGATGGGAAATGCACCGCCCAGAGGATCTGAAAACTGCAGATTGTTGCGCACGCAAAGGCGCAGCGCGCGCGTGCCGTCATCCTCGCGGCTCAGGTAGAGATAAAAGAAATTGTAGGTGTCATAGAATAGGGTCAAGCCCGCCATCTGCTGGAAATTCTGCGGATCGAATTCCATTTTGACCGTGATCTCACAGGCGTGCGATTGCAGACGCCTTGCCACCATGGACTGCAGGTCACAGGAGGAAAGGGCTTGGTGCCCGTAAAGTCGCAGACAGCCGGGGCGATCCGAAAGCGAGCCGATCATATCAAGCGGCACGCGCAGCGTTTTGTATCGCTCGGGCAATGCGTCGAAGTCAAAGGTGTCGGTTACGGGACAAGGCTCAACCTCGGCACAAGGCAGATCTATATCGATCTCCGGATTGGGGACAATGCCGCCATCAGCCAGGCGAAGCCAGCCGTTCTGATCCCAGTATAGCTTTGCCAAAGCCGTCTCTCGGCCGAGAATACACCGCTTCTTCTCTCCGATCGGTCTGCCGCAGAGATAGACCATGTAAGGCGTGCCGTCGGGGGCTTCGGTCAGAGATCCGTGCCCGACTCGCTGCAGCGGTGCATCGGGGACGTGCCTGGTGGTCAGCAGGGGTAAAGGATCGGTTTCGTACGGGCCGTCAATGCATTTTGAGCGCGCCAGGCGCACACCGTGATTGTATAGCGTACCGCCCTCGGCAACCAGCAAATAGTAGTAGTTGTCCTTGCAGAACAGGTGCGGAGCCTCGGTACAGCCAATCCCGGTGCCGCGATAGATGTTTTTGATCTCGCCCACGAGTCTTTTCTCACTGACCGAATATTCCTGCAGCAAGATCCCACCGAAGGGATGATTTTCAAGCCTGTGATCCCAGAGCATGTTGACAAGATACTTCTTGCCATCCGGCGCGTGGAACAAGGAAGGATCAAATCCGCTGGAGTTGAGGTAGATCGGCTCGGACCATTCGCCGCTGAAAATATCGGTCGTCGTGACCATATAATTCGGCGTATCCTTGAAGATACCGTGGAAATTGCGGACCACGGTGTAGATCAGGTAGAACGTTCCGTCAGCATAAGAAAGGCAGGGTGCCCAAATGCCGCCCGAATTGGGGCAGCCGCGCAGGTCGAGCTGAGAAACCTTGCGCAAAGGACAGGGGATCTCGCGCCAATGCACCAGGTCGCGCGAGTGATAGAGCTGCACGCCCGGAAACCACACAAAGGTAGAAGTTGCTAAAAAATAGTCCTCTCCCACGCGGCAGATGCAGGGATCGGGATGAAATCCCGGCAAAATCGGATTTTTTACGCGCATTTCCACCTCTCCTTTTTACATTCTTACTTTTTCCTGATAAAGTATATATCAATATTATAGCATATTTTCGCCAATCGTCAAGAAATGTGTGATATTTTTAATAAATATATTCGCAATTTTAATAAATATATTGACAAACGAAATAAAATCGACTATAATTGGATAAGCAACTAAGGTTGTTTATTTTTTGTGCTTATCATATATTGGGAAAGGAGTCCGTATGGATCTCAGGATCATCAAGACCAAGCAGCAGATTAAGCAGGCGTTTTTGTCCTTGCGTGCACAGTACGCACCCGAAAAGATCAAGGTCAAGGACATTTGTGAGCGTGCGATGATCAACAAGACCACGTTTTACAAGCATTACGTGGATTCGCTGGCCTTGGCAAACGAAATTGAAGAGAGCTGCATTGAAAAGCTGATGAACGCTTTTGCAGAAAAGAAGAGTCTGTTCGATTCTCCCAAGGCATACGTGCAAGGGCTGCTTGCGGCTGTGGAAAAGCAGTCGGAGGAGCTGCGTATGGTATACAAGGGCAGAATGGATGCCTTTGTGGCAAAGCTGGAGGGTCGGCTGATGCAGGCTTATGAAGGAAATGAAAATAACACGGAGCGCCGCATGACCGCGACATTTATGATCAGCGGCATGGTGCACGTGCTGGGTCAATGGCTGCTTAGCGATGAAGGCAAGCGCATGGATCTTGCTACCATTGCTGCATACATGGAGCGCTTGACGGGGAATCTGATCCCCGCTACTACGTAAAAAGGACGGAGAACTGATGGAAACGATAAGACTTGACGGCGCGGCCATTCGCACGCTGCTTTTGGGCGGAGTGCAGGGCTTGCGCGCACATATGGAGGAGATCAACGATCTCAACGTTTTTCCCGTTCCGGATGGGGACACCGGTGTCAATATGACCAAGACGCTGGAAGGAGGGCTTGCCCGTCTTTCCGATGAGGATACGCTGGGCGGACACTTAGCTAACTTTTCCCGCGGCTGCGTGCTTGGTGCACGCGGTAATTCCGGCGTGATTCTTTCGCAGTACATAGCAGGCGTTGCCGCTGCCGTGGCGGATTGCGAAAGCATGGATGCTGCGGAGTTTGCAAAGGCGTTGGAGGCAGGCGTTGCACGCGCATACCACGCGGTGGCAAATCCCGTGGAGGGCACCATTCTGACTGTGTTCCGCGAAAGCTCGGAGTACACGGCCAAGAACGTGACCGAGGACACCACCTTTGAGCAGCTGTTTGAGATTCTGATCGAGCAGGCACAGCACACGCTGGCCAAGACCAAGGAAATGCTGCCCGTGCTTGCACAGGCGGACGTGGTGGACAGCGGAGGTGCAGGGTATCTTGCCATGATCGTGGGCATGTATGACGCGCTGAGCGGCAAGGAGATCCTGATCGGCAGCTTTGACGAGCAAGCGCCTGTGGCAAAGCCCGCGATCAATTACGATCTCTTTACCACCGACAGCCCGCTGGAATGGGGCTATTGCACAGAGGTGCTGGTCAGATTGCAGCGCGCGAAGGGGGATCCCGAGGCATTCGATCTGGAGGGCTTCCGCGCCTCTCTTGAGGCAAAGAACTGCAATAGCATCGTTGCACTTCGCGACGGTGACGTACTCAAGGTGCACGCGCATACCATGGTGCCCGCGGACGTGCTGCTGCTTTGCCAGCAGTATGGCGAGTACCTGGAGGTCAAGATAGAAAACATGAGCCTGCAGCACTCCGAGCGGACGGTTGCAGAGCAAAAGAAGAAAAAGATCCATAAACCCTTCGGTGTGATCGCGGTTACCAGCGGCGAGGGCATGCACGCGCTCTTTACCGAGCTTGGCGCAGATATCATCATCGACGGCGGACAGACATCTAACCCAAGCGCACAGGATTTTGTGGACGCGATCGGTCAGCTGGACGTCGATCACGTCATCATCCTGCCCAACAACGGCAACATTCTGCTCACGGCTCAGCAGGCAGCAGATCTGTGCGAGGGTATGGACGTGCGTGTCGTACCCACCAAGTCCTTCCCGCAGGGATATGCGGCGTTGGCGGTATTCAACGGTGCGATCGAGGATGCAGACGAGCAGGTCTCGGATATGACCGACGCCAAGGAGGCTGTTGTTTCTGGCGAGATCACCTATGCCATCCGCGATACCGTGATCGGTGACGTAGAAGTCAAGAAGGACGAGTCGATCGGCATCCTGGAGGGTGAGCTGGTCTGCTCTTGTGCGGACGAAATCGAGGCTATGCTTGCCATGATCGGTGCGATCGAGGATATTGAGGATCGCGAGATTCTGACGCTGTTCGTAGGCGAGGGCGTTTCGGAAGACGAGAGAGTCGCCATGACCGAGGCGATCGAGGAGGCTTACGAGGATCTGAGCGTAGACGTATTTGTCGGCGGACAAAAGGTTTACCGCTATCTGATCGCTGTAGAGTAAAGGAGATAATATATGGCTACTTACAAAATCGCAATAGACACGCTGGGCAGCGATAAGGGCCCCGAGATGATCGTAGAGGGTGCTTTGATGGCGCTTGCAGAGAATCCCGAGCTTTCGATCGTGCTGTTCGGCGACGAGCAGGTGATCGGTGCAGAGCTTGCAAAGGCCGAGTACGACAAGGACAGAATCGAGATTGTGCACGCGCCCGACGCCATTACCAATTACGACAACCCCATGGAGGCCATCTTCAAAAAGACCGAGTCCTCGCTGGTAAAGGCTCTGCAGGCACTTGCCGCACGCGACGACATTCTGGGCCTGATCAATGCAGGCAGCACGGGTGCGCTGATCGCAGGTGCGCTTCGCTACGTGCCCGCAAAGCCTTTGCGCAGACCCGCACTTGCAGCCATTCTGCCTGCGGCTAAGGGCGGATTTACCTGCCTTGTGGACACGGGTGCCAACATTGACTGCACCGCTTCCATGCTGGTGGACTTTGCGCACATGGGTGCAGATCTGATGAAGCAATGCTATGCGATTGAAAATCCCCGCATCGGCCTGCTTTCCAACGGTGCGGAGGAGACCAAGGGTAACAAGCTGGTCAAGGAGACCCACGCGCTGCTAAAGGCGGATGCCGAGCTTAATTTCGTGGGCAATATCGAGGGCACAAACGCGCTTTCGGGCGACTGTGACGTGCTTGTTGCAGACGGCTTTGCAGGCAATCAGGTGCTCAAGAATTCCGAGGGCATTGCAAAGAGAATCATCACCGATATCGTGGTATACGGCAAAAAGACCGGCAACCCCGAGATCATGAAGCTTGTAGGCTACCTGATGAGCATTTACGACTTCAACTCACTTGGCGGCGCACAGCTGCTGGGTGTTGGCAAGCCCATTATCAAGGCGCACGGCGCCGCAAACGCAGATTCGATCAAGAATACCTCTGCCATCATGCTCAACGTCGCAAGAAACAAGGCGATGTTTGACGGCAAGGACCTAAGATAAAAACAGATCATTTCAAAGGAGTTACTTATGGAAATCAAAAGAAAAGTCATGTGCACCTCCACGGGCTGCATTGAGTATGCCCCCGAACGCTATAAGAAGCACGACATTGATATCATCCGCATCCACGTCCATTTCAAGGGCAAGGAATACTTAGAGGGTCTTGATCTTGATCCCGATGCATTTTACAAGGAGCTGGAGGTTCTGGAGGATGCCAAGAACAATCTGCCCAAGACCGCAATGCCCAGCCCCGAGAGAATCAGAGAGCATTTCCAGAAGGCTTACGACGAGGGATATCGCGAGATCATCGTGATCGCCATCAGCGCATACCTGGGCGGTACCTACAACCTGATCCGCCTGACCGCAGAGGAGTTTGCAGACAAGATGAACATTATCGTCATCGACTCCAAGATCACCTGCTTTGGCGAGGGTATGCTGGCCATCAAGGCTGCTGAGATGATCGAGCAGGGCGTTCCCACCGAGACCATCTTAAAGGAGATCGCCTGGATGATGAAGCACCAGGAATTTTTGGGTGTTGACGCAAAGCTTGACTACCTGATCTACAACGGCAGACTCAAGGGCGGCAAGGCTCTGATGGGCAAGATGCTCAACATTTGCCCCGTGGTACATTTCACGCACGACGGCGAGCTTTGCGCGCTGCAGAGCGTCCGTACTCCCAAGAAGGCGCTGGCAAAGACCTGCGAGATCTTGAAGGAAATGATCGGCGACCGCGACCCCAAGGATTATCTGCTCTGGCACACCTATACCGGTCCTTCGCTCTTGGAGGAGCTGGTTGAGATCGAAAAGAAGTATGACATCCACACAAACCACGAAAAGGTTATCACCTCTCCCGTCAGCGGATGCCACAACGGCCCTTGGCTGGCCGGCTACGGCTTACTCTTCCTGCGTCGCGAGGATGAGCCTCTGGAATAATTTAGCCTATGCAAAACGTCAGAATCGTCAAAGTAGAAACGGGCGCGCAAAGAAAGGCCTTTGTCCGGTTCCCGTTAAGACTTTATCAGGATAATCCATACTTCGTACCGCCGCTTTACGGCGACGAAATGGCACAGTTCAAGAAAAACCATGCCTACAGCGATACCTGCCAGACCGTGTTTTTCCTTGCCATGCAAGAAAAAAAGGTGGTCGGCCGCATTCAGGGCATTCTGCAGCGACAGTCCAATGAGCTGCGAGGCGAGAAGCGCGTGCGCTTTACCCGCTTTGACGCGATCAACGATCTGCAGGTAGCAAAAGCACTGTTCGAGGCTGTGGAGAATTGGGCGAAAGAGCAGGGCATGGATACCGTTTGCGGGCCGCTCGGATACAGCGACCTGGAGCGCGAGGGTATGCTGATCGAGGGCTTTGATCAGCTCTCCACCTTTGAGGAGCAGTACAATTACGATTACTATCCCGCGCTGCTGGAGGCTTGCGGCTATGGCAAGGAGATCGACTGGTTCGAATTCCGCCTGCGTGCACCCAAGACGCCCAACCCCATGCTCGGGCGCGTGGCACAACGTGCGCTGGAGCTTTCGCATCTGCACGTGGTGGACAGCTCCAAAATGTCCAAGAAAAAGTACATCCAGACCTATAGGGACAGCTTTTTTGAATGCTTGGACGAGTGCTACCGCCACCTCTATGGCACGGTGCCGTTTACCGAGAACATGAAAAAGCAGATGATCGATCAGTTTATTCTGATCCTCAACAAGGAATATCTTGTGGTCGTTTGCGACGAGAACGAGCGCGTGGTCGCGTTTGCGCTGTGCATTCCCGGCATCGGCAAAGCACTGCAAAAGAGCGGCGGCAGACTGACTTTACCTGCCATCTGCAAGGTGCTGCACAGCTCAAAGCATCCGGACACCCTGGATCTTGGCCTGATCGGCGTGCTGCCCGAATATCAGAACGCGGGCATCAATGCAGTCATGCTGGTGCAGCTGATCGAAATGCTGGCAAGCGGCAAGGTCGAATATGCCGAAACCAACCTCAATCTTGAAACCAATACCCAGGTCATGGCGCAGTGGAAGTACTTCGATGCTACCCAGCACAAGCGCCGCAGATCTTATATCAAAACCTTAAAATAGTTTTTCATTGTAGGGGGCGACGTCCTCGACGCCCCGCCTCTATGTTTATTTGACAAATTACGAAAGGATCTTATTATCATGCTTGAAAAACTCACCGAAATCATTGGCAGAGTCAACCCCGGAATCGACGTTTCCACGGTTACCCCCGAGACCAAGCTCATGGAAGACCTCAAGCTGGACTCTCTTTCCATCATGCTGCTTGCA
Organism: Clostridia bacterium; assembly: GCA_017503325.1. Lineage (GTDB taxonomy): Bacteria > Bacillota > Clostridia > Oscillospirales > CAG-272 > SVQP01. The sequence continues at coordinate 8,027 of JAFVTI010000021.1, read as the reverse complement.
ATGGAGATCGAGGCGGCATTCGGCTTCCAGTTCACCGAGCCCGTCAAGTTCGAAACCGTCAAGGACGTGTGCGATTACCTTGCTACTAAGGCATAAGCAGAATTGCATAAGAGAAAAGACCGAGCAAAAACGCTCGGTCTTTTTGCATTGTTCCAAGGTCGCACCCCACGGACAGCCGCCTCTCGCATCATGAATTTATTACAATCTCTCTTGATTTCCGTCTGCTTTTTTGCTATAATGAAAAAAACGGTAAAAAGGGGAGTAGCATGAAGCTTTACGACATTTCCCAAGAGGTATTTACCTGTGCGGTCTACCCGGGGGATCCCGCGCCTGCGCGAGAGGTGCTGGCATCCTTGGACGCGGGTGACGTGTGCAATCTGACCGCGTTTTCCATGTGTGCGCACAACGGCACGCACATAGACGCACCTGCGCATTTTATCGCGGGCGGCAAGACCGTGGACGCTCTGCCGCTTGACGCGCTGATCGGCAAGGCTGTCGTGATCTCGCACGCAGGGGATATTACCGCGTCCGACGCGCACCGCATGCTGGAAATGGCGGGAAATATCAAAAAAATACTGATCAAGGGGAATGCGACGCTGACGCTTGAGGCGGCCCGTGTGATGGCCGCTGCGGGGCTTGATCTGTATGGCAACGAATCGCAGACCGTGGGCCCCGAATCCGCTCCCATGGCGGTGCATCTGGCGCTGCTCGGCGCGGGTGTCGTGCTGCTGGAGGGCATTCGTCTTGCACACGTACCGGAAGGCACGTATTTGCTGCACGCCGCGCCCATCAACTTAGGTGCTGCGGACGGCGCACCCTGCCGCGCTACCTTGATTGAACTTGATTGAACGAAAAGGAGTTAAATATGTCTGAATTTTTGGCTATGCTTGAGGGGATCCACCCCATTTTGGTTTGTTTTCTGATCTGTGCTGCAAAGATCTTGGAGATCACCATCCAGTCGCTCAAGACCTGCATGATGGTCAAGGGGCAGAGGCTCAAGGCTGCAGGTCTTGGCTTTGTGGAGTGCATCATCTGGGGTCTTGTGGTGTCGGGCGTCATCGGTACGCTGGGCGATAATCCCTTGCGCCTGCTGTTTTACTGCGCGGGCTATGCAACCGGCTTGTTCTTGGGCTCTACCATTGAGGGAAAGATCGCGCTGGGCACGTCCAACTTAGAGCTGATCGCAAGCGACGAGAGCACAGAGAAGATCACGGCTTACTTAAAGCAGCATGACCTGGGCTATACCGTACTGCCCGGCCATGGCGCGACCGAGAAGATGAACATGATCTTTATCGTGCTGCCCAGAAAGCGCACCAAACGCGCACTTACCGAGATCCGCGCCTGCTGCGAGGGAAAGGTGTTTGTGGTCGCCTCCGAGGTCAGCAAGTATGCGGGTGGCTACGGGATGGTGAAGTAAAAGTGAACCACGTTTATCAACATAAGAGCTATTTATCAAGAAGGAGAACGCTATGATTCGTTACGGAATATCCATCTACGGTGTGTCCCGTAAGATTTGTTCGGGGGAGATCACCCCCATTCGCGCCTTTGAGCGTATTTGCGAAATGGGCGCTGAGGTCGTGGAGCTGGTGCCGTTCGGCGTTAACCTGGTTGAGCAGCCCGAGCTGCGCCCCGCGTTCAAGGCGGCAAGCAAAAGCCTTGGCGTGCCCATCGGCAACTATTCGCTCAACGCCAATTTCTTAATGCTCACGCCCGAGCAGTATGCTGCCGAGCTTGAGCGCGTCAAGCAGCATATCGACATGGTGTCGGATATGGAGATCCCCACCATTCGAGTGGATTCTGCTGCATTCCGCCGCCCCATGTGCGAAAACACCATGGAGAAGTTTCAGGAGGAAATGCCGCTGATCGTCTCTACCTACGAGCAGCTTTGCGACTATGCAAAGCCTTTGGGCATTACCGTGCTGCTTGAAAATCACGGCTTCCATGCCAACGGCTCGGAGCGTGTGCGCCAGATCATGACGGGTGTGAAACGTGACAATTTCGGGCATCAGTTGGACGTAGGCAACTATACCTGCGTGGACGATATCCCCGAGATCGCCGTCAAAAAGATGATCCCGTTTGCCAAGACCATTCACATGAAGGACTTTTACGTGCGCCCCGCGCACAGAGATCCCGGCGGTGCTGCGGAATTTAACTGTGAGAATTCGTGGTTCCGCTCGGTCAACGGTACGTTTTTGCGTGGCTCTATTCTCGCACAGGGCGACATTGACATCTGGGATGTCATGCGCACCATCAAGTCGTCGTCCTTCGACGGTGATATCTACCTTGAATACGAGGGCATGGAGGAGTGCGAATACGGTACGCACGTGTCCTTTGCCAATATGAAGCGTATTTATCACGAAGTGTAGCCGAACGGGAGTCGAACCGAATTGCCCGACGACGATGCATTTTCGCATCTTTCGGCGTGCTTTTACTCACAAGATTGATATCTTGCTTCGCAAAATCACACCAAAATCTATCAAAAATGCATTCGCCGGCGGGTGCGAGCAGTTTTGACGCAGCAGATTTATTCGAGTCCAAAAGCTTTTTCCGCAGGGCATATAGGCAATATGTCCAAGGGGAAAGATGCAGGAATCGGAGAAATCTGCACGTCAAAACCAACTTGGTTCGGCTCCCGTTCGGCTAGCCAATCACGGCGGCAGCAAGCCGCCGCCCTACGGAATACAAAATCCACAGAAAGGAGACCACCGTGGCAAACAAGAAAAAGAGAAAACGCAAAGGCGGAAAGAAAATTGATTGGAAATACCTGACCATGTTTGTCATCGTGCAGATTCTTATCTTGTCGGCCATGCCGCTCGCGATATACGTCACCTGGCCTTCCAATGAACGTAACACACAAACCGTTACAGGCGAGATCGAACAGATCGAATGGAAGAGGAGATTCGGAAAACACAATTCTTCCTATGTGAAAATCACAGTGGATGGTGAAGAATACAGGGTATTCTCTCGATATGGCCGAAACGAAATGCACAGCAAAGATATTGAACAAGCGCTGGAGCCGGGAGACGTGGTGGAAATTTCCTATAAAACGGGTTTTCATAATCTCAAGCCACACAATAACGTGATCGGCTTGAAGGATCAGACGCAAATTTACCGTAGCGTTGAAGTATACAATGCGCATGCATCATGGTTAGTGGCGGTTTTGATTGCTTTGTTTGTTGTTGCGGAAGTGGTTTTTTGCGCACCGTTCTATCTTACGGAATTGCTTATATTGGTCATCAACGTGGGTGGGAAGAACAGTAAAAAGAAAAAGCAAAAAGTGCGGGAAGAATCAAAGTAGCCCCTGCCAATCCCAACTCACCCGTCGGGTGAGAGCATGCGCAATCTGAGTTGTTGACTTTGCGCTTGCCGATTGCTATAATGAACGCATAAAGGCCTTTCATTGAATCAAAAGGAGGATTTTTTATGGAAATCGGAGCAAAGATCAAGCAACTCAGAATCAAGGCGGGCTTGACGCAGGAGCAGTTGGCCGGCAAGCTGGGCATCAGCGCGCAATCGGTCTCCAAATGGGAAACCGCCATCACCATGCCCGACGTCGCGCTTTTGCCGCTGCTGGCGGGGGAGCTTGGCGTGAGCATTGACGAGCTTTTTGACCTGACCGTGGAGCAAAAGCTGCACCGCATTGAGCGCGGTTTGGACGTGCAAAGTGAGTTTTCACCCGAGGTATTCAAGGAATACGAGGAGTTTTTGTTGCATCAGCTGGACGAGTATCCCGATCGCGTATGCATTTTGGAGTATCTTTCAAGACTTTATCATTTCCGCATGGAGGCGGATGCAAGGCGCGTCAGCAAATATGCCCGTGAGGCAATGCTGCGTGCACCCGAGCGTAAGTGCTGCCAATGGATGCTGCAAATGTCCGAGGGTGCTGACGTGTGGGATTGGAACGTGGCAAATCACGCGCGTGTGATCGATTTTTACAAGGAGGTCATTGCAAACGACCGCGGCACGCCCAAAACGCCGCTGCCGTATATGTATCTGATCGATAATCTGATCGCAGATCACCGTACCGCAGAGGCGGCAGAATATTTCGAGGAATACGCAAAGCTGCCTGCCGCAAGACCCTTTATGCTGCCCGTGTACCGCGCGCATATCGCGCTTGCCGAATACGACGTGCTAAAGGCTGACGCGATCATGGCCGAGGCAGAGCAGTATTTTGGCAACGATCCCGGATTTTTGTTTGAAATGGCACAGTACCACGCCCGCAAGGGAGATTACCGTACGGCGATTGTGTATTATGAAAAATCCTGGGTGGCAGAGCAAGAAAAGCCGAGATATACCGATGCTTTGGATGCGATCTGCACCGCGTACGAGATCCTTGGCGACAAGCAAAACGCCATCGCGGCCTGCGAGCGCTTGATCACCGCGCTGACCGAGGAATGGGGATACGAAAAGGACCACGCCCCCGTGATCGAGGCGCAGAAAAGAAAGCAAGCGTTGATGGCAAAGTAAATGCACAATGCAGAATGCAAAATGCAGAATTAAAGTAGAAAATCCGCCCATTTCGGGCGGATTTTTCATTCATTGTTGGGACCGACGTCATGCCGCAAGCGGCGAACGTCCCGCCAAAAAGACGTAGGGGCGATCAGTGATCGCCCGCGGGCGACACGCAGGTCGCCCCTACGGAAAAAGGAGCATCTCACAATTAGCTGGCGCGCCGTAACGAAGGTTTTAAAAATAACAAGTGGTAAAGACAATCGATACAGTATATCGCAAATAATTATTTGAATGGAGATACTGTAATGAAAACATTGTACGAAACACTTGGTGGAACCTATCGTGAAGAAAACGGGCGTCTTATTCCAGAAATAAAACTGCCCGAACAAACCAATTATCAAATTGGCAAGTACGGGCAGTTTTATCTTGACTATATTAAGAATCACCGTCGCGGAAGATATACCACTCTGCTGACCGAAGGCAAATTGAATGCTCGGTTGCACGAAATCGATCTTGAAGCAAACCGAATGATTGAAATCATTATCCTCCGCCTCGCCGCTGAAAGAGGCGTTGACGAGAATTTAAAAGCTCGTGATATGTTAATTTGGATTGCTGAGATGAACAACATCAAGGCAAGCGCAGAGGAAATCGTTCTGAAGGAGGTCATTTACAAATGTGAACTGTCCTTGAAGAACTGTTCTACGGCAACATCTGCCCCAATACAGATTGCAGAAGTCACAATAAAGAGACTAAGCAGTTGATGGGTTACATAGCCGATCATTACGATAATTTATTGTCTACACTGAACGATCAGCAAAAGGAACTACTTGAAAAGTTTGATGATTGCTATAACAAACTTACCGACATCAACGAGCGTGAGATCTTTTCATATGCGTTCAAGCTCGGCGCAAGACTTATATTGGCGGTGATGAGCGATGAATCATAGAAATCATCATGTAATTTACTTTGCAATTATGATGTAAAGAAATAATACTATGGCGACGTGAGTGATCATGTCGCCCTTTTTTTCTTTAAGAACAGCATGTTTGTGGTGCCGAAAGGAAATTTCACATTTCTAACGGAAATATATGATTGCAATTTGTTTAGATATATGCTATAATAAGCCTGTTTATAAAAAATGAGGATGGTGCATTATGGCAGTAAGTTACAACAAACTTTGGAAAATGCTGATTGACAAAGGAATGAGCAGAACACAAATGCGTCTTAAAGCAGGCATATCTACAAAGGCACTTGCAAAGCTCGGAAAAAACGAAAGTGTTAACATAGACATTCTAATCAAGATATGCGCTGCGTTGGATTGTGATATTACTGACATTATGGAGATTGTTAGCACAACAAATAGTTGTAATAGCAAGGAATAAGGCAATAGACGATGGAAATATTAGAGGTCAAACAAGTTAATGACGCACTTGCCGAAATGGTTGCCCTGTTTCGGGTAGAGCTGCGTTCATACAAAGGCATTGTATCCAAGCCGAACATTGAAGCTGGACGTGAGGAAATGGAACAATATCTTTCTGCCAAGTTCCCGGTGTATGCCGCCCTTTTGGATGGCGAATACGCAGGCTATATGGTTTGCCGTGTCGATAGCGAGGTGGTGTGGGTGGAATCTATCTTTGTCAAAGAGGAATACCGCCGTCACGGTGTTGCTACTGCTCTGCACAGTCAAGCGGAGAAAATTGCCGCTTCTTATGGGGATGATACCGTTTATAACTATGTTCACCCTAACAATCACCGCATGATTGAGTTTCTGCGAAAGCGTGGTTATACGGTTTTGAATCTGATTGAGATCCGCAAGCCGTACAAAGACGAAAAGCTGACGCAGACGATTGCGGTTGGTGAACATGAATTTGATTATTGAGAGGATAACTATGAATTACATAATAAAACCAATGCAAACTGTTGACGAGATCGACGGAAAAGGCTACGTTCATTATAAGTCTTGGCAAGAAACCTATGCAGGACTTATTGACCCCGAGTATCTGAAGAACACAACAGAGGAAAAGTGCAAGGCAATGGCGTACAAATGGACGGACAATATTCTTGTTGCCAAAGATGGTGACAAGGTTATCGGTTTTGTCGCTTATGGAAAATACCGTGAAAAAACACTCTCCGATTGTGGCGAGATATTTGCTATCTATGTACTTGCCGATTATTACGGTCAGAAAGTCGGTTATGAACTGATGAACGCCGCGTTTGAGAAGCTCTCTACCTACAAGCATATTGCCGTGTGGGTGTTGAAAGGAAACGAGCGAGCTATCAAATTTTATGAGAGATACGGTTTCCGCTTTGACGGTACGGAGCAAGAAATAATGCTCGGTACACCGAACACGGAATTGAGGATGATGTATGAAAAAAACAATGAAGATAGAATTTGAAAACATCATTCTTCGGGATATGATAGAGTCCGACATTGAGGACTATGTACGTTGGTTCACTACCGAAACCGAATGGTCAAATACTGATGCACCGTGGGAGCCTATCGAATCGGACGAGGAAACCGAGCGCACGTCTTGGCGTGAATACTATGAGTCCGTGAAAGATATTCCCGACGACGTTCGCCGTTGGAAGTTTGAGATCGAATGGAACGGCAGACACATTGGCTGGGTAAGCTCCTATCCCATTGACGAGAACTACGAATGGGTTGGCGAAATCAAAGACGGTCAGATCGTTTATCGTGCCATCGGCATTGATATTTGCGAACCCGATGTTCGGGGTAATGGTGTCGGCACAAATGCTCTCCGTGCCTTTATAAATTACTACTTTGAGAACGGCGTGGACGAGCTTTACACACAAACTTGGTCGGGCAATGTCCGTATGCTCCGTTGTGCCGAAAAGCTCGGCTTTGTGGAGTGTAACCGCAACATCGGCATCCGAGATGTTGACGGGCAGAAATATGATGGATTGACCTTCAGATTGGAGAGATAAGTATGCTTTACCATATATCAAAAACCGCAGGTCTTAAAAAATTGAAACCGCAGGTTTCTACACACAAAAAGCCATATGTGTATGCTATCGAAAATGTGGTCACTGGGCTTCTATTTGGTGCGCCCCATGATGATTTTGACTTTATTATCAGCGAAGAAAACGATATTCCCGTTATTATGGAATGCTATCCTGGCGCCTTCCGGTTGTTATTCAAAGATAAAGAGTGTTCGATCTATGAGATCAACGATGAGGGATTTATGCGAGGAATGACATCATGGAGTCCCGAGCTTGTCAGTGAAAATGAAGTCGCTGTTATCCGTGAAATCGCCATTAACGATCTATATTTGCGCCTTCTTGACGAGGAATCAAGAGGTAATTTGATAATACGCAGATATGAAGATACCGCAGATTACAAGAGTATTGTCTCAGAGCATATCGTAGATCGTCTTATCCGCTTTGATGCAGTATATACCGAAAGTGAAAGGTTAAAGAAGCATTACGGCAAGCTTATTGACGCATTACAGAACATTATGGATGGACATTTGTTATGAACATACAACAGTTTTGGTCTGATGTTCTCGCACAGAGAGCAGACGAGATAAGAGAATATTTCCACGCCGATGCCTATG
>JAFVTI010000003.1 GCA_017503325.1 Clostridia bacterium | reverse complement strand
CATCCTGAGCCAGGATCAAACTCTCGAATAATTGTATTTAATCGACCCATAAGGTCGCTCAAATCGTTTACTCGAGCATTTTTGCTCTTAGCTATCTTTTCCTAAAATTTACTTTAGTTGAGTTTTGTACTCTTCAAAGAATTTTCCGAGATTCGTATTTTCGCACTTACATTTTGCTTTGTACTTCTCTCTGTTATTCAATTGTCAAGGACCAATTTTCGACTGTCTTTCGCGACAGCCTTAATATAATACCACAACCCAAACGGTTTGTCAATAGGTTTTTTCAAATTTCTTAAAAAATTTTTTCGACCTTTTTGATTACCACTCGTCTGCGGCGCAGTGTTAATATGATACTACTTTTCCGTCGATTTGTCAAGCACTTTTTTGAATATTTTTCTCAAAAAATTAGACAAAGTAAAGTGCCCGACGCGGCTGCGTCGGGCACTTTTGCACAAAAGCGGTCTAAATCGGTCAGATCTTGGGGATCTGGATCTTGATTTCCTTGCCAAGCTTTGCGGAACGGGCGATACCGTCCAGGATTGCCTGGTTGTAAATGATCTGGGAAGTGGGAACGGGAGCGGGCTTACCGTACTTGACGGCATCCAGGAAGGAGCGGATCTTCTTATCGAACAGGCTTCCTTCGTCACGGATGATCGGTACTTCATATTCCATATCCACGCCGCCGATGGTCTTATAGATCTTCATGGGGCCGCCGACAGAGCCGTTCCAGCAGTCGGTGGAAGGAATGCGCAGGCCTGCCTTGGTACCCAGGATGATGGTGTCACCGGGGGTATTGATGTTCATTGCCCATGCAATACGGAAGTCCAGGATGATGCCGCCCTCGAGTCTGATGAACGCAGCTGCAAAGTCGTCAACGCCGAACAGATCAGCATACTCGGGGTGACCGGGATAGGTGGTGGGGTCCTTGCCGAAGAAATCGCTCTTATAGCCGGTAACGGTCAGGGGCTTGGGATAGCCGACCGCATTGAGCACCATATCCAGCGAGTAGCAGCCGATATCAGCCAGTGCGCCGAGACCTGCGGTCTTATCCTCGATAAAGGTGGTGCCGAAGGGAGTGGGAATGCCTCTGCGTCTGCCGCCGCCGGTCTGAATGTAGTAGACCTTACCAAGCTCGCCGCTCTCAACGATCTTCTTGATCATCTGCATATTTGCGTCCAGTCTGGGCTGGAAGCCGATGGAGAGAACCTTGCCGCTCTCCTTCTCTGCCTTCATGACCTCAACTGCCTCGTCCAGCGTAACGGTAAAGGGCTTTTCCAGCATAACGTTGATGCCCTTGTTGAGTGCATAGATGGTGGGGATTGCATGCTGACGGTTGTAGGTGCAGACAGAAACTGCGTCCAGCTGCAGGGATTCGTCGTCCAGCATTTCCTTGTGGGAAGCGTAATCGGTCTTTACGCCCTCAACGCCGCCGTCCTTGAAGAACTTTGCAGCCTTGCCGGGGATCAGGTCGCAGCCTGCGACGATCTCCACGTCAGGCATTCTCTTGTAAGAATCCAGGTGTGCAGCAGCGATCCAGCCACAGCCGATGATACCGATTCTGAGCTTTCTGTCGGTGTCGATGACGACGTCGTTCTGCTGGTTCTTGTAATCCAGCTTAGCATCCATTTTTTCAGCCATTGTAATATCCTCCGATATATTTTTTGTATGATTGGTATGCGCCGTTAATAGCCCAACGTGCGCAAATAATTTCTGCTCTTTTCAATGCTTTCCATAGGAGAAAGTCCCATGGAAGGAGAATCCTGCTCGACCACGACCCACTGTGCGCCTGCTGCCTCGGAGGCTGCAAGGATGCCGGGGAAATCCTGGCGGCCGGAGCCGACGGGACGGAATTCGAACGCCTGCGCGTCACTTTCCTTCTTTTCGGACTCGATGCCGATCAGCTCGTACATATTCTCCGACTTGCCGCCCACGAAGTCCTTGAGGTGAACCACGGGAGAACGGCCGCTGTACTTTTTGATATAGCCCGCGGGGTCTTCACCGCCCACGTTGACCCAGCAGGTGTCCAGCTCGGTCTGCAGATATTCCGCGGGGACGGTCTCGTACAGCACGTCCAGCGCGTACTTGCCGTCGATCTTCTCAAATTCAAAGTCGTGATTGTGATACAGCATCTGCATGCCAAGCGACTTTGCAACCTTACCCAATGCAAGCGCGTTCTCTACGACCTTGGCAAAGCCATCGGTACCGGGACGGCACTCGGGGGTCAGGTACGGGATGGCAACAAACTTGCATCCGATCTCGGCATACTGACCAAGCACGCCCTCGGGGTCGGCCAGCATATCGTAATAAGGTACGTGCGCGGAGATCGGAACAAGACCGATTTCCTGACACATCTTCTTGATATCAGCGGGTGCATAGCCGTAAAGGCCTGCGAATTCCACGCCGTCATAACCCATTTCCTTAATCTTTTTCAGAGTACCCGGGAAGTCTGCCGCAGCGTCGTCTCTGACCGAATACACCTGTACCGCTACCGGTAATGCCATAGTGCACCTCCATTGCAGGGAATATTCACCCCATTTTTCTTAATTATAAGACAAAAGGTGCTCACTTACAAGACAATCATGGGCTTTGATCGGTCATTTCTTGCTGTTTTGTATAAAACATGGCGATTTGCACACAAAAGCAAATCGCCATTTGTTATTATTCACCAAAGAACTGCGCCGCAATCACCCAAAGCTCACGCGCCTGCTCCCAGGCTGCATCAAATTCGCTCGTGGGCATGGGGTAGATCACGCTTGCAAGCTCGACCGTGACTGTGGGGATGCCGAGATCCAGCGTCATCCAGTCGTTGAGCGAGGCATCCAGGTGCTCGTCGTAGATAAACTTATATCCCGTATGCTCACACACCGCCTGTGCCAGATCAAAGGTCTCCTGTCTGACCGCGCCCTTCACGCCGCAATCCCAATACACCACCTGCCCTGCCGTGTGGAAGGCAAGCATGCCCTCGATCTCGCCAAGGCTTTGCACGTATGCGCTGACCGCCTGCGTTTCGGGCTCGGACGCAGCGCGCGGGCCCTTATAGTTGCGGAAACAGGGGGAAAGGATGCCTGTTTTGACATCCGCCCAATTGGACAGCGCAAAATTTCTGTTGAGATCCACGCCGTTTGCATTGGACTTCCAGTTATATGCAAAATAATCGTTGATATGCTCGGCACTCGTCAGTCCTTCGCGCGTGTTATCCGCGAAGATCTTTTCCAGCGTTTGTCTGACCTCGGGCGTTTGCACCGATTCGATGCCGCAAAGTGCCAGCATAACGCCGTCCGGATTGATCATGGGCAGCACGATAAACGCAAAATCCTCAAACATCTGCGCATAGCGCATGCCGCCAAAGCTGCCCGTGTCGTAGCCCGACAGATAGTGCTCGATCTGCTTCATGACCACAAGACTGCCTAAATATTCCCTGCCGTGGATGCCGCCCGTGATCATGATCTTACGGGGCGCTTCGGGGTTGCCGACCACGCAGGCATAGATCTCCCTGCCGTCCACACTCTTGCCAATGCTCTCATAGGTAAAGTGCTCGCCGTAAGTCTCTTGCAGCAAGGCAAGATCCTCTTCCATCTCGGGGTACGTATACCCCTTCTCGCCCGGGGTGACGATCCCGGATGCGGGCGCGGGCTTCCCGGTCGCGGGCGGAGCTGTGGTCGCCGCCTCTGTCTGCTTGGGCGCCTCGGTTTGCGGTGCGGAATCGGTTTCCTCCGCCGTTTGCTTTTGCGTGCTCTGCTCGGGCGCGGGCGTTTGTTCGCTTCCCTGCTCGCTTTGCACGTTTTCAGGCAGCTCGATGGGGCTTTGTTCGATCGGTATCTCGTTGCATGCCGCAAGCAACAGCAAGCAGCACAGCACGCAGCATACCGCACAAATCGATCTTGGCGTCATTCCCTGTCCTCCCGATATTCCAAGAGATCACCGGGCTGGCAATCAAGCTCGCGGCAGATGGCCTCCAGCGTGGAAAAGCGCACGGCTGTTGCGTGTCCGTTTTTGAGCTTGGAGAGATTGACGGGCGAAATGCCCACGCGCTGTGCAAGATCTCCCAAGCGTATTTTTCTGTCCGCCATAACGCGGTCAAGTCTGACAACGATCGCCATACCTTCCTCCGAATTTCTTCATTTATTATATTATAATACACTTGGCGCGCAAAGTCAATCGAATTTTAACGAAAAACGATAATTTTCGCCCGTGTTCCTTGCGTTTTTGAAGCACGCTATTGATTTTTTGTATGAAGTATGCTATAATGCTTGCAGAAACCGGAAAACAGGAAAAGGAGGCCGCCATGATCCTTGCAATCGATATCGGAAACACCAGCATCGTGCTGGGCGGATTTGCATCTGACACGCTGCAATTCGTCGCTCGGCTCTCCACCGATCTGCACGGTACGCTTGACGAATACGCCATGCGTATTTCAGGCGCGCTTGCGCTGCACGGCATTGAAAAAAGCAGCGTTCGCGGCGCGATCATTTCCTCGGTCGTCCCCCCCTTGAACGAAACGGTCAAGCAGGCCCTGCGCTTTTTGTTCGGACATGAGCCGCTCATGATCGGCCCGGGCATCAAAAGCGGCATTTGCATCCGCTGCGATATGCCCTCCTCGGTAGGCTCGGATCTGATCGCCTCGGCGGTGGCCGCACATTACCTTTATCAAAGCCCCGCTCTGATCATTGATTTAGGAACTGCCACCAAACTGTCGGTCGTGGATGAGCACGGCGCTTTTATCGGCGCGTCCATCATCCCGGGCGTGCATATGGGCTTGAATGCCCTGGCAGAGCAGACCGCGCAGCTGCCCAAGATCAGTCTGGAGACCCCCGACAAGGTCATTGCCAAAAACACGGTGGACTGCATGAGATCGGGCGTTCTTTTCGGACATGCAAGCATGATCGACGGCATGATCGACCGCATTCGTCGGGAGCTTGGCAAGGATCTGCTCGTCCTGGCTACGGGCGGCATGGCATCCGCCGTCATTCCCCTGTGTGAGCACGAGATCCGCGTGGACGAAACGCTCATTCTCAAGGGCTTGCACATCCTGTACCAAAAAAACCGCTAACGTATATTTACTGCATCGCAGTCAATATAAATTTTGATGCGTTGTACCGCCGCGCGCGGACGACAGCAAGGAGGATTTATTTATGAGTGGAATCAAGAATTCCAGAAAGCAGGTTGAGCAGCTGGTTCTGCTGGCTCTGCTGACAGCCGTTGTAGCCGTTCTGGCTTATTTCGGCGGCTTTATCAAGATCGGCGGATTGGCGTCTATTTCCCTGACCCTGATCCCGGTCGTTATCGGAAGTGCCTTGTGCGGCCCTTGGGCAGGCGCATGGCTGGGCGGCGTGGCAGGAGCGGTGTTCTTCGCTACAGCCGATGCAGCGTTCTGGTTTGGCCTGAGCATTCCCGGCACCATTGTCACGGTGCTGATCAAGGGCGCGGTTTCCGGCCTTTGTGCGGGCTTTGCCTACAAGCTGCTTGAAAAGGTCAATCAATACTTGGCAGTCATAGTCAGCGCGATCGTGTGCCCCGTTGTCAACACGGGCATTTTCCTGCTTGGCTGCAGGCTCTTCTTCTTTGACGCCGTACAAAGCGGTGCTGCTGCCGAGGGGTTGTCGGCTTTTGCTTACATGATCGTGTTCTTCGTGGGCCTTAATTTCGTGTTTGAGCTGCTGGTCAACATCGTGCTCAGCCCCACCATTCTCAGAATTGTGAATATCGGAAGAAAGCAGACAAAAAAGCAGGGCACACCCGAGCAAGCAGAGGAATCGTAAACAAACAACAAAGAGAAAAGCCGCGGATATCCGCGGCTTTTTTGATGGTAATCGGTAATCCGACGATATGTCGGCGGGACTGTTCGGGATCTCCTATCCCGCAGCGGTAACCGAAAAGCTCGACACAGAAAGCCTTGCCCTACCGGCTTTTCCGCTCGGGTATAACCTTGCGGGCGCGGTGACACAAAAAGCCTTGCCCCGCTGGGGAAGGTGGCGCCGCAGGCGACGGATGAGGTCCCCATAAGACCGCTCTTGACCCTTTTAGGCTGTCCTTCCCATAGGGCAAGGAATCCCTTTCTCCCCATCGGGGAGATGTCGCGGAACGCGACAGCAGGGGTGTTTTTTCACAAAAGAAAGGGAGGCACCATCATGCACCTCCCATACGATCTTGGACTATTTGATCAATATACTTACATACCATATCAAACTCTCTGTCAACACTTTTGTTGGAAACCCTTATTACCTTTAATCCGTATCCCTCCAAAATCTCTGTACGCAATTCATCCTTTCGCACTCCCTCATCCGTTTCGTGTTGAGAACCGTCCACTTCAATGATCAATTTTGCTTTGTGACAGTAAAAATCTGCTATAAAATGATCAATCATAACTTGTCTGCGAAATTGAATCGGATAATTTTTCAGAAAATCATACCACAGATGGTTTTCCTGCCGAGTTGCTTTGGTTCGCATATTTCTGGCTAAAGGCTTATTTTTTCCATCATACCAAAAAGGCACTGTAAAATTCTCCTTTTTATTATTTCAGTTATTTTTCATGGCTCGAAGGCTGTACCTATTTCTGCAGGAATCCCAGTCCCCCCTCTTCGTCGCTTCGCTCCGTCTCCCCGATGGGGAGAAAGGGATTCCTTGCCCTATGGGAAGGACAGCTTAAAATTGTTCTGAGCGGTTTTATGGGGACCTCATCCGTCGCCTGCGGCGCCACCTTCCCCAGCGGGGCAAGGCTTTTTTGCATGCCCGAAATCTTCGGTCTACTGCAAAGGGATATTACCGTAATTTGCGGGGCACGTCTATCAAACCCGCCAAATAATCCAATGATATGTTATAGTATTGTGCCAGTGTGATAACATGATGGAACGGTATTTCACGCAAGCCTCGTTCGTATCTGCTATACTGCTGTTGTGTGATTCCCAAAATTTCTGCAACTTCGGATTGCAACTTTTCTTTGTCCTCTCTTAAGTCTTTCAATCTTTGGTAATAATTCATAATCTGCGCTCTCCCCTTTTGTTCATTAAGGAGATTATAGCATACATCTGATCAGATGTATTGACAGTACGCCCGATCGGATGTATAATATATTACGCAACTCCGATAGCTCGCCAAACAAGCTCCGATTACTGCGACACAACTTAATAAAAGCCTCAGAGAAATCTGCGGCTTTTTGTGTTACAATCCCCCCCGAGTGTTATCCTGATGCAAAAAGAGGTGCGGATGCATGGTTTGGGGAATACATTGAGATAACTCGCTCCGTTCTTTTTGAGCAAAGAGGCACAAAAAGAACCAAAAATGCCGTAAAAGATTTCGCGCTCTGCGGAGCGCGAGGGGGCTTCGCGCCCTCCACCCGCGCAAGCCTTTGAAAAGGCTTGATCGAAACTTTCATCATAAAAGGCGCACCTGCATGGTGCGCCTTTTTTATAATGATATGGTTTAGAACAATCCCGTAATGGTGCCGTTGGCATCCACGTCGATCTTCTCTGCTGCGGGAACCTTAGGCAGACCCGGCATGGTCATGATGTCACCGGTCAGCACGACCACAAAGCCTGCGCCTGCGGAGACCTTGACGTTCTTGACCGTGACCGTAAAGCCCTCGGGTGCACCAAGCTTGGTCATATCATCCGAGAAGGAATACTGCGTCTTTGCCACGCAGATGGGGCACTTATCAAAGCCAAGCGCGGTCAGTTCAGCGATCTGCTTCTGCGCTGCGGGCAGAATGGAGACGCCTGCGCCGCCGTATACCTTCTTGACCACAGCCTCGATCTTATCCTGAATGCTGCCGTCAAGCTCGTAGGAGAAGGTAAAGTCGCCCTTCTCTTCCTCGCACAGACGAACCACCTCGGTAGCCAGCGCAACGCCGCCTTCGCCGCCCTTTGCCCAAACCTCGGACAGGACTACGTTAACGCCAAGCTCTTGGCACTTGCGGATGATCTCCTCAACCTCTGCATCGGTGTCGGTGGGGAAACGGTTGACAGCCACCACGCAGGGCAGCTTATACACGTTCTTGATATTGGAAACGTGGCGAAGCAGGTTGGGAAGGCCCTTACCAAGTGCTTCGAGATTCTCGGTGCCCAGCTCGGTCTTGGCAAGGCCGCCGTGCATCTTGAGCGCGCGGATGGTGGCAACCACGACGACTGCGTCGGGGGTAAGTCCTGCCATACGGCACTTGATGTCGAGGAACTTTTCAGCACCCAGATCCGCACCGAAGCCTGCCTCGGTGACGGTATAATCGCCCAGCTTCATAGCAAGCTTGGTTGCCATGATCGAGTTGCAGCCGTGCGCGATGTTTGCAAAGGGACCGCCGTGCACCAGCGCGGGCGTGCCCTCCAGAGTCTGCACCAGGTTGGGCTTGATGGCATCCTTGAGCAGTGCAGCCATAGCACCCACAGCCTTGAGGTCACCTGCGGTAACGGGCTTCTGATCGTAGGTGTAAGCCACGATGATGCGGGAAAGTCTTTCCTTGAGATCCTCGATCGAGGAAGCCAGGCAGAATACTGCCATGATCTCGGATGCGACCGTGATATCATAGCCGTCCTCGCGGGGCGTGCCGTTGACTCTGCCGCCAAGGCCGTCCACAACAAAGCGCAGCTGACGGTCGTTCATATCCACGCATCTCTTCCAGGTGATGCGTCTGGGGTCAATGTTCAGCGCATTACCCTGATAAATGTGGTTATCAAGCATTGCAGCCAGCAGATTGTTTGCTGCGCCGATGGCGTGGAAGTCGCCCGTGAAGTGCAAATTGATATCCTCCATGGGCACGACCTGTGCGTATCCGCCGCCTGCCGCGCCGCCCTTGACGCCGAATACCGGGCCGAGAGAGGGCTCGCGCAGCGCAACCATGACGTTCTTGCCGATCTTGCGCATACCGTCCGCAAGGCCGATGGTGGTGGTAGTCTTACCCTCGCCTGCGGGCGTGGGGGTGATGGCGGTAACAAGGATCAGCTTGCCGTCCTTCTTGTCGGCAGCATTTTTCATCAACGCGGTGTAATCCACCTTTGCCTTATATTTGCCGTACTGCTCCAGGTATTCCTCGTCAATTCCCGCAGTTTTTGCAACCTCGGTGATCGGCTGCATCTTGATGCTCTGGGCAATTTCAATATCAGTCATCATGTCGGTAAATCTCCTTAAATTCTATATAAAAATTCTATCAGACTTGCTTGTTGGAGGTCTTGACCACAACGTCGTGTGCGCCGCCCTCAACGATACTGGTGGAGGACACCAGCGTCAGCTTTGCCTTCTGCTGCAGCTCGGGAATGGTGAGCGCGCCGCAGTTGCACATGGTGCTCTTGACCTTGTAAAGCGTGGTCTGTACGTTATCGGACAGCTTGCCTGCGTAAGGTACGTAGGAATCAACGCCTTCCTCAAAGGACAGCTTGGTAGCGCCGCCCAGGTCGTATCTCTGCCAGTTGCGGGCACGGTTGGAGCCCTCGCCCCAATACTCCTTCATCAGCGTGCCGCCCACGTTGACCTTTGCGCTGGGGGATTCCTCAAATCTTGCAAAGTATCTGCCGAGCATGACGAAATCTGCGCCCATGGCAAGTGCCAGAGTGATATGGTGGTCGTGTACGATACCGCCATCCGAGCAAACGGGCACGTAAATGCCGGTCTCTTCAAAGTACTCGTCTCTTGCCTTGCAAACCTCGATCAGCGCAGTTGCCTGACCGCGGCCGATGCCCTTGGTCTCTCTGGTGATACAGATAGAGCCGCCGCCGATACCGACCTTGATAAAGTCCGCACCGCAATCAGCCAGGAAGCGGAAGCCATCGCGGTCTACCACGTTGCCTGCGCCGACCTTAACGCTGTCACCGTAATGCTCACGGATCCAGGCAATGGTCTGCTGCTGCCAAGCCGAAAATCCCTCGGAGGAGTCGATGCACAGCACGTCTGCGCCGGCCTCTACCAGTGCGGGAACTCTTTGTGCGTAGTCACGGGTGTTGATGCCCGCGCCGACAACGTATCTCTTATGCAGATCCAGCAATTCATTGGGATTCTGCTTATGGGTGTCGTAGTCCTTGCGGAATACGAATGCAACCAGCTTGCCGTCCTTGTCCACGATGGGCAGGGAGTTGAGCTTATGATCCCAGATGATGTCGTTTGCAGCCTTGAGCGTGGTGCCCTCGGGTGCGGTGATCAGCTTTTCAAGGGGAGTCATGAATTCGGAAACCTTGAGATCGGGAGACATACGGCTGACGCGGTAATCTCTGCCGGTCACGATGCCAAGCAGCTTGCCGGTATTCGTACCGTCATCGGTTACAGCCACGGTGGAGTGGCCGGTCTTTTGCTTGAGTGCCAGAATGTCGGCTAAGGTCTGGTCGGGACGGATGTTGGAATCGCTGCGCACAAAGCCTGCCTTGTGGCCCTTGACGCGGGCAACCATGGCTGCCTCGTCCTCGATGGTCTGCGCACCGTAAATAAAGGATACGCCGCCCTCCTTGGCAAGTGCGACCGCCAGCTTATCGCCCGAGACCGACTGCATGATCGCGGAGACCATGGGAATATTCATGGCGATGGCAGGCTCCTCTCCCTTGCGAAAGCGTACCAGAGGGGTACGCAGGGAGACGTTGGTGGGAATGCAATCGGGGCCCGAATAACCGGGGACTAACAGATATTCATTGAAGGTGTGGGACGCTTCGGGATAAAAATATGCCATAATCTATCTACCTCTTTCTATAAAATTAACCCTTGAAATACTTGACTGCGGATGCAAACATGCCAATATCAAAGCTACCGGGCACGTTGCGATACAGATTCTGACCGATACGCTCGGAGTGACCCATCTTACCGAACACTCTGCCGTCGGGAGAGGTAATACCCTCGACTGCAAAGACCGAGTTGTTGGGGTTGCAGCGTACGTCTGCCGTGACGATTCCCTGCTCGTCCACGTACTGCGTTGCGATCTGGCCATTCTTGGCAAGCTCGGCAGCCAGCTGCTCGGAGCACAGGAATCTGCCTTCACCGTGCGAGATGGGCACGTTGACAACGTCACCAACCTTGACGTTCTGCAGCCAGGGAGAGAGATTCGAGCAAATGCGGGTGCGTACCACGCGCGACTGGTGGCGGCCGATGGTGTTATAGGTCAGCGTGGGGCAATTTTCATCGGTATCGATGATCTTACCGTAAGGCACAAGACCCAGCTTGACCAGTGCCTGGAAGCCATTGCAGATGCCCGCCATCAGGCCGTCGCGATGATCAAGCAGATCGCTGACCTGCTCCTTGATCTCGGCATTGCGGAAGAAGGAGGTGATAAACTTACCCGAACCGTCCGGCTCGTCGCCGCCCGAGAATCCGCCGGGCAAGAAGATGATCTGCGACTGCTTGCACAGAGCTGCAAACTGCTCAACCGAGCGGGCAATGCCCTCACCCGTCAGGTTGTTGATGACAAAGATCTTGGCCACAGCTCCTGCATCAGAAAATGCCTTTGCGCTGTCATATTCACAGTTTGTACCGGGGAATACGGGAATAATCACCTGCGGCTTGGCCGTCAGAATTGCGGGAGCCTTTGCAGCACAGCCGCCCGTATAGGAAACGGTGGGCAGCTCGCCGTGCTTGTGCTCAATATTGCAGGGATATACGCTTTCCAGCTTATCCTCATAGGTCTTGAGCAGTGCGTCAAGGCAAACCACGCTATCCTTGTAAGTGATCTCAGCCTCGGCCGTAGTGTAACCCAGCAGCGCGCCGTCAAGCGAAGCACCCTCGGCAAGCTCTAAGATAAATCCGCCGTAATTGTAGCCAAAGACAGTATCAAGAGAGACGCCTGCGTCAAACTCAAAGCCTACGCCGTTGCCCATGCACATCTTGAGCACGCCCTCGGCAACGCCGCCCAGCGTGGGCGTCCATGCGGCCAGCACGCGGCCGTCCGCCATTGCCTTGTGCACCACTTCAAACAGCGCCTTGACGCTCTCGGCTACGGGCAAGCCGTTCTCGCCGATCTCGGGCGTCAGCAGCACGACCTTGTGGCCAGCGCCCTTGAACTCACCGCTGACCACCTCGGAGGCATCCCCCGTAGTAACCGCAAAGGAAACCAGCGTGGGAGGTACGTCCAGCGCGTCAAACGAGCCGCTCATCGAGTCCTTACCGCCGATCGAAGCGATCTCAAAATCCTTTTGCGCCATGAGTGCGCCAAGCAGCGCAGCCATGGGCTTGCCCCAGCGACGGCCGTCGCGACCGGGCTTTTCAAAATATTCCTGGAAGGTCAGATATACGTCTTCAAACTTTGCACCCTGCGCGACCAGCTTGGAGACAGACTCCACAACCGCGAGATACGCGCTGTGGTAGGGAGACTTTTCGGCAATGAAGGGGTTATAGCCCCATGCCATATAGGAGCAGGTGTTCGTGTGCTTCTTTTCCACCGAGACCTTGTGCACCATGGCCTGAATGGGAGTCAGCTGATGCACGCCGCCGAACGGCATGAGCACCGTGCCTGCACCGATGGTGGAGTCAAAACGCTCGGAAAGGCCTCTGCGCGAGCAGATATTCAAATCTCCCGCCAAAGCATTCATGCCTTGTGCGAAATCGGCGGGGATCTCCTTTTCAAAGCTCTTGGTTTCGGAAAGCGTGATATCCATGTGCTTCTTTGCACCGTTGGAATTCAGGAATTCGCGGGAAAGATCCACGATGACCTTGCCGTTCCAGGTCATGGTCAGTCTGGGATCGGCCTTGACGCGTGCGACGCGCGTAGCCTCCAGGTTTTCGGAAAGCGCCAGCTCGCAGAAGCGGTCTGCATCCTCGGGAGCGACCACCACGGCCATTCTCTCCTGGCTTTCACTGATGGCAAGCTCGGTACCGTCCAGACCCTCGTACTTCTTGGGAACTGCGTTGAGATTGATCTCAAGGCCGTCCGCCAGCTCACCGATGGCAACGGATACGCCGCCCGCGCCAAAGTCGTTACATCTCTTAATCAGTCTGGACGCCTCGGGATTGCGGAACAGTCTTTGCAGCTTTCTCTCCTCGGGTGCGTTACCCTTCTGCACCTCTGCACCGCAGGTCTCAAGCGAGGTCAGCGTGTGCGACTTGGAGGAGCCGGTTGCACCGCCACAGCCATCGCGACCCGTGCGGCCGCCCAGCAAAATGACGATATCCTCGGGATCGGGCACCTCGCGGCGCACGTTCTCGGCAGGAGCGGCTGCGATGACCGCGCCGATCTCCATACGCTTAGCAGCATAGCCGTCGTGATACAGCTCGTCTACCTGACCCGTGGCAAGACCGATCTGGTTGCCGTAGGAGGAATAGCCCGCAGCAGCCGTGGTGACCAGCTTTTTCTGGGGCAGCTTGCCGGGCAGCGTCTCGGAAAGTGCGCGTGTGGGATCAGCACCGCCCGTAACGCGCATTGCGGCATATACGTAGGAGCGTCCGGACAGAGGATCACGGATTGCACCGCCGATGCAGGTAGCTGCACCGCCGAAGGGCTCTATTTCGGTGGGGTGATTGTGCGTTTCGTTCTTGAAGAGCAGCAGCCACGGCTCGTCGCCCTCCTCGGTCTTGACCGTGATCTTGACCGTGCAGGCGTTGATCTCCTCGGACTCGTCAAGGCGGGGCAGCTTGCCGTTTGCCTTGAGATAGCGAGTGCCGATGGTGGCGATGTCCATCAGCGTCATGGGCTTATGGGTGCGACCCAGCTCTTCTCTCATGTTTTGGTAGATCCTGCACGCTCTCTCCAGCTCCTTGTCCTCAACCGTCACTTCGCCGATCTCGGTCAAGAAGGTGGTATGGCGGCAGTGGTCCGACCAGTAGGTATCAATCATGCGGATCTCGGTAATGGTGGGATCACGCTTTTCGCTGACAAAGTAGTCGCGGCAGAAGGCAAGGTCGTCCATATCCATGGCAAGGCCGTAGGACTTGACGAATGCGGCCAGCGCATCCGCGTCCATGTCGCAAAAGCCGTGCAGCGTTTCGACCTCGGTGGGAATATCAAACTTTGCTGCCAGCGTTTCGGGCTTGTCCAAGGTCGCCTCGCGGCTCTCCACGGGGTTGATGACGTGCTTTTTGATGGCCGCAACCTGTGCCTCGGTCAGCTCACCGTACAAAAGATATACCTTTGCGGTGCGTACAGTAGGTCTGTCACCGCAGGAAATGATCTGCATGCACTGTGCCGCGCTGTCCGCTCTCTGGTCATACTGACCGGGCAGATACTCCACGGCAAACACCTTTGCGCCATCCGTTTCGATCTCGGATGCCACGTTATCCAGCTGCGGCTCGGACAAAACGGTGCGGGTAGCGTACTCAAACAGCTCGTCCGTGGCATTCTCCACGTCGTAGCGGTTGATCACACGCACGCGCTCCAGGGTCTCGATACCCAGAAACGTATTGATCTCCTTGCAAAGAGAGGTTGCCTCGTGGTCAAGCCCCTGCTTTTTTTCAACAAATACTCTGTAAACCATGCGTCCTCCTTATCTCTTTGCTGCCAGCGCGCGCTGACCAATGTCATGTCTCATATAAGCATTTTCAAAGCTTACCTGTTCTGCAATTCTGTATGCGTGAGCAACCGCATCGGCAAGGCTGTCCTCCACCGCCACAGCGCCCAGCACTCTGCCGCCTGCGGTGACAAGCACGCCGTCCTGCACCTTTGCGCCTGCGACAAAGATATATTCATCTTTTCCCGTCTCGGGCAAGCTCATGGGATAGCCCGAGCCGTACTTTTGGGGATATCCGCCCGATGCCACCACCACGCAGCATGCGTGACGGTCGGCAAACTTGACCTCAGTTTCTGCCAGCGTGCCGTTGGCGGTCGCCTGCATGATGGTCAACAGGTCGCTTTCGAGTAGCGGCAGCACCACCTGCGTTTCGGGATCTCCGAAGCGGCAATTATATTCAATGACCTTCGGGCCGTTCGGGGTCAACATCAAGCCAAAGTAGAGGCAGCCCTTGAAGGTTCTTCCCTCTGCGTTCATGGCGTTGACGGTGGGCAGGAAGATGGTCTCCATGCACTCGCGTGCGACCTCGTCGGTATAATAGGGGTTGGGCGCAACCGTGCCCATGCCTCCCGTGTTCAGACCTTGGTCGCCGTCCAGCGCGCGCTTGTGGTCCATGGACGATACCATGGGCTTGACGCATTTGCCGTCGGTAAACGCCAGCACCGAGACCTCGGGGCCGGTCAAAAATTCCTCAATGACCACGCGGCTGCCGCTCTCGCCAAACTGCTTATCCTGCATCATGGAGAGGATGGCACCTTCTGCCTCCTCGCGGGTCTGCGCGATGATAACGCCCTTGCCAAGTGCTAAGCCATCTGCCTTGATGACCGTGGGGATGGGTGCATCCTTCACGTACGCAAGCGCGGCGTCCATATCCTCGAACACCTCGTACGCCGCCGTGGGAATGCCGTATTTTTTCATCAGATTCTTGGAGAACACCTTGCTGCCCTCAATGATGGCAGCATTCGCAGTCGGGCCAAAGCAAGGAATGCCGATCTCATTCAGTCT
Source organism: Clostridia bacterium (assembly GCA_017503325.1). GTDB lineage: Bacteria > Bacillota > Clostridia > Oscillospirales > CAG-272 > SVQP01. The sequence continues at coordinate 23,996 of JAFVTI010000003.1, read as the reverse complement.
GTCCACGCAGCCCAGCACCAGCGGATCGTCGGGTGCGACCACGGCAAAATCGATCTTTTTCTCCTTGGCAAACGCCACGATGCCGTCCAGATCCTTTGCGCCCACGGGCACGCACACAGCGTCACCCGCCATGCCCCCGTTGCCGGGCAGCGCGTAAATGACCTCAACGCTCTTGTTCTCTTTTAACCTTTTAATAATCGTATGCTCGCGGCCACCGCCGCCTACAACCATTAACTTCATTCGTTTCCCTCTTGTATATTAGTGATGGAACAGTCTCATGCCGGTGAATGCCATTGCCATGCCGTACTTATCGCAGCACTCAATGACCAGATCGTCACGGATCGAGCCGCCGGGCTCTGCAATGTACTTGACGCCGCTCTTCTTTGCGCGTTCGATGTTATCGCTGAACGGGAAGAATGCATCCGAGCCGAGTGCAACACCGTCGATGGTATCAAGGTACGCTCTCTGCTCCTCGCGGGTAAAGACCTCGGGCTGCTCGGTGAAATACTTCTGCCAGTTGCCGTCCGCGCAAACGTCCTCTTCGTTCTGGTTGATGTAGCCGTCGATGACGTTGTCGCGATCGGGTCTGCCCAGCGTGGGCAGGAAGGGCAGGTTCAGCACCTTGTCATGCTGACGCAAAAACCAGGTGTCTGCCTTGCCGCCTGCAAGTCTGGTGCAATGCACGCGCGACTGCTGGCCTGCGCCAACGCCGATTGCCTGGCCGTCCACGGCAAAGCAGACCGAGTTGGACTGGGTGTACTTCAGGGTGATCAGCGACACGATCAGGTCGCGGACAGCACTCTCGGGCATATCCTTGTTTGCGGTGACGATATTGGAAAGCAGCTCGCGGTTGATCTCAAAATTGTTTCTTCCCTGCTCGAAGGTGATGCCGTATACCTGCTTTCTCTCCTGCGCATCGGGCACGAAATCGGGATCGATCTTAACAATATTGTAATTGCCCTTTCTCTTGGACTTGAGAATTTCCAGTGCCTCGGGCTCGTAGCCGGGGGCGATGATACCGTCGGACACCTCGCGCTTGATCATGAGCGCGGTGGTCACGTCACACACGTCGGAGAGTGCTACCCAGTCACCAAACGAGCACATTCTGTCGGTGCCTCTTGCTCTTGCGTATGCGCAAGCCAGCAAAGAGTCGTCCAGTCCGGGAATATCGTCTACAAAGCAAGCCTTCTTGAGCTTTTCGGAGAGCGGAATGCCGACTGCTGCCGAGGTGGGAGAGACGTGCTTAAAGGAGGTAACTGCAGGCAAACCAAGTGCTGCCTTGAGCTCCTTGACCAGCTGCCAGGAGTTGAATGCATCCAGGAAGTTGATATATCCCGGTCTGCCGCAAAGGATTTCAATAGGCAGCTCGCTGCCGTCGTGCATGTAGATCTTGGCAGGCTTCTGATTGGGGTTACAGCCGTATTTCAGTTCAAATTCTTTCATGTTATTTCTCCTTAATACAATCTTACAATACTGCGGAATTTCATCGCAAGTAGGGGCGACCTGTGGTCGCCCGCGGGCGACCACAGGTCGCCCCTACGGGTTATTGATTCTTGTTGACGATTCTGGTCTCGGTCTCGCCCGTAGCCAGGTCAATATAGCGAACGAACAGGGATACCTTGTTGTCCTCGTTCAGATTGGTCCAAATCAGATCGGTCAGCGCGTCGATGTCCACGCAGGGCAGCTCCAGCGTCTTGGGCTCGCCCTCAAAGCTGGGCAGCGGATTGCCGTCGCACGCATACGTGTGGATAAACTTTGCTCTGCCCGCGATGGGAGTGGAATATGCATAGGTAAATCTCTCGCAGGAGGAATCGTCACCCTCAGCACTCTTGAGAATGGAGAGTGCGTAATTCATGTCGCCGCCCTCGCGGTGAATGATGCCCGAGATGCGGGGGGTGAAGTTGGGCTTGTCGTCCTCAAACTCTCTGGTACGCAGCGCCTGCTCAAAGGTCATCTGCTTGTCCATGAGATTGTAGATGGTGTCGGTCTGGTCACCGTTGGTCACGATGGTCTTGTTGCCCAGCACGCGCACGGGATAATAAATGATCAGATGGGGGTCAACCATCTTGGATTCGTCAAACGCTTTGGTTCTCATAGCGTCGCCCTCGGCAACGAACACACGGTTGCGGCTGTTGACGCTTCTGCCCATGATAAAATATGCAGTGACTGCCTTTTTGCCGTCAGCCGACTTGCCGATGATAATGCCTCTGCCGTGGTAGGCAAGAGAGTTCAGTTCTTCTGCGATGGTAGTTACCTTCATGTTTTTCTCCTTATTTGCATCGTATTGGTAGGGCGGGGGTTCACTCCCGCCAATGGTTCTTCGGTATTTGGCAGCGGGAGCAAGCCCCCGCCCTACGGGTTTATCGGATATAAACTCTATCGTTTTCCACCTTTAATCTGCCTTGGCAGAACAGGCTGACAGCTTCGGGTAAGATCTTCCACTCTGCCTCTTGCATGATGCGCTTTTGCAGCGTCTCGGGGGTGTCGTCCTCGTGCACATCCACCGCCTTTTGCAGAATGATAGGCCCTGCGTCACACTCGGGGGTAACGAAATGCACGGTAGCCCCCGACACCTTGACGCCCTTGGCGAGTGCCGCCTCGTGTACGTGCAGGCCGTAAAAGCCCTGTCCGCAGAACGACGGGATCAGCGCGGGATGCACGTTGATGATGCGATTGGGGAATGCGCGATACATCTCCTCGCCGATGATGATCATAAATCCTGCCAGCACGACAAGATCAATCTTTTCCTTTTGCAGCGTTTCGACCAATGCCTTTGTGTAAGCGTCCGCATCGGAATACTCCTTGCGGGCAAGCACCTTTCCTTCAATGCCTGCGTTGGCCGCACGCTCCAAGGCGTACACGCCGGGCTTTGACGCAAGCACCAGCGAAATCTCACCGCCGCCAAGCTCGCCGCGTCCTTGCGCGTTGATCAAGGCCTGCAGATTGGTGCCGCCGCCCGAAACCAGCACGGCGATGCGCGTTTTATTCTGTGAACTCTGCATTTAACTCACCTGCTCCTTTCCCTTGGCAAGCCTTGCCAGCACGGGCAGCACCCAGCCGCCAAGCGTGTTGCCAAGCACCGCGACCAGGATGAACACCACTCTCATAGGATCAAATGCGCCGCGCATGGATGCGACCGTGAAATAATACACGTCCGCGATCGAGTGCTCAAAGCCGCAAAGAATAAAGGTGGGAATGCAGAAAATGATGCCGACCAACGTGCCCTTTGCACCGTAGGTCTTGACCGCCGCGTACATCAGCACGCCGCAGAATACCGCTGCGATCAGTCCGCGCCAAAGGCCGTTTTCAAGCTTTGCGGTGCAAGCCTTTTGCGCTGCGTCGATCAGCGAGGGCTTGGCAAGCGCGGTCAGCACGCCTGTCAGCGCAGCGCCGATCACATTGCCGCCAAGACCGACGGGCAGCGCAAGCGCGCTCTTTTTGTCCGGCTTTTCCATAAACACGCCGATCTTGCCGGTATAGAGGTAAAGCCCCAACAGGCAAATGCACAAAAGTGCCACCGAGAACAGCACCGCTCCCACGACCTTGTTCTCGCAAGACAGGTACACCGTGCCGCCGATACCGACCAGCATGCCCGAGGCAATGCCACTCCAGAATGCAGACTTCAGCATAATTCGATCTTCTCCTCGCCCGCGACGATCTTACCGATCACGTACGCGTCCTCACCGTGGGCAGTCAGGATCTCCAGTGCCTTGTCCACCTGCTCTGCAGGGACAACCACGCTCATGCCCACACCCATATTATAGGTGTTGAACATGTCTCTCTCGCAAATGTCACCCGTCTTGGCAATCAGATCAAAGATGGGCAGCACGCGTACCGCGCTGCGGTCGATCTTTGCGCAAAGGCCGTCGGGAATGCTTCTCGGGATATTCTCGTAAAAGCCGCCGCCCGTGATGTGCGAAATGCCCTTGACGTCCACCTGCTCCAAGAGTGCCAGGATCGACTTGACGTAGATCTTGGTGGGGGTCAGCAGCGTTTCTGCGATGCTCTTACCGCCAAGCGCTTCGCAAGGGGTGTAAAGCGACTCGGGGTTCTTATCAATTTCAAACACCTTGCGGCACAGCGAGAAGCCGTTGGAGTGCACGCCGCTGGATGCAAGCGCGATGACTACGTCACCCTCTGCCATTTTGGTGTTATCCAGAATCTTTTTCTTATCCACAATGCCCACGGCAAAGCCTGCAAGGTCGTAATCCTCCACGGGCATCATGCCGGGATGCTCGGCAGTCTCACCGCCGATGAGTGCCGCGCCCGACTGCACGCAGCCCTCGGCAACGCCGGAAACGATGGCCGCGATCTTTTCGGGAATATTCTTGCCGCACGCAATATAATCAAGGAAGAACAGGGGCTTTGCACCCACGCAGATGATGTCGTTGACGCACATGGCCACCGCGTCAATGCCGATGGTGTCGTGCTTGTCCATCAGAATCGCCATCTTGACCTTGGTGCCGCAGCCATCCGTGCCCGAAACCAGCACGGGCTCCTCCATGCCTGCAATCGGCAGACCAAAGCAGCCGCCAAAGCCGCCCACGTCGTCAAGGCACCCCTCGTTCTTGGTGCGCGCGATGTGCTTTTTCATCAATTCAACGGCCTTATAGCCTGCGGTAATATCCACGCCTGCTGCAGCGTAGCTTTCCGATCTGGAGTTAGAATGCATGTTGTTTTGCTCCTTTCAGTATATGTGTGAAATCAAACAGTTCTTAATTTTTCCTTTATTCCTTGCCGTTCCAGCAATAGGTGCAAAGCTTTTCGGGCGGAAGTCCGATAGCCTTGATCACGCCCTCAAGCGTCTGGAATTCCAGCGATGCAAATCCGAATTTTTCGCTGATGCTCTTACGCAAGGCCTTGCCGCGCTCGGTAGAGCCGTCGCTGTATTCCTCTAAATGGCGGAAGCCGTCCGTGCCCTCCAGCTCCATGATGGTGCGGCGAGTGATCAGCTCCATATCTCCCGTGGAGCGGGAGAAATTGAGGTACTTGCAGCCATACATGATAGGCGGGCAAGCCGAACGCATGTGCACCTCTTTTGCGCCGTTGGAATACAGGAAATCAACCGTTTCCTTGAGCTGCGTGCCGCGCACGATGGAATCGTCCACGAAAAGCAGCTTTTTGTTCTCGATCAGCTCGTGCACGGGAATCTGCTTCATGCGCGCGACCTTGGCGCGATCGGATTGCTTTTGCGGCGTGAAGCTGCGCGACCAGGTGGGGGTATATTTGATATACGGACGCGCGTAGGCCGTATGGGAGACGTTGGCATAGCCGATTGCATGCGGAACACCCGAGTCCGGCACGCCTGCCACGTAATCGAGATCGGGAGCATCCCCCGCCTGCTTATCAAGCTCAGCCATAATCTCTCCGTTGCGATAACGCATGGTCTCCACGTTGACGCCCTCGTAGGAGGAGGTGGGATATCCGTAATACGACCAAAGGAAGGAGCACATTTTCATCTCCTTGCCGGGCTCTGCCAGCTGCACGATGCCATCCTCGGGCGAAAGCTCCACGATCTCGCCCGGCCCCAGCTCGCGTGCCGGGTCATACCCCAGCTTTTGCGCCGCAAACGACTCAAAGGTGACCGCATAGCCGTCCTCACCCTTGCAGACGATGACCGGAATACGACCGACACGGTCACGCGCTGCAAGCAGGTGACCGTCTTGCTTGAGGATCAGGATCGAGCAGGTGCCGTCAATCAGTGATTGCGCGTACTTGATGCCCTGTGCAAAGCTTTCCTTCTGGTCGATCAGCGCAGCAACCAGCTCCACGGTGTTGACTCTGCCGCCTGTCATGGCGTCAAAGTGTCCGCGGCTGCCGCCGAAATACAGATCGATCAGCTGCTCGGCATTATTGATTAAACCGACGGTGCAGATGGCATACGTGCCGAGATGCGAGCGGATCAGCATGGGCTGCGGGTCGGTATCACTGATACAGCCGATGGCCGCGATGCCCGACATTTCGTCAAAAATGGTTTCAAACTTGGTGCGGAAGGGTGCATTGGTAATGCTGTGGATCTTGCGCTGCAGTCCGATCTCGGGATCGTACGCCGCAAGTCCTCCTCTCTGCGTCCCCAGGTGGGAATGGTAGTCGGTTCCGAAGAACACGTCCAAAAGGCAATCCTTATTTGAGGTAATGCCGAAAAATCCTCCCATAAAATTCTCCTTTGTCTATGCGTTGGTGGGTGTTTGTGCGTTGGTGGGTGTTTATGCGTTCAGTTTTTCCTGCAGGGCTGCATCCTTGGCAAGCACGGCAGCAGTATCCTTTGCTCTCTTTGCGTCAAGCTTTGCCGCAAGCTCAGCATCCTCGATGGCCAGCATCTGAATGCAAAGCAGGGCTGCATTGACAGCGCCGTTGAGCGCCACGGTGGCAACGGGCATGCCCGAGGGCATCTGCACGGTGGCAAGCAGCGCATCCATGCCGTCCACAGCACCGCCCTTAACGGGAATGCCGACCACGGGCAGCGTGGTTCTGGCTGCGATCGCACCCGCCAAGTGCGCCGCCATGCCGGCTGCTGCGATGATGGCACCAAAGCCGTTCTCTCTTGCGCTCATGGCAAACTCTGCCGCCTGATCGGGCGTTCTGTGCGCGGAATATACGTGCGCCTCATAGGGCACGCCGAATTCCTTTAAGGTGTTGATGGCCTTTTCCACAACGGGAAGATCGCTGTCGCTTCCCATGATCACTGCGATTTTTTTCATCCGATAATCTCCATTTCTCAGTTTCTCAGTAAAAATACAAAAAGGGCAAACCTATCCTAACTCTCTGTTAAGACAGGATTGCCCAGGCGGTCGGCTATCATTTACTTCCCGCTCCTGTGTGTAAGCTCACATTCCGCCGGTCACGGGGAGAAATTTCCTTGTATCCATTATACCGCATTTTGCAAAAAATGTCAATGCACAAAAATGTAAATAAAACGACTTCTTGCGATGGCGTTTTGACATTTTTGACAAACGCGCGGATGACGCCGGGCAATCCTTTCGTTCTCGATCAGTCGATCCACGCGGTGTAAGTGGTCACTCCGCTGACCGTCTCACCGTCGATCTGCAATGCCGTCGGCGTATCAAATTCAACCGTGATCCTCTTACCCGAGATCACGTCAATGCTCTTTTTATACTGCACGTGCTCGCCCGTGAAGATCTTGGGGAAATGCATCAGCGTTGCGAGCTTGCCCGAGGTGTGCCATACGCAGCAGGTCAGAAGTCCGCTGCCTCTCTCCTGATCGGGAGCGACGCGCATACCTCCTCCGTAATATTTTCCGTGCATGGCGGACGCCAGCCAAATCTTTTTATAGGATTTGGTCACGCCGTCCACAGTCACTCTGCCCGAGGGACACTTGAAGCCGCCAAGCAACAGCTTGATCGACTCGGCCGTGTAATTGATCTTCTTGACTCCCTTTGCCTTGAGCGCATCGGTCACCTCGCAGACCATGCCGTCCAGACCAAAGCCGATTCCGTTTACGTAGCGGTAGACCTTTCCCTTGACCTCCACGCGCGGCAGGTTGACTAAGTAAGGATTGAGCAGCACAGGCTCGGTGCTCTCGTTGAGTCCAAGATCGCGCAGAAAATCGTTACCCGTTCCGCTCCTCCACAGGTAAATGGGCGCAGCATACTCCGCACCGTCCAGGGCGTTGGCAAGTCGCATAATGGTGCCGTCACCGCCAAGGATGAGCACGCGGTCACCTTCGCCAAGCGCACAGATCTCGGCGCGCAAGTCTGCCCGCGTCATATCCTTTTCCACCGTGTCGGACGCGGCAGCGTAAGCACGCACGCCCTCCAGAGCTGCGGCAATATCACCGTTATTTGCACAGGGGTTAAACAAAACCAGAGTCATATGTTCCCTCCGTATATACGTATGTAGATGATATGATTTTCAAAATCAAAGCAATCTGACGCCTGCCTCGGCGCAGATGCGGCGCGTTTCCTCATCCCAAATGCCCGACTGCACCTCGCCGATGTGCGCGCAGCCCAAAAGCAGCATGCAAAGGCGGGACTGACCGATACCGCCGCCCACGGTCAAGGGCAGCTCGCCGGCCAGCAGCATCTTATGGAAGGGCAGCTCGCGGCGGTCGTCGCAGCCCGAGATGCGCAGCTGCTCGTCCATGGACTTCTCGTCCACGCGGATGCCCATAGAGGAAAGCTCCAGCGCGCGACCCAGCACGTCATCCCAGAACAAGAGGTCACCGTTGAGCGACCAGTCGTCATAGTCGGGGGCTCTGCCGCCGTGGGGCTTGCCGTCCGACAGCTTGCCGCCGATGCCGATAACAAATACGGTTTTATGGATCTTGGTAAATTCATTCTCACGCTGCTCGGGAGCCAGATCGGGATACAGATCGCAAAGCTGCTGCGAGGTAACAAAGGTGACCTCACGGCATAATTTGCCCGTCAGCTGCGGAAAATGCACCTGCAGCTGCTCCTCGGTGGCACACATGGCGTGCACGATGGCCTTGACCATCAGTTTCAGGTAATCGAGGTTTCTTGCCTCCTTGGTGATCACCTTTTCCCAGTCCCATTGGTCCACGTAGATCGAGTGGATGTTGTCCAACTCCTCGTCGCGGCGGATCGCGTTCATATCGGTATAAAGGCCGTTGCCCACCACAAAGCCGTAGCGGGAAAGCGCAAGTCTTTTCCACTTTGCAAGAGAGTGCACCACCTCGGCCTGCTTGCCGTCCAGCGCGGGAATATCAAAGGCGACGGGGCGCTCGTGGCCGTTCAAGTTATCGTTCAGACCCGAATCACTTGCAACGAACAAGGGCGCGGACACGCGCTTTAGGTTGAGCGCGGCACAAAACTCGCGCTGAAAGGTGGTTTTGATATGCTCGATGGCACGCTGGGTCTGGTACGCATCCAGCACCTGCTTATATCCTTCGGGAATGTAACAGTGGCTCATAACGGACTCCTTGAGGGGATTTCAATACTTAATATCATTATATCATATGCCGCAATAATTATCAAGTCTTTTTTACAAAATCCCCGCTCTTTTTCGCCCCTCCCGCCTGCTTGACAAGGACGCATGAATATGGTAAAATATAATTAACTGTACATCTCTTTCGGAAAGGAGATTTTTTATGGAGCAAAAGAAAAACAAGGGTGGCGTGATCAAGGGTCTCGCATTCCCCATCGGTTATACGGCCTTTATGAACATCGGGCAGTCAATTTTGTCCGTCGGGCTGATCCTCATGGTTCTGATTCGCAGTATCATTGCGGGAATGACCTACAACGGTGTTGGCGGCACCGACAATATCCTGCAGTGGTTTAACTTCGATAACACGAACACCACCATGAAATACGCCATGTTCTTCTCTGCGCTGACCACCATCGGAGCGATCGTGATTCTGTGGTTTGTGTTCAACCGCAAGGGCAGAAGCTTTACCGAATACTTCCGCTTTACCAAAGCCCCCGTCAAGGCCATCATTGCGGCCGTGCTGATGGGCCTTTCGCTGCACTTTATCGTCAACGCCATCATGCTTGCGGGCGAATCGCTGCTCAACGCGCTGCTGGAAATGCTGATGCGCGCTATGGAATCGCTTGACCCCATGATCGCCGAGGAGTTCCGCATCTTCTACGAAACCTATACGGAAATGATGTCCTCCATGAGTCAGGACGCAGGCATGTTTACGGTAGCAGCCATCTTTGGCGCACCGCTGATCGAGGAGCTGGTATTCCGCGCAGGTCCGCTTGTCAACTTCAAGGGCAAAATGCCCACCTGGGCCGCGCTGCTGATCACCTCTGCGCTGTTCGGCCTTGCGCACGGCGCACCCATCCAGGTTGCCTACACCTTTGTCGTGGGTCTTGTGCTGGGTATTCTGTTTATCAAGACAGACTCGATCTACCCCTGCATCGTAGGTCACTTCTGCTTCAACGCCGCAAACCTGATCCCCATGATTATGGAAGGATTTTTGGGCGGCCCTTATCAGAACGAGACCATGATCGGTTGGCTCAATACAGCCTATATCGTTTACACCATTGCCGCTGCCGTGATCGCCATCCCCATGCTGATCGTGGGCATCATTCTCATGTGCCGCTTGCGCAAGCCCGCACCCGCAGCACCCGCGCAGGTCTCTGAATCACAGGCAGAAGCGCTCGTGCAGGTCTCTGAAGTACAGGCAGAAGCGCCCGTGGCAGCCGAAGCAAATGCCCAAGAAGCCGCGGCGGCATCCGTGCAGGCATCCGAGCAGCCCGCAGAATTTGTCATTCCCCAATTCGACGGCACGGGTAACCCCGCCGTCATAGAACAGGACGAGAACGCATGACATTCAAAATTTTAGCCGTGGGCGACGTGGTCGGCAAGGTCGGCCTTGCCCACCTGCAGGAAACGCTCCACAAGCAAAAGCAGGCGCTTGGCGCAGACCTTTGCATTGTCAACGGTGAGAACGCCTCCGAGATCAAGGGCATTTGCCGCGCAGACGCCGAAACGCTCTTGTTCGCTGGCGCGGATATCATCACGCTTGGCAACCACGCCTACTCCGCCCCCGACACGGGCGCATTTCTGGACGCGCGCCCCGACGTCATCATCCGTCCTGCCAACTTCCCTGCCACCAATCCGGGCTACGGATATACGATCGCCAACGCAAACGGCACGCGCGTGCTTTGCATCAATCTGCTGGGCACGGTCAATCTCGCGCCGCTGGACAACCCCTTTTTGACCCTGGAGCGCATCTTAGACGCGCAAAAGGGCAAATATGATATTGCGGTGCTGGATATGCACGCCGAGGCAACCAGCGAAAAATACGCCATTGCGCGCGCCTTTGACGGCAAAATCTCGGTCATTTTCGGCACGCACACCCACGTTCCCACGGCGGATCTGCAGATCCTGCCCGGCGGCACGGGGTACATTACCGACCTTGGCATGACAGGCCCCGAGGGCGGCATCATCGGTGCAAAAACCGAGCCGGTGCTGCGCATGCTGCGCGACCATATGCCCGCGCGCTTCTCTGTCGCAGACGGACGCGTACGCGCACGCGCTGCGCTGTTCTGCGTGGACACCGACACCGGCCGCACCACCTCTGCAAAGCAGCTGGTATTTTGAATCATTTCCCCGTGCGGGCGATTCGTGAATCGCCCCTACGAAAAAATCAAACGAAAGGAGACAACACCATGAGAAAAGGCACGCTCATTCTGCGCTCGCGTCTGAAGCTGCTCAAGCCCTTTATTGACGGCTGCTCGCTCTCGACCATTCGCGTCTGGCAGGACAGGATCGGTAAGCTGATGTCCGCCTCTCATAAGGACGACGTCTCCTTTGAGGACTTTACCATCGGATCCATGCCCGCCTCCATGATCAAGCCGCGCGACGAGGTCAACTCGGGCGTGCTGCTTTACTTGCACGGCGGCGGATATACCTGCGGAGACCTCGACTATGCCAAGGGATTTGCCGCGATCCTATCAGCCCGCTGCGGCATCCGTGTGCTGTGCGTCGCGTACAGACTTGCCCCCGAGCACCCCTTCCCCGCCGCACTTGACGACGCCGAGGACGCTTACGGCTACCTGCTCTCCGCAGGCTTTGCGCCCGGGCAGATCATCCTTTGCGGTGAGAGCGCGGGCGGCGGACTTTGCTACTCGCTCTGTCTTGCCCTCAAATCCAAGGGGCGCACCATGCCCGCAGGCATCATCACCGTTTCTCCCTGGACCGATCTGACCGGCACGGCCGACTCCTACGCGGTCAACGAAAAGCGCGACCCCACGCTGACCGCCGCAAGGCTGAAATATTACGCCGACTGCTACGCCTATGGAGTGGACGAGACCAAGGGATCGGGCAAAAACGTCTACCCCAAAGTCTGCGACGACCCCGAGGCGGACCTCGCAGCCAAATCCAACCCCTTGCTCTCCCCCTTGTTTGCAGACCTTGGCGGCATGCCGCCCTCGCTGACCTTTGTGGGAGATGCCGAGATCCTGCTTGACGATTCCACCCGCCTGCACGAGCGTCTGCTTGCCGCGGGTGCACAAAGCGAGCTTGTGGTCACGCCCGAAATGTGGCACGGCTACGTGCTTTACTGCATCAAGGACTACGACCGCGACTTCACCCGTATCCGCAAGTTTATCAAGACCCGCATGCACAGCCAGAAAAAGCTGCGCTGGATGGCCCTTGACAATGCCGCCAAGATCTTCCCAGCTGCCCGCACGCGCTCCTGGAGCAACGTGTTCCGCCTGGCCGCCACCATGACCGAGTCCGTGGACATGGACGCGCTGCGCAAGGCACTTGACGTGACCGTGCGCCGCTTCCCCTCGATCGCCGTGCGCGTCAAGGCAGGATTTTTCTGGTACTATCTGGAGCAGATCCCGCACGCGCCCGAGATCATGGAGGAAAAGCCATATCCGCTTGCTCGCATGCCCTTTGACGACATCCGCAAGTGCGCCTTCCGCGTCATCGTGTATGACAAGCGCATTTCGGTGGAATTTTTCCACGCGCTGACCGACGGCAACGGCGGCCTTGTGTTCCTCAAAACGCTCGTGGCCGAATATATCTACCAGAAATACGGTGTCAAGGTGCCGCCCGAGAGCGGCGTGCTTGACCGTCTGGAGGAGCCCGATCCCGCAGAGCTGGAGGACAGCTTTTTCAAGTACTCGGGCAAATACCCCCTGTCCCGCAAGGACACGGACGCTTATTCCATCCGCGGCCTGCGCGAGGTGGACGGATTCCGCACCAACACCACCTTTATCTTAGATGCCGAGACCGTGCGCGCACGCGCCAAGGAGCAGGGCGTGACCGTGACCGCGTACCTGACCGCGGCTTTGATGACGGCGACCGACAGGCTGCAAAAGCAGCAGATCCACAATCCCGCCAAGCACAAGCCGGTCAAGATCTTCGTGCCGGTCAATCTGCGCAGCATCTTCCCCTCCAAAACGCTGCGAAACTTTATTCTTTATACCATTCCCGGCGTGGAGACCAAATACGGCGACGTGGACTTTCCCGCGCTTTGCCAAAGCGTGCAGCACCAGATGAAGCTGCAGATCACGCCGCAGCGTATGGCAGCCATCATTGCGGCAAACGTCTCAAGCGAAAAGAGCTTATTCATCCGTGCCTGCCCGCTCCCGCTCAAGAATCTCGTCATGAAGGGCGTTTACCAGGCGGTGGGCGAGCGCAAATCCTGCTTCACCTTCTCCAATCTCGGCGTTTCCAACATGCCTGCCGAATTTGAAAGATACGTGGATCGCTTGGACTTTGTGCTGGGTACGCAGAGAAGCCAGCGTTACAACACCTCGCTGATCACCTACAAGGGAAAAATGATGTTCAATATCATGCGAAACACCGCAAAGCCGCTGCTTGAGCCGCACCTTTACGCGGTCCTGCGCGAGCTTGGCATTCACGTCATCGCGCAAAGCAATGCAAGAGAGGAGGTCCTATAAATGTTCTGTATCAAATGCGGCGTGGAGCTGACAGACGGGCAAAGCATTTGTCCCGTGTGCGGCACACGCGTCTACCATCCCGACGTGCCCATCAAGCAGGCACCGCCCACCTATCCGAAAAAGGATTTTGAATCCGAGGAATTCAACCGCAAGGGCATTTTGTTTGTCGTGACCATCATCTCTTTGCTGGTTGCGATCCTTGCCGTCATGTTTGACGTCTCTCTCAACGATCATATGATCTGGTCAGGCTATGTGGCAGGCGGACTTGGCGTATTCTACTTCTGCGTCATTCTGCCCCTTTGGTTCAAGCAAACCACCCCCGCCATTTTTGTGCCCGTCAGCTTTGCCTCAATCATTCTCTTTCTGCTTTATATCAATCTGCATACGGACGGAAATTGGTTTTTGTCCTTTGCATTCCCGGTCGTGGGAACGCTGGGGCTGATCATGACCGCCGTGACCACCGTATTCCACTACGTGCGCCGCGGCAGGCTCTACACCGTGGGAGGCGGACTGATCGCGCTTGGCGGCTGGACGCTGCTGATCGAATTTTTCATTCACCTGACCTTTGAGCTGCCACGACACATCATCTGGTCTCCCTTCCCCTGTGCCACGCTTGCGATATTCGGCATCATGCTGATCATCATCGCCATCGTGGGACCGCTCAAGGATTCGCTCAAGCGCGTGTTCTACGTGGGAAAAGTCAAATAAAAAAAAACGCCTTGCATTGCAAGGCGTTTTCTTTTACAGTGGTATTGCGCTATGCGCAGTGATATTCCGACTGCGTCGGAGTGATATTATTCGGCTGCGCCGTATAGTGATATTGCGCTTCGCGCAGTTGATAAACCGCTCCGCGGTTTATCTCCCTCCCCTGTGTCCTCCTCCGCCGCCGCTGCGGCTACCGCCGTGTCCGCCACGGCCGCCCGTGGAAACAATGGTGGTGGTGACAAACTTGCCGATCTCGCGGTCGCTCTCGTGCGTCAGCTCCAGCTTTGCAAAGCGGTCAAGCGGATACGACTGCGAGGGATTCTTTCTCTTATAGCTTGCAGAGATGCTCTTGACGCTGATAAATCCAGCGATCGCACCAATGACCAGCGCGACGATCAGAATCAACACCCAAGAAACGCCAAGTCGGCCGACGTACGCCTCGGAGGCAAGCGCGGCGTAGGCGCAAAGGCCCTCGGCGATCCTGCCGTTCTTGATATTATAGTAGACGTCGTTGTCGTCCAGAATATAGTCAACTTCCTTTTCGTTGATCTTGAAGTATGCGTCGCCGTACGTGTACAGATCGTAATTGATCTCAAAGCGACGCACGGTCACGATCATAAGTACCAAGTCGTCGTTCTCGCTAAGGCCTCTTGCGGCAAGGTAATCCTCGCCCCACACCTCGCGGCCGACGTATTCAAAGACGTAAGCGCAGATCGGGATGCCCATCTCCTCGCTTGCCTTGGCAAGTGCCTCGTTGATCTCTTGCTCCTCAAGTTCATTGAGCAGCTCGCTTGCATCGATCACGCCGGTAAGACCATCGCCCGTGCGCTCTTCCTCGGCACTCGCGCCAAGCGCAAAAATGCCGCAGAGCAGGATGCCAAGCATCAGAACAGATAAAATCTTTTTCATCATAACAGCAACCACCCCACAGCAAAGACTACTGCCGCAACGGCAGCCATGATGGCGGCAAACGTGCCTGCCAGCTTGAATTTACTGATGGGTAATTCACCGTACACCTTGCCGGTATAGCCGTTCATGGCATACTTATAGACCTTACCCTCTTTGTCGCGGTAGGTCAGCACCCACACGGGCATCAGCGCATATTCCCAGTGGCTTTGGTGGATATCCAGTCGGGGAGCGGTCTTGGGCACCTCGCCGCTGATGGTCCCTCGCAGCAGGCGGTCCGCATAATCCTGCATCTTCTCGCGCACCTCTTCGCTGAGCGAGTCTCGCTCCACGTCGCGCTTTTTGGCCACAAAGCCGGTCAGATACGGCGCGGAAAACTCCTCCAGCGCCTCGGATGGATATGGCAGCACGCCCTCCAGCATCTCCTTATCCTCGGTGGAAAGCGCGCTGGACACAATGTCCTCAAAATGGATCTCGCCCTCGCGCTCAAATTCCAAGCGCGTGGTCTCGGTATACTTGACGTTTCCCACGATCCAGGTACGGATGCGCGTGCCCTCTGCGGTCAGGGCGGCGGAGGAATCCGCGTCGGTGACCCAGAAGGGATAATATACGCCCGTGATCTTATCCACCTGCTCGGCGCAGAAGTAGTCACGCGGCACGTAGCGGTGGCTCTTGGCATATTTCAAAAACTTTTCAATGGCCTGTTGTTTGCCAAACTTGAACGGGATGACGCGGTCGGGACGGAATGCGCCCGAAAGCCGGTCCGAGAGCACCACGGGATTGTGGCAATAGTAGCAGAAATCCGCCACGGTCTCGCCGTCAGCCATGACCTCCGCGCCGCAGGAGGGGCAGAAATACGCACGCATTTGCGCGCGAAAATCCTCATCCCGCGCCTCTCTCTCGCGCGCCTGCTCCGCACTGCCCGCAGCGTCCAGCTCGTCTTTGGCAAATTCCGACAAGCAAAATTCACAGGCAAATTTGCCCTTTTCGGCGTCGAACACAAGGCCCGCGCCGCAATTTGGGCAAGAATACGTGACTGTCGTTTGTTCCATATCGATCATAAATTACGCGCGCTTTGCACCGCACTCGGCGCAGAACTTGGCCGTGCTTGCATTCTTATGTCCGCACTCGGTGCAGAACCAGCTGCTTTCCTCGGGTCTCTTTGCGCCGCATTCGGAGCAGAACTTGCCCGTATTGACAGCACCGCAGGCGCACGTCCAGCCGGCCGCTGCCTCGGGCTTCTTAGCCCCGCACTCGGGACAGAACTTGCCCTGATTGATAGCACCGCAAGCGCACTTCCAGCCGCTTGCCGCAGCCTCTGCAGCAGCCTTTTTCTCTTCTGCGTCACGTGCCATCTGCGCATTGTTGGTCTGGCTTGCAGCAGCCATAAAGCCACCGCCCGCATTCATCCCCATGCCCATGCCCATAAAGGCCTGCGCACTACCGTTTGCATTACTGCCCGCAGCCTCAAAGCCGCGCGCCATTGCGCCCTGCACGTAGCCCTCGCGGATGGATGCATCGCCCAGCATTGCACCCTGGTTGCGCATATTGATCAGATTCTTGCTTTCCTCGTCGTAGGAAACGCTGGCAATACCGACCGACAACACCTCCATGCCGCGCAGAGCCTTCCAGTCTGCATCCAGCTCGTTTGCCATATAGGTCGAGAGCTCGCGGGACTTGCTTGCCACGTAGGAAATGCGGATGCCGTCCGCCGACATGCGGTTGATGGCTGCCTGCAGCGCCTCTAAGAATTCGGAGAGATACTGCTCGTTGATGGTAGAGATCTCCACGCGATCCGCGCCCTTGGGCAGTGCCTCGGTGTAGAACTTGAGGGGATCGGTGATCTTGATCGAATACATGCCGTGTGCGCGCAAGAACAGCTCGGCATTGTAGAAATTGTCAAAATAGTTGACCGGCGCACGCGTGCCGAACTTGATGCCCTTGATCTCCTGCAGATTGATAAAGTACGCCTTTTGCGCGTAGGACGGCACGCCGCCGAACTTGACACGCGAGAAGGTATCCTTGAGCGCATCGCCAAACTCGCCGCCGAACAGCGAGGGAGCGCAGGAATTATCCACCTTGAAATAGCCGGGCTCGGCGGTATAATCCACCACCTTACCGCCATCCAACAGCATCATGAACTGACCGGGATAGACGTGAATGATCGAGCCGTTGGAGATCACGTCCTCACTGCCCTTTTTATTGTTGTTTCTCTTGTCGCCTCTGCGAACGGTCACGCCCTTGGTAAAGACGGTTCCCTCGCCCATGGAGTCGGCTTCAATGACCTCCAGCCATTGATCTGCAAGTGCACCGCCCACGGCGTGCATCGCTGCTTTGATAATACCCATTCGTATATCCTCCTATATTTCAATCAATTTTGCATTTATTTACGCATTGCTTCCGTAAGGCAACAGCTCCAGATCCTCGTTATGCTCCAATGCCCAGGTCACCGCCCAGTTTCCGGGGAACAGGAGCAGATCGTTGCCGCGCACGTCCTGAATCCACTTGGTCTCGGCAGACAGCTTGAGCTTTGAAGGATCGATCTCCTTGCCGTCCTTGCCGCTGACGTAGCGAATGATGTCGTACGGGATCTCGCGCTGAATATAGCCCACGCCGTACTCGGTCTGCATGCGGAACTTGAGCACGTCGTACTGCAGCACGCCCACGACGCCCACGATCACGCGCTCCATACCCGAATTCGGCTCAAAGAAGATACGGATCGCACCCTCTTGCGCGATCTGATTCATGCCCTTGGCAAACTGCTTGCGCTTCATGGAATCGATCTGCTCCACGTAGGCAAAATGCTCGGGCGTGAAGTTGGGAATGCCCTCGTACGTGATCTTCATACCGGGCTGGCAGATGGTGTCACCGATTGAGAAGATGCCCGGGTCAAATACGCCGATGATATCTCCCGCATACGCCACCTCAACGCCCTCGCGCTCCTGCGCCATCATCTGCTGCGGCTGCGCAAGCTTGATATTCTTGCCGCCCTGCACGTGGAAATATTCCTTACTGCGCTCAAACTTGCCCGAGCAGATACGCATAAAGGCAATTCTGTCGCGGTGCGCCTTGTTCATGTTGGCCTGGATCTTGAACACGAACGCCGAGAATCTCTCGTCGCCGGACTCGATCTCCACCTCTCCCGCCTTGTGAGACAGGGGTGCGGTGGTCATCTGCAAAAAGCTCTCCAAGAAGGGCTCGATACCAAAGTTGTTGAGTGCCGAGCCGAAGAATACGGGCGAGAGCTTGCCCGCGCGGACTGCGTCAAGATCAAAGCCAAAGTCGGCCACGTCCAGAAGCTCGATCTGCTCGGTCAAATTCTCGCGAAGTCGCTCGCCGATCAGCTCGTCAAGACGCTCTGTGTCGTCAAAATCCACCGCAATGCCCTGCAGTCTGTTACGGCCGCCGTGGAAGTTGTCAAAGGTCAGAATCTGCTTCTTTTCACGGTCATACACGCCCCTGAAATCCACGCCGCAGCCGATCGGCCAGTTCATGGGATAGGTGCGGATGCCGAATTCCTGCTCCAGCTCGTCAAGCAGATCCAAAGGATCGCGCGCCTCACGGTCTAACTTATTGATAAAGGTAAAGATCGGAA
This sequence comes from Clostridia bacterium, assembly GCA_017503325.1. Lineage (GTDB taxonomy): Bacteria > Bacillota > Clostridia > Oscillospirales > CAG-272 > SVQP01. Next base: position 5,447 of record JAFVTI010000003.1, on the reverse strand, counting down.
TGCCGCGCATGGCGCAGACCTTGAACAGCTTGCGGGTCTGTGCCTCGATACCCTTTGCCGCGTCAATGACCATGACCGCGCTGTCCGCAGCCATCAGCGTACGGTAGGTATCCTCCGAGAAGTCCTGGTGTCCGGGGGTGTCCAGGATGTTGATGCAGTAGCCGTTGTAGTTGAACTGCATCACGGACGAGGAAACCGAGATACCTCTCTGCTTCTCCAGCTCCATCCAGTCGGAAACGGCGTGCTTGTCGCTGTGCTTGCCCTTGACCGAGCCCGCGGTCTGGATCGCGCCGCCGTAAAGCAAGAACTTTTCGGTCAGCGTGGTCTTACCTGCGTCAGGGTGCGAGATAATGGCAAACGTGCGGCGCTTTTGTATTTCGTGTAAGCTTTGTGCGTCTATCATGTCTTGTGTATCCTCTGAAAAAATAGTTATTCATATTATTATAACACGAGTGATGAGAAAATGCAAGTAGAACCTACGGATTCGTCGAAATAAGCAAAAAACAAAAAGCACTTGTCACACGGCAGGTGCTTTTTGTTTGCGATAATGAGAGGTTTGATCTCTTACTGTTTTCTTATAAAACTACACATTCTCAAGTCCGTTAGTTGCAAACCCTTTCACAAAGCAAACATCCTCGCAGGACATCTCCTTACTTTGGGTCACATATCCTATTTTTGGGAATTGTTTATAATTTTTGATGTTCTGCTGTTATTATCGAAAGCAATTCTTCCACGGAAAATCTCATTCCGGCTATCTTGTATGAATTAAGATCGGTAAAAATTGCTTCATACAATTCTTCATCAGAATAATTTAATCTATTTTGCAGTATTCTGAGATTATCAACTGTATGAGGACTCAAATGTGGGTATTCTAAAACAGGTTTTTCTCTTTCCATATTCGATGAATATTGGGTTATAAACTCATAAGCTTGTAATTCCTTATTAAAGTTTTCCAAAGAAACAAAATTTATATCATAAAACATTGCTTCAATTAATAATTTCAGCGCAGTATCCAGATTTCTATTTTCCTCAATCAAAAAATCGCACATCATATAACGATTATTTGCATATGGCGAGAATATGCCTTTTTTCTTCTCAGTAAGTGCAAATTCAGTGCCTTGATTTAAATTCCGCCAAATGATATCTCTCCATAATCTATGGGGATAATTCTGTAGTTGTTCATTTACTTGCCACATGGACATTCCATATGCTGTTTTCTTTTTGTGAAAATAGATCACATATTGCTCTGATTTTAATTCATTCTCACCTTTCTCGGTAATTGAAAAGAATTTTCTCGGTATCAATATTTCAATATTCTCTCTGCTTATTTTTTCTTTTATTCTCTCAATTAATGCAGTTTTGTTCCCTGTTTGACTATTTTGAGTTTGCTTGAGAATATTCTTTAATTCGGATATTGTTAATAGATCCAATGATTCTATGGCCGATCCGTGAGTAACAAACCCCATTTCACACAATTTATCCAAGCAATCACTTGGATTCTCTACCCCGTACTCATACAGCCAAAATTGTTGAAACTCATTTTGACCTATCTCAATCTTTGGAGCATAATAGATCATCAATATCTCATAAGGTTTCAATCCATTTTTGCTTAAAACAGCATTATTGGACAATATTTTTGCTTCTTCAATTTTTTCCTTTGAATCTTTAGTTGTGATTTCAGTTTTGAAAATTTTCACATTGTCGAGGTCTGTTTCTTTTCTATTCTTCTCCACACTTTTAGGGGTGTCCGTCTTTCTTTGAGAGCCAAACAACTTTTTGACAACTTGCCATATATCCATGGCTTACCTCCTTTATATATCGAAACTAATGTCTAAAGTTATTGTAGCACGACCTCACGAAAAATGCAAGTCCTGCATGCGGATTTGGGTGCATGGCGGACAAAAAAGCAATCATGGCAGCGTCACATGCGCCATAATACAAAAAAACAACCCGCAAGGGGTTGACAAAACGAAAAATATCGAATATAATAATGTCGTAGGAGCACCGGTAACGGTTGACTTCCTTACTGAATTATCAAAAAAGATAACCGCTTCAGATTGGTCGTCGAGGGCGGTTATCTTTTTTTGTTATTATGAATACTGATGACAAGACCGATGATTGCAAGGATAACCGTGCAAAATTGGAAAAAGACTTCCCAAGTCATGTACATTGGCATCACCTCCCTCATGCTCGAGGAAGGCAAACAAAAAAGATTGACACTTCCTCGGGATCGAGAAAGCCAACCGCCACCGTGTGGCACTCCTACGGGTGCTTGCGCACCGAGTACATTATAACACAGGTTTTCCGAAAATGCAAGTCCTGCATGCGGATTTGGGTGCATGGCATGCAAAAAAGCATTGCATTCGCTGTGCTTTTCTGCTATAATAAAATCAAAGAGCATCCCCAAATCATCAAAACGGAGGTACCTATGCCAAGCTTAAAGAAAAACGCGCCCTTGCGATGCGCGGTCAGACGCGAAGACATTTTGCTGACCGAGGACGACAAGCTCAGAGTGTATGCAAACACCCCCACCGAGCCATACGTCCCCACGCAAATGAACGACCAGGCCCCACCCGAGTCCTCATCCTTTATGGACGTATGCGAGCGCGCAAAAAAGCGCAAGACGCAGATCCTGACCTTCTTCCACGACCACTTTTTCGGCGGCGGTGAGCGCGAGCTGCATCTGACGCATCCCGAATTCATTGACTGCACCAAAAAGCTCTCGGATTTTGCCGCCACCTACGGCATGGGCATCGGTGCAAGCGTAACCAATCCGCTCGACCTTGGCCGCACCTTCAAGCAAGATATGGGTGTGGGCGGCCAACACCGCTTTTTCTCGGAGGGCTTGCTCAACCCCGACGGCACCTTCTCCTTTGCCGCGATGCTCAGCGAAAAATGGTGCAACAACAAGGGCTACGTGTATCCCGAGTTTGTCCGCGCCCGCCTGTTTGCCTACACCGAGCAGGATAACGGCACCCCCTACTTAGTCGTAGATCCCGCATCCATCCATGAAATCCCCGCCGAGGATTACACCTGCACGCTCTCGCATGATTCTTGGGAGCTCAGCCAATACTTCGGGGACAAGCACATGGAGCTCCGGGGCAAGACCGCCCTGCCCGGCAATCGCGTCTTTGCCGTGCTTTACGTGGACACGCCCGAGATGGACTACTTCCACCCCGAGGCCGTGCAGTACGTGCACCGCGTCATTGACATGTACCGCGAAAAGGGCGTGGAATTCATGGAGCTCTACTCCGATGAAATGCACATTCAGTTTGACTGGGATCTGGGCTCGCACTTCGGGCCTTACGAGATTCCCACGCGCTATATGACACCCAATTTCGAAGCCGAACTTGCAGAGATCGATCCCCTCTTTGCCGACTTTGACCGCGCGCTGATTTATTTCGGCTACGACATGCACACCGATCGCACCGTACTTGGCCGCTCACACACCCAGCACGTCTTGGGCAGCACCAAGGCAGACCTTGCACGCACCTTCCGCTTGCGCAAGACGTATTTTGAAATGCTCTCGGATCGCGTCGTGCACCTCTGCTGCGACGCAAGAGATTACATTCGCGACACCTACGTCAAAAACGCAGGCTGGGATCCCTTCTGCGTGGGTCACGCAACCTGGCAGGAATCCCCCACCTGCGACAAATACGGCCCGGGCCATGAGGGTATGTTCAATCTTGCCACCATCAACGGCTACTGTGCATACGATTACTCCCCCGATTACGTATACTCCAGCACCATCCGCGAGGCGATCTCGGGCTGCTACGACTATTTCAAATGGAACGACTACTTCTCCTACGGCGGCACCGACTTTTGCGAGAGCGGCTGGTTTGACCGCAACTACTACGGCGGTGCGATGTCCGCCTCTCTCGGCTCGCTCAACCGCAACGAGGTCTGCCTGTGGGGCGCGTGGGGCTTCCCCGACCAGGCGAGAAGGCGCATGTCCTGCGTGCAAAACGGCTTTGGCTCGCACATCCCGCGCGAGGGCATCGTGACCTACAACCGCCCGCGCGACGCCAAGGTTCTGTACGTTTACCCCAAGGATCTGACCATGATCGAGGAGCGATTTGGCAGCTGGATGGTGCAGTACGCTTACGCCAACTACTGCCCTGCCGACCGCATCACGGCGCTTGGCAAGGTGGAAAACGGCAGGCTTGCGCTGGGAATTTGCTCGTACGATACCGTTGTCGTGGGCTTTGAGCCCTTCTATCATCCCGCATTTGTCGCTCTGCTTGCAGAATTTGCAAGCGCAGGCGGACGCGTGATCTGGAACGCAGCACCGCCTGTTGACGACTCGGGCAACGTGCCCGCAGCATGGCTGGACTTGTTCGGCCTTAGTGCAGTGCAGACCGTGACCGAGGGCGGCACGGCAGACTCCGTGCGCTTTGTCGGCCCGCTTTCAGATGTCGCGCCCATGCGCGTACCCACAGCCATGCTGCCCGACAGGATCTACGCCATCGTGGCATGCGACGGCACGACGCCCGTGGCGTATGCAAACGACCAACTGATCGGTGCAAGCCGCACGTACGGCAAGGGTACGGTCACCTACCTTGGCTGCCGCTTGCGTGACGACCAATCGGGTGAATCGGGCGACGCACCCTCGACGCTGTTTGACGTGCTCAAAGCACTCGGCGCGTATGGCGGCAAGACTTGCCCCGACAGCCCCGATACAATTTCGCGCAAGACCGAATATTTCGCGACGCAGTTCCCCAACGGTGCGTATTCGATCTGCCGCCACTACCACTCCATGAAGGAGCTCTGGCCGCTGGGTATGTTCAGACGCCGCGGAGAGGACGACGCGAAATTCATGGAAAGCTACGCTCTGTTGGTACCCACATCGCTTGATTTTTCCGATTTTTCGCTGGATGGACACAAGATCACCTATCGCGGTGAGCGGTTTTTGCAGTATCGCCTGGGCGAAGACGGGGACTTGATCGCATTCCGCGGAGACAACACCTGTGGCATCACAGTAGACGGCAAAACGTATACCGTGACCGAACAACCCGCCAATACGGCGTTTGGCATCCTGGAGGACTGCCGCCTGCCCGACGGCTACCGCATGGGCTGGATGATCGATTCCAACGCTCCCGTGGTGGACATTTGCACAAAGATCCCCGAGGGCGCAGAGCTTTACGCAGCCCCCGGCGCGACGGGCGAGGAGCTGATCGCATGCGACGAGCTGACTTATGAAGGCTCCAAGATCCATAAGGGCAGCACCGGATGCGTTGTGGTGTTGGTTAAGTAAAAACAAAAAAACAAACCGAAGGGGCTGAGAAATAAGCGGGAAAAGCACAATTCCCCTCGTGTCATCCTGAGCGAACAAACATCCCTGTGCGGATGTTTGTGAGTCGAACTTTCAAAAATCTGCAATAAATTGCTGATTTTTGAAAGTCAAAACGCTGCAAGCGTTTTGAGGATCTACGAGGGTGGGTGCGTTG